>NZ_JBICAJ010000003.1:308404-652928 GCF_043088925.1 Streptomyces sp. NPDC014006 | reverse complement strand
GGTGCTTTCCAGGTTCTCGCTCTCGCGTTTCCCTTTCCGGCGTTTCCGACTCTATCAGATCCTTTCGGCGTCTGACCCCCAGTCAGCGGGGTTTGTCTTCCCGGCCGTTGGGCCGTTCCGACGTCTCAAACCTTAGCGGATCCTTCCGGCGATTCCCAATCGGGCCGCCGAGTCCCTATTCGAATTGAATTCGGGCACGCCGAAATCAATCCCGTTGGGAGATCGTGCTGGTGATTTGAGGTGCCGCTCGAGGCGGCGGGAGGTGCCGTCGCAGAACCGTTACGGCCCCGCGGCAACCCGAAGAACTCTACGGATCGGGGAGGGGGTTGTCAAGCGCGCCCTGTCAACCTCTTTAGTCGAGGTCGGTGAGCCGGCCGCCGGCGTCCGGCTGGGCGTGCTCGACGCGGCGCAGCAGGCGGGTCAGCACCTCGTCGAGGACGGTCCGCTCGGCCGGAGTGAGGTCCTGGAGGAGCTCCTCCTCGAACACCGACGCGAGGCGCATCGCCTCCAGCCACTTCTCCCGGCCCTCTGGGGTGAGCTCCACGATCACGCGGACGCGGTTGGACTCGTCGCGCTCCCGGGTGACCAGCCCCTCGGCGACCATGCGGTCGATCCGATGGGTCATGGCGGCCGGTGTGAGGCCGAGTCGCTTGGCGAGCTCTCCGGGCCCCATGCGATAGGGGGCGCCGGACAGGACGAGGGCCTTGAGGACCTCCCACTCGGCGTTGCTGATGCCGAGCTCGGCGGTCTGCCTGCCGTAGGCGACGTTCATGCGGCGGTTGAGCCGGGAGAGCGCCGAGACGATCTTCTCGACCTGGGGGTCGAGGTCCTGGAACTCGCGCTGGTAGGCCGCGATCTGCTCTTCGATGGTCGGCTCGGCGCCGAGCGTGCCGGAGGTGTCGCCCATGGCCGCAGTATGGCACGACCGTCCTTTGCCTTGAAGTCCTTCGACATGTACTCTTTAGCTTCGAACTTTAACTTCGAAGTCTTCACTCCTAACTAGTGAGAGAGGTGAACGTGACCAGGGAGAAGGGTGCAGCGATGCGCCGGATCCACGTGGGCAACGCACTCAGCGCGTTCGGGCTCGGCTTCACGGTCCCTTACCTGTACGTCTATGTGGCGCAGGTGCGGGGCCTTGGTGCCCTGACGGCGGGGATGGTTCTCGCTGTGTTTGCCGTGGCCGCGCTGATCGTGCTGCCGTTCGCCGGTCGGGCGATCGTGCGGCGCGGCCCGCTGCCGGTTCTGCTCGCCGCCCTGGTCACCGCCGCGCTCGGAGCGCTGAGCCTGGGTCTGGCGAGCACGTCGGCCGCCGTACTGCTGTCGGCGGCGGCGCTGGGGGCCGGGCAGGCCGTCATGCAGCCGGCGCTGGCGACGGTGATCGTGGACTGCTCGACCACGGAGACGCGGTCGCGGGCGTTCGCGATGCAGTTCTTCCTGCAGAACCTGGGGCTCGGCGTCGGCGGGCTCATCGGCGGGCATCTGGTGGACACCTCGCGCGTGTCGTCGTTCACTCTGCTGTTCGCGATCGAGGCGGCGGTGTTCCTGCTGCTGGTCGTGGTGATGGCGACGGTGCGGATACCGCACGCGCCGAAGGTCGAGGACGCTCCCGCCTCGGCGAAGGGCGGCTGGAAGCGGCTGCTGGGCAATCGGGCCATGGTGCAGCTGTGTGTGCTGGGCTTTGTGCTGTTCTTCGCCTGCTACGGACAGTTCGAGTCCGGTCTGAGCGCCTACGGCGTCGAGGCCGCCGGGATATCGACGTCCGCGCTGGGGACGGCGCTGGCGGCGAACACCGCGATGATCGTGGTGGCGCAGTTCGCCGTGCTGAAGTTCGTCGAGCGTCGCCGGCGCTCCCGTGTGATCGCGGCCGTGGGACTGGTCTGGGCCGTGGCGTGGCTCGCGGCCGGGTACGCGGGGCTGGGGCACGGCAGCCAGGAGATGGCGACGGCTGCTTTCGTCTCGACGTACGCGCTGTTCGGGCTGGGCGAGGCGATGCTGTCGCCGACGGTGGCGCCGCTGGTCGCCGATCTGGCGCCGAGCGGGCTGGCCGGGCAGTACAACTCCGCGTTCGCCCTGGTCAAGCAGCTCGCTCTGGCCGTCGGTCCGGCGGTGGGCGGTCCCATGGGGGCCGCGCTGCACGCGCCGTACATCGTGACCTTCCTGCTGTTCTCGCTGGCGATCAGCGTGCTGGCGATACGGCTGGGGAGCCGGCTCACCGAGGTGCAGGACCAGCCGTGGCGGACCCGTAGCCGGGTCGTCCAGCGCGGTGGCGCGCAGGCGGACGCGGTGACCGCGGACGCGTGAGCGCGCGCGTCTGCCGCCAGGGCCCCTCTACGTCTTCGGCAGGGCGAACTCGCACCACACCGCCTTGCCTCCGCCGGGGGTGCGTCTGCACCCCCAGTTGGAGGCGATGGTCGCGACGATGGCGATGCCCCGGCCGGACTCGTCGGCCGGTTCGGCGCGGCGGCGCCGGGGCAGGTGGTCGTCGCCGTCGGTGACCTCGACGATCAGCCGGCGGTCGGTGCGGCGCAGGCGCAGCTTCATCGGCGGTGTGCCGTGCTGGAGGGAATTGGCGACGAGTTCGCTGGCGGCCAGCACGCCGAGGTCGTGGAGCTCGGGCGGGAAGCGCCAGCTGGTGAGGACGCCGGAGGCGAAGGCACGCGCGCGGGGGGCCGCCTCGATGCCGCCGAGCAGTTCCAGGGCGGCGTTGCGGAACAGTTCGCTGTCGGGTCCGGTGCGTGCGGGGTGCTGGAGGACCAGGACGGCGACGTCGTCGGCGTGGTCGGCGGTGACGCCGGCGGAGCGCACCAGGCGGTCGCAGACGACCTGGGGCGTGCCGGTGGCGCCGGCCAGGGCGCGCTCCAGGGCGGCGATGCCCTCGTCGAGGTCCTCGTCCCGGCGTTCGACGAGGCCGTCGGTGTAGAGGACGGCGGTGGAGCCGGGGGTGAGCGGGATGGAGCCGGAGGTGTGCATCCAGCCGCCGGTGCCGAGCGGCGGGCCGGTGGGTTCGTCGGCGCGGTGCACGGTGCCGCTCTCGTCGCGCACCAGGATCGGCAGATGCCCGGCGGAGGCGTACATCAGCCGGCCCTCGTTGGGGTCGTGCACGGCGTAGACGCAGGTGGCGATCTGGTTGGCGTCGATCTCGGTGGCCAGGCCGTCGAGGAGCTGGAGCACTTCGTGCGGGGGCAGGTCGAGGCGGGCGTAGGCGCGCACGGCGGTGCGCAGCTGGCCCATGACGGCGGCGGCGCGCACACCGCGGCCCATGACGTCGCCGATGACGAGGGCGGTGCGGCCGCCGCCGAGGGTGATCACGTCGTACCAGTCGCCGCCGACGGCGGCCTCGGTGCCGCCCGGGTGGTAGGTGGCGGCGACGCGCAGGTCGTCGGGTGCCTCGAGCTCCTGCGGGAGCAGGGAGCGCTGGAGGGTGACGGCGGTTTCGCGCTGGCGGCGTTCGCTGGCGCGCAGACGTTCGGCGGCCTCGGCGTGGTCGGTGACGTCGGTGGCGAAGACGAGCACTCCGGGGCCGCCTCCGTCACCTTCGGTGACGGGGGTGCAGGTGAAGGTGTAGGAGCGGCCGTCGGGGGCCTTGCGGGACTTCAGGGTGCGGGGCCGGCCGCTGCGCAGGACCTGGTCGAGCAGCGGGAGCAGGCCGAGTTCCTTCAGCTCGGGCAGGGCAGCGGCGGCGGGGGCGCCGGCGGGGCGGGGACCGAAGGCGGCGCTGTAGGCGTCGTTGACGTGGGCGAGGCGGTGGTCGGGGCCGTGGACGAGGGCGACCAGGGCCGGGACGCGGTCGAGGACCGCGCGCACGGACAGGTCGTCGACGGCCGGGACGCCGGGGGCCGGCGTCGTCCCGTCGGCGGGCCGCTCGGCTCGGGCCGCGGGGACGGAGCCGTCGCCCCGCCGGTCCGCGGTGGTCGTGGCGTCGGTCCGCGCGGCGGCGCGGCGCTGCGTTCCGGGGAGCCGGGCGCTCCAGCGCGTGAAGTTCACGAATCCTTGCCTCGTGTAGTCGTCGTCGGCCGGCTCCGGGGCCCGGCCTGGGCTCTCGGGGCCGGGCGGCGGTGGCCGCACATTGTTGCAGCACCCGGGACATGCAGCACTTGGGACAGCCTCGCATTGACTTCGCGGACGGGTGGCGGCCCGCCCGGGCTCGGTGATCAGTCTTGCAGGGTGGCCCTCCGGGCCGACATCCGTCAGACGCCGCGGTGGCCGGTGGAGTTCCTGGGTCCGGCTAGTTGGACCCCTTCGGGTCGTTCTTCGGATGGTCGGAAGGCTTTCCACCGGCGGCCAGTTCGAACTCCGCGCGGGGATGTTCGAATGATCCGAGGGAGACGATCTCCCGTTTGAACAGTCCCGACAGAGTCCATTCCGCCAGCACGCGCGCCTTGCGGTTGAAGGTGGGCACGCGGCTGAGGTGGTAGGCGCGGTGCATGAACCAGGCGGGATAGCCCTTGACTTTGCGCCCGTAGACGTGTGCGACCCCTTTGTGGAAGCCGAGGGAGGCGACCGAGCCGACGTACTTGTGGGCGTAGGTCTGGAGGGGCTGCCCGCGCAGGGAGCGCACGAGGTTGTCGGCGAGGACCGCGGCCTGGCGCACGGCGTGCTGGGCGTTGGGCGCGGTCTCGGTGCCGGCTTCCTTCGCGGTGACGTCGGGGACGGCGGCGGCGTCGCCGGCGCTCCACGCGTGCGGGGCGCCGTCGACGGTCAGTTCGGCGGTGCACTTGAGCCGGCCGCGCCCGGTCAGCGGCAGGTCGGTGGCGGCGAGCACCGGGTGGGGTTTGACGCCGGCCGTCCACACGACCGTCCGGGTGGGGAAGCGGGCGCCGTCGCTGAGCACGGCGACGCGGTCCGCGCAGGACTCGAGACGGGTGTTCAGACGGACGTCGATGTTGCGGCGGCGCAGCTCGGTGACGGCATAGCGGCCCATCTCGGCGCCGACCTCGGGCAGGATCCGGTCGGAGGCCTCGACCAGGATCCACTTCATGTCCTCGGCGCGGACGTTGTGGTAGTAGCGCGCGGCGTAGCGGGCCATGTCCTCGAGTTCGCCGAGCGCCTCCACGCCGGCGAAGCCGCCGCCGACGAAGACGAAGGTGAGGGCGGCGTCGCGGATCGCGGGGTCGCGGGTGGAGGAGGCGATGTCCATCTGCTCGATGACGTGGTTGCGCAGGCCGATGGCCTCCTCGACGGTCTTGAAGCCGATGCCGTGCTCGGCGAGGCCCGGTACGGGCAGCGTGCGCGAGACGGAGCCGGGGGCGAGGACGAGTTCGTCGTACGGCAGACGCTCCGGGGGTGTGTCCTTCTCCTCGGTGGCGAGGGTGGCGACCGTGGCGGTGCGCGCGGCGTGGTCGACGGCGGTGACCTCGCCGATGACGATGCGGCAGTCGGGCAGGAAGCGGCGCAGCGGCACGACGACGTGACGCGGGGAGATCGCTCCGGCCGCGGCCTCGGGCAGGAACGGCTGATACGTCATGTACGGATTCGGCGTGACGATCGTGATCTCGACCGCGCCTTGCCGCAGCTCCCCTCTGAGCTGCTTCTGCAGGCGCAGGGCCGTGTACATCCCGACGTAGCCGCCGCCGACAACGAGAATGCGCGCACGTTCCTTCACCATCCCATGACGCACCCGGCGCTGCCGTTTGTCCACAGGCCCGGCGATTTGTGTGACCGGGAGCCGGGGATGCCCAGACATGGCCGAAACGTCGGAGTCTGGGGCAGCTGTGCAGGTCAGCCAGTGTGCGCCGGGGTACGCCGGGGGGTGTTTTCGGGACGTATGCGGCCCGTACTCCGATCGGGGGGCGCTCCGTGCGGAACCTGCCCCTTCTGAATTGACTCCCTCTCAACTATGTTCGTATACACGACGGGGTGTCTGGGGGAGACGCTCATCGGGCCCGAGAGATCGCACGGCCGGGCCCGGGCACGCGACGCTTGTCCGCGCGCCCCGGCGCGTTCTTAGGGGAGTCTCCGGGGGGAGACGTCATAACCGGGGGATCATCATGCACATTCAGGACTCTCACTGGTCGTCCGCATCCGCTCTGGCCGCCGGCGGGGCGGTGAGCGCGGCGGGGGGCCACGGGCGCGGGGACGCGGCGCGGACCACGCCGCTGCGGGTGGACGCCCAGCGCAATCTGGAGCACGTACTGCGAGCGGCGCGCGAGGTCTTCGGCGAGCTGGGGTACGGCGCGCCGATGGAGGACGTGGCGCGGCGGGCGCGGGTCGGTGTCGGCACGGTCTACCGGCGCTTTCCGAGCAAGGACGTGCTGGTGCGGCGGATCGCCGCGGAGGAGACGGCCCGGCTGACGGAGCAGGCGCGTACGGCGCTGGGTCAGGAGGACGAGCCGTGGTCGGCGCTGTCGCGTTTTCTGCGCACGTCGGTCGCCTCGGGCGCCGGGCGGCTGCTGCCGCCGCAGGTGCTGCGGGTCGGGGTGGCCGAGGAGCAGGCTCCCGCGGCGGGCGCCGGTGGCGTGCTCGACGAGGCGCGGGTGCCGCAGCAGCGGTCGCAGCCGGGCGCCGGTGAGCTGCGGTTGGTGCCGGACCACGGCGTGATGGACGACGCCGGTGCCTCGGCGCTGCTGGAGGTCGTGGGCCGGCTCGTGGAGCGGGCGCGCGCGGCGGGTGAGCTGCGGCCGGACGTGTCCGTGTCGGACGTCCTGCTGGTGATCGCCACGGCGGCGCCCTCGCTGCCGGACGCGGCGCAGCAGGCGGCGGCCTCGGCGCGGCTGCTGGACATCCTGCTGGAGGGGCTGCGCTCGCGTCCTGTGTGAGCCGTGCGGGTGGGCGCGCCGGGCCACCTGGCGCGCCCGCCCCGCACAACGCCGCTGTCAACGCGATCCGTTGAGTCTTCCCCGAAGGAGTGACGTTCAGTACGCCCGTGCGTCATGTCCGCCCGGACGAGTGGTTGCCGCGCACTGCGGGCCATGGTCGAAAGCCGGTATGGCACGCTGACCCGGTGTTCGGGACTGGTGGGGCAGGCGGCGGGGGCTTTCCGCGATGAGCGTTGACGGGCGGGACGAGTCACTCGACGACGAGGACGCACAAGCCGGCGGCCCGGCCTCACCCCAGGTACCGCCCCAGAGCAAGCGGAACCCGGTGCAGAACAGCGGTCCCGCGGGCCCGGCGGACGGTATTCCGGCCCAGCGGGAGTGGCGCGAGGACAGCGTGCTGCCGCCGCCTCGCCCGCTCCCCGCGTCCGACGCCGGCCTCATCGAGCGCATGCGCTCCGGCGACGACTCCGCCTACGAGGAGCTGTACCGCCGGCACGCCGGTGCCGTCCGCCGTTACGCCCGCACCTGCTGCCGCGACGCCCACACCGCCGACGACCTGACCGCCGAGGTCTTCGCCCGCATGCTGCAGGCCGTGCGCGGCGGCTCGGGCCCCGACCACGCCGTCCGCGCCTATCTGCTCACCTCCGTGCGCCGCGTCGCCGCGCGCTGGATCCAGTCGGCCAAGCGGGAACACCTCGTCGACGATTTCGCCGTCTTCGCCCAGCAGGCCGCCCGCTCCTCGGAGGTGGCCGACGACGACACGTTGGACCTCGGCGCCGATGTGCGCGCCATGCACGAGGCCGAACAGTCCATGGCCATGCAGGCGTTCCGCTCGCTCCCCGAGCGCTGGCAGGCCGTGCTGTGGCACACGGAGATCGAGGACGAGTCGCCGAGCGAGGTCGCCGTCCTGTTCGGCCTGGACGCCAACGGCACGCGTGTGCTGGCCAGCCGCGCCCGGGAGGGCCTGAAGCAGGCCTACCTCCAGGCCCATGTCTCCACCGCGCTGGCCGGCGACGAGGAGTGCGCCCGCTACGCCGACCAGCTCGGCAGTTACGCCCGGCGCAAGCTGCGCACCCGCGCCGAACGGGGGCTGCGCAAGCACCTCGAGGAGTGCGCCAAGTGCCGGCTGGCCGCCAGTCAGATCGAGGAGGTCGCCGGCAGCATTCCCGCCGTGGTGCCTCTCGCCGTCGTCGGCTGGTTCGGCGTCGCCGGGTACGCCAAGGCGCTCGGACTCGTCGCCGGAGGTGCCGGAGCGGGTGCGGCGGGCGCCGCGGGCGCGGCCGCGGCGGCGAGCGGCGGCTCCTCCGGCTCGGCGGGCGGCGCGGCGGCCTCGGAGGGGCTGGGCGCGCCGGTGAAGGCCGGTATCGCGGCGGGTGTGGTGGCCGTGGCCGCCGCGGCGGTGGCGCTCGCCCTCGTAGCCGACGACAGCCCCGCCAGGAAGCCCGCGGCGGCGCCGCCCCTGTCAGCGCCGGTCGTGCGGCCGCAGCCGCCCACCCCGGCACCGCCTCCCCCGCCCAGGCCCGCCCCGAAGCCGATGGTCGCAGAACCGGCCCCCACCCCGTCCCCGACGCCCACACCGACCCCCGCCCCGAGCCCGTCACCGAAGCCGAAACCCGAGCCCCGGCCCAGGCCGACACCGCCGCCCACACCCACCCCGGCACCGACACCCACCCCGGCACCGACACCTCCCCCGACACCGCCCCCGCCGCCGGCCCCGGCCGTCTACCAGTGGAGCGAACTGTCGTACGACATCGCCGGTGACGGCACCAAGCCGGAGATGCGGCTCGCCGGAAGCAGTTGGGTGTGGCAGCGCTACGGCCTGTCGATCGGCGGCAAGCAGTACGACCGCGGGGTGAGCGTGCACGGTGACTCCTCCGTCACCATCGACCTCAACCGCTCCTGCACCGCCTACGACGCCCTCGTCGGCGTCGACGACATGACCCTGAAGCTCGGCAAGGTCTCCTTCTCCGTCTACGCCGACGGTGTGCGGCTGTGGCGGTCCGGCCGGATCAAGGGCGGCGACAGTGCCGTACCCGTCCATGTGGACCTGACCGGCCGCAGGACCGTCACGCTCGTCGTCACACCACACAGCCACTTCGACACCCTGGCGGTCGCGGACTGGGCGGAGTCGAAGTTCACCTGCGGCTAGACCCGGAGCCCACCGGATGGTCGCCCACGGCGGCCTCCAACTCCCCCAGGGCGTCACCGACGGCGAGCGCCGCGCCACGCGCCCGCTCGGCGGCATACGCGGCGGCGGACAGCTCCGCGCGGGCCGCGGAGTCGACCCGGTCGGCCGTCGAGCGTTCCGGTTGCGGGCGCGGCCGGCCGTCGCGCCAGCCGTCGGAGGCCGCCAGCAGCCGCAGCGCACGCGGCAGATCGCCCAGGCGCGCCAGCAGATCGGCGGCCATGTCGGCCAGCGAGGAGGTGACCACCTCCGAACAGCGCGTCGCCACGGCCTCCCGCAGCGCCTCGGTGAGCAGCGGCAGCCCGTGCTCGGGGCCGGACTCGGCGGCCGTGACCAGGGCGCCGACCGCCTGCAGCAGGGCCAGGAACTGCGGGGGCGGAGTGCCGTTGCCGATCTCCGTGCCCGCCGCCTGCCACAGCTCGCGCGCGGCGCGGAGGTCCCCGTCGTCCAGGGCGAGTTGTGCTCGCAGCAGCAGGATGAACGACCGGGAGTCCACCACCGCGTACCGGTCCGCCGCCTCGCTCGCCTCGTCCAGTGCGCGCCGGGTCGCGGCCCGGTCGCCGGAGCGGTAGGCGATCTCGGCGAGCCGCGCCAGCAGGAACGGCGATTCGGCGAGGGCCCCGACCTCGCGGGCCAGCCGCAGCGCCTCCTCGTACTCCGCCCTGGCCTCGGCGAACCGGCCACGCGCCATGGCCGCCTCACCGACCGCACTGCACACCTGGGCCCGCATCCAGCGGTCGCCTGCGCGCCGGCTGAGCGTCCGCAACTCGGCGAGGTCCTCGTCCAGACCGGCCAGGCCACCGGACGAGTCGACGACGGTGTGGGCGCGGAACATCAGGGCCACGCCGAGCTCCCAGTCACCGCCGTGCGACCGGCAGTTGGCGACCGCCGCGTCCAGGGCGGGCCGCACGTCGTCGCGGCTGTGCAGATGGAACAGGGTGATCGGCCAGACCAGGCCCGGCAGCCGGGCGGCGCAGGGGCCACCGTCCTCGAACACGGCCCGCACGCGCGTGAGGTAGCGCTCGAACCGCTCGTCCCGCAGCAGCTGCTGCCCCGCCTCGGACTCCACGGTGAGGAACAGGTGCAGCATCCGCAGCTCCATCCGCAGCGAGTGCAGCGGATGGCGCACCTCGCCGTCCGGCGCCTCGAGAAAGGCACCCACCGGATCCACCCGAGCCGTCTCCACCCGCAGGTCGCCCCCGCTGCCCCGGACCCGCACGGAGAGGGAGTCGCGGGCGGCACCCAGGCGCAGGACACGCTCCGCCCAGCCGGTGGCCTCCTGACGGTAGTTGCGCAGCCACCAGAACCACCCCATGGCGAGGACGAGCGCCGCCGCCTCCGCTTCCTCCCCCTCGGCGAGGGCGCGGTCCAGCGCCGCCCGAATGTTGTCCAGCTCGCCCTCCAGGCGGGCGATCCACCGCAGCTGGTCCGCCGACCGCAGCCGCGGGTCGGCCTCCTCCACCAGCGCGCGCACCCAGGCGCGGTGCCGCCGCTCGGCCTCGGCGCACAGCCCGGGTACCTCGGCGGCGCGCTCCGCGGCGTACTCGTGGATGGTCTCGAGCATGCGGTAGCGCATACCGCCGGAGTTCTCCCGCTCGTCCGGGGTCGCGACGACGAGGGACTTGTCGACGAGCGCCCCGATCAGCTCCGTGGCCGGGCCGGAGCACACGGCCTCGGCCGCCGCGAGGTCCCAGCCGCCCGCGAACACGGACACCTCGCGCAGCACCGTCCGCTCCTGCTCGTCGAGCAGGTCCCAGGACCAGTCGACGACCGCGCGCAGGGTCTGCTGGCGGGGCAGGACCGTGCGGCTGCCGGAGGTCAGCAGGCGAAAGCGGTCGTCGAGCCGGTCGGCGATCTGCCGGGGGGTCAGCAGGCGCAGCCGGGCGGCCGCCAGCTCGATGGCGAGCGGCAGCCCGTCCAGGCGCCGGCAGATCTCCGCGACGGCCTCCGTGTCCGCCAGGGCGGCACCGGCGTCGGGACGGACGGCGGTGGCGCGCTCGGTGAACAGGTGGCGCGCCTGGTCGGGCAGCAGGGGCTCCACGGGGCGCACGGACTCGCCGGGGACACCCAGGGGTTCACGGCTGGTGGCGAGGATCGTGAGCCCCGGGCAGCGGGTCAGGAGCGTCTCGGCGAGGTCGGCGGCCGCGCCGATGACGTGTTCGCAGTTGTCAAGGATCAGCAGCTCGCTGCGCGGGGCACAGTGCTCGACGAGCAGGGCGACGGGGTCGTCCTGCCAGGGCGCCGACTCGTTGGTCATCAGCACGGTCTCGCGCAGACCGAGCGCACTGACCACCGCGTCCGGCACCGCCTCCCAACGGTCGAGCGGCGCCAGCTCGACCAGCCACGCCTGGGGGAGGCCGGCGGCGGTCTCCTCGGCGAGACGGGTCTTCCCGGAACCGCCGGGTCCGGTGAGCGTGACCAGACGGGCCCTGTGCAATTCGGAACGGATGGCGGCGAGCTCGGGTTCCCGTCCGACGAAACTCGTCAGCCGGGGCCGCAGATTGCCGGTACGGCGGGGCGACGGGACTGGGGGCACCGCAGCCGGAGCGAGCAATTCCCCATACAGGGCGCGCAGTTCCGCACCAGGGTCGGTGCCAAGGCCGTCGGCGAGGGTCCGACGGGCGGTTTCGTACGCGGCGAGGGCGTCGGCGGTGCGGCCCGTGTCGCGCAGGGCGCGGATGAGCAGGGCGTGCAGCGGCTCGTCGTACGGATGCGCGGTGGTGAGTTCCCTCAACTCGGGCACGGCGTCGGCGGCGCGGCCGATCAGCAACAAGGCCTCGGCCCTGGCCCGGATCGCCTCCCGGCGAAGGGCCTCGGGGCGGGCGGCGGCGGTGCGGTCGGGAAGGTCGGCGAGCGCGGGCCCGCGCCACAGCGCGAGGGCGTCGTCGAGCGTGCGGGCGGCGGTGCCGGCGTCACCGTCCGCCAGGGCTCGGGTGCCGTGGCCCACGAGCCGCTCGAAGACGTACAGATCGACGTCGTACTCCGCGGCGACGAGACGGTAGCCGCCGGGGCTCGATGCGACGGCGTCCTTGCCGAGGGCGCGGCGCAGGCGCCCGACGAGGGCCTGCAGGGCGGCGAGCGCATCCTGCGGCGGAGCGTCCGCCCAGACCTCGTCGATGAGGGCGCCGGGTGCGGTGACGCGGTCGGGCCGCAGGGCGAGCGCGGTGAGCAGCGCACGCAGACGGCTGCCGCCGGGGGTGACCGGCCGGCCGTCTTCGTCCACCACTTGGGCAACGCCAAGGATTCTGTACCGCACGGGGTCATTGTGTCGGGCCGGACGTCAACGGCACCGGGCACCGCGGTGGGCTGCGCGCCCGGCGTTTCTTTGTGCCCGGCGTTGGGCTACGCGCCCGGCGTTTCGTGGTGCCCGGTGCTGTGGCTGGCCGGGGTGGGTCGCGCAGCCCGGCGCTGTCGGGGCACCGCCCGCGCCCACCCGTGCCGCCCTGGGGGTCCCCCTGCTCGAAGAGCTTGGGGGGGCACGACTGCCCGCGGCTTGGCAGGACCGGACTGCCCGCCCGCAGCTGAGCGGGTCGAGGCGCGCCACGGCGTTGGTGCAGTCGCCGACGGCGGGAAGGGGACGGGGTGGGGGGCGCCCGCAGCGGCCGGCACCGGGCAGGGTGCCCTTCTGAGATGCGGGCGGCCGGACCGAGGACGGACACCCCCCATCCCGGCCCTGCCCCACAACGCACCGCAGGCGCTATCGCAACCGGCCACCGGACAGCAACGGGCCCCGCAGGCACAAAGGGGCGCGGGGCTGTATTCGACATGCGGCTCCGCCGCGTGGGCGCGACCAGCCACAACGCAACCCGCACCCGAAACACGACCAGCCGCCGGCAGGCCCCGTCAACCCCGCCCGCTCTCAATCCCCCGCACCGACTCCACCGCCCCCCGCGGCCTCACGATCCCCCCCGGCACCGCCCGCGCCCGCGCCGGCGTCCCCGTCCAGCAGGTGCCGCGTCGCGACAGCAGGCGCCGGAGCCACAGTTCGAGGGAGATCAGATCGGCCAGCCCGTCGAGCGGCAGAGGCTCACCCGCCACCGCGCCCCGCAGGGCCTGACGCACGACCCGCGCCTCGATCAGCCCCGCCTCCGCGAGCAGCGGAGAGTCGAACAGCTCCAGCAACGGCTCGGAGGCCACCCGCAGCCCCGTCCGCGCCGCCGCAGCGGTCGGCGCGTGGGACGGCGCCCCCCAGCCGGGCGGCAGATCGGTCACGCCCGCCCCCTTGAGCACCGTCCGCAGGATGTCCGCCCGTGCCCCCGGCCGCACCCGCAGCGTCTCCGGCAGTGCCCGGCACGCCCGGACGACCTGGTTGTCGAGGAACGGCGCGTGCAGCCGCTGGCTGCGGATCTCCGCCGCCTGCTCCAGCACCCGCAGATCCGCCGCGTGCCGGGCCAGCGCCGCACGCGCGCGATAGTCACCGGGCCGCTGACCGGGCCCCACCCCGGACCGGTGGGTCGCCCCTTGCAGGCGAACCGATACTTCAGCCAGCGCCTCCCCGGTCAGCCAGCGCGCGGCAGGCCCCGGCCTGGCCCAGGTGAGCGCCGCCAGGGACGCCCCCACGGCCCCCTGGGGTTCGTCGAGCCGCCGGTCCATCAGGCGCGCGGCGAGCACCTCGAGGCCCGTGCGGTAGGGCGTGCGGGCGAGCCGCCGCGCCGCGCCGTACACGCGCGCGGGAACCAGCACCGACCCGTCCGCCTTCGCCAGCGCGGCCACCGGCCGCACCAGATGGCGCCGCTTGCGGTCCATCAGCAGGTCGGCCAGCCGCGCGGGATGGGCGTCGAGCACCTGCCGGGCGCCGTATCCGATGAAGTGGTCCGCGCTGCCCGAGGCGAGCCGGGCGCGATGCCGGGCGGCCGCCACCAGGGAGGGCCCGGGCTCGTCCGTCAGCGGCCCGTCCAGAGCGGCGTACGGCAGGACCTCCTCCCCGCCCGTCACGACGACGTGGTGCAGGCGCGGGTTGGCCGCGAGTGCGCCGGCCCGTTCCAGTTCGGCCTCACGGCCGGGGACGGCGAGGTCGTTGAAGGTGACCGCCAGCAACCGCTCCCCGGCGCCGGTCCCGTGTCCGAGGAGCGTGCCCGGCATCCCGGGCAGCCCGGCGGCGAGCAGCGCGAGCGTGCTGGAGGCGGGGCCGCCGGAGAGGTCGGCGCCGATGCCGGGCACCGGCATCCCGCGGGCGGCGCGGCGTTCGGCGGGCCCCATCCCGGGCACCGGGCCCGGGTCGAGGTCGGGCACGTGCCGTGGCGCGGCCATACGCGCGCGTACCGCTTCGATCAGCGCCTCGCGCACACCGTCGACCGCGCAGTCAGGGTCGGCCGGGGGCGCGGCGACCGCGAGGGAGGCGACGGGCTCGTACCCGGCGATCTCGCGGGCCCCGGTGCGCAGGATCAGCGCGTGCCCGGGAGGGATGCGGTGCACGCCCGCGTACGGCGTCGAGTCGTGCAGCGCGGCGGGGACGTCGGGGGCGGCCAGCAGCGCGGCGAGGTGGCCGAAGTCGAGGTTGGCCTCGATGAGGTCGGCGAGCGGCAGCGCGGCGGTGGCGTAGGCGGTGCCGCCGGCCCAGGGAGTGTGGAACACCGGTCGTGCGCCCGCGAGGTCGCCGCAGACGGTGACGCGGCGGCCGACCTTGACGACGGCCGTGTAGCTGCCGGGCCAGGCGGTCAGGTGGCGCAGGGCGCCGCCGCGCGCGGCGAGCAGCCCGACGCGCAGCTGTTCGTCGCTCGCGCCGCACAGGCCGAGGACCGCCATCCGGGTCTGGTCGTCGGCCTTGACGAGGCGTACCTCGTCGGGGCGCCAGTCGCCGACGGCCCACAGGGGGTCGGGGTCGCCCCACAGGAGCTGGGATCCCACCGGGTGCACGGTCTCACCGTCGTACCCGGTGGCGCCGGCGGAGCCGGTCGCCGCGGCTCCCGCGGCGGTGCTGCTCCATCCCACCAACCACCGCATCGACGCCTCCACAGGCTGTGGACAACCAGTGCACCGTACGAACGGTTCACCATGCTGCCACGAAGGACACGCCGCAGAGGTGCGACAGATGCGCTCATGCTCCCCCGAGTGCGCCCCCGCCGACCCTGATCGCGCCCCGGTCACCCTGGCGCCGGCACCGTCGACTCCCGCGCACGGTACGGCATCTGCGGCGCGAATGCGCCCCCTGTGCGCTCCTCCGCAATACCCCGTGCGCCCTCAACTGCCGTGGTGGGAGCGGAAATCAAACGAGAGGCACGGGGGCGAGTTTCGGCCAATTCGGCGTCTCGGCACGGCCGTTGGATCACCGTTGTGCACGCTCCGTGCAGGTTCTGCGCACGACCGGCACGCGTGCGGTCCGGGAGGCTTGTGGCGCCTCCCGGACCGTTCCGCCGCCCGCGGGGATGAAGGCGGCGGCATCCCCCAGCCCACTGGATCCAGTACAGCGGGCCGACCCACGCAACGCCCATGGAACCGCTCCCGAGATGGCTGGAGAAGAGCGCACGTGCGGGCGCACGACCACACGTCGGGAGCGCGCCACGACACAGCGTGCACGGCCCGTACTCCCGTGCGGACCACAATCCCGCCAACCGGAACAAAGCCCCTTAACGCTTGGAAGCCAAGGAACTACGCTGGGTTTACGAATGCCGCGTGGTTATGCCAGAGCGGCAGCCGGCTTTGTCGAGGGGTGGCCATGTCCAGGGAGCAACGCGGGCCGAACGAAAAGCTCGGCGCCGTTCTCGCCCTCGCGGGAATCAGCAACGCAGGACTCGCCCGGCGCGTCAACGACCTTGGTGCGCAGCGCGGGTTGACTCTTCGCTACGACAAGACGTCGGTGGCGCGCTGGGTGTCGAAGGGCATGGTGCCGCAGGGTGCCGCGCCGCACCTCATCGCGGCCGCCATCGGCCAGAAGCTGGGCCGTCCGGTCCCGCTGCACGAGATCGGCCTCGCGGACGCCGACCCCGCGCCGGAGGTGGGTCTCGCCTTCCCGCGGGACGTCGGACAGGCGGTGCGCTCGGCGACGGAGCTGTACCGGCTGGACCTCGCCGGGCGCCGGGCCGGCTCCGGCGGCATCTGGCAGTCGCTGGCCGGATCCTTCGCGGTGAGCGCGTACGCGACGCCCGCCTCGCGGTGGCTGATAACCCCGGCCGACAGCTCGGTGGCGCGCGAGGCGGCCCCCGCGGAGGGGGTGGGCGCACCGATCAAAGTCGGCCACAGCGACGTGCAGAAGCTGCGGGAGGCCGCCGAGGACGCCCGGCGGTGGGACTCCAAGTACGGCGGGGGGGACTGGCGTTCGTCAATGGTGCCGGAGTGCTTAAGGGTCGAGGCGGCACCGCTGCTGCTCGGCTCCTACTCCGACGAGGTCGGCCGCGCCCTGTTCGGCGCGACCGCCGAGCTCACCCGGCTCGCCGGGTGGATGGCTTTCGACACGGGCCAGCAGGAGGCCGCGCAGCGGTATTACATCCAGGCGCTGCGCCTGGCGCGCGCGGCGGCGGACGTGCCGCTGGGGGGATACGTCCTGGCGTCGATGTCGCTGCAGGCGACGTACCGCGGCTTCGGCGACGAGGGCGTCGACCTCGCGCAGGCCGCTCTGGAACGCAACCGGGGGCTGGCCACGGCCCGCACCATGAGCTTCTTCCGCCTGGTCGAGGCACGCGCGCACGCACGCGCCGGTGACGCGCAGGCCGCCGGCACGGCGCTGAAGGCCGCGGAGAGCTGGCTGGAGCGCGCCCGGCCCGGCGACCACGACCCCTCCTGGCTGGGCTTCTACTCCTACGACCGGTTCGCCGCCGACGCCGCCGAGTGCTACCGCGACCTGAAGGCGCCGCGCCAGGTGCGCCGCTTCACCGAGCAGGCGCTGTCGCAGCCGACCGAGGAGTTCGTCCGCTCGCACGGACTGCGGCTCGTGGTCGCCGCGGTCGCCGAGCTGGAGTCGGGCAACCTCGACGCGGCCTGCGAGCAGGGCGTGCGGGCGGTGGAGGTCGCCGGACGGATCTCGTCGGCGCGCACCACGGAGTACGTGAAGGATCTGCTGCACCGGTTGGAGCCGTACGGCGACGAGCCGCGCGTGGTCGAGCTGCGCGAGCGGGCCAGGCCCCTGCTGACCACGGCCTGACCCGAGCCGGAGACCGGCGGCGCCGCACGCGTTTGAAGGCGTTGTCAGTGGCGCAGTGCACTATCGAAGCGGGAGGTGGTGCAGGTGCGGCAGAAGGTCGCGTACGACTGTGACGTGCTGGTGGTCGGCGGTGGCATCGTCGGGCTGTCCACCGCGTACGCGATCACGCGTGCCGCGCCGGGGACGCGGGTGACGGTGCTGGAGAAGGAGCCGGGCCCGGCCCGGCACCAGACGGGGCGCAACAGCGGCGTCATCCACAGCGGCATCTACTACAAGCCGGGTTCGCTCAAGGCGCGCTTCGCGGTGCGCGGCGCGGCGGAGATGGTCAAGTTCTGCGCGGAGTACGGCATCGCGCACGCCGTCACTGGCAAGCTGATCGTCGCCACGGACCGGGACGAGCTGCCCCGGCTGCACGCGCTGGTGCAGCGCGGCCGGGAGAACGGCATTGCGGTGCGCGAGCTGGGCGCGTCCCAGATCGCCGAGTACGAACCGGAGGTGCGCGGCCTCGCCGCGATCCATGTCGGCACGACCGGGATCTGCGACTTCGTCGCCGTCGCCCGGCAGCTCGCAGAGGCCTCCGGCGCGAAGATCCACTACGGCGCACAGGTCGTCCAGGTCGACCGGCGGCCCTCGCTCGGCGTCGCCGTGCGCACGGCGGACGGCGATGTCGTCCGCGCCCGCGTCCTGGTGAACTGCGCCGGGCTGTACTGCGACGAGGTGGCCCGGCTCACCGGCGACGACCCCGAGGTGCGGATCGTCCCGTTCCGTGGGGAGTACTACGAGCTGGCGCGCCCGGAGCTGGTGAAGGGCCTGGTCTACCCGGTACCGGACCCGGCGTTCCCCTTCCTCGGGGTCCATCTGACCCGGGGCATCGACGGCGGCGTCCACGTGGGCCCCAACGCGGTGCCGGCCCTGGCCCGCGAGGGGTACGGCTGGGGGGTCGTCCGGCCGCGGGAGCTGGCGGGGACCTTGGCCTGGCCCGGCTCGTGGCGGATAGCCCGCCGCCACTGGCGGTACGGCGCGGGTGAGCTCAGGCGGTCGGTGTCCAAGGGAGCGTTCGTGGACGCGGTACGACGGCTGCTGCCTGCGGTGGAGGAACGGGACCTGGTGCGCACGGATCCGGGGGTACGGGCGCAGGCGGTCCTACGGGACGGAACGCTGGTGGACGACTTCCTGATCCGTGAGGGAGCACGCACCGTGCACGTCCTGAACGCCCCGTCCCCGGCGGCCACGGCATCCCTGCCGATCGGAAGAGAGGTGGCGCGCAGAGCACTGAAGGCTCTCGCGGAGGCGTGACCGACGTGACTGCAGCCGACCCAGGCGCGGGGAACCGCGCGACCGGCCCTCACCCACCCGCACACGCCCGACGACCCGCACCCAACCCCACAAGCCGCGCCCCGCACACCGCCGCGCGCCTCCGTACAATCGATCCCACTGTGTCTGACTCCCTCAACGCTCCCGAAACCCACCGGCCCACCCCCGCAGCGGATCCCGGCGTCTCCGTGCGGCACACCCGGGCCACGGGTGAGCCGCGGTTCCCGGACGGGCCGAAGGCCGACCCCGCCGGGTCGCACTTCGAGCGTCGCATCCGCAGCTTCCAGCCGCGCCGCAGCCGGGTCACCGCCGGGCAGGCGGACGCCCTGCAGCGGCTGTGGCCCAAGTGGGGGCTGGACATCGACGGGCAGCGCACCCTCGACCTGACCGAGCTGTTCGGCAACGACAGCCCCGTCGTGCTGGAGATCGGCTTCGGCATGGGCGAGGCCACCGCGCAGATGGCCGCAGCCGACCCCGGCACCAACATCCTCGCCGTGGACGTGCACACCCCCGGCCAGGGCAATCTGCTGAACCTCGCCGACCACCACGGCCTGTCCAACATCCGCGTCGGCAACGGCGACGCGATCATCCTGCTGCGCGAGATGCTCACCCCCGACGCGCTGGACGGCCTGCGCGTCTTCTTCCCGGACCCGTGGCCCAAGAAGCGGCACCACAAGCGCCGGCTGATCCAGCCGGAGTTCCTCACCCTCGCCGCGACCCGGCTGAAGCCGGGGGCGATCCTGCACTGCGCCACGGACTGGGAGCCCTACGCCGAGCAGATGCTCGAGGTACTCACCGCGCACCCCGACTTCGAGAACACCCAGCCGGACGGCGGCTTCGCGCCGCGCCCCGCCTTCCGGCCGCTGACCCGTTTCGAGGGCCAGGGCCTGGACAAGGGCCACGTCGTGAACGACCTGCTCTTCCGCCGCGTACCGCATCCGCGGGACGACCAAGATCCGGACTGACGCCACCGTCAACGTCGCGAGCGACGCTCTCCCTCGTTAGGGTCAATGCCGTGGCCACGAGTCCCCCGTATCCGACATACCCCAGCGGCCCCGGCGACGGTGCGCTCCATCACCCGCACTGGTGGCAGCGCAGAGGGGTGCGGTACGGCGCGCTCATCACGCTGCTCGCCCTGTCCGGTCTGGTCATCCTCGCGCTGGTGCGCGAGCAGACCGGCACCGAGGGCTTCCTGGTCGGGCTGGGGCTCGCCGTCTTCCCCGTACCGCTGCTGCTGACCGCCTTCCGCTGGCTGGACCGGGTGGAGCCCGGCCCCTGGCGGAACCTGCTGTTCTCGTTCGCCTGGGGCGCCTGCGCGGCGGCCCTGATAGCGATCGTCGCCAACAGCTTCGCGACGAAGTGGATAGCGACGGCGACCGCGGACCCCTCGGGCGCGGACACCCTCGGCGCGACGGTGATAGCGCCGATCGTGGAGGAGTCGGCGAAGGCCGCCGCCGTCCTGCTCGTCTTCCTCTTCCGCAGACGCGACTTCACCGGGATCGTCGACGGCGTGGTGATAGCCGGCGTCACCGCGACCGGCTTCGCGTTCACCGAGAACATCCTCTACCTCGGCACCGCCTTCGGCACCGACCAGCTCACCGGCGGCCGGGGCATAGCCTCGGTCACCGCGGCGACCTTCTTCGTCCGCGTGATCATGTCGCCGTTCGCGCACCCGCTGTTCACCACCATGACCGGCATCGGCTTCGGCATCGCCGCGCTGTCCGGCGGCGGCCGGCGCCTGCGCCGCGTCCTGCTCCCGCTGGGCGGACTACTGCTCGCCATGGGCATGCACGCCCTGTGGAACGGCTCGGCGTCCTTCGGCCCGTTCGGCTTCTTCGCCGTGTACGGCGGTTTCATGATGCCCGCGTTCGGGCTGCTGACCTGGCTGGTGATCTGGACCCGGCAGCGTGAGCTGCGCACCGTGCGCGAGGAGCTGCCCGCCTACGTCGCCGCGGGCTGGCTCGCGCCCGCCGAGCCGTTCGCGCTGGGCTCGATGCGGGCGCGCCGCATGGCCCGCGAGTACGCCGCCCACCACCTGGGCAAGCCGGCCGCCAAGGAGGTCGCACGCTACGAGGCCTACGCGACGTCTCTGGCGTTCCTGCGGCACCGGGGCCGCCGCGGCCGCGCCGGCGCCGACTTCGTCGTACGGGAAAGGGAGCTGCTGAACGAGGTGTGGCGGCTGCGGGCGCTCGCCCGGCCGGCGCTGGAGTACGCGGCCCGGGCGGCCGCGCCCCCGGTACCTGTGATGCTGCCCTGGCCCGCGCAGCCGTGGCCCGGTCCCGGGGCGGCGCGGCCGTACCTGCCGTACGCCGGGCAGGCGGGGTACGCGGGGTACGCCGGGTACGGAGCCCATCCGGCGTACCCGGCGTACAACCCCTACCGGTCGTAGCAGCCGCAACGGCAACCGTCACCGAGCGCCGCGGACGCCGGAGAGCGTCGGTCAGGCCGACGCCCGCGTCAGCCGTGCCAGCTCCGCTTCCGTCAGGGTCAGCTCCGCCACGCTCAGCAGCGCCGGGAGCTGGTCCGTGGTGCGGGCCGAGGCGATGGGGGCGGCGACCGTCGGCTGCGCGGCGAGCCAGGCGAGGGCGACCGTGGCCACGGGGGCGTCATGGGCCTGGGCGACCTCGTCCAGGGCGGTGAGGACCGCGCGGCCGCGCTCGGAGTTCAGGTGCTGCGCGGCGCCGCCCGCCCGCGGGCTGTCCACGCTCGCCCCGGGCCGGTACTTGCCGGTGAGGAAGCCGGAGGCCAGCGCGTAGTACGGGACGGCGGCGAGGCCGGCGCCGGCGGCGACGTCCTGGAGGTCGCCCTCGTAGGTGTCGCGCGAGACGAGGTTGTAGTGCGGCTGGAGCGCCACGTACCGGGCGAGGCCCTCGCGGTCGGAGAACTCCAGGGAGGCCCGCAGGCGCTCGGCGGAGATGTTGGAGGCGGCGATATGGCGGACCTTGCCGGCCTTCACCAGCTCGTCCAGGGCGCCGATGATCTCCTCGACCGGCACCTCGGGCTGGTCGTAGTGGGTGTAGTAGAGGTCGATGTGGTCGGTGCCGAGGCGGCGCAGAGAGGCGTCGGCGGCGGCCTTGATGTTCGCCGCGCTCAGTCCCCGGTACTCGGGGTGCTGGCTGACCTTGGTGGCGATGACGACGTCGTCGCGGTTGCCCCGGGCCTTGATCCAGCTGCCGATGATCGTCTCGGACTCTCCGCCCTGGTTGCCCTCGGCCCAGGCGGAGTAGGCGTCGGCGGTGTCGATGAAGTTGCCGCCGGCGGCGCTGTAGGCGTCGAGGACGGCGAAGGAGGTCGTCTCGTCGGCGGTCCAGCCGAAGACGTTGCCGCCGAGGGCGAGCGGGAAGACCTCGAGGTCGGACGCACCGAGCTTGCGAAGAGCAGTCATGCCCCGTTTCAACGCCCCGGCGTCATCGGCCCATTCCGCACGGAAACCAACAGCGGGCAAACACTTGGGCGCACACGAACCGGCAGCCCTGACGTCGGGGGGTGTGCCGTCAGGACCGCCGGGGATCGGGAGCCGGACGAGGTGTCAGGGGTTGAGGCCCTTGTCCTGCAGCCACGCCATGGGGTCGATGCCGGAGGCCTGCCCGTCGGGGTGCACCTCCAGGTGCAGGTGCGGGCCGGTGACGTTGCCGGTGGCGCCCACGCGGCCGATGACGTCCCCGGTGGCGACCTTCTGCCCGACGCTGACGCTGATCGACGACTGGTGGCAGAACCACAGCTCGGTGCCGTCGTCGAGGGTGAGGATCGTGCGGTAGCCGTAGGAGCCGGCCCAGCCCGCCTCGGTGATGGTGCCGCTGTGAACGGCCTTGATCAGCGTGCCGGTGGGGGCGGCGAAGTCCAGGCCGGTGTGGTAGCCGGAGGCCCACATGGAGCCGGCCTGCCCGAAGCGGGAGGTGAGGGTGTACGAGGAGGTCGGCAGCACGTACTGCTTGGCGAGCTCGGCGAGGCGCTCGGCCTCGGCCTTCTTCTTCGCCTCCTCCTCCGCCTTCTCCTTCGCGGCGGCGGCCTTGGCGGCGGCCTCCTTCTCGGCCTGCGCGGCGGCCTCGGCGGCCTGCTTGACGACAGCGGCCTCGGCGGCGGTCTGCGCCTTGACGTCGACCTGGACCTGCTGCGACTCGGCCTGCGCCATGATCCGGTTGCGCAGCGTCTCACCGGCGCCGGCGGCCTGCTGCCCGTCGTCGGTGATGACGCCCATGTCGGTGAGCGGGGTGGCGGAGCCCTGGGGCCGGTCGTCCTCGTGGTCGGAGATCAGCGAGGCGACCGAGGGCAGGTCGGGCATGGAGATGGAGACCGGCGGCTTGCCGGTCTGCGCGCTGGCCATACCGCCCGCGCCGACGGCGGCGATAACGCCGACGCCGAGGACGGTGGAGCTGCGGGCGAGTCCGCCGCGCTGCTTGGCGACGCGGTGCCGGCCGCGGACGGGACGGACGGACTCCTCGGTGGGATTCCACTCCTCCCAAGGGCCCTCGTCGGTGCGGTGGCCGCCGTAGACCAAGGTCTCGGGGCCCTGCTGGTTCGGCACGGACGGGGCTGTCGGGGCAGGCCGGTTGGACGCCACGCGGGCGTACTCCTTTCCTTCCGTCTCGCCTACCGGGTTAGCTGACGGGTTCGGAGCAGGAAGGTCTCCTACGCGCGTATACCGGCCGTCGATCGACGGCGGCTGACGCGAGATTCACCCCAAAGTGGTGGTTCCCCGGTTCCCTACGGGATTCGGCGCGTGAGCGCGGAGCCGTCTCTTGTGACGGCTGGGACGACCGCGCTGCGTTATCGAACGTTAATAGACCGGGTAGCCGGATTCCAAGCCGTTCGTCTTGATCATTAACATTCTTGGCCTGGACTTTCACGCCACGACCGGCCCAAAAGGGGCGACTTGACCGCCCCTCAGGCGTCACGTCCAAAACCTTGTTTCGGTGATGGTGCATCAATTGTTATGCACAGGGCGCTCGTCCGCTCACACATGGTGACCTTCACGGTCGGCGTACGGCGAGCAGCGCCATGTCGTCCGCCATGCCGCCGCCGGAGTGCCGCCGGACATCCTTCGCGACGGCGGCGAGCAGGGCGCCGGGCTCGGTGACGACACGTCCGGTGAGTCGCGCCTCGACGTCGTAGAAGCGGCCGTGGCGGTCGCGGCTCTCGGAGAGGCCGTCGGTGTACAGCAACAGCGTGGCGCCGCCGGGAAGCGCGGCCTCCTCCGAGCGGTCGGGCCAGGGGGCCAGCTCGCCCATGCCGAGCGGCAGCGCGGGTTCGGCGGGCAGCAGCGTGCGCAGGGTGCCGTCGGCGTACAGCAGCACCGGCGGCGGATGGCCGCGGTTGAGGACGCGGACCACCCAGTCGCCGTGCGGGAGTTCGGCGAGGACGGCGGTGGTGAACCCCTCGAACGCGTCCAGCCCGTCGCGCCGGGCGCCCTCCCGGGCCAGCGCCTGCTCCAGCCGCTGGGCGACCGCCTCCAAGGTGGCCTCCTGCTCGGCGGCCTCCCGGAACGCCCCGATGACCACGGCCACGGCGGCGACCGCGCCCATCCCCTTGCCGCGCACGTCCCCGACGATCAGCCGGACACCGTACGGGCTGTCCTGAACGGCGTACAGATCGCCGCCGATGAAGGCGTCGGCGCGGGCGGCCTCGTAGCGGGCGGCGATCTGGAACACGCCGATCTGCTCGGCGGGTTCGGGCAGTACGGCGCGCTGGGCGGCCTCGGCGACCTCGCGCGCGGAGGCGAGCTGCTCGCTGCTGCGGCGCGCGAGGGCGTTGATCAGGACAGCCAGGACGGCGACCGTGGCGACCGTCACCAGCTCGGTGACGGCGTCCGTGTGCCAGACGATGCCGATCGTCAGGTGCAGGCCGAGCACGACGGCGACGGCGGCGAGCCCGGTGAGCACGGTGCCGCGGCGGCTGTAGAGCGGGGCCGCGACCAGGGGCGCGGCGGTGAAGAAGGGGGCCGCGGTGAAGTCGGACGGGGTGCAGTAGTCGTAGACCGCGCCGGCGGCGATCAGCAGCGCCGGCAGGATCCGGACGAAGGCCCGCGCGACGGAGATCCTCCGGCCCTCCTCGGGCCGCGGCTCCCCACCGCCCCAAGGGCCTGCGTCCGGCACAGGGTCACCTGGCAGCCGCACGGCGGCACCGGGGGCGCGTGCGCCGGGGCTGAGATCGAGGGCGGGGGCGCAGCCGCGGGCCCCGGGGTCGGTCCCGGCGTCGGGAACCCACCCGTCGGCCAGGGAGTCCCTCCCGGCCTCGGGAACGCGCCCAGCGGTTCGGGGGTACGGCCCGTCGTCCGTCGCGTCACCAGGCCGCACCGCTCGTCTCCCACCGTCCCTGTCGGTCGTCGTCCCGCCCGTCCAGGTTTGCCGGTGCGGGCGCGGACGGCGAGTGGTGAGGGCCGACCGGATGACGCCGGGCGGCAGGCCCGGAGGAGCCGGCCGACAGAAAAAACCGAGGGCCGGAAACCTTTCGGCTTCCGGCCCTCGGCCTTCAGTAGCGGGGACAGGATTTGAACCTGCGACCTCTGGGTTATGAGCCCAGCGAGCTACCGAGCTGCTCCACCCCGCGTCGTTGTGACTCCAGTGTACGCCATCCGCGGGGCACCCGACGACCACGTTCCTCCAGGGGGTCAACCCGGCGTCCCGCCGGAGTCCTCCGCGCTCAGCTCACGCCGCGGTCCGCCAGCTCGGCGAGGGGCAGCGTGTGCTGGGTCTGCAGGACCTTGGCGCGCAGGTAGCGCACGTTGTGCGGAGTGGAGAAGACACCGGTCGGCACCCGGTCGCGCACGTCGAGGCCGAGGGTGCGCAGCTGGCCGGCCTTGTCGGGGTTGTTGGACAGCAGATCCAGCGACCCGATCCCGAGGGCGGTGAGCATCTGTGCGGCGGCGGTGTAGTCGCGGGCGTCCTCGGGCAGGCCGAGGGCGGCGTTGGCGGCGTAGGTGTCCAGGCCCTGGTCCTGCAGGGCGTAGGCGTCGAGCTTGTTGTAGAGGCCGATGCCGCGTCCCTCCTGGCGCAGGTAGAGCAGGACGCCGCCGCGGTCGGCGACGCGTTCGACGGCCTCGCGCAGCTGGGGGCCGCAGTCGCATCGGGCGGAGCCGAAGACGTCGCCGGTCAGGCACTCGGAGTGCAGCCGGACGAGCGGGACCGCGCCCGGTTCGCCGAGGACGACGGCCACGTGTTCCCGGCCGTCGACGAGGCCGTGGAAGGTGACCAGTTCGGCGTCGGCGCGGTAGCCGTCGGCGAAGTGCAGCGGGACCCGGACGCGGGCGCGCGGGGTGGCGGCGGGGACAGCGGGGGCGTCGGCCATGCGGGTGCTCCGGGTTCCGTCCAGCTGCTTCAGATTTGAAGCAGAAGCTCAGAAAGGGGACCCTACCTCTGCTTGAAACTTGAAGCAATACGCGGCGCCGCAGAGCTGCCGGGTATGACGTGACTCACCCGCACGGCGGCGCGGACCGCCGACGCCAGGGGACGTCCTCCGCGTCCGCCCCCTGCAGCGCCCGTGTGATCCCCGCGCAGATCTCCTCCAACTGCCCGACCTGCTCCGCGCCGAGATGGTCGAACAGCGCGGCCCGGACCGTCTCCACATGGCCGGAGGCCGCGCGCTCGACGTGGGCCAGCCCCTCACCGGTCAGGACGGCGATGCTGCCCCGCTTGTCCGACGGGCAGCTCTCGCGCGCCACCAGCCCGTCCTTCTCCAGCCGGGTCACCGCGTACGTCAGCCGGCTGCGGGTGATCTTCAGCGCCTCGGCGAGGTCGGTCATCCGCAGCCGCCGCTCGGGCGCCTCGGACAGGGTGGCCAGGATGGAGTAGTACAGATGCGGCATGCCGGCGTCCTGCTGGAGCTGCCGGTCCAGCGCGTCCTCCAGAAGGTGCGTGGCCGCGAGGTAGGCGCGCCAGGCACGCTGCTCGTCGGGGGTGAGCCAGCGGGTCGTCATGCCGCCAGTGTAGTTTTGTTTCAAACTTGAACCAAGCCGTGTCCGTCACCTCACCCGCCGGGGAGCGCGATGCCCCACCCGTACGTCCTGCTGTCCGCGGCCGTCTCACTCGACGGCTACCTGGACGACACCGGCCCCGATCGTCTGCTGCTGTCCGGCCCGGCCGACTTCGACCGTGTCGACGAGGTCCGCGCGTCCGTCGACGCGATCCTCATCGGCGCCGGCACCCTGCGCGCCGACAACCCGCGGCTGCTGGTCAACTCGCCCGAGCGGCGGGCGGCCCGCGTGGCGGCCGGCCTCCCCGAGTACCCCCTGAAAGTCACCGTCTCCGCCTCCGGCGACCTGGACCCGGCGGCGAACTTCTGGCACACGGGAGGCGAGAAGGTCCTCTACACGACGCTGGAAGGCGCCGAGCGGGCGAGCCGGGCCGGCATCCGCGCGGACATCGTCCCCCTTGGCCACGACCTGGACTGGCCCCGCCTCCTCGACCATCTGCACGGCGCCCGGGGCGTGCGGCGCCTGATGGTCGAGGGCGGCGGCACGATCCACACCCAACTGCTCCAGCAGCAGCTGGCCGACGAACTCCAGCTGGTGCTGTCCCCCCTCCTCGTCGGCGACCCCGGCGCCCCCCGCCTCTTCGGCCCCGGCGCCTACCAGAGGGGCCGACTGCGCCTGCTGCAGACGCGGCAGATCGAGGACGTCGTCCTCATGCGTTACGCGCCCACCGCCCCCGGCACGGGCACCGGCGCCGCCCCCGCCGACCGCCACTGGCTGCGTCTGGCCTGCGAGCTGGCGGACCGGTGCCCGCCCTCGGACACGGCGTTCAGCGTCGGCGCGGTGATCGTCGCGGCCGACGGCACCGAAGTGGCCCGCGGCCACTCTCGCGAGGCCGGCGACCCCACGGTCCACGCCGAGGAAGCGGCCCTCGCCAAGATCCCGGCGGACGACCCCCGCCTGCCCACCGCCACGGTGTACACCAGCCTGGAACCCTGCACCCGCCGCGCCTCCCGCCCCCACCCCTGCGCCGAGCTGATCCTCCGGGCGGGCGTACGCCGGGTGGTGACGGCCTGGCGCGAGCCGGACACCTTCGTCCCCGGCGCCGACGGCAGCGGCGCGCTGACGGCCGCGGGCGTGGACGTGGTGGTACTGCCGGAGTTCGAAGCGGCGGCGCGCGAGCCGAACCGTCATCTGCTCGGCTGACGCGACAGCGCCCGGGCCGGTCGGACCGGTCCGGGCGCTGGGGGCGGGCGGGAGGGGATGAACCCCTCCCCCGCATGCGTAGGCCCTGTGGGACTCGAACCCACAACCAATGGATTAAAAGTCCACTGCTCTGCCAATTGAGCTAAGGGCCCGGGCGATGTTGCCTCCCCGAGCATAGCGGGACGAGCCCGCGTCGCCGATCGGGTATCGCTGACGCGGCCGCGTCGGACGGCCGGCCGGGGCCGGAAGTGTCGGCTGTGGACCGGTTCGCGACCCTCGGGCGGGATGCGGAAAGGCCCGCACGACCGAAGTCGTACGGGCCTTCACCTCAGTGCTGCGACACCGTCAGCCGGTGCGCCGGCGTCAGCCGTTGCATGCGTCAGCCGTTGCGCTTCCAGCGCGGCTTGTCGTCGCGGCGGCCGAAGGAGGAAGAGGGGGAGGAGGAGGAGGAGCCGCCACGGTGCTCGTCACGGCGGCCGTAGGGACGCTCGTGGCCGCCGGTGCGGAAGCCCGGGCGGTCGTCGCGGCGGTCGCGGTTGAACGGGCGGTCGTTGCCACGGTGGCCGCCACGCTCGTCGCGACGGAAGCCACCGCGGTCGTCACGGCGCTCGAAGGTACGGCCGCCACGGTCGCGGTCGAACGGACGACGCTCGTCACGGCGGAAGCCGCCACGCTCGTCGTCACGGCGGAAGCCGCCACGGTCACCGCGGTCACCACGGTCGCCACGGTCGTTGCGCTCACCGTCGCGGCGCTCGAAGGTACGGCCACCACGGTCGCGGTCGAACGGACGACGCTCGTCACGGCGGAAGCCGCCGCGGTCACCGCCACGGTCACCGCGCTCGCCGTCCCGGCGGTCGAAACCGCGCTCACGGTCCCGGCGGTCGAAGGAACGACGGTCGTCGCGGTCCTGCGGACGACGGTCGTCACGGTCGTACGAACGGCGGTCGTCGCGGCGGTCGTCCCGGCGGAAGCCACCGCGGTCACCGCCACGGTCGCCGTCCCGGCGCTCACGGCGCTCGTACGGCGCCGCCGCCGGACGCTCGGCGCGCTCGGCGCGGTCCACGTCCTCGGCACCCGGCTGCTCCGGCACCGACACCTCGGCCACGACCTGCGCCGCGGCGGCCTCGACGGCCGCGGCCGGGTCCTCGCCCCGCTCGCGCGCCACCCGGGCGACCAGCCGGTCGGCCTCCTCGCGCAGCTCCGTCGCACGCCGCTGGGCGCGCTCGAGCTCCTTGGTGAGCTGGGCGACCTCGCGCTCGGCCTGGGTCGCGGCGTTGCCCGCGGACTCGGCCTGGACCTCGGTCATCGAACGGGCGCCGGTGATCTCGGCGACCTCCGGGTCGAAGGCGCCGGCGCTCTGGATGATGTGGCGCGCGGCGTCCACGCCGGCGTCCTCCATCAGGCGGAAGATCTGGCGGCGCTGGTGCGGCAGGGAGAGGGAGACGACCGTGCCGGTACGGCCCGCACGCGCGGTACGGCCCGCACGGTGCAGGTAGTCCTTGTGGTCGCCGGCCGGGTCGACGTTGAGCACCAGGTCGATGCCGTCGACGTGGATGCCGCGCGCGGCGACGTCGGTGGCGACGAGGCAGTTGACGTACCCGTCCTTGAAGTCGGCCAGGGTCCGGGTACGGGCGCCCTGGGTCATGCCGCCGTGCAGCGCGTCGGCCTTCACTCCGGCGTCGCGCAGCTGCTCGGCGACGCGGTCGGCGCCCAGCTGGGTACGCACGAAGATGATGGTGCGGCCCTTGCGGGAGGCGATCGCGGCGGTCACCGGCGCCTTGTCCTTGGGCTTCACGATAAGGATGTGGTGCGACATGGTCGTCACCGCGCCCTGGGCCGCGTCCACCTCGTGCAGGACGGGCTCGCTCAGGTAGCGGTCGACGAGGGTCTTGATCTCGTTCTCCATGGTGGCGGAGAAGAGCATGCGCTGACCGCCGGACGGCACCTGGTCGAGCAGCTCGGTGACCTCGGGCAGGAAGCCCAGGTCGGACATCTGGTCGGCCTCGTCGAGGACGGTGATCTCCACGTCCTCCAGCGAGCAGGCGCCGCGGTTGATGATGTCGCGCAGACGGCCCGGGGTGGCGACCAGGATGTCGACGCCGCGCTCCAGGGCGTAGATCTGGTTGCCCATGGAGGTGCCGCCGCAGACGACCTTCATCTTCAGGCCGAGAACGTCGCCGTAGGGCTGGAGGGCGTCCGCGACCTGCATGGCCAGCTCACGGGTCGGGGTGAGGATGACCGCGCGGGGGCGCTTCTTCTCGGTGCGGCCGCCGGCCAGGCGGGCCAGGGTCGGCAGACCGAAGGAGAGGGTCTTGCCGGAGCCGGTGCGGCCCCGGCCGAGGATGTCCTTGCCGACCAGCGCGTCCGGGATGGTCGCGGCCTGGATCGGGAAGGGGGTGGTCACGCCGTTCTGCGCGAGCTTGCGCACGACGCCCTCGGGGAGACCGAGGTCGGCGAAGGTGAGCTCGGGGGTGGTGTCCTGAGGGGTGTCCTGGGAACCGTTGTCCTCGGACACGACGGCGTGATCAGTACTGGCGATGGACATGCGAATGCGAAACCTTCCGGAGTCTCGTCGGCACGCGCCCGTCAACTCCGTGATTCGCACACGACCGCCTCGATGCGGTCCGCCACGGCAAGGGAGAGTACGCGCCACACGGCGCGCTTCTGCGTTGGCGCCGGGCAAATGGGATCAAACGATCTACCACCATACGCACCTCGGGCCCCCCAAGGCAAACCGCGTGGATGAGCCGCTGCTCACACCGACGGCACGGGCGCCGGGCGCGGACCTCCGGCCCCGGCTCACACCGGAACCCCGACCCGCGGTGCCGGCTCGCGCTGCATCAGCTGCGGCCCGGTCCCCTCGTGCGCGGACGAGGAGGGCTGCGGGGCCGGCGGCTCGGAGGTGGCCGGCGGCTGGGACGGCTCCGGCGTGGGCTCCGGCGCGGGCGTGGTGTGCGTGGGGGTCGGCTGCGCCTCGGTCGGCGACGGCTCGGGCGGGCGCGGGAGCTGCGGCGCCGGCGAGGGCCGGCCGCCGACCGCCTGCGACGGCGTGCCCGTGGGTGCGGCCGACGCCGTGGCGGGGTCGCCGGACGCGCCCCCGCCGTCCTTGGCGTCACCGTGCCCGTGCCCGTGGGCGTCACGACCGGACCCGGCGCCACCGGCACCGCCCCCGGACACCGCCACGCCACCGTCGGGACCTTCACCGCCCCGCGACCCCGCCGAGTGCGACGGCCTGGCCTGGCTTCCGTCCTGGTCCCCCACGCTCATGCAGCCGGCGGCCGCGGCCACGGCGATGACCGTGGCGGCCAGGCGGACGGGTACGTACAAGGGGCGCACGGGCAGCCACCTCCGGGATGAGGGAGAGTCGACGTGCCCAACTCCCGCCGCCCGCAAGAGGACACGCCCGGGGCCCCGCCGTCCGGGCGCACGCGGGCGCCGTAAGACCTACCCGTAGCCCAGGCTGTGCAGCCGCGCGTCGTCGATCCCGAAGTGGTGCGCGATCTCGTGCACCACGGTGATCTCGACCTCCTTCACGACCTCCGCGCGGCTCTCGCAGAACCGCAGGGTCGGCCCCCGGTAGACGGTGATGCGGTCCGGCAGCACCCCGGCATACCACTCCCCGCGATCGGTCAGCGGGGTGCCCTCGTACAGCCCGAGCAGCTCGGGATCATCCGCCGGCGGTTCGTCCTCGACGAACACCGCCACGTTGTCCATCAGCCGCGTCAGCTCCGGCGGAATCCGGTCGAGCGCCTCGGCGACCAGTTCCTCGAACTCCTCGCGCGTCATCTCCAGCACACCGCCATTGTCCGGTACGACGCCCCCACCCGGCCGTCGTACGGCGCCGCATACCCGCACCCGGACTTGGGCATACGGCACCAATGGTCCGCGTCCTGCCCGCAGCCCGTCACCGCACGAAACGACCCCGCCCGGCCCCACTCACCCTCGACGACCAGCCCTCCCCCTGGCTCCGCGCCTGCGGCCTGATCGCGGTCGTACTGCTCGGCGCCTGGCTGGGCCTGCTGGTCGTCGGCGACGTCCGGGCGCCCGTCGGCCCCATGGACACGACCATGACGCTGCGTCCCTCCCTGACCGGCGGCACGAAGATCAACGTCTCGCCGCTCGGTGCGCTGCACCTGGACAGCCACATCGCCCCGGTACGGCTGGACGTGAACGTCGACCAGCTCGACCCCGACCGCGCCCAGGCCCTGGTCGACCACCCCGAACGCATCTCCGGGCTCCAGGACGAGGTCGCCCGGGACGTCGAGCACGGCACCCTCGACCTGGCCCTGCGCTCCTGCGTGGCCGTCGTCATCGGCGCGACGGCCCTGGGCCTGGCCGTCTACCGCCGCCCCCGCCGCGCCCTGGCCGCCGGCGGCCTCGCGCTCGCCCTCCTGACCGCCTGCGGAGTGACGGCGTACGCGACCTGGAACCCCAAGTCCGTCCTGGAACCGAAGTTCTCGGGCCTGCTCTCCTCGGCGCCCTCGCTGGTGGGCAACGCGCGCAACATCGTCACGGAATTCGACGTCTACCAGAAGGAACTGGCCCGCCTGGTGACCAACGTGACCAAGCTGTACGACGTCACCTCCACGCTCCCCGCCTATCAGCCCGACCCGACGACGATCCGCGTCCTGCACGTCTCCGACATCCACCTCAACCCGGCCAGCTGGAAGATCATCAGCTCGCTGGTGCAGCAGTACAAGGTCGATGTGATCGTCGACTCCGGCGACACCATGGACCACGGCACGGCGGCGGAGAACGGCTTCCTCGACCCGATCCGGGACCTCGGGGCGCCCTACGTCTGGGTCCGGGGCAACCACGACTCGACGACGACGCAGGACTACCTGGAGCACATGAAGAACGTCCACGTCCTGGACGACGGCCGGGCCGTGTCCGTCGCCGGCCTGCGCTTCGCCGGCACCGGCGATCCGCAGTACACCCCCGACCGCGCTGTCGAGCCGGGCGGCGACGCGGCGGAGGAGCTGGCCGGCGCCCGCCTCGCCACCGCCCTGCGCGACCAGAAGGCCAAGGGCACGCCGGTGGACATCGCGATCGCCCATGAACCGGTCGCGGCCCGCCAGACGGACGGCGAGGTGCCGCTGGTCCTGGCCGGCCACATCCACCACGAGGCGACCGAACTGCTGCCCTACGGCACGCGTCTGCGCGTCGAGGGCTCCACGGGCGGCAGTGGTCTGCGCGCGGTGGAGGGCAAGCATCCGGACCCGATCGAGGCGTCGATCCTCTACTTGGACCGTGGCACCCACCGCCTGCAGGCCTGGGACGAGATCGAACTGGGCGGGCTGGGCCTGACGACGGCCGAGGTCAGCCGCCACCTGCCGAAGGAGAACCAGCCCGGCGGCTCACCGTCCCCGTCGTCGCCGTCGGCCCCCGCCCCGTCATCACCGTCGCCCAGCCGCCCCTGAAACCGTTTTGGCGATACCCCCCGCCATCCCATATGCTTCTCACGTCCCCGACGCGCTGAGAAGCGCCCAGGCGGGCCGATAGCCCTCATCGTCTAGCGGCCTAGGACGCCGCCCTTTCAAGGCGGTAGCACGGGTTCGAATCCCGTTGGGGGCACGCAGTATCGTGTGCGACACTGTCCTAGGCGTCAGCCGAAGGCAAGCGCAGACACCACTTGGTCCTGTGGAGCAGTTTGGAGTGCTCGCCACCCTGTCAAGGTGGAGGCCGCGGGTTCAAATCCCGTCAGGACCGCTGAGGTTTCACGTGAAACCTCGTGGCTGGGTAGCTCAGTTGGTACGAGCGATCGCCTGAAAAGCGATAGGTCGCCGGTTCGACCCCGGCCCCAGCCACAAGAGCCCTATCGGGGCAAACACCCCCTCCGGGATTCCGGAGGGGGTGTTCTCGTGTGCGTTACCTGGTCTCGGTGTAGCCCGCGACCAGCGTGGAGCGCAGGGGGCAGGTGACCGAGGACTTCTCGCCCAGGGCGACCCACGGGCCGTGGACGGTGACCAGGCGGGAGTGGATGAAGGGGCCGGTGCCGTGGTCCTGGTCGCAGACCGCCTTGGCGCGGTGCTGGCTGGCCTTCTTCGTGCCGACGCTCGTGATGACGTAGCAGTGCGACGTCACCTTCTTGCGCGGGATGGACGTCGCCGTCTTGTCGCACTTGTAGAAGTGGGCGGTGGCGGCCTGGGCCTGGCCCGCGCTGACGCCCGTGAACGCGAGCGCGCCGACGGCCGGCAGCACGGCCAGGGCGGCAGCGCGCTTCCACTGGGTGAACGTGGTCATGGAAACTCCCCGATTCAGCCGCTCAGCCGACCTGCGCGGTGTCCGGGCAGGTGAGAGCGGTCCCCGTTGGGTGATGGATGGTCGAAGCCCCTGGGGGTGAGCGTGCGAGGGAGCCCTGCGCGGCCTGTGGCTTGCGTCGATGGCGGATCCCGCATCCCCCGTGGAGCGGTCGCGATCAACATAAAGGTCCGGTCACCGAATGATCAACTTCCGGCCACGTGACCCTGTCCACACCCGTCGGCGTCCCCCGCTCGGGGTCCGGAGCAAATCGTTCGCCAGTCTTTTGGGCGAGATGAGATCCTGGATCGCGTATGTCTACGCACCCTGCCCCCGCCCTCGGCGCTCTCGCGCCCCGACTGACCGAGCTGTCCCTGCGTGACGCGCACCGGCTCGGCCGCAGGCTCGAAGGCGCGCGCAAGATCCGCAAGCCGGAGGCCCGCGCCGCCGTCCTCGCCGAGATCGAGGCCGAGGTCGGCAAGGCCGAGGAGCGGATGAGCGCCCGCCGCGAGCGCCTGCCCGCGATCACCTATCCCGAGCAACTGCCCGTCAGCCAGAAGAAGGACGACATCGCGGCCGCCATCCGCGACCACCAGGTCGTCATCGTCGCCGGTGAGACGGGCTCCGGCAAGACCACGCAGATCCCGAAGATCTGCCTGGAGCTGGGCCGGGGCGTGCGCGGCATGATCGGGCACACCCAGCCGCGCCGGATCGCCGCCCGCACCGTCGCCGAGCGCGTCGCGGACGAGCTGAAGACCCCCCTCGGTGAGGCCGTCGGCTGGAAGGTCCGCTTCACCGACCAGGTGAACCCGGACGCCACCTTCATCAAGCTGATGACGGACGGCATCCTGCTCGCCGAGATCCAGACCGACCGCGAGCTGCGCGCCTACGACACAATCATCATCGACGAGGCCCACGAGCGGTCCCTGAACATCGACTTCCTGCTCGGCTACCTCGCCCAGCTCCTGCCGCAGCGTCCCGACCTCAAGGTCGTCATCACCTCGGCCACCATCGACCCCGAGCGTTTCTCGCGGCACTTCGGTGACGCCCCGATCATCGAGGTCAGCGGGCGGACGTACCCGGTGGAGGTGCGCTATCGGCCGCTGCTGGAGGAGGACGGGGACGACGCCGACCGCGACCAGATCACCGCGATCACGGACGCCGTCGAGGAGCTGATGGCGGAGGGCAAGGGGGACATCCTGGTCTTCCTCTCCGGTGAGCGCGAGATCCGGGACACGGCGGACGCGCTGACGAAGAAGCAGTACAGGTTCACGGAGATCCTCCCGCTGTACGCACGGCTCTCGCACGCCGAGCAGCACCGCGTCTTCCAGCCGCACACCGGGCGCAGGATCGTTCTGGCGACCAACGTCGCCGAGACCTCGCTGACCGTCCCCGGCATCAAGTACGTCATCGACCCCGGCTTCGCCCGGATCAGCCGTTACAGCCACCGCACCAAGGTGCAGCGGCTGCCGATCGAGCCGATCTCCCAGGCCAGCGCCAACCAGCGCAAGGGCCGTTGCGGCCGTACCTCCGACGGCATCTGCATCCGCCTGTACAGCGAGGAGGACTTCGAGGCCCGCCCGGAGTTCACGGACGCCGAGATCCTCCGTACGAACCTGGCCTCCGTCATCCTGCAGATGACCGCCGCCGGCCTCGGCGACATCGAGAAGTTCCCCTTCATCGACCCGCCGGACCACCGCAACATCCGCGACGGCGTCCAGCTGCTCCAGGAGCTGCACGCCCTGGACCCGGCGCAGAAGGACCCGCGCAAGCGCCTGACCGACACCGGCCGCAAGCTCGCCCAGCTGCCCGTCGACCCGCGTCTGGCCCGGATGGTCCTGGAGGCCGACAAGAACGGCTGCGTCCGCGAGGTCATGGTCATAGCGGCGGCCCTGTCCATCCAGGACCCGCGTGAGCGCCCTGCCGACAAGCAGGCCCAGGCCGACCAGCAGCACGCCCGCTTCAAGGACGAGACCAGCGACTTCCTCGCCTACCTCAACCTGTGGCGGTACATCCGCGAGCAGCAGAAGGAGCGCGGCTCCAGCTCCTTCCGCCGGATGTGCAAGCAGGAGTACCTCAACTTCCTGCGCATTCGCGAGTGGCAGGACATCTACACGCAGCTGCGCACGGTCGCCAAGCAGATGGGCATCCACGTCAACGAGGACGATGCCCCCGCCGACCGCGTCCACGTCTCGCTGCTGGCCGGTCTGCTGTCCCACGTCGGGATGAAGGACGTCAAGGACGGCAACAAGAACGAGTACCTGGGCGCCCGCAACGCCAAGTTCGCGATCTTCCCGGGCTCGGCCCTGTTCAAGAAGCAGCCGCGTTTCCTGATGTCCGCGGAGCTCGTCGAGACGTCCCGCCTGTGGGCGCGGGTCAACGCGAAGATCGAACCGGAGTGGGTGGAGCCGCTCGCCGGCCATCTGATCAAGCGGACGTACAGCGAACCGCACTGGGAGAAGGACCAGGCCGCGGTGATGGCGTACGAGAAGGTCACGCTGTACGGCGTGCCGATCGTCGCCCAGCGCAAGGTGAACTACGGCCGGATCGACCCCGAGGTCAGCCGCGAGCTGTTCATCCGCAACGCCCTGGTGGAGGGCGACTGGCGCACGCACCACAAGTTCTTCTCGGACAACCGCAGGCTCCTGAGCGAGGTCGAGGAGCTGGAGCACCGGGCCCGCCGCCGTGACATCGTCGTGGACGACGAGACGCTGTTCGACTTCTACGACCAGCGGGTGCCCGAACACGTCGTCTCCGGTGCGCACTTCGACTCCTGGTGGAAGCGCAAGCGGCAGGAACAGCCGGACTTCCTGGACTTCGAGCGGGAGATGCTCATCCGGGAGTCGGCGGAGGCGGTCACCAAGGCCGACTACCCCGACTCCTGGCGGCAGGGCGAGCTGAAGTTCCGGGTGACGTACCAGTTCGAGCCGGGCGCGGACGCGGACGGTGTGACGGTCCATATCCCGCTCCAGGTCCTCAACCAGGTCACCGACGAGGGCTTCGACTGGCAGATCCCGGGCCTCAGGGAGGAGCTGGTCACCGAGCTGATCCGCTCCCTGCCCAAGCCGATCCGCCGTCACTACGTGCCCGCGCCGAACTATGCGAAGGCGTTCCTCGAGAGGGCGACGCCGCTGCAGGAGTCGCTGACCACGACGATGGCCCGTGAGCTAAAGCGCATGGTCGGCGTTCCCTTCGAGGCGGAGGACTTCGACTGGGCGAGGGTCCCCGACCATTTGCAGATCACCTTCCGGATCGTCGACGAACGGCGCCGCAAGCTGGCCGAGGACAAGGACCTTCAGGCGCTGAAGCTCCAGCTGAAGCCGAAGGCCCGCAAGGCCCTCTCCCAGGCCGCGGCCGCGACCGCCTCCCGGCAGGGCGGGGAGTCGCTGGAGCGCAAGGGGCTGACGGACTGGACGATCGGCTCGCTCACCCGCGTCTTCGAGACCCGCCGAGCCGGTCAGCCGGTGAAGGCCTACCCGGCTCTGGTGGACGACGGTGACACGGTCTCCGTGCACCTCTTCGACACGGAGGCGGAGCAGGCGGAGGCGATGTGGAAGGGCATGCGCCGGCTGATCCTGCGCAACATTCCGGTCAACCCGGCGAAATTCGCGAGCGATCGTCTGACGAACGCCCAGAAGCTCGCGCTGTCGGCGAATCCGCACGGTTCGATCCAGGCGCTGTTCGACGACTGCGCGATGGCGGCGGCGGACAAGCTGATCGCGGACTTCGGCGGGCCGGTGTGGGACGAGGAGTCCTACCGCAAGCTGTACGACAAGGTGCGCGCGGAGATCGTGGACACGACCGTGCGCACGGTCGGCCAAGTCCAGCAGGTGCTGGCCGCCTGGCAGGCCTGCGAGCGCCGCCTGAAGGGCCTGCGCAGCCCGGCGCTGCTGGCGAACCTGCAGGACGTGCGCAAGCAGCTGGACGCCCTGGTGAAGCCGGGCTTCGTGACGGCGACCGGGCTGCGGCGGCTGCCGGACCTGATGCGGTATCTGATCGCGGCGGACCGGCGGCTGCAGCAGATGCCGACGAACGTGCAGCGGGACACCACGCGCATGGAGAAGGTCCACGAGATGCAGGACGAGTACGCGTGGCTGCTGGAGCAGATGCCGCAGGGGCGGCCGGTGCCGCAGGCGGTGCTGGACATCCGCTGGATGATCGAGGAGCTCCGGGTCAGCTACTTCGCCCACGCGCTGGGCACCGCCTACCCGGTCTCCGACAAGCGGATCGTGAAGGCGATCGACGCGGCCGTACCGTAGCCGGGTGCGTGCGGAGGGTGAGTTCGACCAGGGGCTCACCCTCCTGTAGAGTCCTTCTCGCAGCGCAGGAGCGACAAGCGCCGCAACACCTGGTCCTGTGGAGCAGTTTGGAGTGCTCGCCACCCTGTCAAGGTGGAGGCCGCGGGTTCAAATCCCGTCAGGACCGCAGTATGAGGGCCCGTCCATAGCGGACGGGCCCTCAGTCGTTCCGCCCCACAAGGGGAAGGCACCGCCCCGCCGCCCACCCGCTCGCCACCCTGTCGAGGTGGAGGCCGCGCCCGCGGCGCAGCCGCAATCCGGCAGAGCAGATACCGTCAGGACCGCAATACGAGGCCCGCCATTGGACCGGCCCTCAGTCGTTCCGCCGACACGGCGATGCCCGCCCCGCAAGGGGCGGGCCTTTTGCCTGCCTCCACACACCGCACCCGCCGATACAAACGACCGAGACCCACCCGGCCCCGGGTCGCGGTCGTGGAGCTTGTGGCTCCTCTCGTGTCCGGCGCGGCCCGGCAGGAACCCGTGGCCTTGACGGCGTCACATTCCGCCGGTACCCCAGAAGCACGGGCCCGTTCCCCGCGGGGCTGACGGAGGTGGCGTATGGCGACATCGGTGAAGCACGAGACGCGAGCGCTGCTCCGGGCGCATCTGTCGGCCGCGTCGTCGTACGGGCATCTGACCCGCCGCTGTCCGGTCTGCCATCGCCTGCAGCGGCTGGCGCTGGCCACGGCTCCGGCGAACCCGCAGCCGGCCGGCGAGACCCTGGAGACCGGAGAGGACGAATCTCCCGGCGAGGCGTGAGCGCACCCGGGCCCAACACCCGTGTCCGCATGGGACGCTGGAACCCGCGCCTCCACTAGCGCACGGCGGCGTCGGGCAACAAGGACAGTGGCATGTGACGGGAGTCACCGCACGAGTTTCCGGAGTGCCCGTTCTTACCCCGCTCCTACAACCCGTCAATTTAATATGTGCAATTGCACCCTCGTCAGGGCATCCCCGCAGAGTCCCACCAGAGTCCGACAAGGGCGCTCACAGACCCCCGCCGGGACGCGCACCGTGCGCACCACGCGCACAAAAAAGATCGCGCTGGACCCGGCGGAGTCCAGCGCGATCGACGACGCACCCGTTCGTTCCGTGTGGGCGTGGGGCCTGTTGGGGCAGTCCCCGCGTCGCTTGGAGCTGTGGTTCCGGGCGGTCCGGCAGGTTGGGGGACCTGGCGTTTCGCCCGTTATTCAGTTGTTCAGGCCTCGCTGCGCTGCTGCGGGATGCCCGCGAGCAGAGCGCGGACCTCGGCCTCGCGGTAGCGGCGGTGCCCGCCGAGCGTGCGGATCGACGTGAGCTTGCCGGCCTTCGCCCAGCGCGTGACCGTCTTCGGGTCGACGCGGAACATGGTGGCGACCTCAGCCGGGGTCAGCAGCGGCTCGGCATCAGGGGTGCGAGCGGTCATGAGCGGCCTCCTCGGGAGAACCGAACCTTCTCGGTTCTTTCCTCTAAATTCTGCACCTTGACCCGCGTTGCCCGAAATGGCGGACGCGAGTCGAGTCGGTTATAGGACGAACGGCTTGTCCTCGGCACTACAACTACACCATCTGTCCAGCCGCGTCGGCCAAACCGATGGAATTGCCCTCCCAGGTGTTCATCAGCGACGGAAGCCGATGGACCATGCCATAGCGGACAGTCACGCCACTGTGACGATCAGTCACAGTGGCGTCAGGAGATACCAGACCCCCCAAAGCGTGCAATGCTGAGATTCCGCCCACAGTGGAGCATAGTTGGGCGGCAGGAGTCCTCCCCGGACTCCTTGTCCTATTTTGGCACGAGGGCGGGTAACGGGCGCAAGGGGCGTGTACGTGCCGTCTGTCACGCTTGACGCAAACGCCCGGATCGGGGCCTACGTCCCGTCAACTCGCGTAGTGCGGAGTCCGTCCGGTGCGTAGACCGTACGCGGTGAGGTGCGTCACGGCCGTGACGCACCTCACTTCACTCGAACCTCTGTCGGATCCTCTGGATCCTCCGGCGCGCGGCCTGGCGGTACGTCAGTTCGCCGAGCGCAGGTCGCGCACCGCCCGCCAGCGCTCCACCAGCCGCCCGTAGGCCGCGCCGGCCGCCACCCCGTCCCCGCGCCGCAGCGCCGCGATCCCCTCGGCCACATCGGCGGCCGAGTGGTCGTCCTCCAGCGCCCCCGCGGGCAGCGCGTGGACCAGGCCGCCGTAGTCCAGCTCCACCAGGGAGCGCGGGTGGAACTCCTCCAGCCAGCGCCCCACGTCCATGACGCCCTCCACCAGCGGCCCCTCGTCCATGGTGTCCTTCAGCGTGCGCAGCGCCCGGGCGACCCGGCGCCGGGCCTGCACCATCGGAGTGCGGTAGCGCAGCACCGGGGCCAGGGCCGCGGAGCCCTTGTCGTACTCCCGCTCCTCATCGGAGACCAGTACGAACCAGTTCAGCGGCACCTGCCAGGTGGCGGTGCGGATCCACGGCCTCGCGTCGGGGTTGCGCTCCCGCCACCGCTCGTAGTCCTGGGCCGCCTGGCGGCGCACCACCTCGGGCAGGACGGCCTCCAGCACCGGCTTCGGCAGCTCCTCGCCCAGGCCGGCCAGCGCCTGCCAGCCGCGCAGCCGGGTCCGCCACGGGCACACGCACACCACGCCGTCCACCTCCAGCACGAAGGCGTCGTCGCTCTCGTGCACCGGCACCGCGACGGGCGGGATGGGCAGCAGGTCGGCCAGCGAGCGGCGGAGTTCCTCCTGGTAGGAGGGGCGCTCGGGGCGGCGGGCGTAGCGCGCCCAGTGGCCGCGCTCCGGCTCCGGGAAGGCGGCCAGCGGCTCGTACACCCGCAGATACGCCGCATACGGGACGATCACCGAGGACACCTTGGGCACGCCTGCTCCCTCCCCCGCGGGCCGCTGCGGAAACCTTCCGGGCCCGCAGCCACACCCTGCGGGAAATCCATGCAAATCGTCGCACGGTCGCGCACGCGCGTACGTGGCCGTACTCCCTGAGAAGGTGATCTGCGGCACTGCGCGGCGCATGGTCGGTGACAGGCTCTACCCTCATGCCACGGGGCCCCGTCCACCCCCACGGAGCTCCGCGTCACTCGCCGCAATTTACTCAGGAGTCACCACCGTGACCGATGTAACCGGCGCACCTGTTGGTGTACTGCGCACCCTGTTCCACTCGGACCAGGGCGGCCATGAGCAGGTCGTGCTCTGCCAGGACCGCGCGAGCGGCCTGAAAGCCGTCATCGCCCTTCACTCCACCGCGCTGGGCCCCGCACTCGGCGGCACGCGCTTCTACCCGTACGCCACCGAGGAGGAGGCCGTCGCCGACGCCCTCAACCTCGCGCGCGGCATGTCGTACAAGAACGCCATGGCCGGTCTCGACCACGGCGGTGGCAAGGCCGTGATCATCGGCGATCCGGAGCGGGACAAGACCGAGGAGCTGCTGCTCGCCTACGGTCGCATGGTCGCCTCGCTCGGCGGCCGGTACGTCACCGCGTGCGACGTCGGCACCTATGTCGCCGACATGGACGTCGTGGCCCGCGAGTGCCGCTGGACCACAGGCCGCTCCCCGGAGAACGGCGGCGCCGGCGACTCCTCCGTGCTCACCGCCTTCGGCGTCTACCAGGGCATGCGCGCCTCCGCGCAGCACCTGTGGGGCGACCCGTCGCTGCGCGGCCGCACGGTCGGCATCGCCGGTGTCGGCAAGGTCGGCCACCACCTGGTCGAGCACCTGCGTGCGGAGGGCGCCGAGGTCGTCGTCACCGATGTGCGCGAGGACGCCGTACGCCGCATCCTCGACCGGCACCCCGAGGGTGTCCGCGCCGTCGCCGACACCGAGGCGCTGATCCGGACCGAGGGCCTGGACATCTACGCCCCCTGCGCGCTCGGCGGCGCACTGAACGACGACACCGTGCCGGTGCTGACCGCGAAGGTCGTCTGCGGCGCGGCGAACAACCAGCTCGCCCACCCGGGGGTGGAGAAGGACGTCGCCGACCGCGGGATCCTCTACGCGCCGGACTACGTGGTGAACGCGGGCGGGGTCATCCAGGTCGCCGACGAGCTGCACGGCTTCGACTTCGACCGGTGCAAGGCGAAGGCCGCGAAGATCTTCGACACCACGCTGGCCATATTCGCACGTGCGAAGGAAGACGGCATTCCGCCGGCCGCGGCAGCCGACCGGATCGCCGAGCAGCGGATGGCCGAGGCCGCCGCCGCCAAGCGCGGACGCTGACGTTCCGTACCGCTCACCGTACGGCGAGCGCACGGGTTCGTGCGGTACCTGCCGGTGGGGACTTCGAGAGAACTCTCACTTCCACCGGCGGGTCGTCCTCGGATTAGTGGTTAAAATCGCCATTGACCAGCGAGGACGGGGCGCCTCGGTGGTCCTGTGCACACGCGCGTGCTGCGGGCGACGTACCGTATGGGCGCGGGCTCAGGTACCGTGGAAGCCCTACGGACCGGCCTCTCTGCGGAGAGTCCGTGCCGGAACATGAACGCGTGTCAGACTCTGGGGCCGTCGAGCCCCGTCGTTGAGGGGGTCGAGCCATGGGGCGCGGCCGGGCCAAGGCCAAGCAGACGAAGGTCGCCCGCCAGCTGAAGTACAACAGCGGTGGGACGGACCTCACACGCCTGGCCGAGGAGCTGGGCGCATCGACGTCGAACCAGTCGCCGAACGGCGACCGGTTCGAGGACGATGAGCACGACGACGACGACCTGTACTCCCGGTACGCCGACCTCTATGGGGACGACGACGAGGAGGACGAGGACGACCAGTCCTCGCAACACCGTCGCGGCGCGTAAGACTGCACGGCATCCGCCGTTTGACCCGGTCCGGGGTTCAGCTCCGGACCGGGTTTCGTGCTGCCGTGCCGCGGGCTCCGCCCCTGAGGGACCCCACGCTCTGCGCGAGCAGCGGGGCCCCGGGGGCCGGTACGTCACGCGTAGTCGCCGACCAGTTCCGCGCCGGTGGTGTGCTCGCCCCGGTCGGTGATCTCACCGGCGACCCAGGCCTCCACGTCGCGGTCGGCCAGCGTGGCCAGGGCCACGTCCACCGACTCCTGCGGGACGATCGCCATCATGCCGACGCCCATGTTCAGCGTCTTCTCCAGCTCCAGCCGCTCGACCTTGCCGGTGCGGCCGACGAGGTCGAAGATCGGGTCCGGTGTCCAGGTGGAGCGGTCGACCACGGCGTGCAGCGTGTCCGGGATCACCCGGGCGAGGTTCGCGGCGAGGCCGCCGCCGGTGATGTGGCTGTAGGCGTGCACCTCGGCCGTCCGGGTGAGCGCCAGGCAGTCCAGCGAGTAGATCTTGGTGGGCTCCAGCAGCTCCTCGCCGAGGGTGCGGCCGAGCTCCTCGATCCGGGCGTCCAGGGACAGCCCGGCCTGGTTCAGCAGGACGTGCCGCACCAGCGAGTACCCGTTCGAGTGAAGCCCGGAGGACGCCATGGCGATGACGGCGTCACCCGTGCGGATGCGATCCGGGCCGAGCAGCCGGTCGGCCTCCACGACGCCCGTACCGGCGCCCGCGACGTCGAAGTCGTCCGCGCCCAGCAGGCCCGGGTGTTCGGCCGTCTCGCCGCCCACCAGGGCGCAGCCGGCCAGCACGCAGCCCTCCGCGATGCCCTTGACGATCGCGGCGACCCGCTCGGGGTGGACCTTGCCGACGCAGATGTAGTCGGTCATGAACAGCGGCTCGGCGCCGCACACCACGATGTCGTCCATGACCATCGCGACCAGGTCGTGACCGATGGTGTCGTAGACACCCATCTGGCGGGCGATGTCGACCTTCGTGCCCACGCCGTCGGTGGCGGAAGCGAGCAGCGGCCGCTCGTAGCGCTTGAGGGCGGAGGCGTCGAAGAGGCCGGCAAAGCCGCCGAGGCCGCCGAGGACCTCGGGGCGCTGCGTCTTCTTCACCCACTCCTTCATCAGCTCGACGGCGCGGTCGCCCGCTTCGATGTCGACGCCGGCAGCCGCGTAGGAGGCACCAGTTGTCTCAGACATGGTGAGGAGAACTTTCGTGTCGTACGGCAGGTGATGCGGCGCCCTACGGGCGGCGAATGGCGTCGGCGGCGGCCGTGGCGGCGGGACCCGCGGCCAGCTCGGTCTCCAGCAGCTGCTTGCCGAGCAGCTCGGGGTCGGGCAGCTCCATCGGGTACTCGCCGTCGAAGCAGGCGCGGCACAGGTTCGGCTTGGCGATGGTGGTCGCCTCGATCATGCCGTCGATGGAGATGTACGCCAGCGAGTCGGCGCCCAGGCTGGTGCCGATCTCGTCGATGGTCATGCCGTTGGCGATGAGCTCCGCGCGCGTGGCGAAGTCGATGCCGAAGAAGCAGGGCCACTTCACGGGCGGCGAGGAGATCCGGATGTGGACCTCGGCGGCGCCCGCTTCGCGCAGCATGCGCACCAGGGCGCGCTGGGTGTTGCCGCGGACGATCGAGTCGTCGACGACGACCAGGCGCTTGCCCTTGATGACTTCCTTGAGCGGGTTCAGCTTCAGGCGGATGCCGAGCTGGCGGATGGTCTGCGAGGGCTGGATGAAGGTCCGGCCCACGTAGGCGTTCTTCACCAGGCCGGCGCCGAACGGGATGCCGGAGGCCTCCGCGTAGCCGATGGCGGCCGGGGTGCCGGACTCCGGCGTCGCTATCACCAGGTCGGCCTCGACGGGCGCCTCCTTGGCGAGGCGGCGGCCCATCTCCACGCGGGAGAGGTACACGTTCCGGCCGGCGATGTCGGTGTCCGGGCGGGCCAGGTACACGTACTCGAAGACACAGCCCTTGGGCTTTGCTTCCGCGAATCGGGAGGTGCGCAGGCCGTTTTCGTCGATGGCGACGAACTCGCCCGGCTCGATCTCGCGGACGTAGCTGGCGCCGCAGATGTCCAGGGCGGCGGACTCGGAGGCCACCACCCAGCCGCGCTCGAGGCGGCCCAGGACCAGCGGGCGGATGCCCTGCGGGTCACGGCCGGCGTAGAGGGTGTGCTCGTCCATGAAGACGAGCGAGAAGGCTCCACGCACCTTCGGGAGGACGACGTGCGCCGCCTCCTCGATGGTCAGCGGCTTGCCGTCCTCGTCGACCTGGGCGGCCAGCAGGGCCGTCAGCAGGTCGGTGTCGTTGGTGGCCGCCACCCGGGTGGAGCGGCTGTTGGTGTCGCTCGGCAGGTCGGCGACCATCTCCGCGAGCTGCGCGGTGTTGACCAGGTTGCCGTTGTGGCCGAGCGCGATCGAGCCGTGCGCGGTGGCACGGAACGTCGGCTGGGCGTTCTCCCACACGGAGGCGCCGGTGGTCGAGTAGCGGGCGTGTCCGACCGCGATGTGACCCTGGAGCGAACCGAGCGAGGTTTCGTCGAAGACCTGGGAAACCAGGCCCATGTCCTTGAAGACGAGGATCTGGGAGCCGTTGCTGACCGCGATTCCCGCGGATTCCTGACCCCGGTGCTGGAGGGCGTAGAGCCCGAAGTACGTGAGCTTTGCGACCTCTTCACCCGGAGCCCAGACACCGAAGACGCCGCAAGCGTCCTGGGGGCCTTTTTCGCCGGGAAGCAGATCGTGATTGAGTCGACCGTCACCACGTGGCACGTTCTCGAGTGTAGGCGAGATCGACCACTGGTCCGAATTGGGGATGTGCGGACCCTACGGATCACTTCCGTGCCACGGCTTGGATGATCGTTCCGTTTGCGCAGGTCAGCGTGAGGGTGCGGTGCTCGATGCGGTACCTGAGCGTGCTGTTGAAGACGCCGAGCAGGGTCCGCTCGGTGTGCATGAGTGAGGCGTCGCACATCATTCGGGTCGTGGTCGGGGACCCCAGGGTGATATGCCCGTCGCGCACGGTGGCGGTGGCGCTGAAATGGTTGCAGCCGAGGCGGCCGCCGGCCTTGCCGGTCTTCGCGTCGAGGCTGAGGTGCGCCGTGCTCTTGGGGTGATCGGTGCCCTCGTGCGTGGTGATGCTTTGGATCCGCCAGTCGGTGCCGGTCACGGACGGTTCGGGTCCGACGGTGCCACTGCCGGCCTGCCCCGCGTGTTCGCTGCCGCAGGCCGCCGTGGCCAGGGGGACGAGCAGGGCGGCGGCCATCAGGGTCATGCGCTGCGTGTGCCTGTCCATGCCGGTTGGACGGGGCCGTCGAGGGGCTGGTTCCGCACAGCGTGTCGTCAGGCCAGCAACGGCAGCAGCCCGCTCAGGTCAGCCCGCTCCCCGCTCGCGTCGACCTTGGCCGCATCGACGGCGTCCTTCCACTCCAGCCGCCCGGTGGCGAGCCGGATCCAGGTGAGCGGGTCGGTCTCGACCACGTTGGGCGGGGTGCCACGGGTGTGCCGGGGCCCCTCGACGCACTGCACGACGGCGTACGGCGGGATCCGCACCTCGGTGGCGCCGCCGGGCGCCTTGACGGCGAGGGCGTCGGCGAGCAGCCGGGTGCACGCGGCGAGCGCCTGCCGGTCGAAGGGCACGTCGAGGCCCGGTACGGCCGCGTTCAGGTCGTCGGTGTGGACGATCAGCTCGACGGTGCGGGTGACCAGGTAGTCGTCCACCGTCAGCGCGCCCCCGCTCGCGGCCAGCAGCCGGGTGCCGGGGTGGGCGGCGAGGTCGGCGGTGAAGCGCTCCTCGGCGGCGGCGAGGTAGGCGTCGAGGTCGGGATGCTCGTCGGCGAGTCTGCGGGCGTGCCCGGCGATGTCGGGCGCATCGGCGGCGATCGCGGAGGGCCAGTCGAGCAGTGCCCCGCCCGGCCGGGCGGGCTCGGGCAGGCTCACCAGCCGGGAGAACGCGCGCAGGGTCATGCCGAGGTGGGCGACCAGATCCCGCACGGTCCACTCGCCGAGCCGGGTGGGCAGCGCGAGTTGCTCGGGGGTGAGGGTGCGCACCGCCTCGCGCACGTGCCCGAACTGGGCGTGGACGGCGGTGCGGATCTTGGCCAGGTCGTAGGTCCGGGTGCGTTTCTTCGCCGGGGGCATGGCGGCGAGCCTATGCCTTGACGCCGTGTCGGCTCAGGCCGATTTGGCTCGGCTCGTCGCCGGTGGGCGGGAGAGCGAAGGCCCCGCCCGTGCGGAAACGGGCGAGGCCTTCGGTGTCGTACGACCGGCCGGTGGTTACGCCAGCAGCGCCGGGATCGTCTCCTCGTGGGCCGTGCGCAGGTCCTCCAGGGACAGCTCGAACTCGCCCTGGAGCTCGATGGTGTCGCCGTCCACGACGCCGACGCGGGTGGCGGGCAGGCCGCGGGCACCGCACATGTCGTTGAAGCGGACCTCCTCCGAACGCGGCACCGCGACGATCGCGCGGCCCGCCGACTCGGAGAAGAGGAAGGTGAACGCGTCCAGACCGTCCGGGACGATCAGTCGGGCGCCCTTCTCCCCGAGCAGCGCCGACTCGACCACGGCCTGGATCAGGCCGCCGTCGGACAGGTCGTGCGCGGAGTCGATCATGCCGTCGCGGGAGGCGGAGATCAGGATCTCGGCGAGCAGGCGCTCGCGCTCCAGGTCCAGCTTGGGGGGCAGGCCGCCCAGGTGGTCGTGGATCACCTGCGACCAGGCCGAACCGCCGAACTCCTCACGCGTGTCGCCGAGGAGGTACAGCAGCTGGCCCTCCTCCTGGAAGGCGACGGGCGTACGGCGGGCGACGTCGTCGATCACGCCGAGGACCGCCACGACCGGGGTCGGGTGGATGGCGGCCTCGCCGGTCTGGTTGTACAGCGAGACGTTGCCGCCGGTCACCGGGGTGCCGAGCTGCTGGCAGCCGTCCGCCAGACCGCGCACGGCCTCCGCGAACTGCCACATCACCGCCGGGTCCTCGGGCGAGCCGAAGTTCAGGCAGTCCGACACGGCGAGCGGCTTCGCGCCGGTCGTGGCGACGTTGCGGTAGGCCTCGGCGAGGGCCAGCTGCGCGCCCGTGTACGGGTCGAGCTTGGCGTACCGGCCGTTGCCGTCGGTGGCGATGGCCACGCCGAGGCCGGTCTCCTCGTCGATGCGGATCATGCCGGAGTCCTCGGGCTGGGCGAGGACGGTGTTGCCCTGCACGAAGTGGTCGTACTGGGACGTGATCCACTTCTTGGAGGCCTGGTTCGGGGAGGCGACCAGCTTCAGGACCTGCTCGCGCAGTTCCTGCGAAGTCGCCGGACGCGGCAGCTTGTTCGCGTCGTCGGCCTGCAGCTCGTCCTGCCAGGACGGGCGGGCGTACGGGCGCTCGTAGGTCGGGCCCTCGTGGGCGACCGTGCGCGGGTCGACGTCGACGATCTTCTCGCCGTGCCAGAAGATCTCCAGGCGGTCGCCGTCGGTCACCTCACCGATGACCGTGGCGATGACGTCCCACTTCTCGCAGATCTCGAGGAAGCGGTCGACCTTCTCCGGCTCGACGACCGCGCACATGCGCTCCTGCGACTCGCTCATGAGGATTTCCTCGGGCGAGAGCGTCGAGTCGCGCAGGGGTACGTCGTCGAGGGTGACGCGCATGCCGCCGGAGCCGTTGGACGCCAGCTCGGACGTGGCGCAGGACAGGCCTGCCGCGCCGAGGTCCTGGATGCCGACGACCAGCTTCTCCTTGAACGCCTCCAGGGTGCACTCGATGAGGAGCTTCTCCTGGAAGGGGTCGCCGACCTGCACCGCGGGACGCTTCGACGGCTTGGCGTCGTCGAAGGTCTCCGAGGCGAGGATCGACGCGCCGCCGATGCCGTCGCCGCCGGTGCGGGCGCCGTACAGGATGACCATGTTGCCCGCGCCGGACGCCTTCGCGAGGTGGATGTCCTCGTGCCGCATCACGCCGATGGCACCGGCGTTGACCAGCGGGTTGCCCTGGTAGCAGGCGTCGAAGACGACCTCGCCGCCGATATTGGGCAGGCCGAGGCAGTTGCCGTAGCCGCCGATGCCGGCGACCACACCGGGCAGGACGCGCTTGGTGTCGGGGTGGTCGGCCGCGCCGAAGCGCAGCGGGTCCACGACCGCGACCGGGCGGGCGCCCATCGCGATGATGTCGCGGACGATGCCGCCGACGCCGGTCGCGGCGCCCTGGTACGGCTCCACGTACGACGGGTGGTTGTGCGACTCGACCTTGAAGGTGACCGCGTAGCCCTGGCCGACGTCGACGACACCGGCGTTCTCACCGATGCCGACCAGCAGGGCGTCGTTCTCGGGGGCCTTCTCGCCGAACTGGCGGAGGTGGACCTTGGAGGACTTGTACGAGCAGTGCTCGGACCACATGACCGAGTACATGGCGAGCTCGGCTCCGGTGGGCCGGCGGCCGAGAATCTCGACCACGCGCTCGTACTCGTCCTTCTTCAGGCCGAGTTCGGCCCAGGGCAGCTCGACGTCGGGGGTCGCGGCCGCGTGCTCGACCGTGTCCAGAGGCGTCCGGCTCATGCGTTGACCAGCTTCTTGAGGATCGAGGTGAAGAACGGGAGACCGTCGGTGCGGCCGGTGCCGATCAGCGGCTCGACGGCGTGCTCCGGGTGCGGCATCAGACCGACGACGTTGCCGGCCTCGTTGGTGATGCCGGCGATGTCCCGCAGGGAGCCGTTGGGGTTGAAGTCCACGTAACGGAAGGCGACGCGGCCCTCCGCCTCCAGCTTGTCGAGCGTGTACTCGTCGGCGACGTACCGGCCGTCCATGTTCTTCAGCGGAATGTGGATCTCCTGACCGGCGCTGTAGTCGCTGGTCCAGGAGGTCTCCGCGTTCTCCACCCGCAGCTTCTGGTCGCGGCAGATGAAGTGGAGGTGGTCGTTGCCGAGCATCGCCCCCGGGAGGAGGTGGGCCTCGGTGAGGATCTGGAAGCCGTTGCAGATGCCGAGGACCGGCAGGCCGGCCTTCGCCTGCTCGATGACGGTGTCCATCACCGGCGAGAAGCGGGCGATGGCACCGGCGCGCAGGTAATCACCGTAGGAGAAACCACCGCACAGCACCACGGCGTCGACTTGGTGGAGGTCCTTGTCCTTGTGCCACAGGGCGACGGGTTCGGCGCCCGCGAGGCGGATCGCGCGCTGCGTGTCCCGGTCGTCGAGAGATCCCGGGAAAGTGACGACGCCGATACGAGCGGTCACTTCGCCGCCTCCGCGACTTCCTCGACCTTGACGGTGAAGTCCTCGATCACGGTGTTGGCGAGGAAGGACTCCGCAAGATCGTGAATGCGGGCGAGGGCGGCGTCGTCGACCGGGCCCTCAACTTCCAGTTCGAATCGCTTTCCCTGACGGACGTCCGAGATCCCTTCGAATCCCAGGCGCGGCAGCGCACGCTGGACCGCCTGGCCCTGGGGGTCGAGGATCTCCGGCTTGAGCATGACGTCGACTACGACGCGTGCCACTGGCACTCCCGGTGTGTGGTGCTGAGCAGGTTCCTTCAGACTACCCGCACAAAATTTCTACGCGAGTAGAGTTGTAGGAAACTACGTGACCGTCATCACGATCCGGCATCGGGCGGGTACGCTCGCGAAAAGTTCTGGGAAAGATCCCCGATGGACTCGCGATACCTATTGCACCGGGACACGCGGGGCGATTTAGTCGGGCTTCACTTTCCAATGGCACGCCCTGTACAAATGAAATGCCGATAACCGATACTCGGCACGTCATCGCAGATGAGCTGTAACAAGGTGCCGCAGAAGGGACCGATATTCGTGGCGCAGAAGGTCGTGGTCACGCTCTTTGACGACATGGACGGCTCGGAAGCGGCGGAAACGGTCGCCTTCGGACTCGACGGCAAGTCGTACGAGATCGACCTGAACGAAACCAACGCCAAGAAACTGCGCAAGGCGCTCGCGCCCTACGTGGAGGCCGGCCGCAAGCGCTCGCGGTCCGGCAAGGCGTACCAGCAGACCGAGGTCGCCCCCGACCCGGCGGCCGTGCGGGCCTGGGCCCAGGCCAACAAGATGGACGTCCCGGCCCGCGGCCGGATCCCCAAGAAGGTCTACGAGGCGTTCGCCGCGGCCCGCTGAGAGACCACCCGGCACCGGGCGGTGGGGCTTTCACCCCGCCCGGCGCCGAGCCGGTGGCGCGGGCCCGGCGAGGCGCGTGCCGCACCGCACCGCACCGGGTCCGACGCCCGGTCAGCCGCCCTCGCGGGAAGCCGACTTGCGCTGCACCCCTCCCGGTCGGCTAAAGTCTGAGCACGCCGCGGGGCGAAAGCCGAAAGGCCCAGCTCATACCGGTTGTGCGGGTGTAGTTCAGTAGTAGAACATCCCTCTTCCAGGGGGAAGACGCAGTGTGCGATTCCTGTCACCCGCTCTGTACCGCCGTCACGACCACACATGTGGATCGGGTAGGCTGGTGCACGCACCGATCGGTGGGAGCCGGTCGGCCGCAATGCGGACGTAGCTCAGTTGGTAGAGCGCAACCTTGCCAAGGTTGAGGTCGCGAGTTCGAGCCTCGTCGTCCGCTCGGGAATGAGACCCCGGTCCTCTTGGGACCGGGGTCTTCTTCGTGTTTCCCGCCCTTTCCGATCTGACATTTGTCATGAGCAGTGATGACAGCGCGCACTGCCGGGCGCTTCGGTGTGCCGGGACGCTGAAGTCATGGACACGAACGAACACGTGATTGAGGTCACCGACCTCCGGCGTGTGTACGGGGGCGGCTTCGAGGCGGTGCGCGGCATCACGTTTCACGTGAAACGCGGGGAGGTCTTCGCGCTGCTCGGCACCAACGGCGCCGGTAAGACGTCCACCGTCGAACTGCTGGAGGGGCTCGCCCGGCCCTCCGGCGGCCGGGTGCGCATCCTCGGCCACGATCCGTACAGCGAGCGCGCCGCCGTACGGCCGCGCACCGGCGTGATGCTTCAGGAGGGCGGCTTCCCCTCCGAGCTGACCGTCGCCGAGACGGCACGGATGTGGGCGGGATGTGTGAGCGGGGCCCGGGCCGTGGACGAGGCGCTGACCCTGGTCGGGCTGACCGGCCGGGCCGGGGTGCGGGTGAAGCAGCTCTCCGGTGGCGAGCGGCGCCGGCTCGATCTGGCGCTCGCGCTTCTCGGCAGTCCCGAGGTGCTGTTCCTCGACGAGCCGACGACCGGTCTGGACGCCGAGGGCCGGCGGGAGACCTGGGACCTGGTCCGGGCGCTGCGCGACACCGGTACGACGGTTCTGCTGACCACGCATTACCTGGAGGAGGCCGAAGATCTGGCCGACCGGCTGGCGATCCTGCACGAGGGGCGCATCGCGGCCGCCGGCACCCCGGCCGAGGTGACCGCGGCCGAGCCGTCGCGGATCACCTTCGAACTGCCCGAGGGACACGTCCTCGGCGATCTGCCGGCGCTGCCCGATCTCGGGGTGTGCGGGCACGAGGTGGACGGCCGGATCGTCCGGCTGCGCACGCGCGAACTGCAGCGCACGGCCACCGAACTGCTGGTGTGGGCCCAGCGGGTGGGGATGGAACTGCGCCGGCTGGATGTGCGGTCGGCGTCGCTGGAAGAGGCGTTCCTGGGGATCGCACGGGAGGCAGCCGGATCGAGGACCGAGGAGTACGCGGCATGAGCAGCACGACGACGACTTCCGCCGCGGGCCGGATGGCGGCACTGGCGCGGGCCGAGCTGACACTCCTCGGCCGGAGCAAGGGCGTGATCGTCACGGCCGTGTTCGTGCCGCTGGTGATGCCGGTCACCGTCCGGTCGACGGTCAAGGACATGGACCTCGCCGGCGCCGGCCTGAACGTCGGACTCGCGGTGCTGCCCGCCGCGATCGGCTTCTCGTTGCTGTTCGCCGTCTACGCCGGGCTGGTCGGCGTCTTCGCCTCCCGGCGCGAGGAACTGGTGCTCAAGCGGCTGCGCACCGGTGAGCTGCGGGACGCGGAGATCCTCGCCGGGGCCTCGCTGCCGGCCGTGCTGACGGGGCTGGTGCAGTCGCTGGTGCTGGTGGTGGCCTGCACGGCCGTACTCCACGTGGACGCTCCCAAGGCGCCGCTTCTGGCTGTCCTGGGGCTGCTGGCGGGGCTGGTGCTGTGCGCCGCGCTGGCCGCGCTCACCGCGAGCTTCTCGCGGTCGGTGGAGAGTGCACAGGTCACCTCGCTGCCGCTGATCCTCGCGTCGATGGCCGGCTCCGGGATGATGGTGCCGCTGGAGCTGTTCCCGGACCGGGTGGCCTCGGTATGCGAACTGCTGCCGCTGAGCCCGGTGATGACCCTGATCCGCGGCGGCTGGACCGGCACACTCTCGGCTCACGAGACGCTGGGCGCCGTCGCGACCGCACTGGTCTGGATCGTTGTCGCGGTGTTTGCTGTACGCCGGTGGTTCCGGTGGGAGCCGCGGCGCTGACCACGCCGGGCGAGGAACAGGGGAGGAAGCGGTGCTGGGCCGGATACGGGGGTGGCAGCGGCGCCACTGGCGGGAGCGGAGCAAGGCGGAACGAGTCGAGCTGCAGTCCCTGGTGAGCTGGTACATCAGCATCTGGGCGTTCACCGGGACCTGGATGCTGCTGCCCCTGACCGGAGACCTGCGCCACGACACCGTGTCGTTGGGTTTGGGCGGGCTGCTGAGCCTGGTCGGCGTGGCGCAGTGCCTGTGGGGCAACCTGCTCACCCGCCCCGCTCTCGACCACTACCTGGGGCGTCGTGCCCTGCCCGGGCGACGGCTGGCCGGCCCGGCCGTGCTGCTGGCGCTGGGCGTGGTGCTCATCGGGATCCTTCGCGGCACCGGCTCCGTCCCGTCGTTCGCCGGCCGGCTGCTGCTGGGCGCCGTCCTGACGGCGTTCGGGGTCGTGTACGCCCTCTGGGTGCCACCGCGGACGTTTCTGCTGCACGGCGCCGCACTCGGCGCGGTCTGCCTGATCGCGTTCGCCCTCACCGGAGGCACCGGTGCCGACATCCTGATGGACGGATGTCTGGTCGCCTTCAGTCTCCTGTTCTCCCTGGCCGCCTGCCGCTGCGGTGCCTGGACCCTGTCCGTGCTGTGGGAGGCCGAGCGGTCCCGGGACATCGAGGCACGGCTCGCCGTCGCCGAGGAACGGCTGCGGTTCGGGCGGGATCTGCACGACGTGATGGGGCGCAACCTCGCGGTGATCGCGCTGAAGAGCGAGTTGGCGGTGCAGCTGGCGCGGCGGGGCCGGCCGGAGGCCGTGGAGCAGATGATCGAGGTCCAGCGGATCGCGCAGGAGTCGCAGCGGGAGGTGCGGGAGGTTGTGCGGGGTTACCGGGAGGCCGATCTGGGGGTGGAACTGGCCGGGGCGCAGGGTGTGCTGACGGCCGCCGGGATCGCGTGCCAGGTGTCCGGCGAGGTCCGCGGGCTGCCGGCCGGCGTGCAGTCGGCGCTCGCCTGGGTGGTGCGCGAGGCGACGACGAACGTGCTGCGGCACGGGGACGCCGCCCGGTGCTCGGTGGCCGTGGAGGTGGCGGAGGGGCGTGTGGTGCTGACGGTGGAGAACGACGGCGCGGGCGCCGTGCGCGGCGGTGCGGGCGGTTCGGGGCTCGCCGGGCTGCGGGAACGGCTCGCGCAGGTCGACGGGACGCTGGCGGCGGGACCGGCCGAGGAAGGCCTGTTCCGGGTGGTGGCCGAGGTGCCGCTGGCGTCCGCGCCGCCGCCCCGGTCCTCGGCGCCGGCCCCGGTCGAGGGGGGCGTGGCGTGAGCGTGCGGGTGCTGCTCGCGGACGACGAGCACCTCATCCGGGGTGCGCTGGCCGCGCTGCTCGCGCTGGAGGACGACCTGGTGGTGGTCGCGGAGGCGGCGAGCGGGCCGGAGGCGCTGGCGATGGCGCGGGCCCACGAGCCCGATGTGGCGGTGCTGGATCTGCAGATGCCGGGGGCCGACGGTGTGAAGGTCGCCACATCCCTGCGTACCGAACTGCCGGGCTGCCGGGTACTGATCGTCACCAGTCACGGCCGGCCCGGGCATCTCAAGCGGGCCCTGGCGGCCGGGGTGCGCGGCTTCGTGCCGAAGACGGTGAGCGCGCAGCGGCTCGCCGAGATCATCCGCACCGTGCACGCCGGAAACCGCTATGTGGACCCGGAATTGGCGGCCGACGCGATCTCCTCCGGGGACTCGCCGCTGACCGCGCGGGAGGCCGAGGTGCTCGAACTCGCCGCCGACGGGGCACCCGTCACGGAGATCGCCGAGCGGGCCGCGCTGTCGCCCGGAACGGTACGGAACTACCTCTCCTCCGCCGTGACGAAGCTCGGTGCGGAGAACCGGCATGCGGCAGTGCGTCTCGCACGCGAGCGAGGTTGGGTATAGTTGCTCTCGCGCCACGGCGCAATGCGGACGTAGCTCAGTTGGTAGAGCGCAACCTTGCCAAGGTTGAGGTCGCGAGTTCGAGCCTCGTCGTCCGCTCTGTGGAAGAAGCCCCCGGTTCCGGCCGGGGGCTTCTTGCGTTTCCGCGGCGTGCGCCGCTGCGGCCGCCCCAGGGAGGTGCCCCCGGCTCTCACCGGGGGCGGGGCGCGTCAGCTCCAGCGCACGCCGGTCAGACGCTCGTACGCCTCGACGTACTTGGCGCGGGTGGCCTCGACCACCTGCTCGGGCAGCTCCGGCGGAGGCTGCTCGCTCGTGCGGTCCCAGCCGGACTCGGCCGAGGTGAGCCAGTTGCGCACGAACTGCTTGTCGTACGACGGCTGGGTGCGGCCGGGCTGCCACTGGTCGGCCGGCCAGAAGCGGGAGGAGTCCGGGGTGAGCACCTCGTCGGCGATGACCAGCTGCTCGCCCTCGAAGCCGAACTCGAACTTGGTGTCGGCGAGGATGATCCCGCGTTCACGGGCGATGTCCCGGGCCCGGGCGTACACGGCGAGGGTGGCCTGGCGCAGCTGGGCGGCGGTCTCGGCGCCGACCTGGCGGGCGACCTCCTCGTAGGAGACGTTCTCGTCGTGCTCGCCGACCTCGGCCTTGGTGGCCGGCGTGAAGATCGGGCCGGGCAGCTCCGAGCCGTCGACCAGGCCCTCGGGCAGGGCGAGCCCGCACACCGTGCGCGAGGCGTTGTACTCGACGAGGCCCGAGCCGGTGAGGTAACCCCGGGCCACGCACTCCACCGGGACCATCTTCAGCGACTTGCACACCAGGGTGCGGCCGCGCCAGTCGTCGGGGGCGCCCTCGGGCAGCTCGGTGCTCAGCACATGGTTGGGGACCAGGTCGACGAGCTGGTCGAACCACCACAGGGAGAGCTGGGTGAGGATGCGGCCCTTGTCGGGGATCTCCGTGGGCAGCACCCAGTCGTAGGCGGACATGCGGTCGCTGGCGACCATCACGAGGTCGCCCGCCTCGTTCTGGTACAGCTCGCGCACCTTTCCGGTGTGCAGATGCACCAGGCCCGGCACCTGAAGGGGCTCGGGCTTTTCTACGAATCCGGACACGGTTCCTCCCCGTGGGTCTGTCCAATGGCTTGATTGTCCCGTATGGGGGACGTGCCCTGGACGCCGGGTCGGCGGGAGCGGCCCCGGCAAACCCCCGCGGGCCGTTCAGTCCCGTTTGCAGATGCGGTCGAGGAGGTTGGCCGTGGCGCGCTGGATGCGCGGGTCCACATGGCCGGGGCGGTCCAGGGCCGGGGACCAGGCGAAGGTGCCGGCGGCGAACACCCAGGCGCCGGAGGGGGCCCGGTAGAGGGACGTCTCCTGGTGGCGCAGGACGCCCTCGCTGTCGGCGTACGGGGAGTGGGCCAGCAGGATGCGCTCCTCGTGCGCGGGCAGCGCGGTGCGCGGGAAGTAGCGGTCGGCCTCGCCGGCGACCAGTCCGTCCAGCGCCTCGCCCTCGTGCGCCCCGGTCGCCTCCCACAGCCAGTGGTCGGCGTTGCGGACGATCAGCGGGTGGGGCTCCGGGACCCGGCCGGCGTACTGGATGCCGATCAGCTGCTGCTCGGGGCGGTCGATCTCCCGCCACAGCACGGGCTTGCCCGGGCCCTTGCGCTTGCGGCAGGTCAGCAGGCGGTCGGGGACGCCGGACGGGGACGGGCCGAGCTCGACCTGCCAGTACATGGTGTTGGCGGACAGGAACACCAGTGACGTGCCGTGGTCACGGGCCTGCTCGACGGCCCGGCGCATCGGGGCGGACCAGTACTCGTCGTGCCCGGCGAAGACCAGGCCGCGGTAGCGCGCCGGGTCGATGCGGCCGGCGTGCAGGTCGCGGGCGTCGGCGTAGGCGAGGTCGTAGCCGTAGCGCTCGGCCCAGCGGATGAAGTCGTAGGCGTGCCCGACGTGCAGCGGCAGGCCCGCGCCGGCGTAGGGGCGGTCGAAGGAGACGGTCGTGGCCGCGTCCGCCTCGCCGAGCAGCCGGCCCTCCTCGTCCCACGCGTGGTACAGGCTGGCGCCGGTGCGGCCGTCCTCCGGGTAGAGGTTGTATGCCTGCCATGTCACGTCCGGCAGGAGCAGCAGCAGGTCGGCGGACCGGTCGCCGCGCACGGTGAAAGGGATGTGCGAGCGGTAGCGGCCGTCGCCGGTGGTGAGGACCGCCACATACGCGCCGACGCTCCAGAACGAGGGGATCTGCAGCCGCCAGGACAGCCACCAGTGGTGGCAGGAGACCGTGCGGTCCGCGGCGAGCGGGGGCGGCTGGACGATGCCGGACAGCCGGGGGCTGGTGGTGATCTTGGCGGCGCCGTCACCGCCGTAGTGGCCGATGCGGTAGACGTCGACGAAGAACTCCTGGGGCGGGTCGACCGTCACATGGAAGTCGACCGCCTCGCCCGGGGCGACGGCGCCGGTGGAGACGAAGCCCTTGATCTGGCGGTGCACGTCGTCGGCGGAGCGCAGGTCGTGCCGCTCGGTGCGGGGGGCGGGGACGCGGGCGGTCCTCTGACGGGCGCTCTGCGGGGGGACCGGGTCGACGTACCAGGGGACGACGTGTCCGGTGTCGTCGAAGTACGTCTCGCTGCCGCGCAGCCAGGGAACGGGGCCCTGGCCGAAGGGGTCCGTCACGGCGTGCGCCAGTGCTCCCGACTCCCAGCGGCGGATCTGCTCCGACCCCATGGTCGCTCCCCTCCCTCACGCCCCCGTACGCGCCTGACGTCGTGTTCGTCCGCCTGTCTTATGTCGCACGCGCTTGCCATGTGCGCGACCGGTCCCAGCACATCACATTCCGCACGCATCCTGTCACTATTCGTTGCGAATTGGCCGAAAGTGGAATCCGGTACTCCGGCCGAAGCCGGTGACTCGGCACCCGCCCGGCGGTCAGACGAGCCGAAGGGGCTTCTCGGGGCGTATGCCGGTGGCGGTGAGCCACTCGCGCAGCGGGGACGGGTCGCCGTCCTCTATGAGGCTCAGCACCCTCGGCGCAAGGTCGGTGGCGCGTTCGCCGTTGATCAGAAGGGCGGGACCGTCGAGCCAGTCCAGGCCCGGGACGGCGCCTGCGGTGTCGATGGCCGCGCAGCACACCGTGGCCGTGACGTGATCGGTGAGGATCTCCCGCGGGGTGCGCGGCGGCTGGAGCGGGAAGAGGGGGAGCGCCGCGTCGGCCCACAGGGCGGCCGGTGCGTGCTCGGCGGCGGGAGTGCCGGGGGCGGCCGTCTCCTCGTCGGCCAGCTCCGCACTCAGGCTCGCGGCGAGCGCAGCGCTGTGGGGGTGCGCCAGGTCGTCACCGTCGGGGGCGATCCGTTCGGCCGGGTCGGGGAGACCGGCCGGGTCGGGCGGGGCGGTGAGGTCCGCCGGGTCGGTGTACGGCGGCAGCGGGGCGCCGTGGTCCGGGGCCGGTGGCTTCGACGGGGCGGAAGGCAGCGGTGCGGTGCCGTCGGAGGGCCGCTGACCGCCGCCGGAGGGCCGCCGGGCGCCGTCGGAGGGCCGCGCAGCGGACAGGTGGTCGAGGACGCGGGCGAGTGTGGGGCCCGCCGGGTACGGGGTGGAGGCGTCGGCGGGGCGGCGCACGCCCAGGGTGTCGAGGACACGGTGCAGGCGGGCGGCATCGGTGCGCCACTTGCGGTCGACGACCTCCTCCGGATACGCCTGCCAGTCCACCGGCGACCAGTCCGGGCCGGACGCGGCGGGGCCGCCGTGGAAGAGACGGGCGGCCAGCAGCGAGGCGGCCTCGTCCACCAGGCCGGGCTCCTCCAGCAGATCGCAGGCGGGACGCTCGCCGAGCCGGGAGGTGAAACCTTCCGCGAGCCGGTCGCGCCGGGACAGCTCGGTGAGCGCGGCCACCACACCGACGTCCAGCCGCGCGGGCCAGCGGCCCATCCGCCAGGCGGGCAGCGCCACCCGGGTGAGCAGACGGTCCCAGCCCGCGTAGGCGAGGCCGACCTGCTCCTGGGCGACGATCCTGAGGCCGTAGTCCACGGCCTGGGCCCGCTCGGCGGCCGCCGCGGCGACCCCGCGCTCCATCTCCGCCGCGTGCCCGCGGCAGCTGCGCAGCAGCAGGCGGGACACCCAGCCGACGAGCGCGCACGCCGCCTTCAGGAACCGGCAGCGGCCCTGCGTGGCGGCGACGGCCACCGCCGCGTCCAGTCCGCGCACGAAGCGCCGGGCTGCGGCTATGTCCGGGTGTGCCGCGGGTCCCGTACCGGCGACGACCGGGGCGAGCAGGGCGCGCAGCTCTCCGACCCGCATCCACCACAGGAACGGCGACCCGATGACGAGCACGGTGGCGGGAGCGCGCCGGTGGGGCTTGTCCGCCCCGGTGAGGTCGTCGCGGTCCGCCGGGCCCTCGGCGGGTGCGGGCGGGCCGTGGGGCGGATGGGTGCGCTCCTCGAGCCAGCTGTCGCAGTCCGGGGTGAGCGCTATGGCCGTCGGGGCCGGGACGTCCAGGCGGTCGGCCAGGTCGCGCACCAGCCGGTACAGGTCCGGCGCGGAGTCCTCGGCGATCGGGACCGTCGGGCTGACGGCGGGGTGGGCGCGGGTGACCACCAGCGCGATACCGGCGGCGGCGAGCAGTACGAGCAGCGCCGGCACCGAGACCACCCAGCGGGCGACGTCCCAGCCGGGCCCCAGCAGATGCCCGGTGGCACCGCCGGCCAGGAGGATCACCGCCACGGCCGCGGGCAGCAGGGCCACCGCGGTCGCCCGGCTGCGGATCCGCAGCACGGCCAGGGCCCGGGCCCTGGCCGCCCGTGCTCCCGCCTCCACACCCGTACCGGTCATGACCGGACCTCACCCCCTGCCTCTCGCCGTGGCTTGCTGGACTTGCTCACTCCCCCACTGTGGCACCCGCCACTGACATCGCAATGCCGGTGGGCCAAGTGCCGGAACCATTGCGCCGCACCCTAGTTGGGGGCCCGCCCCACGTCAGCAGATAAGCCCATCGGTCACTCGATGGAATGGCTTTGGTCAGAGCTGGGTGACGGACAGCAAAGATCAGGCCCCGGATTCCACGAGGGAGTCCGGGGCCTGAACATGCCTGGTGAGAGGGGGTTACGCCCCCGCCGCCGCCTTCGCCGCGATGTCCGTGCGGTGCTGGGAGCCGTCGAGACCGATCCGTCCGACGGCGGCGTACGCCCGCTCGCGGGCCTCCGTCAGGTCCTTGCCGGTGGCCGTGACCGACAGCACCCGGCCGCCGGCACTGACCACGCTCTCGCCGTCCCGCTTGGTGCCGGCGTGCAGGACGTAGGCATGCGGGGCGTCCTGCGCGGCCACCTCGTCGAGGCCGGTGATCGGGTCACCGGTGCGCGGGGTGCCGGGGTAGTTGTGCGAGGCGACGACCACGGTCACCGCGGCGTCGTCGCTCCAGCGCAGCGGCGCCAGGTCGGCGAGCGTGCCGGTGGCTGCGGCCATCAGGATCCCGGCGAGCGGCGTCCGCAGCCGGGCCAGGACCACCTGGGTCTCGGGGTCGCCGAACCGGGCGTTGAACTCGATGACCCGCACCCCGCGGCCGGTGATGGCCAGACCCGCGTACAGCAGCCCCGAGAACGGGGTGCCGCGGCGGCGCATCTCGTCGACGGTGGGCTGCAGGACCGTCTGCATGACCTCGTCCACGAGCTTGGGGTCGGCCCACGGCAGCGGGGAGTACGCGCCCATGCCGCCGGTGTTCGGCCCCTCGTCGCCGTCCAGCGCGCGCTTGAAGTCCTGGGCGGGCTGGAGCGGGACGACGGTCCGGCCGTCGGTGATGGCGAAGAGGGAGACCTCGGGGCCGTCCAGGTACTCCTCGATGACGACGCGGTCGCAGGCCGCGGCGTGCTGGACGGCGGTCTGGAGGTCGTCGGTGACGACGACGCCCTTGCCGGCGGCGAGCCCGTCGTCCTTGACGACGTAGGGGGCGCCGAAGGCGTCGAGCGCCTCGGCGACCTCCTCCGGGGTCGTGCAGACGTACGACCGCGCGGTGGGGACGTCGGCCCCCGCCATCACGTCCTTGGCGAAGGCCTTGGAGCCCTCGAGCTGCGCGGCCTCCTTGGAGGGGCCGAAGACCGGGATGCCGGCCGCGCGCACGGCGTCGGCGACGCCCGCGACGAGCGGGGCCTCCGGGCCGACGACCACCAGGTCGGCGCCCAGCTCACCGGCCAGCGCGCTGACGGCGGCGCCGTCCAGGGCGTCCACCGGGTGCAGCTCGGCGACCTCGGCGATGCCGGCGTTGCCGGGAGCGCAGTGCAGCGCGGTCACGGCGGGGTCGAGGGACAGGGAGCGGCACAGGGCGTGTTCGCGGGCGCCGCTGCCGATGACGAGGACCTTCACGGGGTCAGCCTAACGGCAGACGGCGCGCTGACCTTGTGCGGGCTTCCGAGAGGCCACGGCGTGGGGCTTCGTGGTTTTCTCCGAACTCAGGGCTCTGAGCTGGGCGCTCGGGGCCGCCACCCGGCCGGTCACTCGTTGGTGAACTCTTCCACGACCGTCGCTCCCAGCTCCTTGACGATCAGTTCGTAGCCGGACAGCGCCGACTCGTTCAGGTCCGGGTCGTCGTCCTCGGGGATGTCGTCCTCGAGGGACACCGGGGGCGGTTCCGGCGCCGAGGGCTGCCGGACCGGCGCGGGGGCCGGCACCGACGCGGACGCGTGCGGGGCCGGTCCCGGTCCGGACGCCGGGGCGGCGGACTGCGCGGTCGCCGGGCGCTGTACGGCCGTGGCGCCGCCGCCACCGCCGTAACCGCCACCGCCGTAGCCGCCACCGCCCTGACCGGAGGAGCCGCCGCCGAAGCCGGACGGGCCGCCGGACTGCGGCGGGGCCGAGCCGCCGGAGGGGTCGACGACGGCCTCGATCTTCCAGTGGACGTTGAACTGCTCGACCAGCGCCTGCCGCAGCACGTCCTCGCTGCCGCTGCCGGCGAAGTTGTCCCGGGCGCCGGCGTTGACGAAGCCGAGCTGGAGCGTGGTGCCGTCGAAGCCGGTGACCTGGGCGTTCTGGCTGAGCAGGATCCAGGTGAAGCGGCGGCGGTTCTTCACGGCCTCCAGGATGTTCGGCCACAGCACCCGCGGGTCGAGCCCACCGGCGGCGGGCGCCGGGGACGCGGCGGTGGGTGCGGCCTGGGCGGCGGGAGCGGCCGGGGCGGGGGCGGCGTGACCGGGACCGCCGCCCTCGGGACCTGAACCACCCGGGCCTGAACCGCCGGGACCTGAACCACCGGAGCCCGGGGCAGTCGCGGCGGGTCGGGTGCCGCCGCCCGCCGGGGCGGCCGTGGGCCAGCCGCCGGGACGGCGCCCGCCACCGGCCGAGGCGGCGGTGGGCCAGGCGCCCGGAGCGGAGGCCGGGGCAGGGGCGGAGGCGGCGGGAGACACGGCCGCGTCGGGAGCGGGAACCGCCGCAGGGGCCGCGTGAGCGACGGGAGGAACCTGGGCAGCGGCACCGGTAGGGGCAGGTGCCGGGACCGGACCGTGCGCAGCGGGGCCACCGGCGGGGACGCCACCGGCATCGGGCTGCGCGCCACCCTGCTGCCCGGACGCACCGGCGGCCTGGGCCGGAGCAGGAGCCGGGGCAGGAGCGGGAGCCGGGACGCCCGCACCGGGACCCTGACCAGGGACCGCACCCGGCCCCGTACCGCCGCCGCCGGAACCGCCCCCCGCCCCGCGCACCGCCGCGCGGGCCGCCGCCGGACCGCCGCCGGGCGGGACGGCCGGGACGGGCGCACCGGCGCCTGCCGGGCCCCCGGCGAAACCGCCCCCGTGGGCCTCGGGTCCGGGCACGTATCCCATGGCCGGCATACCGGCGCCCGTGGAGAAGTTGACGCCGCGCTCGATGCGGTCGAGGCGGGCCATGACGGAGCGCTCGTCGCCGTAGGCGGCCGGAAGCAGCACACGGGCGCAAATCAGCTCGAGCTGGAGGCGCGGCGAGGTGGCGCCGCGCATCTCGGTCAGACCCTCGTTGACCAGGTCGGCGGCGCGGCTGAGTTCGGCGGCGCCGAAGGACCGCGCCTGGGCCTGCATCCGCTCGATGACGTCGGCCGGGGCGTCGATGAGCCCCTTCTCGGCGGCGTCCGGCACGGCGGCGAGGATGACCAGGTCACGCAACCGCTCCAGCAGGTCGGCGACGAAACGGCGCGGGTCGTTGCCGCCCTCGATGACCCGGTCCACGACCTCGAAGGCGGCGGAGCCGTCCCCGGAGGCGAAGGACTCGACGACGGAGTCGAGCAGCGAGCCGTCGGTGTAGCCGAGCAGGGAGGTGGCCATGGCATACGTCACACCGTCCGCCCCGGCGCCGGCGAGGAGCTGGTCCATGACGGACATGGAGTCACGCACGGAGCCGCCGCCGGCCCGCACCACGAGCGGCAGGACACCGTCCTCGACGGGGATGTCCTCCTTCTGGCACACCTCGCCGAGGTACTCGCGCAGCGTGCCCGGGGGGACCAGGCGGAAGGGGTAGTGGTGGGTCCGCGACCGGATGGTGCCGATGACCTTCTCGGGCTCGGTGGTCGCGAAGATGAACTTCAGATGCTCCGGGGGCTCCTCGACGACCTTCAGCAGCGCGTTGAAGCCGGCCGACGTGACCATGTGGGCCTCGTCGATGATGTAGATCTTGTACCGGCTGCGGGCGGGGCCGAAGAACGCCTTCTCCCGCAGGTCACGGGCGTCGTCCACGCCACCGTGGGACGCGGCGTCAATCTCGATGACGTCGATGGATCCGGGGCCGTTGCGCGCGAGGTCCTGGCAGGACTGGCACTCCCCGCACGGCGTCGGGGTGGGACCTTGCTCACAGTTGAGACAGCGGGCCAGGATCCGGGCGCTGGTGGTCTTGCCGCAGCCGCGTGGACCGCTGAACAGGTACGCGTGATTGACCCGGTTGTTCCGCAGCGCCTGCTGCAGCGGGTCGGTCACATGCTCCTGCCCGATGACCTCCGCAAAGGTCTCCGGGCGATAGCGGCGGTACAGCGCGAGAGACGACACGCTTACGAGGTTATAGGCGCCCGGTGACATCGGGCTCCGCCCGCAGAAGCGGAAGGCGTCCCGCACCGCCGGCCCCGGGGAACGCAAGCGCCCCCCACGCACCCGCCAGAGCCGACCTACCCTTGCTGCCTTCCGGCCCTGGGGGAGTTCAGTCAGATAGCGCCGCGTGAGGGGCTGCGCACAGCGTACCCGATCCGGGCCAGGGGGAACGAGTTCGCGAGCACTCTCATCGGTCATGTAATGTTTGCGGCGGAGGATTCGCCTAGAGGCCTAGGGCGCACGCTTGGAAAGCGTGTTGGGGGCAACCCCTCACGAGTTCGAATCTCGTATCCTCCGCCAGTGCCTCACCGGGCACGATGTCGAAGGGCCCCACCGTTCGCGGTGGGGCCCTTCGACGTTGTCCGTCTCACGAGAGCGATCGGACGGGATGCGTCATGACCGAGCCATGGACCCCGGGTACGCCGCAGGTGCTGACACTCCCCTCGGGCCGCAGCATCCGCGGGCGCGGGCTCAGGTACGAGCTCCCGGAGGGGCAGACCCCCACGTTCGCCGTGCACTTGACGGGCCGGCGGCCGCCGGAGCCGCCGTGGGAGTCGCGGTGGATCTCCTGGCGGGATTTCTGGCTTCCCGCCGATCCCGCGGAGGCGATTCGCACACTCCGCATCGCTTACGACCGCGCCGCCGGCGAACGCGTGGAGGTCTGCTGCGGCGGCGGCGTCGGGCGGACCGGGACGGCGCTTTCCGCGATGTGCGTCTTCGAGGGGATGAATCCCCGGGAGGCGGTCACGTGGGTGCGGCAGAACTACCACCCCCGTGCGGTGGAGGTGCCCTGGCAGCGGCGTTTCGTGCGCTTGGTCTTCGCCGCCGGTCCGGCCGGCTCACCGCGGCCGTAGGCACCGGCGCCCGAGCCGTTGTCGTAGACAACGGCGCCCGAGCCGCTGCCGTAGGCACCGGCGCCCGGGCCGCGCGGCGGGTCCCCTCAGGTCACCAGCCTACGTTCCTTCGCCACCGCCACCGCGCCCGAGCGGGTGACAACGCCGAGCTTGTCGTAGATACGGCGCAGGTGCGTCTTGACCGTGGCCTCGCTGATGTGGAGTGCGCGGGCGATGTCGCGGTTGCCCAGGCCCCGGGAGAGGTGGGTGAGGATGTCCCGCTCGCGGGGGGTGAGCGTGGGGGCCGGGTTGCGCAGGTGGGCCATGACGCGGCCGGCGACGGGGGCGGACAGGGTGGTGCGGCCCTGCGCGGCGGAGTGGATCGCGGCGAACAACTCCTCGGGACGTTCGGCCTTGAGCAGGTAGCCGGTGGCGCCGGCCTCGATCGCGCGGGTGATGTCGGCGTCCGTGTCGTAGGTGGTGAGGACCAGCACGTGCGGGGCGGCCGGCTCCGCGGTCAGGCGGCGGGTGGTCTCCACGCCGTCGATGCCCGCGCCGAGCTGGAGGTCCATCAGGACGACGTCCGGGCGCAGTTTGCGGGCCAGGGCGATCGCCTCCTCGCCGCTGCCGGCCTCGCCGGTCACCTCGATGCCGGGGGCGCTGCCCAGCAGGGCCAGCAGTCCCGCCCGGACCACGGCGTGGTCGTCGCAGACCAGGACACGGACGGCGGTGTTCATACGGGCGGCTCCAGGGGGATCGCGGCCGACAGCACCGTGCCCTCGCCCGGCGCCGACTCGATGGTGAGGGTCCCGCCCAGCTGGCGCAGCCGGGCGCGGATCGCGGGCAGACCGTGGCCGCGGACGGAGCCGGCCGGCCGGCCGCCGCTCACGGAGGTGCCGAAGCCGCGGCCGTCGTCGGCGACGTCCAGGACGATCTGGTCGTCCAGGCAGGTCAGAGTGAGCGTGGCCGTCGTCGCGCCCGAGTGCTCGCGGACGTTGGCGAGCGCGCCCTGGGCAATGCGCAGCAGCGCCGACTCGACCAGGGCGGGCAACGGGTGCGCCGGGGTGCCCTCGGTGTGCATGCGGACCGTCAGCTCCCCCGTGCTCGCGCGTTCGGCGACCGCCCGCAGGGCCTTGACCAGTCCGCCGCCCTCCGCGAGGTCGGCCGGGGCCAGGTCGTGCACGAAGCGGCGGGCCTCGGCGAGGTCGCGTTCGGCGACGGATGCGGCGGTGCGGACGTGGGTGCGGGCGGTGACGGGGTCCGTGTCCCACAGCAGGTCGGCGGCCTGGAGCAGCATGCGCTGGCTGGACAGGCCCTGGGCGAGGGTGTCGTGGATCTCCCGGGCGAGCCGCTCGCGTTCGGCGAGAGTGCCCTCCCGGCGTTCGGTGGCGGTCAGTTCGCGGCGGGTGCGGATCAGGTCGTCGATCAGCGCGCGCTGGCGGCGCGCCTGGCGCTCCATGACGACGAACACGGCCGTGGCGATCGCGGCCACGGCCGGCGGCGCGAGCAGCACGTTCGGGTCGGCCCAGCCCGCCAGTCGCAGCTGGGCGGCGACGGCGAGCGCGGTGAGCCCGGTGACGAGGGTGATCGCGGCGCGCGGTGGCAGGGTGCGCAGCCCGGTGTAGAAGAGGGGGACCGCGCACCAGGCGAAGCTCGGGGCGAGCGTCACCAGCACCGCCCAGGCCGCGACCACCGCCGTCAGCCAGGTCAGCCGGCGTGCGGTGAGGCGGGTGCCGAGGGCGGGACCGAGGACGTAGAGCACCGCAAGGAAGAGGGAGAGGGCCAGCACCCAGGGGGTGCGGGGCTCGCCGGGGTGGCGCAGCAGGAAGCGGGCCAGCGAGGCGCCGAGCAGCACGAAGAACGCCGTGTGCATGATCACGGCGAGGGTGCGGGTGTCGGCGTCGCCCTCCCGTCCGAAGGCGGCCGGGCGGGTGTCGGCGTCGCTCTCCTGCCCGGGCGCGGCCGCCGCCGTCGTGTCCATGACCCGCTCTCACCTCCCGGGTACGCCGTTGAACTGGGCAAACACCTTCATTGTCGCCCTGCTTCGGCGCCTTCGGGGTCATCCGATCGGCTGACTGTCGTCCCCCAGTTCCCGTGCCCGCCGCGCCGCCCGCCGCAGCGCGGTGACGAGGATGCCGTGCAGGTCGTGCTCCTCCAGGGCGAGGATGCCCTGCTCCGTCGTACCGCCCGGCGTCATGACGCTGCGGTAGACCTGCTCGGGGTCCTGCCCGGTGCGTTCCAGCAGGTCCGCGGTGCCGCGCAGCACCTGGCAGGTGACGTCGAGAGCCTGCTCGTCGGTGAATCCGGCGGCCTCGGCGAAGTCGCGGAACGCCTTCGCGACGTACGCCACGAACGCCGGCCCGCCGCCGGCCAGTGCCGTCGCGTCGTCCAGCAGGGCCTCGTCGGACACGGCCAGCACCCGGCCGATCGAGCCGAGCACGCCCTCGGCCCGCGCCGCCTCGGCGGGCGCCACCCCGGGGCCGGCGCACAGCACGGTCATGCCCTGGAACACCTGCGAGGCCATGTTCGGCATGGCCCGTACGACACGCGGGGCGCCCAGGCGCCGGGACAGCACGGCGATCGGCACCCCGGCCATCACCGACACGACGGTCACCTCGCGGAACGTGCCGGGAGCGGTCGTGTCGGCGAAGGAGTCCAGGGCCTGTGGCGGCAGGGCGAGAAGGACCAGGTCAGAGGGCTCGGGCCGGTACTGCGGCGCCGTCTGGACCCCCTCCGCCCGCAGCGCCGCCGCCCGCTCCTCGGCCGCCTCGACCACGGTCAGCGGTACCTGAGGCATGGTCGCCCGGAGCCCTTGGACGAGCACGGACCCCATGTGTCCGGCTCCGACGACGACGATGCGCTGGTGCAGGGGCATGCCCCCAGCGTCCCCGGCGCCCGGCCGCGGCGCGCCCGCGCGTGCTCCGACCGGGTGGAACACCGGGCGCGGCCGCTACCGCGCGATCTCGACCGGCCGTACCTCGCTGACCTGGTCGGTCTCCGACACCCGCACCGTCACCTTCATCGTCCAGGTGCCGGCCAGCGGCAGGGTGACGCGGTCGGCCGCCCAGTAGCCGCCCCGGTCGGTGACCTTGGCGTCGAGGGGGCCGATCCGCTGCGCGGGCAGGGAGAAGGACACCCGCAGTTCGGGGACGGCGGCCAGGCCGCCGTCGGGGCCGTAGACGACCGCCTGCACGGAGTTGTCGCCGACCCGGCCCGGCTCCAGCGTGACCTGCACCTTGCCCCGGCCGCCCGGAGTGCCGACGTCGAAGGGCACGTCGGTGACGGAGGCACCGGGCAGCCCGGGCGCGGTCAGCGGCTGCCGCTCGGCGGCCTCGGCGGCGGCCCGCCCCGGGACCGTACCGGCGAGCACCGTCGAGACCAGCAGAATCAGTACGCCCAGACCCGCTTCGGCGACAACGGCCCGGCGCAGCCGCCGCCGACCGGCCACGGGCTCCGCGGACACCTCCGGCACGGGCTCCTCGCTCGGCGCCCCGCCCACCATGGCCGGCACCCTGGCGGGCGCCACGGCCCCGGCCCGCAGCCGCCCGGCGAAGTGCCGCGCGCACGCCGCGCACGCCAGCAACAGGGTCACCGTGACCAGCTTGACCAGCAGCAACCGGCCGTACGCCGTACCGGTGAGCGCACCGAGGGAACCGAGACCACGCCAGGACTGGTAGACACCGGTGCCCACCAGCACGGCCACGCACCCGAGGGCGAGCCGCGAGAACCGGTCGACGGCCGGAACCGGCAGCTCGCGCGTGCTCAGCAGTGTCGCCAGTCCCCCCAGCCACACCGACATCGCCAGCAGATGCAGTACGGCGCTGACGACCGCGACGGGCACCTGGATCCCGGCACCGGCGTGCTCGGCGACCGCCCAGGTCAGCGCCAGGCCTACGGCGACAGCGCCGCCCGCCCCGCGCGCCGTACGCCCCCACTCCCGCCTGCGCAGCAGCACCGCGGCCACCGCCAGCAGCACCAGCCGTGCCGCCAGCGCCAGCCCCGGCCGCGTGGTCAGGGTGCGGGCCGTCCCGGACGGATCGAAGACCGTCGACAAACCGGTCCCCGCCTCGTAGGGAGCGCGCAGGAGCAGCAGGACGACGGTGGCACCGGCCAGCGTCCACGCGCCCGCCGTCGCCGGAGCGCGCGCCGCCGCCGGCGACACCGCGCGGAAGACGCCTCCGCCGATGAGCAGGGCGGCGCCCAGGCAGGCGACGTAGCGGGCGAGGTCGTACAGACGGGCGGTGGCCGGGGCCTCGGCCGCGCCGGTGTCGAGGGGGGCCGCTGCGGGCGTGGGGGCGCCGACGGAGAACGTGAAGGCGCCGGAAACGGGGTGGCTGTCGGCGGACACCACCCGCCAGGCGACGGTGTACGTGCCCCGGCCCAGCCCGCCCGGCAGGTCGACGCGGACGGTGTCGGAGTGCCCGGGGACATGCCGGGCCTCGCCGGTGCGCAGCCGGTGGTTGCCGGGATCGAAGACGCGGAAGGAGCCGTCGAGCAGGGCCACGGACTCGGTGAAGGTGAGTGTGAGCCGGTCCGGGGCCGTCTTCAGGACGGAGCCGTCACCGGGTTCGGTGCCCCGCAGGGTGGCATGCGCCAGGGCGGCCCCGGCACCGCCGAACAGGAACAGCGTCAGCATCAGCCCGAGCAGCGCGGCCCGCCCGCACCACCGTCCGCCACCGACCACGCCGCCCGCTCCCCTCCTGCCGGCACCCCTCGCGCAGAGGTACGCACCCGGCGCGGAAATCGCTCACGCACTCCCCGGAAAGGCGGCCTCCCGGCGCAGGAAGGCCAGTTGGGCGTGTTTCTCGGGCAGGTACACGTCCGGCAGATTCACCTCGGGCAGGACGACGGCCGGTCCCTGCTCGAACCCCAGCCGCTCGAACCGGGCGATCGCCTTCACGTTCCGCACGTCCGGGTCGACGACGATCCGGCGCCGGTCCAGCCCGAGCAGCGCGTACGAGATGATCGCCGAGGCCAGCCGCGCGGTCCAGCCGGGCCGGGCGCCCTCCTCACCGGCGGGCGCGATCAGCAGGTGAACGCCGATGTCCCCGGCGCGCACGGGGTAGCACTCACCGACCCGGTCGGCTTCGGGCTCATAGGTCTGCAGCAGCGCGGCGGCGTGAGCGTCCTTCACGACGAGAAAGGCGTGATGACTCTCCAGCGTTCCCATATGGCCGTAGATCTCGGCCACTTCGGCGACGGACACACCGGTCATCCCCCAGAACACGGCCCGCTCCTCGCTGACCCAGCGGTGGATCACCCCGGCGTCGGCGGACGGGTCGACGGGCAGGATGCGCACGGTGCCGAAGCCGTCGATCCGCTGCTCGTGCACGGCCTCGCGGTACCGGAGGTCAGACATCGGTCTCCTTCGTCAGCTGGTCCCAGTCGGTGACGACGGGAACGAGGTCTCCCCTGAGCCACAGGGGGAGTTGGTCGCGGTGGTGCGCGGAGCCGGGCGTGCCGTCGGCGCCGAAGGGCACCACCCAGAGGCTGTCGTCGCGCCGGGCGAGGTCCCAGACGTAACGGGCGGCGGGCCCGCGCGCGGCCCGGTCGGTGACACCGGGCACGGCGGAGGTGCACAGCACGCAGTCGTGGTCCCCGGACAACGCCGGTTCCTCGTACGGCGCCGTCGGCAGCGCCCGCCAGGGAGCGAGGCGGTGGGTGTCGCCCCAGGTGCCGGCCGGGGGCGCGGCGGCGACCTCCTCCAGGGCGGCGCGCACCACGGCAGGGCGGTCGATGCCGTACAGGGTGCCGGAGCGCAGCAGGTGTTCCAGGGCGAAGCCGATGCGCGGGGTGAGGGCGAGCCAGGGCTGGAAGACCTCCGGATAGACGGGCGGGACGGCGAGCCCGGCGAACGCCTCCTGCGCGGCCAGCCGCCGCACCAGAGCACCCCGCACCGCGGCGTACAGCGCCGCGTCCCGGCTTCCCGCGTCCATCCGCCGGTCCCACCCGAGCAGCCGCTCCCGCAGCGCACCGGCCTCGGCCCCGAGCCCGCCGAGCGCGGCCACCTGATCAAGAAGCGCGCCCGCGGATCCCAGAAAGGCATCCATGTGTACGACGCCCATGTCCGCGGCGGACCACTCCCGCCGCCCGCCGAGCAGCTCGCGAATGCGGTCGGCGCGATGGGAAGGAGCGAACTCGGTGCCCAACTCACCGGCGACACCGCGTGCGTTGGCCATGACGGCGACACCGTCCTCCAGCCCCGCCCGGGGCATGGCATGCCAGCCGGTCCACTCGTGCCCGGGCTCCCATGCCGGCACCAGACGGACGCGGTTGGCCCGGCTCCGCACCGGCACGCGCCCGGCGACCCGGTGCAGCACGCCGCCCTCGGTGTCGGCGGCGTGGACGACGTTGACGGGCTCGGCCCAGGCGTCCAGGGCCCGGTCGACGTCGGCGACCCGGCGGGCGCGCATCAACGGCAGCAGGGCGCTGAAGCCGAGATCACCGGTGACCCGGGGCGGGTAGCGCAGGCTCACCGCCCCCGGAGTGCCGTCGTCCAGCCCCTCCGGCCCGCCGGCGATGACGGGCCCGCGCGCGGTCTCGACGACCTCGACCTCGACCGGCCCCTCCCCGGCCACGTGGACGAGTTCGGTGTGCCGGACGGCCCGGTGCCAGCGACCGTCCGGGCCCAGCGCCTCCACCCCCGCACCGGTACGGCGCAGCCGCTCCCGGTACAGGTCCTGGTAGTCGGCCATGGCGTTGGTGATGGCCCAGGCGACGGTGCCGGTGTGCCCGAAGTGGGCGATGCCCGGGACACCCGGCACGGCGAACCCCACGACGTCGAACTCGTCGCACGCCAGCCGGATCTGCTGATAGACACCGGGATCCTCGATGAACCGGTGCGGATCACCGGCGATGATCGCGTGCCCGCTCGCGCTGCGCTCCCCACTCACCAGCCAGCCGTTGCTGCCGGCGGTGGCGGGCCCGTCACCGGCGAACAGACCGGCGGCCTCAGGCCCCAGGACCCGGACCGCCTCCTCGCGCCACAACTTGGCGGGAAAACCGGCGAACAGAATATGAGTGGACAGCCAGACGGCCAGCGGGGTCCAGGGCTCCCACCGCCCCGTCGAGAGCCCGACCCGCCGGAACTCCTCACCGGCCCACAGCCCCTCGTTCACGCCGTCGACGTAGGCGCGCACCCACTCCGCGCTCTCGGGATCGCGCTTTTCCAGGGCGGTGAAGCACCGGCGGGCGGTGTCGGCGAGCCGCACCCGCCGGGCGAACCGGTCCCAGTCCAGCGCGCCGGGACCGAGGAAGGCCGCGGAGGTGCCCTGCGCCCGATGCCGCTCGATCTCCAGCTGCCAGGACCGGTCACGAGCGGTGACCAGCCCCTGGGCCCGGGCGAGCGCGAGAACGCCGGGGGCGCGGAGGTGGGGGATGCCCCAGGCGTCGCGGTGCAGTGCGGTTCTCACCCTGTAGCCCTTCTATTTTAGGTTAGCCTCACCTAACTAACCTGTTGCGGGGATCGTACTTGAACGGCGAGGAGGCACCCGTCCGGTGGGTTGACCGATGCCTGCGCTGTGGGACTGCCCGCAGCTACGCAGGACGGCGGCTTGGGGACGGGGTGGGGGGTGTCCGCCCGCAGCGGCCGCACCGGGCAAAAGCGCCCCCGTCGGAAACGGGTGGCCGGACCGAGGACGGACACCCCCCACCCCAGGCCCCGACCCACAACGCACCTCAGGCGAGACACCAGCCCCCACCGGACAGCAAGGGGCCGCCGCAGGTACAAGAAGGGGCGCGGCGAACTGCGCGACCAGCCCCCACGCACCCGCGGACGAACGACACCCGAACACGCCCCCCCCCCCGCGCCAAAACATCCCCCACGCGACATCATCAAAGACATGGACGTCACCCTCCACCTCGCCCAAGACGCCAACGCCGACGCACTCCTCGGCCGCTCACCGCTCGCCGCGCTGACCGGGATGCTGCTGGACCAGCAGATCCCGATGGAGTGGGCGTTCAAGGGCCCCCGGACCATCGCCGACCGCCTCGGCACCGACGACCTCGACGCCCACGACATCGCCGCCACCGACCCGGAGGCCTTCGCCGCCCTGCTCTCCGAGAAGCCGGCCGTGCACCGCTACCCGGGCTCCATGGCCAAGCGCATCCAGCAGCTGTGCCAGTACCTCGTCGACCACTACGACGGCAACGCCGAACTCGTCTGGAAGGGCGTCGACGACGGCCGCGAGCTGCTGCGCCGCCTCGAGGAACTCCCCGGCTTCGGCAAGCAGAAGGCACAGATCTTCCTCGCCCTCCTGGGCAAGCAGCTCGGCGTACGCCCCATCGGCTGGCAGGAGGCCGCCGGCAGCTACGGCCAACCGAAGTCCTTCCGTTCCGTCGCCGACATCACGGGCCCGGAGTCCCTGGCGAAGGTCCGCGCCCACAAACAGGAGATGAAGGCCGCGGCGAAGGCGGAGAAGCAAGCGAAGAAGCAGAGGACGTAGCCCGAGCGGCACCGGCCCCCGGCGGGGCAGCGTGGGACTACCGCCTCCGCCGAGCCGTACCGAAGAGGGACCGGGTGATCTCCCGCCCGACCTGCGTGCCCACGGACCGCGCCAGAGACTTGAACATGCCGCTGCCCACGACCTGCTCGATCACCGAGGGCTCATCCCGCGACTCATCCCGCCGCTCATCCTTGTGCGCCGGGCGGCCGGATGCCGCACCCCCCGGCCCCCCGGCTGCCGCACCCCCCGCCCGCGCATCAGCCAGCTTCTCGTACGCCGACTCGCGATCCACAGCCTGTGCATAACGCCCGTACAGCGGCGACGACGTCACCGCCCGGTCGAGCGCTTCCGTCTCGTAGGGCGCCATCAGCGACTCCGGCGCCCGCAGCCGCGTCGCCGCGACCGGCGTGGGCGCGCCCTTCTCGCTCAGCACCGTCACGACCGCCTCCCCGGTACCCAGCCCGGTGAGCAGCTCCTCCAGGTCGTAAGGGGAGTCCGGAAAGGTCCGCACGGTCGCCTTCAGCGCCTTCTGATCCTCCGGCGTGAAGGCCCGCAGCGCGTGCTGAATACGGTTGCCGAGCTGGGCGAGGACGTCGCCGGGTACGTCCTTCGGGGTCTGCGTGACGAAGAAGACGCCGACCCCTTTCGAGCGAATCAGCCGCACGGTCTGCGTGATCGACTCCAGGAACGCCTTCGAGGCGTCGTGGAACAGCAGATGCGCCTCGTCGAAGAAGAACACCAGCTTCGGCTTGTCGGCGTCACCGATCTCCGGCAGATCGTGGAAGAGATCGGCGAGCAGCCACATCAGGAAGGTCGAGAACAGCTGCGGCTTGTCCTGTACGGCGGGCAGCTCCAGTACCGAGACGACACCCCGCCCGTCGTCCACCGTCCGCAGCAGCTCGCTCGTGCCGAACTCCGGCTCACCGAAGAAGTCGGCCATGCCCTGCGCCTCGAAGGCCGTCAGGGACCGCAGGATCACCCCGGCGGTGGCGGTGGACAGCCCGCCGATGTTCTTCAGCTCCGCCTTGCCCTCGTCGGAGGTCAGGAAGGCGACGACCGCGCGCAGGTCCTTGAGGTCGATCAGCTCCAGGCCCTTGGTGTCGGCGTAGTGGAAGATCAGGCCGAGGGACTGCTCCTGGGTCTGGTTGAGCCGCAGCACCTTAGCCAGCAGCACGGGACCGAAGCTGGTGACCGTGGCCCGTACGGGAATGCCGTGGCCCTGGCCGCCGAGCGCGTAGAACTCCGCGGGGAAGCCGGTCGCCGTCCACTCCTGGCGGACCTCGGCCGCGCGGGAGCGGACCTTGTCGCCCGCGAGTCCGGGCGCGGCGATCCCGGACAGGTCGCCCTTGATGTCGGCGAGGAAGACGGGCACGCCCTGCGCGGACAGCTGCTCGGCGATGAGCTGGAGCGTCTTGGTCTTGCCGGTGCCGGTGGCGCCGGCGACCAGACCGTGCCGGTTGAGCACGGGCAGCGGGATACGCACCGGCGCGTCGGGCAGACAGGCGCCGTCCCACAGCAGGGCGCCGAGGTCGAGCGCGGGGCCGGTGAAGGCGTACCCGGCGGCGATCCCGGCGGCATGGGCGGGGAGCGAGGAGAGGGTGTCACCGGAAGCGGCGTCATCGGAACGGGTGTTCGCGCCTGCCGCGCGGGGCTCGTCACGGCTGCTCATCGACCGACCCCTCGTTTCCGTTTCGCTCGGTTATGCAACATCTTTTCCAGCGTCGCACTCCGCCTCCATGGCTGCGCCCGGAACGCCAGGACCGGTAGGCTTTCCGTGTGATCTTCAAGCGCATCGGAAACGGCCGGCCGTACCCCGACCACGGCCGGGAAAGCACCCGGCAGTGGGCGGACGTCGCGCCGCGCCCGGTCCGCCTCGATCAGCTGGTGACCACCAAGCAGCAGCTCGACCTGGAGACCCTGCTCGCCGAGGACTCGACGTTCTACGGCGACCTCTTCGCGCACGTCGTGAAGTGGCAGGGCGACCTGTACCTGGAGGACGGTCTGCACCGCGCGGTCCGCGCCGCGCTCCAGCAGCGCCAGGTGCTGCACGCGCGCGTCCTGGAACTGGACTGACGAGCGCCCGGGAGCGGTGACCGACCCGTCGGAGGAACTCCGTCCGGTTACGGTTTGGCCCTTTCGGGTTCTCCTGGGCGGATCGAATGATCATCTAGTAGGAATCACCGCCCGGGCGCACTACGCTGCGCCCATGAGCATGCTGACTCCCCCCGGCATGGGCGGTAAATACCGGATCACGGGAGACAAGTACCCGCGCATGCGCCCCCCGCGGCGGCGCGGCAGGCTCGTGTTCCTCGGCGTCGCCTGTGTCGCCGCGCTCGGGCTGATCGGCTGGGGCACGCTGCAGCTCATCGACGTCTTCACCGGCGGCGGCAAGAAGACCACGGCCGCCGGCACCAAGGCGGCCTGCGCGGCCGAGGCGAGCGCGTCGCCCGGGACCACCGCCGCGCTGCCGGCACCGGGTGTGATCACCGTCAACGTGTTCAACGCGACGCCCCGCAGCGGGCTCGCCAAGCAGACCGCCGACGAGCTGAAGAAGCGCGGCTTCCGCATCGGCGAGGTGGGCAACGCGAGCAAGCAGTACGACAAGAAGGTCCCCGGCACCGCGGTGCTGGTGGGCCCGGCGTCGTCCCTGAACAGCTCGCTCCCGGTGCTGGCCACGCAGCTGGCCGGTGCCGAGCGCCGCACCGACGCCGCCCGCAAGGGCCCGGCGATTGACCTCATCCTCGGCAACACCTTCAAGTCCCTCGACGCCAAGCCGGCCGCCGACCAGGCCCTGGCGAAGCTCAGGGCTCCGGCGGCGACCGGGACGAAGAAGGGCTGCTGAACGCTTCGCCGGACCGCGTCGCTCAGCAGCCTCCCTGCGGCTGAGCACCCGGTGTCGCTCGGCGCTCGGCGGCTGGGCGGGTGATGTTACTCCGCCGACCCGTACAGCCGGTCGCCCGCGTCGCCGAGGCCCGGGATGATGTAGCCGTGTTCGTTGAGGTGGTCGTCGACCGCGGCCGTGACCACCGTGACCGGTGTGCCGGCCAGCTCGCGCTCCATGATCTCGACGCCCTCGGGGGCAGCCAGCAGCACGACGGCCGTGACGTCGTCGGCACCGCGCTTGATCAGCTCGCGGATCGCGGCGACGAGGGTGCCGCCCGTGGCCAGCATCGGGTCCAGCACGTACACCTGGCGGCCGGAGAGGTCTTCCGGCATCCGCGTGGCGTAGGTCGAGGCCTGCAGCGTCTCCTCGTTGCGGATCATGCCGAGGAAGCCGACCTCGGCGGTCGGCAGCAGCCGGACCATGCCGTCCAGCATGCCGAGGCCGGCCCGCAGGATCGGCACCACCAGCGGACGCGGCCGGGCCAGCTTCACACCGGTGGTCCGGGCCACGGGGGTCTGGATGTCGACCGCCTCGGTGCGCACGTCCCGGGTCGCCTCGTAGGCGAGCAGGGTGACCAGTTCGTCGGCGAGCCGGCGGAAGGTCGCGGAGTCGGTGCGCTGGTCGCGCAGCGTGGTGAGCTTGTGGGCGACCAGGGGGTGGTCGACGACGTGGAGACGCATGTCCACAACAGTAACCGGGCGCCCCGGCCCCGGCGTCCGCACGCTGCGTGAGCCTTTGCGGATCGTTTTCTTCCGCCTGCTGGCATCGGACCGCCTACCGGGGGGAAGGTGGTGGGGACGGACCGGGGGTGGTGATCTCATGGCTGACCTGTCTGAACCCGACAAACCCGACCGCGCGTCCAGAAACGAACCGGAGCCCCCGCAGCGGGACTCGCCCGAGACGGACACGGAGCGGCGCCGCCGCCGCGCCCAGTTCCTGCGGGACCTGGCCGAGGCGCGGGAGCTGCGCGACCGGGTGCAGCCCCGCCGCGCCAAGGTGGCCCGGCTGCGCCACGCGATGCGCATGCGCACGTTCCGCTGGTGAGCCGCGCGAGCGCACCGCGCTTCCGCCGGCGCCCCACGCGGGCGCACGACGCGCCGTAGCGCTGAGCCCGGCGGGGCGAGCGACGCGCCGTACCCGGTGAGACCGCGGGCGCCCGACGCGCCGTACCGGTGACTTCTGTTCCGGTGACTGCCGTGAGCGGACCGCGCGTTCCGCCGGTGGCCGCGCACGCGCGTCGCGGATGCGGGCCGCATGCGGGAAGATCCGTGGGCCGTGCGCGCGTTGCCGGGGTGGGCATGCGGAGGAGATGTGAAAACCCGCGTACGATCCGCAGATGGCGGCGACGAGTGTCCAGGTGAGTCCGGACGGACGTGCCCGCGGACCCGCGTGCAAAACTGCCGGACACAGGGAGCCGAAGACGTCCCCTGAACGCCTTGTTTCTGCCACGATTCCGAGTGGGTGGGGCTCGGAGCCCGAGCTTCTCCCCGTCCGTAACCTCCGCCGGGGGGACCCCCAACCGGCACGCCTAAGACCAGTGGGAGAGTCACGGTGTACTTCACCGCACTGCTCGCGCGCACCGAAGACGGGTGGGAAGCGAGCGACACAGAGCTCGACGATGTGGAGACCCTGCCGGATCTGGCCGACCTGGCCCGGCAAGCCTCTCCTGACGAGGACACGGTGCTCGTCCTGATCGAGCAGGAGGACGCGTGGTTCGGCGTCGTCCGGGTGGACGGCGAGGAGGACCCGCGGGTCTTCGTCTCGAACGCCGCCGTCGCCGCCCGCAGCTCCTACGGCGAGCTGCTGCTCACCGACGAGTTGCTGGGCCGGGAGCCAGGTGGTGACGACGACACCGACCTGGACTCCCTGGATCTGGACGGCACCGAGGACGGCGAGCCCGAGGACGCCGTCGCCGGTGACGAGGTCGGCGGCGTCGGCTCCGTGCCCAGCGGTCCGGTGGGCGACGCAGCGATCCTGGACGACCTGGGCGTCAGCGGCAAGGAGTTGCTGGCCCTGGACGGCGACGCGCTGTCGGAGATCGCCGACGCCCTGGGCGCCTCGGAGATGCTGGAGGCCGTTCGCTGACCGCCCGGTACGACACCACGCCGGCCCCGGACCCGGTGCGCGACCGCTGGCGGGCCGCGATGCGGCTCGCCCTGGACGAGGCGGAGCGGGCCGCCCGGGACGGTGACGTGCCCGTCGGCGCGCTCGTGCTCGCGCCCGACGGCACCAGCGTGCTCGGCACGGGGCACAACGAGCGCGAGGTCACCGGCGACCCGACCGGGCACGCCGAGATCCTCGCGATCCGGCGGGCGGCGGAGCGGCTCGGCGAGTGGCGGCTGACCGGCTGCACGCTCGTCGTGACACTGGAGCCGTGCACGATGTGCGCGGGCGCGATCGTCCAGTCCCGGGTGGACCGAGTGGTCTACGGCGCCCGGGACGACAAGGCGGGCGCGGCCGGCTCCCTGTGGGACGTGGTCCGGGACCGTCGGCTCAACCACCGGCCCGAGGTGATCGAGGGCGTGCTGGCGGAGGAGTGCGCGCGGCAGCTCACGGAGTTCTTCCGCGCTCGCTGAATACCGATTTCGATCCACGGGGCGCCGTGCTGTAAGGTCTCCCTCGGTAGCGTGTCCGAGCGGCCGAAGGAGCTCGCCTCGAAAGCGAGTGTGGCGCAAGTCACCGAGGGTTCAAATCCCTCCGCTACCGCTGACAACACCCTCTGACCGTGGGATCACGGACAGGGGGTGTTCTGCTTTCCTGCTCTGTTTTCGTGTGCCGCTTTGGTGTTCCGCTTTCGCGCTTCAGGCGGCGCCCAGGTGCGCACGGGCCACGCTCGCCGGGACGCACATGCGCCAGGCCTCCGTGACCAGTTCCGCCAGCTCGTCCGGCGCGAGCGAGGCGAGCCGGGCCTCGGCCCAGTGGTAGCGCAGGTCTGACGCGCGGGGCAGGGAGAACTTCTCCGGCTCGGAGGCGACCAGCGCGGCCCGCTCCTCCTTCGGGAACGCGAAGCCCAGGACCGTCTCGTCCCGGGAGAGTGCCAGGTAGACGATCCGTCCGATGCGGAACTTCACCCGGTCCCGGACCAGATGCTCCTCGGTGCGCGGCAACGCCAGCGCCAGGCGCCGTACGTCCTCGACGGTGGCCATGCCCACGCCCCCTTCGGTCGCCCGTGCATACGCGTGAAGTTACACTCACCGCCGGCAACAGGGGACCCTCAGGGCACGTCGGTGACAGGGAGGCCGCGATGGCGGTGAACGCGAAGAAGATCGCCGTCTATGCGCTCGTGGTCTTCGCGCTGTACGTGATCATCACAGACCCGGCCAAGGCCGCGGACTACGTCCAGATAGGGTTCGAGGGCATATCGGACGCCGCCAAGGCCATCGGTGACTTCATGACGTGGGTCGCCCATGGAGGCAAGGGCTGACACCCGGGAGTACCCATGATCCGCCACCTGGTTCTCTTCAAGCTCAACGAGGGCGTCGAGCGCGACGACCCGCGGGTCGTGAAGGGCGTCGAGGCCTTCCAGGCGCTCGACGGCAAGATCCCCGAGATCCGCTTCTGGGAGCTCGGCTGGAACATCAGCGACCGCCCCATCGCCTACGACTTCGCGATCAACTCCGGCTTCGACGACGCCGAGGCACTGCGCCGCTACGTCGAGCACCCCGAACACCAGGCGGGCGTGGCCCTGTGGCGCGAGTTCGCCACGTGGGTGATCGCCGACTACGCGTACTGAGCCGACCGGCCCCACGCCGACAACCCCGCACCCGTCACAGGCGTGGGGTTTTTGTCATTTTATGCACCACCTCTTACCTCAACACGTAGATATGCGGTGCTTGCACACAGTGGACATGTCTTGTGATGCTATGACCGCTTTTGACGGATGAGTTGACGGATGAGCGACGGATGAAGAGGTGGAGTTGACCGTGCCGGCCAGTACTGCGCCTCAAGCACCGCCCCAGGAGGCCGCCCCGCGGCGCAGCCGGGGCGCCGACACCCGGGCACTGACCCAGGTGCTCTTCGCGCAGCTGAAGGAGCTCACGCCGGGCACGCCGGAGCACAACCGGGTACGCGGGGCGCTGATCGAGGCCAACCTCCCGCTCGTGCGCTACGCCGCAGCCCGCTTCCGCTCCCGCAACGAACCCATGGAGGACGTCGTCCAGGTCGGCACCATCGGGCTGATCAACGCCATCGACCGGTTCGACCCGGACCGGGGCGTGCAGTTCCCGACCTTCGCGATGCCCACGGTCATCGGCGAGATCAAGCGCTACTTCCGCGACAACGTCCGCACCGTCCACGTACCGCGCCGGCTGCACGAGCTGTGGGTGCAGGTCAACAGCGCCACCGAGGATCTGACCACCGCGTTCGGGCGCACCCCCTCCACCGCCGAGATCGCCGAGCGGCTGCGCATCAGCGAGGACGAGGTGCTGTCCTGCATCGAGGCCGGGCGGTCGTACCACGCCACCTCGCTGGAGGCCGCGCAGGAGGGCGACGGGCTGCCCGGGCTGCTCGACCGGCTCGGCTACGAGGACCCGGCGCTGGACGGCGTCGAGCACCGCGATCTCGTACGGCATCTGCTGGTGCAGCTCCCCGAGCGGGAGCAGCGCATTCTGCTGCTGCGGTACTACAGCAACCTCACCCAGTCACAGATCAGCGCCGAGCTCGGGGTCTCGCAGATGCATGTGTCCCGGCTGCTGGCGCGTTCCTTTCAGCGGCTGCGGTCGGCCAACCGGATCGAGGCGTAGCCGCTCCGCGGGCTTCGGGGCGGAGACGGGGACAGACGGGGCGGAGTGAGGGTTCGGGGTGTTTTCGTCACCCGTTCGCGCTACCGGCGCACAACCGAATGCGGGAGCGAGCCCTCACCGTCGCGAGCGAATCGCTCATCAGCGCGGATGGCCGTGGTTCCGGGCCGACAGACCGTCAGACGCCCTGTTTCCAGGGGCGATTCGCATCTCAGATGTCGACATGTCACTACGGCGCGTTGCCGACATGTGACATTCTGCGGGAAGCGCGTTTGCCGGAGCTCCGCCTCCGGTATTCAGGTGAAGGCTGCGTTCCTTCTGTGGGAGCGTCCGCCTCGACCGTCCCGCGACCCAAAGGGGGTGGCATGTCCGCAGACCAGGGCAGCTCGAAGGTGCTCACGCTCACGAAGAGCGAGACAGCTCCGGAGACGCTCGACGCTCTCGATGACGCCTCGGCCCTCGAGGCCGTGCCGGCCCCCGCCCTGCCGACGGAGCCCCCCGCGGCCCCGCCGGTCTCCGGGGACATCGACACCCGCACGCTGTCCCGTTCCCTGTTCCTGCGGCTCGCCGCCCTCGACGAGAACAGCCCCGAGCGGGCGTACGTCCGGGACACCCTGATCGAGCTCAACCTGCCGCTGGTGCGGTACGCGGCCGCGCGGTTCCGCTCCCGCAACGAGCCGATGGAGGACATCGTCCAGGTCGGCACCATCGGCCTGATCAAGGCGATCGACCGGTTCGACTGCGAACGGGGCGTGGAGTTCCCGACGTTCGCGATGCCGACGGTCGTCGGGGAGATCAAGCGGTTCTTCCGGGACACGTCGTGGTCGGTACGGGTGCCGCGGCGGCTGCAGGAGCTGCGGCTGGCGCTGACCAAGGCCAGTGACGAGCTGTCACAGAAGCTGGACCGGTCTCCGACCGTCGCCGAACTCGCCGCCGTGCTCGGGGTGTCCGAGGAGGACGTCGTCGACGGGCTGGCGGTGGGCAACGCGTACACGGCGTCCTCGCTGGACTCGCCGGCGCCCGAGGACGACGGCGGCGAGGGGTCGCTGGCCGATCGGCTCGGTTACGAGGACACCGCGCTGGAGGGTGTGGAGTACCGGGAGTCGCTCAAGCCGCTGCTGGCCAAGCTTCCGCCTCGGGAGCGGCGGATCATCATGCTGCGGTTCTTCGCGAACATGACGCAGTCGCAGATCGGTGAGGAAGTCGGTATCTCGCAGATGCATGTGTCGCGGTTGCTTACGCGGACGTTGGCGCAGCTGCGGGAAGGGCTTATCTCGGACTGAGGTCGTCGTTCGTCTGCGGGTGCGTGGGGGCTGGTCGCGGCCACGCGGCGGAGCCGCATGTCGAATACAGCCCCGCGCCCCTCTTTACGCCTGCGGCGGCCCGTTGCGGTGTGTGGGTGGCTGGTGTTTCGCCTGCGTTGCGGGTCGGGGCCGGGGTGGGGGGTCCGTCCTCGGCCCGGCCGCCCGCATCTCAGAAGGGCACCGTTGCCCGGTGCCGGCCGCTGCGGGCGGACACCCCCCGCCCCGTCCCCCTTCCCGCCGCGGGCGACTGCACCCACGCCGGGCAACACGAAACACCGAGCCCCGTTTCCCGCCCCCGTCGGCCGACGTCGTTACTTCAGGGCCAGCCAGGCCACCGCCGCCACGATCACCACCGCTGCGATCACGCCGATGATCAGGCCGATGCGGGGGCCGGAGGACGCCGTGGCGGCCTGCTGCTGGCGGCCCTGGGGAGCCTCGTCCTCGACGAACGCGCGGAACATCTGGGTGCTGCCGGCCGGGTCGTAATTGCCCTGGGGGCCCTGGGTGTTAGCCATGGCCCGAGACACTAGCGAATGAGGCCGTGCGGCCCAAGTGCGGGGCGGAGCCCCCTCGCGGCCGACCTCACCTGCGCGCTTGCTTCCGCAATACTTGTCTTTGCCAAGTTTTTATGCAAGGCGTCTCCGTTTTATTTGCCTGCGGCAACCAACCAAGCCTATGGTTGCCCTAAGCAACGAACACAGGAGGCGTGATGGCCGCAAAGGCGCAGTACGAGGAGCTGATCCGTCAGTTCAGCGCCTTCGGCGCCGTCAAAAGGGAGCTGGGACGGATCCTGCCGTCCGACTGCCCGAGCGGCTCGGCCGCCGTGCTGACGCTGCTGGGCCGGTACGGCGACATGCGCATGAGCAAGCTCGCGGAGCTGCTCGCGGTGGACATGTCGGTCACCAGCCGCCATGTGGCGCACGTGGCCGAGCGGGGCTGGATCGAGCGCTCCCCTGACCCGGCGGACAAGCGGTCGCGCATCGTGCGGCTCACCCCGGAGGGGAACCGCAAGCTCGACGACATGTCCCGGGCCACCACTCGGATGCTGGCCGAGCGGCTCGGCGACTGGAGCGACGAGGAGGTCGCCCAGCTCACCCGGCTGATGCAACGGCTGCGGGCCAGCTTCGACGACTGCCGCTCCCCCAAGCTCTCGGCTGCGCTCGAGCAGGGGGGACCCCCTTCCCTCGGGCCGCCCGCACCGCCGCCCGTGTTCGAGACGACAACCCGTACACCCGCAAGCACGTAAGTAAAGGAAGCCCATGGCAACGACCACACCAGCCGGTGTGCGGGCTCATGCCAAGCACGGGGGAGGCGCCGCCGGCGACCACGCTCCGATGTCGCACCGGCAGATCATGGAGGCGCTCTCCGGGCTGCTGCTCGGCATGTTCGCCGCCATCCTGTCCTCCACCATCGTCTCCAACGCCCTGCCCGAGATCATCACGGACCTCGGCGGCGGTCAGAGCGCGTACACCTGGGTCGTCACCGCCTCGCTGCTGGCGATGACGGCCACCACTCCCCTGTGGGGCAAGCTCGCCGACCTGGTCAGCAAGAAGGCGCTGGTCCAGATAGCGCTCGTGGTCTACATCGCGGGCTCGGTCGTCGCCGGTCTGGCGCAGAACCCCGGCATGCTGATCACCGCGCGTGCCGTGCAGGGTATCGGCGCCGGTGGTCTGTCCGCCCTGGCGCAGATCATCATGGCCGCGATGATCTCCCCGCGTGAGCGCGGCCGTTACTCCGGTTACCTGGGCGCGACCTTCGCCGTCGCCACCGTCGGCGGTCCGCTCATCGGTGGTGTCATCACCGACACCGACTGGCTCGGCTGGCGCTGGTGCCTGTACGTCGGTGTGCCGTTCGCGCTGATCGCCCTGCTCGTGCTGCAGAAGACGCTGCACCTGCCGGAGACCAAGCGCAAGGTCAAGGTCGACTGGGCCGGTGCCTTCTTCATCACCGCGGCCGTCTGCCTGCTGCTGGTCTGGGTCACCTTCGCCGACGACAAGTACGACTGGATGTCGTGGCAGACCGGTGTGATGGTCGGCGGCTCGATCCTGCTCACCCTGCTGTTCGTCTTCACCGAGACCAAGGCCAGCGAGCCGATCATCCCGCTGCGCCTGTTCAAGAACCGCACCATCACGCTGGCCTCGCTGGCCTCGCTGTTCGTCGGTATCGCGATGTTCGCGGGCACCGTCTTCTTCAGCCAGTACTTCCAGCTGGCCCGGGACAAGTCGCCGACGATGTCCGGCGTCATGACCATCCCGATGATCGGCGGCCTGTTCGTCTCGTCCACGGTCTCCGGTCAGGTCATCACCCGCACCGGCAAGTGGAAGGCCTGGCTGGTGGCCGGCGGTGTGCTGCTGACGGCGGGCCTGGGCCTGCTGGGCACCATGCGCTACGACACCCCGTACTGGCACCTGGCGATCTTCATGGCGCTGATGGGTCTCGGCGTCGGCATGATGATGCAGAACCTGGTGCTGTCCACGCAGAACCAGGTCGCCCCGAGCGACCTCGGCGCCGCGTCCTCCACGGTCACCTTCTTCCGCTCCCTCGGCGGTGCGGTCGGCGTCTCCGTGCTGGGCTCCGTGATGACCACCCGCATCAGCCACTACGCCAAGGACACCATCGGCCAGCTCAGCCCCAAGGAGCAGATGGCCGCGGCCAAGGCCGCCGGCGGCAGCACGCTGCCCGACATGGACGCGCTGCCCGCCCACATCCGCACCTGGCTGGAGGGGGCCTACGGACACGGCATCGGCGACATCTTCCTGTACGTCGCTCCGATCGCGTTCCTCGCCTTCCTCGTGACCCTGTTCATCAAGGAGGTCCCACTGCGGACCAGCGGTGCCCTGGCCCAGGCCGCCCAGGCGAACACCGAGGCCGCGGCCCCCGCTGCCGCCCCGGTCGTCGCCGAGGCCACCGCCACCCCGGTCCAGGGGAAGACCCCGAGCTGGGCGTCCGCCGCCTCGGACACCGAGGCCGCGACGGACGGCACGCAGAGGCTCGCCGCCGTCGCCACCATCGAGCGGGACGAGCCCGCCTCGGGCGGCATCCCGGTCCGCGGCTCCGTGCGGGGCGCCGAGAGCGCGCCCGTCCCGCAGGCCGCCGTCACGCTGATCTCGCTGGCCGGCCGGCAGCTCGGCCGCTCGGTGGCGCAGGCCGACGGCTCCTACGCGGTCCACGCGCCCGGCGCCGGGAGTTACGTCCTGATCGCCTCCGCCGACGGCTTCCAGCCGCAGGCCTCCACCATCGTGGTGGGCGAGGAGCCCGTCGCCTACGACATCCTGCTCAGCGGCACCAGCGGTCTGACCGGTGTGGTGCGGGCCGTCGGGTCGGCACAGCCGGTCGAGGACGCGATGGTCATCGTCACCGATGTGCGTGGTGATCTGCTGGCCAGCGCCACCACCGGCGAGCAGGGCGAGTTCTCCTTCGCGGAGCTGGTCCCGGGCACGGTGACCATCGCGGTCAACGCCGCCGGTTACCGGCCGCGCGCGCTGCCCGTCGAGGTCGGCGCCACCGGCGTGACCCGTGTCGAGGTCGACCTGGAGACCGGCTCCCAGGTCCAGGGCGTCGTCCGGGCGCCGCACGGCCCGCTGGCCGACGCCCGGGTGACCCTGGTCGACGCCGCCGGCAACGTCGTCTCCACCGCGACCACCGGATCGGACGGGGCGTACGCCTTCACCGACCTGGACAGCGGCGAGTACACCGTCATCGCGACCGGCTACCCGCCGGTGGCCACCGCCCTCACCGTGAACGGCGGCGTGGACGGCCACGACATCGAACTCGCCCACCCCGGCGAGTAGTCCGGCCCCGGCCCGCGGCGGGCGCGCCCTGAGACCCAGAGGTGGCGCCCGCCGCGGGCCGGACTCTTATGACCGATCTGCACAGCTTCGCAGGGAGAAGAAACGGGATGGGACTGACCGCGAGGATCCGCACCCGGGACGGATGGGCCGTGTCGCACGCGGTCGTCACGGTGACCGACATGACCGGCGCACAGGTGCTGCGCGCCGAGGCCGACGCCGAGGGCGCCGTACGTGACGAGGTGGCCCTGGCCCCCGGGGCGTACACCGTCATCGTCACCGCCGTCGGCTACGCGCCGGCCGCCTCCAGCGCGATCGTCACCGCGAGCGGACGCGCCGAGGTGGGCACGGTGACGCTGGCCCGGCAGGGCGGCACCGAACTGCCGCCGCCCGGACCGTGGACGATCGACCCGGTCCACTCCTCCGTGGGCGCCGTCGCCCAGCACCTGGGCATCTCCAGCGTGCGCGGCCGCTTCACCGACTTCGCCGGGGGCATCGAGATCGCCGCGGACGACGTGACCAAGTCGCGGGTCGAGGCCGTCATCCAGGCCGCGTCCATCGACACGGGCAACAAGATGCGCGACGACCATCTGCGCTCGCCGGACTTCCTGGACGTCGGGACGTATCCGGAGATCACCTTCCGGTCGACGGGTCTGACCGCCGCCGGGCCGGACCGCTGGACCGTCCACGGCGAGCTGGGCATGCACGGTGTGCTGCGCCCGGTCGACCTGGACCTCGCCTACCTCGGCTCCGGCGCCGACCCCTGGGGCGGGACCCGCGCCGCGTTCCGCGCCACGACCGAACTGCACCGCGAGGACTTCGCGATGAACTACAACCAGGTCCTCCAGGCGGGCATCGCCGCCATCGGCACCACCCTGAAGGTGGAGCTGGACATCCAGGCGGTCCAGGGCGACACCCTGCCGCAGGCGTAGGCACGCCAGGGTCAGGCAGATGCGGGCTCCCGCGGCCTACGCTGGCGGCATGGCACCGAACATCGCGACCAACACCCGCGTATCGCTGGAGCAGTTGCTGGACTTCGTACGGCCCCGTCATCGCGCCCTGCTGCTGACCCGGCGCGTTGACGGCAGCCCCCAGGCGTCCCCGCTGACCTGCGGGGTCGACGACTCCGGGCGGATCGTGGTCTCCACCTATCCGGAGCGGGCCAAGACCCGCAACGCCAAGCGGGACGCGCGGGTCGCCGTCGTCGTGCTGAGCGACGAGTGGAACGGGCCGTGGGTGCAGATCGACGGCACCGCCGAGGTGATCGACGCGCCCGACTCGGTCGAGCCGCTCGTGGAGTACTACCGCACCATCGCCGGGGAGCACCCGGACTGGGACGAGTACCGGCAGGCCATGGTCAAGCAGGGCAAGTCGATCATCCGGATCACGCCGCAACGGTGGGGACCGATCGCCACGGGCGGTTTCCCGGCCCGGCTGGCGGAGCAGGACAGCTGACCTCTCAGCCGCGTTCCACCAGCGCCTCGATACCCGCGATCAGCAGGTCGAGCGCGTAGGTGAAGTCACGCTCCATCATCTCCTCGACCGTGTCGCCGCCGCGGGCCTCCATGAGCTCCCTGGACTCCTGGAGGACCTCGGCGCAGGCCGGGGTCTCGCTCACCTCGGCGACCGCGTGCCGGAAGTACTCGTCGCGGGACATGCCGAGGGTCGCGCTGCGCGTGTCGAAGTGGCCCTCGAGCGTGCCGTAGCCGTACACGAACTGGAAGACGGCCGAGATCGTGCTGGTGAGCCGGTGGAGCGGCAGGCCGGTGCGGCGCACGACCTGCTGCACCACCCGGGAGAAGGCCAGGTGGTTCGGCCCGATGTTGAGGTACCGGCCGACCAGCGGCGACACCCACGGGTGGCGCACCAGCACCGCGCGGTACTGCTCGGCCAGTTCCCGCAGTTGCGCACGCCAGTCGACGTCGGCCGCCGTGGGGTCGGGCAGTTCCATCTCGCCGTACGCCGCGTCGAGGGCGAGTTCCAGCAGGTCGTCCTTGGTGTCGACGTACCAGTACACGGACATCGCGGTCACGTTCAGCTCGGCGGCCAGCCGGCGCATGGAGAACTTCGCCAGGCCCTCGGCGTCCAGCAGCCGCACGCTGACCTCGGTGATCCGGTCCCGGTCGAGCCCGGAGAGCTGCCCGCCGCTCCGGCCGCCCCGCCGTGGCTTCTCCTGCCGCCACACGCTGTACCGCGCCGGCCGATCCGCTGCCCTGACCATCGGCGCATCCTCCTGAGACTCCGGCCACTGGCCCCACTGTAGGGGCGAGGGGACGTGCCGCTCTGTGGCCCGTGTCCCTCGCGGACCCGGGCAGGCAGTCATGACCATCGCGGCGAAGAGGGAACCGCACGGCGCGGAAAGCACCGGTACAGCGCTGGTCGGACATGTGCCCTGGTGTGCACCCCACGGTGGTCGCCGTGCGGTGCACACCCGGGATCGTCCGTCGCTCGGCGTTCCCTCCTCAGCCGGTCTGCTTCTGCGTGAGGTCGTAGAAGGTGGCCGAGCCGGCCGTCACCTTCTTGAAGGTGCTCTGCACCCAGGAGGTGATCCGGGACGACGTGCCGTGGCCGCCGCCCATGCCTCCCATGCCTCCCATGCCTCCGGCGATGAAGTAGTGGATCTTCCCTTCCTGGACGTACTCCTTGAACTGGGCGAGTGTGGGCGACGGGTCGGTGCCGTTGAAGCCGCCGATCGCCATCACCGGGTCGCCGGTGGAGAGCTGGTAGCTCGCCGCGTTCTGGGAGCCGATCGACGCGGCGACCCAGGTGTACTTCGCGGCGTCCGTCTCCAGCAGCTTCTTGGCCGCGGGGGAGACGTTCGCACCGTTGAGCAGGCCGCCCGCGCCGCCGCCCATCCCGCCTTCGCCGCCCGTACGGCCGCCGGGGAAGCCGTTGCCGTTCCGGCCGCCCGGCAACTGGTTCTGGCCCTGGCCCTGGTTCTGGCCCTGGTTCTGGCCCGGCGTGCCGCCGCCCGGGAAGCCGTTGCCCTGGCCCTGCTGACCTTGCCGGCCCTGCTGCCCCGGCATCACGCCACCGGGGAAGCCGCCGCGCATGCCGCCGCCGGGGCCGCCCCGGCCGCCCCTCATGCTCGCGCCCGCCGGGCCCGCCGTCGGGATGGAGCCGGTGTGCGCGGAGCCGACCGTGCTCAGCGTGTAGGCCGTCGGACCGGCCAGCGCGGCCAGCACGCTCACGGCCGCCGCGGCGAGCGCGAGCTGTCGTGTCACACGGCCCGCGAAGATCAGGCCGAGCGCCCCGGTCAGGCCGCCGACCAGCACCAGCCACTTCAGCCAGGGCAGATGGTCCGGCGTGCGGTCGAGCAGCACATACCCCCAGACCGCGGCCGCCACCGCGGACGCGGCGAGCACGAGCGCGGCCCGGATCTCCCTGCGCCGCTCCCACAGCAGGGCGGCGCCCATGCCGGTGACCGCCGCCAGGTAGGGCGCGAGCGCCACCGTGTAGTACTGGTGGAAGATGCCCGCCATGTAGCTGAAGACAGCCGTCGTCGTCAGGAGCGAGCCGCCCCAGACCAGGAACGCGCCCCGCGTCACCGACGTACGGCGGGCCCCGCGTGTGGCCCACAGCGCCGCCGCCAGCAGGATCAGCGCCGTCGGCAGCAGCCAGGAGATCTGGCCGCCGACCTCGGAGTCGAACATCCGGTTCCAGCCGGTCGCGCCCCACATCCCGCCGCCGTTGCCGCCACCGGGACCGCCGCCTGCGCCGACACTGCCGGTCTCGTCGCCGCTGATGCGGCCGAGCCCGTTGTAGCCGAAGGTCAGCTCCAGGAAGCTGTTGTTCTGCGAGCCGCCGATGTACGGGCGGGACGACGCCGGCCACAGCTCCACGATCGCCACCCACCAGCCCCCGGAGACGACCAACGCGAGGGTGGCGAGACCCAGTTGGCCGAGTCGCTTGCTGAGACGCACCGGCGCGCACACCGCGTACACCAGCGCCAGCGGCGGCAGGATCAGGAACGCCTGGAGGGTCTTGGCGAGGAACGCGAAACCTATCGCGACGCCGGCCCACACCAGCCACTTGGTGCGCCCGTCCTCCAGCGCCCGGACGAGGAGGTGGCAGGCGATCGCCATGAGCAGCGCCAGCATCGCGTCCGGGTTGTTGAACCGGAACATCAGCGCCGCGACCGGTGTGAGCGCGAGCACCGCGCCCGCGAGCAGTCCGGCCGCCGGGCCGGACCTGCGCCGTACCGCCGCGTACACGACCGCGACGGTGGCCACGCCCATCAGCACCTCGGGAACGAGGATCGCCCACGCGTTCAGGCCGAAGATCCGCACCGACAGCTCCATCGGCCAGAGCGAGGCCGGGGGCTTGTCGACGGTGATGGCGTTCGCGGCGTCGAGGGAGCCGAAGAAGAACGCCTTCCAGCTCTTGCTGCCGGCCTGGACCGCCGCCGAGTAGAAGGAGTTGGCCCAGCCGGAGGCGCTCAGGTTGTACAGGTAGAGCAGGCCGGTCGCCAGCAGCAGGGCGAGGAAGGCCGGGCGTGCCCAGCGCGGGTCCTGCGGCCGCTCCGGGGGCTTAGCGGCCGCCGGGGACTCCGCGGCGGAAGGGGCGGGTCCGGGGGGAGCGGTCGGGGGCGGGCCCCAGGTGGCCACGTCGTCGGCGCGGTGGGTGGTCATCGGCGGTCCCTCGGGTCGGTGTCGTACGGGTGCACCGGCTGCAGCTGCACGGTGGCGTCCCTCTCCCACTCTCGGCTTCGCTCGAGCGGAGGGACCCCCATGACGGGGTTCGCGGCGTCTGCGGCGCGGACGGGCGTGGGCTCCCGGTCCGGGAACACCCACGCGCGGAAGAGCAGGAAGCGCAGCACGGTCGCCGCGAGGTTGGCGGCGATCAGCACGGCCAGCTCGGTGGAGTGCGCGGGCTGCGTCGTGGCCGCACCGAGCGCGGCCAGCGAACCGCTGGTCAGCACCAGCCCGATGCCGAACACGACGAGTCCCTGCGCCTGATGGCGTACGGCGCCGCCGCGGCCGCGCACCCCGAAGGTGAGCCTGCGGTTGGCGGCGGTGTTGGCGACCGCGGAGACCAGCAGGGCCAGCGCGTTGGCGAGCTGGGATCCGGTGACGGTGCGCAGGCCGCTGTAGAGCAGCAGGTAGAAGACGGTGGACAGGCCGCCGACCACGAGGAAGCCGACGAGCTGGCGGGCGAGTCCGGTGGGGACGTCCTTGATGTCGCGGTCTCGCGGGTCGTCGCCGAAGGGCCGGGCGAGCCGGTCCAGCGGCAGCGACCCGGTGGCCAGTGCCCGGCCCACCCGCCACACACCCTTGAGGTCGTCGGTCGCCGTTCTGACGATGTGCACGGTCGAGTCGGGGTCGTCGACCCAGTCGACGGGCACCTCGTGGATGCGCAGTCCGGCGCGCTCGGCGAGCACCAGCATCTCGGTGTCGAAGAACCAGCCGCTGTCCTCGACGAGCGGCAGCAGCACCCGGGCGACCTCCCTCCGGATGGCCTTGAAGCCGCACTGCGCGTCGGAGAAGCGGGCCTGGAGCGAGCCGCGCAGGATGAGGTTGTAGGTGCGGGAGATGAACTCACGTTTGGCGCCCCGCACGACCCGCGCGCTCCGGCTCAGCCGGGAGCCGATCGCGAGGTCGGAGTGGCCGGAGATGAGCGGTGCGACCAGTGGCAGCAGCGCGTTGAGGTCGGTGGACAGATCGACGTCCATGTAGGCGAGGACGGGGGCGTCCGAGGCGGACCAGACGGTCCGCAGGGCCCGCCCGCGGCCCTTGAGGTCCAGCCGGACCACCCGCACCTGCGCCAGGCGCTCCCCCAGCCGGGCCGCCACCTGCGGGGTGGTGTCGGTCGACGCGTTGTCCGCGATGGTGATGCGGAACGCGTAGGGGAAGGTCCGGGTGAGGTGCTCGTGCAGTCGCTCGACGCACGGCCGGAGGTCCTTCTCCTCGTTGTAGACGGGGATCACTACGTCCAGGACAGGCGTTCCGGCCGGCGCGGCCGGGAGGTGCTCCCGCGCCGGCAGAGTGCCGGGAGAAGAGTCGGTTCGCATGCGAACGACTGTGGTCAGGCGCCCTGTTGTACCCGTGTGGTGGCGCTGTGCTGCGCCTGTGAGTCCTGCGCCGGCCGCCCGGTGCACGCGGGCAGGTGCACGGTGAACACGGTCCGGCCGGGCATGCTGTCGACACTCACGGCCCCGCCGTGCGCGCTCGCGACGGCCTGCACGATGGCGAGCCCGAGCCCGGTGGAGCCGGTGGCGCGGGAACGCGCCGAGTCGCCGCGCGCGAACCGTTCGAAGACGTGCGGGAGCAGATCGGGTGGGATGCCCGGACCGTCGTCCTCCACGTCGACGCAACTGAAGGGCCCGGCTCCCCGCACGCGCGCCGTGACCGTCGTGCCGGGCGGGGTGTGGGTGCGGGCGTTGGCGAGCAGGTTGACCAGCACCTGCTGGAGCCGGGCGGGATCGGCGGACACCAGGACGGGTTCGTCGGGCAGGTCCAGGCGCCACACGTGGTCGCGTCCGGTGGCCCGGGCGTCGCTGACGGTGTCGACGACGAGCGGGACGAGATCGGTGTGCTCGAACCGCAGCGGCCGGCCGGCGTCCAGGCGGGCGAGCAGCAGCAGGTCCTCGACGAGGAGGGTCATCCGGCCGGCCTCGGACTCGATACGGCCGAGCGCGTGCCGGGTGTCGGGGCCGACCTGTTCGCGGCCGCGCCGGGTCAGCTCGGCGTACCCGCGGATGGAGGCGAGCGGGGTGCGCAGCTCGTGGCTGGCATCGGCCACGAACTGCCGTACCCGGGTCTCGCTCTGCTGGCGGGCGTGCAGGGCGCCGTGCACATGGTCGAGCATGCGGTTGAGGGCGGCGCCGACCCGGCCGACCTCGCTGTGCGGGTCGCACTCGGACTCCGGGACGCGTTCGGAGAGGTTCACCTCGCCGGAATGCAAGGGGAGTTCGGAGACCCGGGTGGCGGTCGCGGCGACCTTGCGCAGTGGGCGGGTGGCGACACCGACGAGCACGAAACCGGCGATCCCGGCGGCGACGAGCCCGGCGGCGGTGACGCTGACCTCGACGAGGACCAGGGTGTCGACGGTGCCGGTCACGTCGGCGGTGGGCAGGGCGACGTAGTACGACTCGCCGCCGTCGAAGCCGGTGATGTACCGCGCGCGGTACTCGCCGAGGCCCGGCACGTCGACGGAGTGCGTGCCGTCGTCCTTCGGGACGGAGGCGAGGGCCGCCTTCTGCTCCGCGTTCAGCGCGACGGCGTTCATGGTCTTGTAGGCGCCGTTGCTGTCGTCGGTGCGCTCGCCGACGGCGGCGCTGGTGAGGGTGGAGCCGGTGACGTAGGCGGCGATGGTCTTCGGCTGGACCGGCCCCTGCGTGACCAGCCGGTCGATCCGTTCGCTCGCCGGAAGGGGTGTCTGCGGCGGGTTGTCCGCCCGGTCCGGCAGATGGCCGCCCGCCGCCCGCATGGCGATGTCCTTGACCTTGCCGTCCAGCTGGTCGATGAGGTGCTGGCGCAGGGCGATGGTGGTCACCGTGCCGATCACCGTGCTCACCACGGCGACCAGGGTCACCGACGCCACGACGAGCCGCGTCCGCAGGGTGCGCGGCTGTCGGCCCCGCCACCGCGTGCGCGGCCGTCGCCGGGCGCTCATGACACCGCGGGCTTGATCAGGTAGCCGGCGCCGCGCCGGGTGTGGATCATCGGCTCGCGCCCGGCGTCGATCTTCCGCCGCAGGTAGGAGATGTACAGCTCGACGACGTTGGCCTGGCCGCCGAAGTCGTAGGACCAGACCCGGTCCAGGATCTGCGCCTTGCTGAGCACGCGCCGCGGATTGCGCATCAAGAAGCGCAGCAGCTCGAACTCCGTGGCGGTGAGGTGGATGTGGTCGCCGCCCCGGGACACCTCGTGGCTGTCCTCGTCGAGCATGAGGTCGCCGACGACGAGCACGGAGTCCGAGCGCCGGTCGGCGGCGCCGGACCGCCGGATGAGGCCGCGCAGCCGCGCCACGACCTCCTCCAGGCTGAACGGCTTGGTGACGTAGTCGTCGCCGCCCGCGGTGAGACCGGCGATGCGGTCCTCGACGGCGTCCTTCGCGGTCAGGAAGAGGACGGGCACGTCCGGCAGCTCGCGGCGCAGCCGTCCGAGGACGGACAGCCCGTCCATGTCGGGCAGCATCATGTCGAGCACGACGGCGTCGGGCCGGAACTCCCGCGCGGTCCGCAGCGCGCCGTGCCCGTCTCCCGCGCTGCGGATCTGCCAGCCCTCGTAGCGCAGGGCCATCGACAGCAGCTCGGTGATCGACAGCTCGTCGTCCACCACCAGCACCCGGACGGGGCTCCCGTCCGGCCTCAGCAGTTCGGTGCGCCCCTGGGGCGAGGTCGTGGTCATGGTGACCACCCTGTCCGGGAGCTCTGAGAGGAGGCTTTCGCCCGTCTGTGATTTTCCTGAGAAACGCACAGGGGGCTGACAGGCTCGGCCGCGCCCTGCCTGCGCTGCCGGGGCCGGGTGTGCGGTCAGCCGGTGGCGGGACGTTCGTAGCTGTGGCTGCGTTCCACCTTGGCGACGTGCAGGGTGTAGCGGTCGTACCACTGTGCGCGCCCGCGCTGCTGGGCCCGCCGGTGTTCGAGGTCGCTGCGCCAGGCGTCGAGGGCGGCGGCGTCCTGGAAGTAGCCGACGGTGATCGACAGCCCACCGGCGCTGCGGGCGTGGTCCATGCCGAGGTATCCCGGCACCTTTTCAACGAGTTCCTCCATCCGCTCGGCGGTCTCGGCGTCCCCGTCCTCGTCCGCCGTCCGGACGGAGGTGAAGACGACGGCGTAGTAGGGCGGTTCGTGGGCGGGGACGGGGACGGGCCCGTGCCCGGGAAGGGACTGGGGATCGCTCATGGGCCAAGCGTGATCGCTCCCGGCGGCGGCCACCAGACCTTTTACCCAACGGTCGGACAGACCTTGCCGCACGGGAAGACAGACCCCGGCCCACGATCAGGCAGACCCTTTGGCCCACGGTCGGCCGGCCCCTCGCCCCACCGTCAGAACAACCCGTCCTGCGCGGGCGCCTCCCGCCTCAACGGCACGACGGGCACCGACAGTTCGCGCTGCGCCGCCGGAACGAGCCCCCACCCCGGCAGCAGCCGCGTGTCGAGGACGACCTCGCCGCGCGGCGTGCGCAGATGCAGGTCCGGCCCGGCCGCCCCGACCAGCTCCCCCCGCACCACGCCTCCGGCGACCAGCCCGCGCACCTCCCCGACGGGCGCGGACAACCGGGACAGCCCGAACGCCTCCGCGTGATCGACGACCCGGCACGGCTCGCGCGCCAGCGACTCCGGCCACCCGCCGAGCGCCACGGCCCGCGCGTGCAGGGCCACGACCTCGGCGGCCCGCTCGCCCGCGTCACGCGGCAGCCACGCCCGAACGGCCCGCTTCTCGGCGTACGCGATCCGGTCCGGGACACCCAGCGCGGACCGCAGCAGCTCCTCGGTCCGCCGCGCCGCCATCAGCGGTCCGGTCCCGAGCCGGCTGAAGCAGACGGCCCCCTGCTCCAGCAGCCGGGCGGCTCCGCGCTCGACGGCGGTGATCCCGACCTTCACCAGGCCCGGCCCGAACCACGCCAGATACACGTGGTACGGCCGCGGGTCGTCGGCCATCGTGTCCGCGGCCACGGAGTGCGCCCGCTCCAGCCGTGCGCACTCCTCGCACCGCGCGCCCGTACCGCGCGCCGGAACCTGCGTCCGCCCCGGACACGGATTCCCCCGCGCCCCCACACAGGTCCGCCCACCCTCTTCCTCCACGCCGAAGGCCACCGTCTTCCCCCAGGTCAGCGCACTGCGCCGTCCCCCGTCCCACACCAGCTGCGGGCTGCCGTCCGCCCAGCGCATCCCCACACATCGCCACACCTGTGCCATCACTGCCGAGCGTAGGGGCAGCCACTGACAACGCCCGCCGTGACCACGGGCCGCCAGGTTTTCCGGGCCTCGCCACAGGAGACTCGGGCGGGGAGGACCGCCATCCGATGCCGTGCCGGTCGCTTCCACCTCACAAGTGCGGTCTGTGGGACAAGATCGGTGGAACCAGTGGTCGGCAAGGGCGCGGGGAGGTGAGGGCGGTGGCGGTGGCCGGTGACGACGAGTTCGAGGACGACGACTACGAACGGCAGACCGACGCCCGGCGCGCCCGCGTCGCCCGGGAACTCATCGTCGGCGTCCGCGGCCTGACCCCCGCCGAGGCCCCCGACGGGCTGTGCCGGGCCTGCATGACGCTGCTGCCGTGGGTCTCGGGCGTGTCGGTGTCCGTCCACGGACGTGACGCGGACACCGGAGTCGTGCTGTGCGCGAGCGACGCCGTCGCCACCCGGATCGCCGAGATCCAGTACACGCTGGGCGAGGGGCCCTGTACGGAGGCCGTCCGGCTGCGCGCCCCGGTGTTCGCGACGGATCTGACCCGGGCGCCCGACGCCCGCCGGTGGCCGTTGTTCAGCGACCAGGCCGCCAAGGCGGGCGCGCAGGCCGCCTTCTCGCTGCCGCTGACGGTCGCCGACACCCCTCTCGGCACGCTGGATCTGTACCGGCGGGTGACGGGCTCGTTGAGCGAGGACCAGGCGGGCTGGGCGCTGCTGGTCGCCGACGCGGTCACCCTGGCCGTGATTGCGCTCGACCGGGCTTCTGCGGAGACCAACGGAGTCGAAGCGTGGCTGGAGGGGGCACAAGCAGACCGGGAGGAGGTGCACCAGGCCACCGGGATGATCATGGTCCAGCTCGGCGTCGGGGCGGACGAGGCCGTACTTCTCCTTCGCGCCCGGGCCTTCGCACAGGGCCGCACCACGACCGAGATCGCACGGGCGATCATCGGGCGCACCATGGACATCCGGAACGACTGACCCACACCGTCGGCGCCCCGCCCGAGGACGACGCGCACCTGGCACAGGCGCCGGCCGACTCCGCCGCGCTGTCCCTGCTGCACTGGTCCACGGAACCGGCCCGCGGCGACGACGTCATCACCCGCGTGCAGAGCGCCCTCGGCGCCAAGGCCACCCTGGAGATCGCCAAGGGCATGCTCGCCGCCTACGCCGGCATCTCGGTCCCGGAGGCCGGCCGCCACCTCAGCGACCATGCCATCAGCCGCCGGGTGAGCCTCGCCGACACTGTGAACGCCCTGGTCAACCGCAGGATGGAGCTCGAGTCGGTCATGAGCGGGCCGCTCACCGGGTGAACGCGGTCTCGCCCCCGACGCGCGACAGCTTGTGCGGGTTGCGGACGTAGTAGAGGCCGGTGATACGGCCGTCCCCGACCCGCACGGCCATGACGCCGTCGAGCTCGCCGTCGACACGCAGCAGAAACGCCGGGCTGCCGTTGACGTGGGTGAGTTCGGCGCTGATCTCGGCCCCGGTCTTGCGCATGGCACCGACGGCGAAGCGGGCCACCTTGTCCGCGCCGAGGATCGGTCGCCGCGCGGCCTGCTTGATGCCGCCGCCGTCGCTGAGCAGCACGACCTCGGGGGCGAGCACGTCGAGCAGCCCCTGCAGGTCGCCGGTCTCCACGGCCCGCTGGAACGACTCCAGCGCCGTGCGGGTCGCGCTCGTGGAGACCTCCTCGCGCGGCCGGCGGGCGTCGACGTGCCGGCGGGCGCGGTGCGCGATCTGGCGCACGGCCGCGGGGCTCTTGCCGACGGCGGCGGCGATCTCGTCGTAACCGAGGTCGAACACCTCGCGCAGCACGAAGACGGCCCGCTCGGTCGGCGACAGCGTCTCCAGTACGAGCATCAGCGCCATCGACAGGCTCTCGGCCAGCTCCACGTCCTCGGCCACGTCCGGTGCGGTGAGCACCGGCTCGGGCAGCCAGGGACCGACGTACGCCTCCTTGCGGCGCTTCATCGTGCGCAGCCGGTTGAGCGCCTGCCGGGTGGTGATCCGGACCAGGTAGGCGCGCTGGTCGCGGACCTGCGTCAGGTCCACCTTGTCCCAGCGCAGCCAGGTCTCCTGCAGGACGTCCTCGGCGTCGGCGGCCGAGCCGAGCATCTCGTAGGCGACCGTGAACAGCAGGTCGCGGTGGGCGACGAAACTCTCGGTCGCCGGATGGGTGGCGTGCTCGCTCACCTGTCGTTCCCCTCTCCGTCGCGGCTGCCCGCGGTCGGTCCCGAGTGTCTAGGCTGCCGGTCCGGCGGTGGCGGGCACCGCGACGCGGCGGGACTGCAGCAGCTGCCGGCGCTTGGCGTCCTTCGCCCACCAGGTGCGCACGCCGGGGCGGCGCGCCTCGTAGCCCAGCTGCCAGACGGTGCTGCGGCAGATGACCTCCTTGAGCTTCGCGCCCGGACGGCCGGCCAGGTGGAACGGGACGGCGACGTCGTTGCGGTGCGCGAACTGGAAGACACCCGCGCGACGCCCGAGGCTCAGGCACACGCCGGCGAAGCCGACCTGGACGGGCCTGGGCGCGGTGCCCGCGATCCGGCTGAGCACGGTCTCGGCGGCCTGCGGGCCGAGCTGCACCGCCGACTGGCAGCCCATCCGGTACGGCAGACCGGAGGGCGCCGCCGCGTCCCCGGCCGCCACGACACGTTCGTCGTCCACGCTCGTCAGCGTCTCGTCGGTGAGCAGCCGACCCAGGGCGTCGGTCCGCAGCCCGCTGCGCGCGGCGAGGTCCGGCACGCCGAACCCGGCGGTCCACACGGTGACGTCGCTGGGCACCACACGGCCGTCCCCGAGGGTGACGGCGTCGCGGGTCACCTCCGTCACCTGTGTGCCGGGCCCGTCGAGCACACGCACCCCGAGCCGGGCCAGCCGCCGGGCGACGGTGCGTCGTCCCCGCGCGTGCAGCGACGGCCCGAGCGGCCCGCCGCACACCAGGCTCACGGCCCGCCCCTGTTCCGCCAGCTCGGCGGCGGTCTCGATACCGGACGGCCCGGCCCCGACGACGGTCACCGCGGCCTTCGCCGGGGCGGCGTCGAGCAGCGGCCGCAGCCGCTCGGCGTCCTCCAGGCAGGCGATCGGACGGGCGAACTCGGCGGCCCCGGGCACCTGGGGATCGGCGCTGCCGCTGCCGACGGCGTAGATCAGGTAGTCGTAACGCAGAGCGTCGCCGCCGGCCAGCGCGACCCGGCGCCCGCCGCTGTCGATCCGCTCCACACTGCCGACGACCAGCCGCACACGCTCGGCCAGCACCTTGCGGTAGTCGACGACGGCGCTGTGGCTGCCGCCCACCAGCTGGTGCAGCCGGATCCGCTCCACGAAGGAGGGACGCGGGTTGATCAGGGTGATGGATACGTCGCCGCGCTGCGTGAGCCGGTTGGCGGCCATGACACCGGCGTACCCGCCACCGATGACGACGACGTCGATGGTCTCGGACATGAGCCCTCCTGGTCTGTGGTGGTGACCGTTCACCCCCAAGACACCGCCCCCTGTGCGGCTGTGACACGGGGTGAGCCGGATCACTGCACACGGTCGGGGCGCGATGGGCGGGCCGCATACGTCCTGAAACGCCAGAGGCCCCGGATTTCTCCGGGGCCTCTGTTCTGTGTGCACTCGGCAGGATTCGAACCTGCAACCTTCTGATCCGTAGTCAGATGCTCTATCCGTTAAGCTACGAGTGCTTGTTCTTTTGTTTTGCCCCCGCTCCCGGTCCTTTCGGCCCGCTCGCGGCGACAGGAAGAACATTACATGACTGCCGCCGACATGTGAAATCCGTTAGGCACACCCTGCTTGACCTGCGGAAATGCCCAGTTCGCATGATCGGCCGATCGAGAGCGAACCGCCGGGGAACGACGAAGCCCCGGTCCTTGTGGACCGGGGCTTCGGTGATCGAGCGCGGAGGCGGAGGGATTTGAACCCTCGATGGGCTTTAAGGCCCAAACCGCATTAGCAGTGCGGCGCCATAGACCGGACTAGGCGACGCCTCCAGCACAGCCGCCCGCGCGAGCGCGAGTGGTGCGTGCAGATGATGACACAGTCGAGCGTCGTGTCACCAATCGGCTCCCACGGTACTAGGCAGTCGGGCCGGAGGGCAAAGCCCTTGCCGTGCGGCGAAACGTCCCGTCGCGGGACGCGTTAGACACGTCATGACACACGTCACCCAGTCGACGCCCGGCGTACTGCGCCGCCTGCTCGTCCTCGCCGCCGTCACCGTCGCCGCCGGCTCGCTGTCCGCGGCCCCCTCCCTCGCGTACGACCAGAGCGGCAGCGGCTCGCTCATGCCGCCGCCCGTGCGGGACGAGGACCGGCCCGTCAGCGGTGATCACCTCGTCGTCACCGTCCAGGGCGCCGGCCAGGGGCGCGACGGGACGTACGAGGTGTTCTGCCACCCGGACGGCGGCACCCATCCGCACGCGGCCGGGGCCTGCCGGGCGCTGGACCACAACACCCGGTGGGGCCGGGATACCTTCGCGCCCGTGCCGGAGGGCACCATGTGCACCATGCAGTACGGCGGGCCGGCCACCGCCCATGTGACCGGTACCTGGGCCGGGCGCCCGGTCGACGCGCGGTTCGACCGCGGCGACGGCTGCGAGATCGGGCGGTGGGACCGCTTCGTGCCCCTGCTCCCCGACCTGCGGGACTGAGGCCGGACAGGCGCGGGACTGACGCAGGACAGACGCAGGACACAGAACAAGGACTCGCGCAGGAGTCGTACGGGACGCACACGGGACCGGCACAGCCGTGAACAGGCCCCGGCGGCCGCCCGCGACGAGGCCGCCGCCGGGACCTCCGGGCAACCCGTTCATCCGGCATCGCAGCCGCAACGGCTCCCCGTAGACTCCCCGGCGTGACACGCCGCGGGCCGGTTGGCAAGATGGCCGAAGCGGTCGGCAAGGTGCGGTAACAGGGAGGAAGCGTCTCGTGAGCAGCAGGCCATCCCGAGGCGCTGCTCGCCTCGCAGCCATACTGGACGCGCTGCCCGACGCGTTGGTGCTGGTCAACGCCAACGGCACCGTGGTCAACGCCAACACCATCGCGCTGGAGGCGTTCGAGACCCCGGGCACCGCCCTCGTCGGGCGCGGGCTGCTCGATCTGCTGCCCGGCTTCGACTCCAAGCTCATCCCCGGCTCGATGCGCCGGCCCGACCACATCGACCCGCGGGCGCGGACCAAGCCGACGCGGATGATGGCCCGGCGCACCGACGGCACAGAGTTCCCGGTCGAGGTCACCAGCGCGAATCTGGAGAACGGCCAGCAGGCCTACGACGGTTACGGCTACACCGGCGACGAGCTGCTGATGCTCGTGGTACGCGACCTGTCCGGGACCATCGACACCGAGGCCGAGCTGGCCCGCTCGCAGCGGCAGACCGAGATGATCCTGCGCGCCGCCGCCGAGGGCGTCGTCGGCACGGACACCGACGGGCGGATCGTGCTCGTCAACCCGGCCGCCGCGCAGATCCTCGGCTACCGCGCCAGCGATCTCGGCGGCAAGGAACTGCACGACCTCGTGCTGCACTCGCGCGCCGACGGCACGCCGTTCCCGTACGACGATTCCCCGCTCGCCGACACCCTGCGCTCCGGGCGCAAGCACCGGGTGCGCGGCCAGGTGCTGTGGTCCAAGGGCGGGGAGAAGGTCTCGGTCGACCTGACCACCGCGCCGGTGCGCGACGGCGACCAGCTCGTCGGCGCCGTCATGACCTTCACCGACCGGCGGCCCTACGATGCCCTGGCCGAGCAGAAGGCGGCGCTGGAGAAGGCGCACGCCGAGGAGCTGGAGCGGCTCTCCGAGGAGCACGCCTCCGACCTGACCGCGCTGCGCCAGAGCCATGTCACGGAGCTGGAGGAGCTGCGCGAGAAGCACGCCGAGGAGCTGGCGGCCGGCGAGGAACGCTACGCCGCCCTCGGCGAGCGCGAGAAGGATCGTTACGAGGCGCTCAGCGCGCGCTACGACCAGCTGGCCACCCTCCTGGGCACCTCCCTGCGCGGACCGCTGGACGAGCTGCGCCGCGAGCTGTCCGCGCTCGCCGCGGACGACGCCGGGCAACTGTGGCCCGAGGCCAACCAGGTGCTCCACCACCTCAGCGCCGGTTACGCGCGCATCACCACCCTCATCGACAACGTCCTCGGCTACCAGCGGCTCGACGCCGCGGGGCAGCAGATCACGCGGACGAAGGTCATGCTCGACGCCGTCGTCGCCTCCGGGGTGGACGGGGCCGTCGAGCTGATCGGCCCGGGCCGGGTGCAGTTCGCCATGCACGCGCCGCCCATCGAGGCCGAGGTCGACCCGCACCTGCTCGCGACCGCGCTCGCGCATCTCGTCGCGGACGTCGCCGGGGTCGACGCCACCGGCAACGCGCCCGTGTCGACGGGCGGTTACATGGACAACACCGTCGTCGTCGCGGCGGCGCAGCGCGGCGAGGTCGCGCGGATCGAGGTGCGCGGACCGTACGCCGGGGGCGACCCGGTGCACGAGCCGATCGTGCGCGGCATCGTGCGCGCCCACGGCGGCGTGCTGCAGACGCACGAAGTGCCGGGCATGAGCGGCAGCGCGTACGTCCTCGAGGTCCCGCTCGGCGGCGGCGCCGGAGCCGTCACGGCCGGCCCGGCCGGGGCCGCCCAGCCCATCGCCCCGGGCTCGGAGGAGGTCCCCGCCGACGGTCAGACCTCAGGTGGCGGGCGGCGGCGGGCCCGGCGTTCGTCGACCGACGCGTTCCTGGAACTCGACGCCGCCGAGGAGCCGTCGGGCTCCACCGAGGCCTCGGGCGGTACCGGGCGACGGCGCCGGCGTGCGGCCGCGCCGCCTCAGCAGGAGACGCCGGCCGAGGGCGCGGCCCTGGAGCTGGCCGGCAGTGGCGGCACGGGGCGGCGACGCCGCGCTGCCGCGACGCCGGACACGACGGGCTCCCCGGCCGAGGGCGCCGTGATGACCGCCGACGAGCATGCCGCCGGGACCGCGGCCGTGGGCACCGGGCTGGGCGGGACCGTGCCGCCGCAGGGCGTGCCCGCGCCGACCGGACGGCGCGCCCGGCGCGCGGCCGACGGCGAGCAGAACGCCCTGCCGCCCGCACTGCCCGCCGCCACCGGGGACGCGGCGGACTCGGGCGACGCCCCGCAGCCGACCGGGCGACGCCGCCGTGCCCTCGCGGCCGCACAGGAGCGCGCCGCCGCGCAGGAGGCCGCGCCGCGCACCGTCTTCGCCCTGCCGCCCGCCGACGTCGACCGCCCGGCCGGCACCGGGCCGGACGGTCCCACGGGCGGCCCCGAGGCGTCGGCCGGAAGCCCCGTCGCGCCGGCCGGCATTCCGGTCGCACCGGTCGCCGGGCCTGACGCGCCAGGCGGCGGGGCTCAGCCCGGGGCGGCGCAGGCCGTGCCGATGCCGGTGCCCATGCCGGTGCCGGGGCCCGGTGTGCCCGCGGACGTCCTCGCCGCCCACGGCCGCGACGACGCGCCGCACGACGGCTCCGGTGACCACACGCCGCCCCAGCCCCACCCGACGACCGCACCGACCGGCCGACGCCGCCGCGCGGCCGCCCAGCCGGGGGACGCCGGGCCGGTGGGCTCGGGGGTGTCCGGTGCCGCTGAGGTTGCTGGGGTACCTGGTGCTGAGGATGTTTCCGGTACGGCGACGACTCCCGAAGGTCCCGATGCCGGTACCGGCGCTCCGGCTGCTCCGGCAGATACGGCGACCCCGGTCGGCCCCGCAACGCCGATCCCTCCCGGTCCCGTCGGCCCGATGGCTCCCGGCGCCGCGGCCGGCCCGGCCGTACCGCCCCAGGGCGGTGCCACCGGTCAGCCCGGCGCCCAGGACGCGGCCGCGCAGCCGCTCCCCGCACCGGTGTCCCCGGAACAGCCGGCCCCGGGTCGGCAGATCCCGGCTCAGTCCACGCCGGGTCAGCCCACCCCGGCGCAGGCCGCTGTGACCCACCCCCTCCCTGCTGCGGGCACGCCGGGCCTGCCGACCACGGCTCACGGCGCCCCCGGCCAGGCGGGCGCCGGGCGGCCGATCCCCGCGCAGGCCACCGGCGGGGCCGCACCGGCACAGCCGGTTCCCCCGCACGGCCTTCCGCACCCACACCCGCACCCCGTGCCGGGCGCCGCCCAGCCGCTCCCCGCCGAGGCCGCCCCCGGTCATCAGGGCACCCCGCCGCAGGGCACCCCCGCCCCGCAGCAGTGGCCGGCCGCCGACGCCACGCCGGGCGCCGGGACCGCCGTACCCCCGGCCGTACCCCCGGCCGGCCCCACGGCCGGACCCCCGCACACGACCGGAGCTCTGGCCACCCCCGGTGCGGCCCCGGTGCCGCCGAACGCGGGGAACCCGGGGGCCCCCGTGCCGCCGGCCGACGCCACCGCCGTACCTCCCACGGGCTCCCCGACACCCCCCGCGGGCACCCCCGCCTCCCGGGCCGCTCAGCCGTTGCCCGCCGAGGCTCCCGGGCGGGTGGATCCGAACTCCACGCAGGGCCGGGCGATCAGCGTGCGCACGCTGGGGCAGGGTGTGCCGTTCACCCGGCAGGCCGTCCAGGCGCAGGCCCCGAGTGCCGCAGAGCCCGCGCGTCGGGGGGCGGCCACCCCGCCGCCGCACGCGCCCGGGGGCAGCGGGCGGCGCCGGAAGCTGGGCACGCCGCCCGATCCCGCCACGCGCGCCGGCGCCGCGGAGCAGACGGCCCGTCCGCATCCCGCGGCCGACCCCTCGACGCCCCCCGGGCCCGGCACGCCCGCCGCACCCGCCCAGCGACCGGCACCCGCCGGTCCCGCCGGCCCCGGCACCCCCGTGCCGCAGCCGTCGCTCGCCGGGCAGGCGCGGCTGGTGCAGCCCGGTACCGAGGGCGCGGGACGGTCCTACGCCATAGGGGCGCCGGACGAGAACGCTGCCGAGGGCCCCGAGCCGCTGGACGGTCCGGGCGGCGCGGTGGAGGTCGCGGACGCACCCCCGCCGCAGCCGATGGACGACGAGCTGCCGCCGGAGCCGCTGGACAACCCGCGCCGGCTGCTGGTGTGGCCCGCGCCGGACATGAGCACCCAGCAGGCGCTCAGCGACCGCGGCTACCGGCCGGTGATCGTCAACTCGCGCGAGGAGGTCGACGCGCAGATCGCGGCGTTCCCGGCCGCGCTGTTCGTGGACCCGCTCACCGGGCCGATCACCCGGACCGCGCTGCAGCAGCTGCGGCAGGCCGCCGTGGCCGCTCAGGTGCCGGTGATGGTGACGGCGGGCCTCGGACAGGCCTCCCGGGAGGCCGCCTACGGCGCCGACCCGGCCGTACTGCTGAAGGCGCTCGCGCCGCGGGACAGTGAGCAGCATCCGCCGCGGGTGATGCTCATCGAGGAGCACGCGGAGATCGCGCTGGCGCTGACCGCGACGCTGGAGCGGCGCGGGATGCAGGTCGCGCGGGCCGCGAGCGATGCGGACGCGGTGGCGCTGGCGGGGCAGTTCCGGCCGAACCTCGTCGTGATGGACCTGATGCAGGTGCACCGGCGGCGGGCCGGGATCGTGGACTGGCTGCGCGCGAACGGGCAGCTCAACCGCACCCCGCTGGTCGTCTACACGGCCGCCGTCGACCAGGCGGACCTGCCGCGGCTGGCGTCCGGCGAGACGGTGCTGTTCCTGGCGGAGCGGTCCACCAGCACGGAGGTCCAGACACGGATCGTCGACCTGCTGGCCCGCATCGGCACGAACTAGCTCACGGTGCGATGATCCTGCGGGCCGCCTCCTGCACCGAGGCGCGCAGGCGGGCGCGGTCGGGGCCGTCGGCGCCGACGAGGATGCGGCTCATCTGCGGGACGACGGTGACCCAGTTCGCCAGGGCGATGAGCAGGAACAGCAGGTCGGCGGGCGGGATCGCGTCGCTGATCACGCCGCGTTCCTGACCGTCGCGCATCGCGGCGACCTTGGCGGCGTAGTGGTCCTGGCGCTCGGCCTCGTCGGGCAGCTCGGCGGTGCCGTACTCGATGCCTTCCCAGTAGAGGAGGCGCAGGAGTTCCGGGTGGGCGGCGTGATAGTCCATGAGGCGGTCCAGCCAGCCCTCGATGTCGTCCGGGTCGACGGGCACCGCGGCGGCGAGGTCGACCATGGAGCGGCCGAGGACCTGGGAGAACAGCTCCGCCTTGTTGCCGAAGTAGGCGTAGATCAGCTGCTTGTTGGCCTTCGCCTCGCTCGCGATGCGGTCGATGCGGGCGCCCGCGATGCCGTGCCGGGCGAACTCGGCGACGGCTGCCTCGAAGATGCGGGCCTTGGTGGCCTCGGGGTCCCTTGCTGCCATGGGCGACAGGGTAGCCGCTCGGGTAACCAACTGTTTGGTTGACAGGGAATCGACCGGGCCTCCAGACTGTTCTCCCAGCATCCAACCAACCAGTTAGTTGCGAGAGCCGGCTCGAAGGAGTCCCTCCCCATGTCCTCGACCCCCGTGTCCTCGACCCCCGTGTCCCCGGCGCCCCTGTCCTCGACGCCCCACGGCGTCCGCCGCCCCGTGGGGCGCGACGCAGGCCCCCGCACCCCCTCCTCCGCGCTCTTCCTGATCCTCATCGCCGTCTGCACCGCGGTCACGGCCGCCAACATCTACCTCGCCGCGCCGCTGCTCCCGCTGATCGCCCACGACTTCGGCTCCACCCCGCCGGCGATCGCCTGGGTCGCCTCCGTCGCCCAGCTCGGCTACGCCGTCGGCCTGCTGTTCTTCGCCCCGCTCGGCGACACCGCCAACCGGCGCCGGCTGGTCACCACCCTCACCGTCCTCACCGCCCTCGCGCTGGCCGCCGGGGCCGCAGCGCCCGGCATCGGCGCGCTGGCGGGCGCCGTGTTCGTCGCCGCCGCGGCGACCGTCATCCCGCAGCTGCTGGTGCCGCTGGTCGCCGAACGGGCGCCCGCCGACCGCCGCGCTTTCCACGTCGCCGCCGTCATCGCGGGCCTGTTCACGGGCATCGTCGCCGCTCGCGTGGTCGGCGGTCTGGCCGGGCAGGCGTTCGGCTGGCGCTGGGTGTTCGCGGGCTCGGGCGTCCTCACGCTCACGCTGGGCCTGGCTACCGCGGTCGTCCTGCCGTCGGCCCGCAAGGGCGGCGCGGGCTTCCTCGCCGGGATCGCCGCGCTGCCCGCCCTGGTGCGCCGCTCGCCCGACCTGTGGCGGGCGTGCGTGCGGCAGGCGGGGATGTTCGGGGCGTGGAGCGCCCTGTGGACCTCGCTCGCCCTGCTGCTGACGGGTCCGGTCTACGGCCTGTCGACCGCGACGGCCGGCCTGTTCGGCCTCTTCGGGCTCGCGGCCAGCGTGGTCGCGCCGCTGGCCGGTGGCCTGGTCGACCGGTTCGGCGCGGCGAAGGTCGTCCGCACGGCCTACCTGGTCGCCGCGGTCTCGGTGCCGCTGTTCTGGCTCGGCGGCCATGTCATCGCCGCGCTCTTCGCCGCCGCGATCGCCATCCACGCCGCCCTGGTCGCCTCCCACGTCGCCAACCAGACCCTGGCACTGACCACCACGACCACCCCGGCCGCCGCCAACACCGCCTACGTGGTCAGCGGCTTCGCCGGCGGCGCGCTCGCCTCGGCCCTGGCGGGACCGGCCTTCGGCCACTTCGGCTGGGGCGGGGTGTGCGTGGTGGCGGCGGCCTGGCTGGCGATCGGCTGGGGCGCCACGGCGGTACGCCGGTGAGTGTCTCGCCGGGGAGCGGGCGGGCGGTGGGCGCGTCGTCGTCGTACGACGGTGACGCGCCCGCCCCCTGGGTAAGCCGTCGGTGTCAGAGCTGGGTGACGTCCAGCTCGCCCGCCGCGTACTTTCTGCGGAGCACCTTCTTGTCGAACTTGCCGACGCTCGTCTTCGGGACCGTCTCGACGATGGTCCAGCGCTCCGGGAGCTGCCACTTGGCGATGTGACCCTCCTCGGCGAGGAAGGCACGCAGGGACTCGAAGTCGGCGGTCGAGCCCTCCTTGAGGACGACCGTGGCCAGCGGGCGCTCACCCCACTTGTCGTCGGGGACGGCGACGACGGCGGCCTCGGCGACGTCCGGGTGGGACATCAGCGCGTTCTCCAGCTCGACCGAGGAGATCCACTCGCCGCCGGACTTGATGACGTCCTTGGCCCGGTCGGTGAGGGTGAGGAAGCCGTCGGGGGAGATGGTGCCGACGTCACCGGTCTTCAGCCAGCCGTCCTCGCTGAACTTGTCGGCGGGGCGCAGCGCTTCGGCGTCGGGGCCGTTGTAGTACGCGCCGGCGATCCACGGGCCGCGCACCTCCAACTCGCCCGCCGACTCGCCGTCCCAGGGCAGGCGCTCCCCACCGGGGCCGGTGAGGCGGCCCTCCACGGAGGCGGGGAAGCGGCCCTGGGTGAGGCGGTAGCCGAACTCCTCGTCGGTGCCGACCGCGTGGGCCGGCGGGCGGGCCACCGTGCCGAGCGGGGAGGTCTCCGTCATGCCCCAGGCGTGGCAGACCCGCATGCCGAGCTGGTCGAAGGCCTCCATGAGGGAGGGCGGGCAGGCCGAGCCGCCGATGGTGACCTGGTGGAGGGAGGAGACGTCACGCGGCTTGGCGTGCAGCTCGGCGAGCAGGCCCTGCCAGATGGTGGGGACGGCGGCCGCGTGGGTCGGCTTCTCGCTCTCGATCATCTCGGCGAGCGGAGCCGGCTGCAGGAACCGGTCCGGCATCAGCAGGTTGACGCCGGTCATGAAGGTGGCGTGCGGCAGGCCCCAGGCGTTCACATGGAACTGGGGCACCACGACCAGGGAGGTGTCCTGGTCGGTCAGGCCCATCGACTGGGCCATGTTGACCTGCATGGAGTGCAGGTAGATCGAACGGTGGCTGTAGACCACGCCCTTGGGGTCGCCGGTGGTGCCGGAGGTGTAGCACATGGCGGCGGCCTGCCGCTCGTCCAGCTCCGGCCAGTCGTACGCCGTCGGCTTCCCGGCGAGCAGCTCCTCGTACTCGTGGACCTGCGGCGCGGCGTCCGCGAGCAGCGTGCGGTCGCCCGGGCCGGTGACCACGATGTGCTCGACGCTCTTCAGGTGCGGCAGCAGCGGGGCCAGCAGCGGCAGCAGGGAACCGTTGACCACGATGACCTTGTCCGCGGCGTGGCCGACGATCCAGGTCAGCTGCTCGGCGGGCAGACGCAGGTTGAGCGTGTGCAGGACCGCGCCCATCGAGGGGATGGCGAAGTAGGCCTCCACGTGCTCGGCGTTGTTCCACATCAGGGTGGCCACGCGGTCGTCGTCGCGTACGCCCAGGTCCTCGCGCAGGGCATGCGCCAGCTGGGCGGCGCGGGCGCCGATCTCGGCGTAGGAGCGGCGCTGCGGCGCCCCCTCACCCGTCCAGGTGGTCACCTGCGAGGTGCCGTGGACCGTCGACCCATGGGTCAGGATCCTTGAGATCAGCAGCGGTACGTCCTGCATCGTGCTCTGCACGGCGTCCTCCCGGGCGACGTCGCCTACGCGGTGGTAACGGATGCGCTGATTCTGCGCACATACCACGCGGTATGTCACTAGGCGGCGGTGATCGATCACTGCGCCCTGGGTCACGGAACCGGTGTGAGCGACGACTCGGACCGGCTCAGCGCGCCGGTATCAGCTCCGGGTCCTCGCGCAGCTTGCCCAGCGCGCGCGACACCGCCGACTTCACCGTCCCCACCGACACGCCGAGCACCTCCGCCGTCTGTGCCTCGCTGAGATCTTCGTAGTACCTGAGGACCACCATCGCCCGCTGCCGCGCCGGGAGCTTCATGATCGCCCGCCACATCGCGTCGTGCAGCGCCTGGCGCTCGGCCGGGTCGTCGCCGACGAGGGCGGGGTCGGGCTCGGGCAGCTCGTCCGTCGCGAACTCGTCGACCTTGCGCTTGCGCCACTGCGAGGTGCGGGTGTTCACCAGCGCCCGGCGCACATAGCCGTCCAGCGCGCGGTGGTCCTCGATGCGCTCCCAGGCGACGTACGTCTTGGTGAGCGCTGTCTGCAGCAGGTCCTCCGCGTCGCTCGGGTTCGCGGTGAGCGAGCGGGCGGTACGCAGCAGCGCCGACTGGCGGGCCCGGACGTACGCCGAGAAGGACGTGTACGGCGGCGCCCACGTCGCGGCCGTCGAAGCGCTGGTGCAGACGGGTGTGGTCATGACTCCACGCTAGGAGCGCGGACCGTCGTCGCGGATCACCCGCAGGTCCCGAAGCGAAGTCCCCCTCAGGTTGTAGGGGTGGGGTTCGCCCCACCTCCCAGAGGTGGACCCAAGGGTGGACCCGCCTGCGGGACGAACCCCGAGGATGCCATGCGTCCACGGCCGGGACCAGCGCCGATGCCGGCCCCACGGTCGCCGCCGTCACCAGGGTCGGCCCGGCGGCACGTCCGGGCACCGCGCCTGCTCGCGCGCCTGGGCAGCGGCCCTCGCCGTACCTCCGCACACATGTGGCCTGCCCGCGCGCCTGCGCGGCGGCCCCCCATGCCGCACCCGCACCCATGTGGCCCGCGCACGCGCCTGCGCGGCGGTGCCGGAGCCCCGCCGCGCTGACCATGTGAACCACCCCACAGAGCACACCTCGAACGGGCACCGAGGGGCCGGCGACTGACGCGCCGGCCCTCAGCTCACCACCACAGCGGGGAGAAGCCGACGGCGACGTTCTCGTTGCCCTGGTTGACCGCGGTGAACGCGGAGCCGTTCACCTGGGCTGCGTTGCTCTGGTTGGGGCGCCGGAGCCGGTCGCCTGCTGCTGCGTGGTCGACGCGTTGCCGTTGTTGCCGCCACCGACTCCGCTGCCCACGATGCCCTGGACGGCGTTGGTGACGGCCGCGCTCGATCCGTCCCCCGCGAGGGCCCCGTTGCCGGCCGCCTTCCCATTTTCGAACTCACGTACGAAAATAAAGCCATGGCCCCCACCGACCGGCAGGCCAGGACGCTGGCCCTCGCCCACGCACTTTCAGCCGCCGAACGCGGCCTGGCCGTCATCCCCCTGTCCCGGACGAAACTCCCGGCCCTGCGCTCCCCCCACCGCGACGACCCCGCAGGCACCCCGCCCTGTCACGGCGAGTGCGGCCGCCTCGGCCACGGCGTGTACGACGCCTCCACCGACCCCGCACGCATCCGCGCACTGTTCGCCGCCGCCCCCTGGGCCACGGGTTACGGCATCGCCTGCGGACTGCCCCCGCACCACCTGGTCGGCATCGACCTCGACACCAAGACCGGCACGGACTCCGCCACCGCTCTGCGCGAGCTGGCCCTGCGCCACCTGTTCACGATCCCGCCCACAGTCGTCGTCCTGACCCCCTCCGGCGGCCGCCACCTCTGGCTCACCGGCCCCCCGGACACCGCCGTCCCCAACTCCGCGAGCCGCCTCGCCCCCGGCATCGACATCCGCGGCGCCGGCGGCTACCTGGTCGGCCCCGGCTCACGCACCGAGCACGGCGAGTACACCGTCGCCCCCGGCAGCGCCCACCTGACGCCGGCACCCTGCCCGCCCTCGCTGCTGCGTCTGCTGCTGCCGCCCCCGCGCGAGGACCACCCGCCCCACCAGCCGGCGCACCCACACGGCCAGGGCCTGGTCCACTTCGTCCTCGCGGCACACCAGGGCCAGCGCAACACCCGCCTGTTCTGGGCCGCCTGCCGCGCCTACGAGAACGGTTTCGGCCAGGCCCTGCTGGCACCCTTGCTCGACGCGGCCCTGAACACGGGCCTGACTGAACACGAGGCCCGAGCGACGATCGCGTCGGCGGCACGGCTGACAGGACATCGGCCGTGAACCGTTGTGCAGCCGGTGGGCAGGCTCACGCCCGGTCGGTGACGCGCGTGTAGGTGAGAAACAGCGCTCCGCTCTTCAGGACGGTGTGGTCCGACAGTTCCCAGCGACGCGGGTCGAACGTGGCCTTCCCGGAGAACAGCGGTATCCCGGCGCTGATGGTCAGCGGTGCCATCTTCAGGATCAGCTGATCGATCTCGGAGTACAGGGCATCGGCCAGTTCCCCGCCGCCGATCAGCCAGAGGTCCTTGCCGTCCTCCTGCTTCAGTTCCCGCACCTTCGCCACCGGATCGCCGGCCACCACTTCGACGGCGGGGTCCGGGCTCTCGGACAGGGTGCGCGAGAAGACGAGATGACGCAGATGAGGGAAGGCATCGGTGATCCCGGCGGCGAGGCCGATCTCGTAGGACCGCCGTCCTTCGAGGACGGTGTCGAAGCGCGTCCCTTCGGCCGTGACGGACAGCGCTGCCCGGGCCTGAGCGGGCAGAGTCTCCGGGTACTCCGTCACGAGATGCTCGAGGTAGTCGTCGGCAATCGGCCAGAAGCCGTTCGGGCCGGAGGGATCGGCGCCGTCCGGCCCGGCGATGAAGCCGTCGAGCGTGGTGGCGATGTAGTAGACGAGCCTGCGCACGGATGGCCTTTCGTCGATCGGCTGCGATGTGCGGCTCGAAGCGACCGCCTTCGTGCACAGTTCGCGGCCCCCCGATCGCACGGCGATCATCGCACGGCCCGGTGACATCACACAGGGCCCGGCGCAGCCGCTACCGCACAGCACAACGGCCCCTGGCCGTTCAACCGGTCAGGGGCCGTTCTCAGCGCTGCTCGCGCGGAGGCGGTGGGATTTGAACCCACGGTGACATCGCTGCCACGACGGTTTTCAAGACCGTTCCCTTAGGCCGCTCGGGCACGCCTCCCCGCGCCGCCTGGTGGGGCGGCGCGGGACAAGACTAACGGGTCGGCAGGCGTCGTGGGCGGGTCAACTGTCGCCGACGCGGGAGCCCAGGGTCAGCTCGACCGTGTGGGACTTGCCGTCGCGCTCGTAGGTGATCGTCACCTTGTCGCCGGGCTGGTGGGTCCAGATCTCGCCGATCAGGGTGGGCCCGGAGTCGATCACGTGGTCGTCCAGCTTGGTGATCACGTCACCCGCCTTGAGGCCGGCCTTGGCGGCGGGACCGCCCGGCTCCACCGACGTGGAACCGCCGGCTCCCTGCGAGGTGATCGTCGCGCCGCCGCTGGACTCCTCCAGCGAGACCGACGCGCCGATCTTGGCGTATACCGGCTTGCCCGTCTTGATCAGCTGCTGTGCGACGTACTTCGCCTGGTTGATCGGGATGGCGAAGCCCAGGCCGATCGAGCCGGACTGGCCGGTGCCGCCGAGGCCGCCGCTGCCGGTGGACTGGATCGCGGAGTTGATGCCGATGACGTTGCCGCCCGCGTCCAGCAGCGGGCCGCCGGAGTTGCCCGGGTTGATCGAGGCGTCCGTCTGCAGGGCGCTCATGTACGACGCCTGGCTGCCGGAACCGTCACTGGAGGCCACCGGGCGGTTCTTCGCGCTGATGATGCCGGTCGTCACCGTGTTGGACAGGCCGAAGGGCGCGCCGATCGCGATCGTCGCGTCGCCGACCGCGACCTGGTCGGAGTTGCCCAGCGGGAGCGGCTTGAGGTCCGACGGCGCGTTCTTGAGCTTGATGACGGCGACGTCGTAGCCCTGCGCGTGGCCCACCACCTCGGCGTCGTACTTCTTGCCGTTCGGGAAGGTCGCCGTCAGCTTGCCGCCGTTCACGGCGTCGGCCACGACGTGGTTGTTGGTGACGATGTGGCCTTGGGTGTCGAAGACGAACCCGGTGCCGGTGCCGCCCTCGCCGTTGGTGGACTCGGCCTGGATGGTGACGGTGCTCGGCAGCGCCTTGGCGGCCACTCCCGCGACCGTGCCGGGGTCACGCTTGACGTCGCCGCCGCTGGTGGCCGCGGAGACCGTGGTGGAGCCCGTGCTGTCGTTGTCCTTGGCCAGCGTGTAGCCGAGGCCGCCGCCCAGGCCGCCTGCGACCAGGGCGGCCACCAGGATCGCGGCGAGCAGGCCGCCGCGGCCGGACTTCTGCTTCGGGGCGGGCTGCGGCGGGTACGGCGCACCCCAGCCGTGCCCGGCCGCCGCGTCACCGCCGCCGCTGCCGCCGGCGGCGTACGCCGGGGTGGCGGGGGGCGGGGGCGGCCAGCCGGCCTCCGGGGCGGAGGCGGTGGTGCCCGGGTGCGGCGCGGCATCGGCGGGGGCCGCCACCTGTGCCGCCTGGGGGGCGTGCGCCGCGGGCTGGTCGGGCGACGCGACGGTGCCCGCCGGCGGCTGCTCCGGGCGCGCCGGGACCGGGTTCGCCGGGGCGGGCGGCTGGGCGGAGGCTGCGGGAGATTCCACCGGCACGGGAGGTGCAGACGGGGCCGGGGGTACCTCAGTGCCCTCGTTCTCGGTGCTCACAGCTCTTCTCCTCGATCCACGGCTGTCGTTGTCGGTCACGGGTCACAGGTCACGCGTCACAGGCTTCGGGCACACGCGGAGGGCTGTGCGTGTGCATGTGCATTTGTATGCCGTCAGCTTTTCCCACGAGCCGTCAGGGGGCCGTAAGCGGTGGCTGTGGGTTCCCGGTAACCCTTTGACCACCCTTTATATAGGACGTGTCGGACTAATGGCGTGTATCACCGATACGCTTACCGTGCTTTCATCGCGCCCGCGGTCCCCCGCCTACCCCGTCCCGGTGGCACCATGACGCGGTGACCCACGCACGACCGCACCCCATCCAAGTCGTCGCCCACCGCGGGGCTTCCGAGGACGCGCCGGAACACACGCTCGCCGCCTACCGCAAGGCCATCGAGGACGGCGCGGACGCCCTCGAGTGCGACGTCCGCCTGACCGCCGACGGGCACCTCGTCTGTGTGCACGACCGCCGCGTCAACCGTACGTCCAACGGCCGCGGCGCGGTCTCCGCCCTGGAGCTCGCCGACCTTGCCGCGCTGGACTTCGGCTCCTGGAAGACGCGCGACGCCTGGCGCGGGCGGGACGAGGAGCCGGACTGGGAGTTCCGGCCGGAAGACCGCGAGGCGACGTCCGTACTGACCCTCGAGCGGCTGCTGGAACTCGTCGCCGACGCCGGGCGGCGTGTGGAACTGGCCATCGAGACCAAGCACCCCACCCGCTGGGCCGGACAGGTCGAGGAGCGGCTGTTGCACCTGCTCAAGCGGTTCGGCCTGGACGGACCGGCCTCGCCCGAGGAGTCGCGGGTACGGGTGATGAGCTTCTCGGCGCGTTCGCTGCACCGCGTGCGTGCCGCGTCGCCGACGCTGCCGACGGTGTACCTGATGCAGTTCGTCTCACCGCGGTTGCGCGACGGGCGGCTGCCGGCGGGCGTGGGGATCGCCGGCCCCTCGATCCGGATCCTGCGTGCTCATCCCGGGTACGTGGAGCGGTGGAAGCAGGCCGGCCGGCAGGTGCACGTGTGGACGGTCAACGAGCCGGAGGATGTGGAGCTGTGCACCCGCCTCGGTGTGGACGCCATCATCACCAACCGCCCACGCGCGGTGCTGGACCAACTGGGACGTTGATCCCTCGCCCTGTTGGACGGCCTTATTCGACGGCGCTCCCCTATTTGACGGCTGTCACAGCGGCACACCTGCCTCTTGACCCTCATGCGTTTCCTGGCCCATCCTCACCTCTCGGCCACACCGAAGTAATCCAGCCACTTGACTACGGGGAGTGCTCCGGCGCGTTCGGTTCGTGTTCGACGGTGGTGAATGCGTCCATGGACGATGATTGGCCGGTTTCCGGTACAGGCCAATGGGGCAAACACACCGTGGCGTGGGGCGAAGGAGGTCTCGGGGGTGGCGTTGGTGGTGGCACAGGAGGTGCCCACGTCGTCGAGCATGGCCGTACCCCATGGCCCTGCGGGCGTGGGCAAGGCGCGGCACCGGATGCGTGACCAGTTGCGGAGCAGCGGTGTGGCGGAATCGGTCATCGACGATGCCGTACTGATCCTTTCGGAACTTTTGAGCAATGCGTGCAAACACGGCCGCCCCCTGGGTGACGCGCTCGCCGGCGACGGTGATGTGCGGGCCGCGTGGCGGGTGGACCCGAGCGGGCGGCTCCTGGTCGAGGTGACCGACGGCGGCGGGCCGACCCGTCCGGCCCCGGCCACGCCCTCGGTGACCGCGCACGGCGGCCGCGGCCTGAACATCATCACCGCGCTCGCCGACGACTGGGGCGTGCGTGACGGCGTACGCGGCGAGGTCACGGTGTGGGTCGTCGTCCACGACGACGTGTACGACCCGGACGCCGGGCGCCGCCGCGAGGACTTCGCCACGCGCGTGGCCGCCCCGCCGGTGGCGGCGATGGCCGATCTCAACTTCGCGGACGCCTTTGACGACCTCGGCTGAGAGCGGACGCCTTCGACGACCTCGGCTGAGATACGACGACTTTGGGTGCCTGCGTCGCCCGCGGAGTCGGAGTCATCCCCGACCGCGCGTCCCCGACCGCGCATCGCGTTGTCCACAGGTCCGCGCGCGCCGCGTTGTCCACAGGTCGGCGCCGGTCATGGTGTGAACGGCTAGGCTCGCGCCGTACCAGACGAGCCGTATCCGGGAGACACCCATCATGGCCAAGAAGCGACCCCAGACGAAGGCCGCGAGCCCTCAGCTGAGCGACGGAGAGATCCCGGTTGTCGGCGCCCGCGAGCCCTGCCCCTGCGGCAGCGGCCGGCGCTACAAGGCCTGCCACGGCCGGGCCGCCGCGCATGCGGTGACCGAGCTGGTGCAGCGCCCGTTCGAAGGGCTGCCCGGCGAGTGCGACTGGGTGGCGCTGCGTGAACTGGTCCCGGCGGCCACCGTCCGGCTGCCGCTGAAGGACGCCCTGCCCGAGGGTGTCCCGTCGGTCACGCTGGCCACCGTGCTGCCGATGGCCTGGCCCGCGCTGCGCCGCGACGACGGGTCGGTCCTGCTCGGCCTGCAGAACGAGACGGCGTCCGGTGACATCAGCCGCGATCTGGCCGACACGCTGCTGCGCGCCCTTCAGGCGGAGCCGGGCACGCCGGTGCAGGGCCGCCGCGCCCCGGCCGACGGACCGCGGCTGCAGGACGTGCTCGACGCGAACGGCACGTTCGAGCCGGTGGTGCACAGCGGCTTCGAGTTCTGGGTGCCGGACGCGGAGAACGCCACGCCGGAGGTCGCCGCCTCGCTGGAGCGGGCGAACGCCGCGGCGATCCCGACCGTGCGGCTGACCGGTGTGGACGCGGCGTACTGGTGCGAGACCCCGGACAAGAACCACCTGCGCTGGGTCATGCCGCACCCCGAGGAGCGGCTTCTGGACGCGCTGGCGCGGCTGCACGCGGAGGGCGGTTCCAGCCTCGGTGAGGGCACGCGTCTGGTCGGTTCCTTCCGCGCCCACGGTCTGACCGTGCCGGTGTGGGACCTGCCGTCGTCGGTCACCGCGGCGGACGTGGAGAAGCCGGCCGCCGAGTTCGCCGAGCGCCTGGCCGAGGCGCTGGCGGTGCAGGAGCCGCTGACCGCGCAGGAGCGCCGGGCCCGCGGCGGGCTCACCAACCGGCAGGTCACACTCAGTTGACGCCTTCACCCCGGCAGGGGTGACAGCCGTCACAGCGTGCGGGGGCGGCGGGGTCTTACGGATGTCCGATTGGCCCGGTCGCAGCCCATCGGCGCGTGTCCGAATACGCCAGGGAAACGCGAGATCGAATTTGCTTGGAGCCGATCTCTTGTTACGGTCTGAGTAGCCCGGTTGCTGGTGCATCCCCCGTCGCCAGCAACCGGGTCTTTTCATACGCGACGCCGTGCACCGTCCGGCGTCGGTCCTCAACTCCCCGTTTCCTGGGGTGAGTTGCTCCCGGTCCGCAGCAGCAGCGACCCGCCTCCCCCCGCGCGAGCGAATTCCGCGATCGCCGTGTAGGCGTCCGGGGCGGCGCGGGTCGGCTCCCGGGGCGTCTCGCAGGTTCCCGGCTCGTCCTCGGCGCCCACCGGGCAGCGCAGTTGCAGCGTGCGGCCGCCGGGCCCCATCAGGCTCAGCACCGACTCCAGCGCCCGGCCGGTGGTGTTGCGGTAGTAGGTGCGCGCCCAGGTCTGCGCACCCTGTGTCAGCACACAGGTCTGGGCCTCGATGCCGTCGGGAGAGGTGACCTCGGGGCCGCAGCGGGCGGCAGTCGCCAGCCCGAGGCCCAGCAGGAGCGGGGACCGGGCGGGCGTGGCGGGAGGCGACTGCCGCTCGGCGGCGCCGACGCCGCCGTGAGCGGAGGAGCCGGCCCGAGCGGAGGAGCCGGCACCGCCGACGGCACGGGCACCGGTCGCTTTCTCGTCGTCGTAGGTGGCACCGGCGTACGACGGAGACCGTACGACCGAGTGGTCCGCGTCGCCCACGCCGCCCGCGGACGCCACGGCCAGCGGCAGGGCGACCGCACACACCACGACGCCCGCGAGGGCTGCAAGGCGGAGGTTCATGAAAGGGACGATAACGACACCGGGCGGGCGCACGGATCCGGTCGCGTCCGACACCCCTACAACTCGGGCGCGCTCACACCCGTACGAGTGAGGGCGTCGACCACCGCGTCCACCACGGCCTCGACGTCCGGCACCCAGGGGGAAGCCGAGCCGGGCAGCGGGGCGCGCTCCCAGCGGACGGGGCCGCGGCCGGTCTCGGAGGGCGGCAGGGTGATGTAGCCGCCCTCACCGTGGAAGCGCAGCGAGCCGGGCACGAAGTCCTTGGCGTACAGCAGGTCGCCCAACTGTTCCATGGAGTAAGGGCGGACGAGGATCGACCAGCGGGTGTCGGAGGCGACCACCGGGCCCAGGCGCATGCCGTCGCGGTCGAGCGCGGCGAGCGCGCGGGCGGCCGGCAGGGCGGGCAGGCTCACCGCGCAGGGCGCGCTGCCGCCGGTGGCGAGGACGATCGGCGCGGTCGGCCGGTTGGTCCACCACCAGCGCACCATGCGCTCGTCGGTGGTGGCCGCGAGCAGGCCGGGGTCGAAGGGGTGGGCGCCGGGCACCGTGCACTCCGGGTCGGGGCAGGCGCAGCGGGAGCGCCCCTCGGGGTCGGCCGCCACACCGGGCAGCACGGGCCACCCCCACTGGGTGGCGAACGTCAGGGCCGCGCCGATCAACTCAGACCTCCCGCCCTTTTGCCGGGACAGGAGCCTGCGTCGCCTTCCGGGGATCTCGCGCATGAGCGCTCGTTCCTTTCCGTTGCACGCCTGGCAACACCGAGGACCTTGTCACACCATGTGTCGATCTCTGCACTGTGCGTATCGCGTATCTGCTGGCGCATCACACCCCGGCCTGACGCGCGGGGAACCCCTCTGGGCCGAGCTTCGGCGGCTTTCGTGCGGCCGCTGACGTCCATACCGCGTTCAGCACAAGCATGGGCGTGGCGTGGGGTGGCGAAGTATGGCGTTTGCCGTCTCGCGTCTTTCGCTTCGCCTCCGCCACGGGAGGATGGGGCTGGGTCGTCGGTGGCTAAGACGCCCGGTCCGGACACCAGGTTCCGGGTGGCCCCCACCACCCCGGCCCATACCGAGTACGTACCCATCGCGACCGCTGTGACGCTCCGTGGAGCAGGCCCAGTCGACCGCAATCAACCGATACCTAAGGCAGTTTTCAGCCAACTTCTCTATTACGCAAGGGGTTACCGACAGGAGCCCCGCAAAGCCCCTGAACACCAAGGACACCAGGAATCCCGGCAGGACAATGCTGGACATCCCCTCACGAGTGCGTGTACATGTGGAGACACTGCTAGCGGCGCAGAAGACATGGGGGTTTGCGATGCTTTTCAGCAGTACGCACCGGTCGGAAAGCCGGCTGCCATGAACGCCCCTCATCCTCAGAAAGTGGCTGGAATCGATGCAGCGGTTCCCGCCCCCGCGCACACTTCCGCATGCGCGCCCGCCGCCGCGGGCACCGCACCGGTGCCTGTGCCGCACCCCCCCGGCGCCCTGCTGCAGGACCGGCTCGCCGGCTGGGTCTCGGATCTCACGACCCTGCACGAACTCACCGAGCGCCTGGCCCGCACGGACAACCTGAACGACGCCCTGCAGGAACTGCTGCGCGCCGGAGCCGCTCTGGTCGGCGCCCGGCGCGGACTCGTCGTCCTCGAACCGGCCGACGAGCGGGGCCCCGACACCACCATCGGCCTGGGTCTCGGACGCGCCGATCTCGGCCACATCGAGACCGTGCCGCGCAGCGCCACCTCCTTCGGCCGCATCCTCGACGGACTGCCCGGCGGCGACCGCGAGATCACCGAGCCCGACCTGTTCGCCGGGGACGGTCTCGACCCCCGCCACCGCGAGGTCGCCGCCCGCCTCGGATACGCCGCCAGCTACGCCCTCCCCCTGTCCGCCGACACCGGCGGCCGCCTCGGTGCCGCCGTCTGGCTGTACGACGAGCCGACCGAGCCGGTCGAGCGCCAGCGCCATCTGATCGGTCTGTACGCCCGCTACGCCGCCGAACACCTCGCCCGGCTGCTGGAGGTGGAGCGCACGCGCGCGTGCATGGCGACCATCGCCGAGGAACTGCTGCCCTCCCGGCTCCCCCGCGTCGCCGGTGTCCAGCTCGCCGCCCGGCACCGCACCGGTCCGCGCGGCGGCGGCGACTGGTACGACGCGCTGCCGCTGCCGGACGCCGCCCTGGGTCTCGCGGTCGGCACGGTCACCGGCTCCGGACCGAGCGCCGTCGCCGCGATGGGCCGGCTGCGGGCGTCCCTGCGGGCGTACGCCGTGATGGAGGGCGAGGACCCGGTCGCCGTCCTGTCCGACCTTGAGCTGCTGCTGCGGCTCACCGAGCCCGCCCGCTCGGCCACCGCGCTGTTCGCGTACTGCGAGCCCGCCCTGCGCAAGATCACCCTCGCCGGGGCCGGGCACTGCCCGCCGCTGCTGGTCGGCCAGCGGCGCACCGAGTTCGCCGAGACGTCCGTCTCCGCGCCGCTCGGCATGCTCGCCTGCTGGGAGGCGCCCAGCGTGGAGCTGCAGACCGAGCCCGGAGAGACGGTGCTGCTCTACACCGACGGTCTGCTGCACCGTACCGGCGACCCGGTCGACCGTGCCTTCGCCCGGCTGCACGCGGCGGCCGCCGGGGTCCCGCGCTCGCTGCGGCACGATCCGGACGCGCTCGTGGACCACGTGCTGCGGACCGTCCTGCCGGACGGGCTGGACGCGGTCGATTCGGAGGAGGACGTGGTCCTGCTGGCGGCTCGTTTCGAGTAGGTCATCTCGTGTAATGGGTCATAGCACCCTGGGCCCCCTTCTTCTCGACCGTACGATGGTGGGGGTCCAGTGCCGTACCCAAGGAGGATGACCGTGGCGGAGGAGCTTCCGGAGACCCCGGAGACCGACGAGCCGATCAAGCAGCGGAAGAACGGCCTCTACCCGGGCGTCTCCGACGAGCTGGCCGAGAACATGAAGACCGGCTGGGCCGACACCGAGCTGCACGACCTGCGGCCGATCGCCCAGGCCGCCGAGACCGCCGCGCGCCGCGCGAAGCTGTCCGCCCGTTTCCCCGGCGAGCGCCTCGTCGTCCCCGCGGGCAACCTGAAGGTCCGCTCCAACGACACGGACTACCCCTTCCGCGCGTCCGTCGAGTACGCCTACCTCACCGGCAACCAGACCGAGGACGGCGTCCTGGTCCTGGAGCCCCGCGGTGAGGGCCACGAGGCGACGCTCTACCTGCTGCCCCGCTCCGACCGCGAGAACGGCGAGTTCTGGCTCTCCGGCCAGGGCGAGCTGTGGGTCGGCCGCCGCCACTCCCTGACCGAGTCCGAGAAGCTGTACGGCATCCCGGTCGCCGACGTCCGCGAGCTGGCCGACGCGCTGCGCGAGGCCACCGGCCCGGTCCGCGTCGTCCGCGGCCACGACGCCGGCATCGAGGAGGCGCTGACCGACAAGGTCACCGCCGAGCGCGACGAAGAACTGCGCGTCTTCCTCTCCGAGGCCCGCCTGATCAAGGACGACTTCGAGATCGGCGAGCTGCAGAAGGCCGTCGACTCGACGGTCCGCGGCTTCGAGGACGTCGTCAAGGTCCTCGACAAGGCGGAGGCCACCAGCGAGCGCTACATCGAGGGCACGTTCTTCCTGCGCGCCCGCGTCGAGGGCAACGACGTCGGCTACGGCACCATCGCCGCGGCCGGCCCGCACGCCTGCACCCTGCACTGGGTGCGCAACGACGGCCCGGTCCGCTCCGGTGACCTGCTCCTGCTGGACGCCGGTGTGGAGACGCACACGTACTACACCGCCGACGTCACCCGCACGCTGCCGGTCGACGGCCGCTTCTCGGAGCTTCAGAAGAAGATCTACGACGCCGTGTACGAGGCCCAGGAGGCCGGCATCGCGGCGGTCAAGCCGGGCGCCAAGTTCCGCGACTTCCATGACGCCGCGCAGCGCGTGCTCACCGAGAAGCTCGTCGAGTGGGGTCTGGTGGAAGGCCCGGTGGAGCGCGTGCTGGAGCTCGGCCTGCAGCGCCGCTGGACCCTGCACGGCACAGGTCACATGCTCGGCATGGACGTCCACGACTGCGCCGCCGCCCGCACCGAGGCCTATGTCGACGGCACGCTGGAGCCCGGCATGGTCCTCACCGTCGAGCCGGGTCTGTACTTCCAGGCCGACGACCTGACGGTGCCTCAGGAGTACCGCGGCATCGGCGTCCGTATCGAGGACGACATCCTGGTCACCGAGGACGGCAACCGGAACCTCTCCGCCGCGCTGCCGCGCCGCTCGGACGAGGTGGAGTCCTGGATGGCGCAGCTCAAGGGCTAGGGCCTCTCGTTTGGATCATGCCGGGGCCCGTGGTCGGTGCGGTACCGCCATGGGCCCCGGCGCGTGTTCGCGTCGGCGGGGCATCGCAATGGCTGGTTGGCGCGGGTCGCCAGCCGCTGGCCTGGGTGTCCGCACTGCCGCGGGGGCACGGGGGGCACCTCTCTGCCAAGGGCCTCTTTCGGCAGGTCCCCGCATCCATGAGGTGAGACATGCTTCGTCGCGAGGCGTCGCCCCGGCGGGCTCGTTCCGGCCGGGGCGGTCCTGGCGGCGCGGTCCCAGCCGGGGGGGCCTGGTCGGTGTCGTCTTGGCCGGGCTGTTCGGTCCGGGGCCGTCACACGGTGAGCAGTGCCGGGTCCCGGCGCCATTTCAGGATCTTGTCGAAGCTCACCACCGCGCCGCCGCGGCCGGGCTTGTTGCCGACGTGGACGTGGTCGGCGAGTTCGCGGATGAGGAACAGGCCGCGGCCGCTCTCGGCGTCGTCGTGCGCGGGGCGGGGCCGGTCGGCGGCGGTGAAGCCCGGCCCGGCGTCGGCGACCTCGATGCGGCACATCTCTCCGTCGAGGTAGGCGGTGACGCGGTAGGCCTCCGAGGAGGCGCCACGGCCTCGGTGCCCGCCGTGCTCGACGGCGTTGGCGCAGGCCTCGCTCAGGGCCACGGACAGGTCGTAGGAGATGTCGGGGTCGACGCCCGCCGTCTCCATCGCGCCGAGCAGCAGGCGCCGGGCCAGGGGGACGCTGGCAGCTTCGCGCCGCAGATGGAGTGACCACCAGATGCTCATGCTCCAGCCTCCTGGCCGCGGCTCGACATACCGTTACGTATTGCCGCCCCGGCCGGGAAGTACGCCAGGAATTGACGTGATGCCGCCCATATGGGCGATGCGCAGACGACGGCAATCGGTGTATGTGGGACCCGAGTGCGCATTCGGCATCTTGCGGACCTGCCGTATGGCGGCGGTAAGGGCAGTGCGATGATGGGGCCCGCCATGACTGCCCTCCACCCGCGCTCAGTGCGCGCCGGACGTGACGTCCGGCTTCTGCGGGCCGCGGTGTTCGCCGCGGTCTGCGTCGTGCTGGCCGCCGGTGGGCACGCGCTCGCGTCCTGCGCCACGGTCCCGCTGTGGACGCTGGGCGCGGGGTTCCTCGGGGTGTTCCTCGTCGCGGCGGCACTGGCCGGCCGGGAGCGTTCCCTGTGGGGCATCGCCGCGCTGCTCGCAGCCGGGCAGACCGTGCTGCACACGCTGTTCGGGCTGGGCCAGCACACGGCCACGACCACCCCGACGGCCTCGGACGCCTCCGTGGTGGCGCAGGCCGCGCGGCTGGTGTGCGGCGCCGGGGCGGCCCCGCTCAGCCCCCTCCAGGCCCAGCGGATCCTCGCGACCGCGCGCGTCCAGGGCACTCCGGCGCATCATCCGGCCGACGCCCTGTCCACCGCCGCGGACTCCCCCGCCGCCCTGCTGCCGTCGCTGCCGATGCTGCTCGGGCACGTCCTCGCGGCGCTCGCCGCGGGCTGGCTGCTGCGCCGCGGCGACACCGCCCTGCTGCGGATCATGGAACTGGCCGCGCTGTCGGCGCACGAGGTCGCGGAAGGGGCGCTCGTCCGGTCGCTGCGCGCGGCGCTCGCGCTGGTGCGCGCCCTGCTCGCCGGGCTGCCGACGGCGCCCGCCACAGGTCCGCGTCCGGCGCGCACCGCGCTGTTCGCGCCGCCGGCCCCGCACACCACGGCACTCCAGCACTCGGTGATCCGGCGTGGCCCGCCGGCCACCGGGTTCGCCCTCGCCGCCTAACGCGACGCGACCGCCACTCCACGAGACCACGAGAGGCCGGCGCCGTCGTGCGGCGCAACACGCACGCGTGCGCGTGCGTATCCCTCTTCATCACCGGTCGGTCCTTCGATCCACCGGACTCACTCGAAGTGGAGTGCATCCTTCCATGAAGGTTTCCCGTGCAGCCGTCCCCGTCGTTCTCGCCGTGGCCGGTCTGACCGCCCTGTCGACGCCGGCCTTCGCGCATGTCTCCGTGCAGCCCGAGGGCGCCGCCGCCAAGGGCGGCTACGCCGTCGTCGACTTCAAGGTGCCCAACGAGCGGGACAACGCCTCGACCACCAAGGTCGAGGTCAACCTGCCCGCCGACCACCCGCTGGCCTCGGTGGCGCCGCAGGCGATCCCGGGCTGGAAGATCGACGTCACCAAGGCGAAGCTGGCCAAGCCGCTCACGATGCACGGCGAGAAGATCAACGAGGCGGTCTCCAAGGTCACCTGGACCGCCGAGGGCGAGGGCATCAAGCCGGGCTACTTCCAGAAGTTCCCCCTCTCCGTCGGCCAACTGCCCGAGGACACCGACAAGCTCGTCTTCAAGGCGATCCAGACGTACTCCAACAAGGAGGTCGTGCGCTGGATCGAGGTACCGCAGGACGGCGGGGCCGAGCCCGAGAACCCCGCCCCGGTCCTCACGCTGTCCGCCGCTTCGGACGACCACCACGGCACGTCCGGTGCCTCCAACGCCTCTGACGACAGCGCCTCGAGCGCCGAGAAGACCGCCGCCGGGACACAGGCGTCCGACGGCCACGACACCGACACCACCGCCCGCGTGCTGGGCATCGTGGGCATCGTCGTCGGCGCGGCGGGTGTGGCGTACGGCGTGTTCGCCGGCCGCCGCCGCACCACCGCCTGACCTCCGCCCGTCCGTGGCGTGCGCGGGAGCCGTACCGCGGCTCCCGCGCGCGCCCGGTGATCGACCTTTTGGGATCCCTCTCCATGCGCACCAAGACCTTCGCGGCGGCCGCCCTCCTCGCCGCCGCCGCACTGACCCTGACCGCCTGCGGCGGCGGTGACGACAGCTCCGGTCCCGTCTCCGTCGTCTCCGAGGAGTCCGGCTCGGGCAAGGCAGGCACCGTCCTCGACCAGCCGTTCGAGAAGCCGGACCTGGTCCTGACCGACACCCACGGCAAGACGTACGACCTCCGCAAGGAGACCGCGGGCCGGCCGACGCTGATCTACTTCGGCTACACGCACTGCCCGGACGTGTGCCCGCTGACGATGAACAACATCGCCGTCGCCAAGAAGCAGCTGCCCAGGGCCGAGCAGGACAAGCTGCGGGTCGTGTTCGTCACCACGGACCCCGGCCGTGACACCCCGTCCGAGCTGGGCAAATGGCTGAACGGCATCGACAGCCAGTTCGTCGGCCTGAGCGGGAACTTCGCCACCGTCCAGGCGGGCGCCCGCACCCTCGGCATCTCCATCGAGCCGACGAAGAAGGACAAGAACGGCAAGCTCGTCTCGGTGCACGGCACCCAGGTCTTCGCCTTCTCCCCGAAGACCGACCGCGGCTATCTGTACTACGGCGAGGACACCACCGTCGACGACTACACCAAGGACCTGCCCAAGATCATCAAGGGAGAGAACCCGTGAGGGCCTGCGCCGCGGGTGCCGCCGCGCTGACCGGCGCCCTGCTCCTGACCGGCTGCGGCTCCTCCGGACCGGACTCCGCGTCAGCGGCGGAAGCCGGGTCCGGGTCCGGGAAGGCCGTGCTGTCCGTCAGCTCCGCCTACATGCCCCAGCCCGTCTCGGACATGGCGGCCGGCTTTCTGACCATCGCCAACGACGGCGGTACGAAGGACGAGCTGACCTCCGTCACCAGCGATATAGCCGGCAGCGTCACCGTCCACGAGACCGCGGGCGGGTCGATGCGTGAGGTGGCCGCCCTCCCGGTCCCGGCGCACGGCCGGGTGGTCTTCGCCAGCGGCGGCAACCACCTGATGTTCGACCGGCTGAAGCGCAAGCCGAAGCAGGGCGAGAACGTGACCGTCGCGCTGCACTTCGCCCGCTCCGGCACCGTCGAGGTGCGGATGCCGGTCAAGGCCGCGACGTACAACCCCGCGACCGGACACTGAGGGAGCCACCGTGACCCCGACCATCGCCCCCCGCGTCCGGACCCTGGTGCTGCTGTTCGTGGCCGCGCTCGGCGCGCTGCTCGCCGGTGCCGCGCCGGCCTCCGCGCATGCCGCGCTCACCGGCAGCGACCCCCAGCAGGGGGCGGTGGTCAAGCAGGCGCCCGCCCGGGTCTCCCTGACCTTCTCCGAGAAGGTCGCCCTGAACGACGACGCGCTGCGCGTCCTCGACCCCAAGGGCAAGCGCGTCGACGACGGCAAGCCGTCCGAGGTCAGCGGCACCACGTATGCCGTGGCCCTGCACAGCGGGCTGCCCGACGGCACCTACACCGTCACCTACCAGGTCGTCTCGGCGGACAGCCACCCCGTCTCCGGCGCCTACACCTTCTCCATCGGCGCCCCCTCCCAGACCTCCGTCTCCGTCGGCGGGCAGACGGCCGGGGGCGGTGTCGTCGGCGGGCTGTACGGGTTCGGCCGGTACGTGTCGTACGCCGGCTTCATCGTCATGACCGGCGGTGCCGCGTTCGTCCTGGCCTGCTGGCGGCGCGGCACGGGGGTACGGGCCGTGCAGCGGCTCGTGGTCTCCGGCTGGGTCGCCCTGACCGCGGCCACCCTCGCGCTGCTGCTCCTGCGCGGCGCCTACACCACCTCCGGCAAGGCGGCGGACATCGTCGACCTGGACCTGCTCGGCCAGGTCCTGCAGACCAAGTCCGGCGCGGCGCTGGTCTCCCGGCTGCTGCTGCTCGCGGCGGCGGCACTGTTCATCGCGGTCCTCTTCGGCGCCTATGACAAGCGGGACGAGGAGGAGGAGAAGCGGGACCTGACGTTCGGGCTGGCGATCGGCGGCACCGTCGTCGCCGCCGGTCTCGCGGCGAGCTGGGCGATGGCCGAACACGCCTCCGTCGGGCTCCAGGCGGGTCTCGCCATGCCGGTCGACGTGGTGCACCTGCTCGCCGTCGCCGCCTGGCTCGGCGGGCTGACCGCACTGCTCGTCGCCCTGTACTTCGCGCCCGCCGACACCCCGGTCGACGCCGCCGCCGTGCGGCGCTTCTCCGCCGTCGCCTTCGGCAGCGTCCTGGCCCTGGTCGCCACCGGCGTCTACCAGTCCTGGCGGCAGCTCGGCTCCTGGTCGGCCTTCACCGACACCCGCTACGGGCAGCTGCTGCTGATCAAGATCGGGCTTGTGGCGCTGCTCGTCGGCCTCGCGTCGATCTCCCGGCGGTGGACGGGCCGGCTGAGCGACCCGGTCGTCCAGCGGACGGCGAAGAAGGAACGCGTCACCGCCCCCGCCGCCGACTCCGCACGCGCCGCGCAGCTCGCCCGGCAGCAGGCCGCCATGGAGGCCGCCCGCCGCAAGCAGCAGCGTGACGCCGACCCGGACCGGTTCGGGCTGCGCCGCTCCGTCCTCGCCGAGGCCGCCGTCGCCGTGGTCCTGCTCGCGGTGACCACCGTGCTCACCTCCACCGAGCCGGGCCGTACCGAGGAGGCCGCGAAGGCCGCCACCGCCTCGTCCTCCTCCGCGTCCGTCGCAGGGTCGGGGGCCGTCACGCTGGACGTTCCGTTCGACACCGGCGGCAAGGACGGCAAGGGCGTGGTCAGCATCGACCTCGACCCCGCCCGCGTCGGTGCCAACGAGATGCACGTCTACGTCACGCGCCCCGACGGCCGCGCCTACGACGTGCCGGAGCTGAAGATCGCCTTCACGCTCACCACCAAGGACATCGGGCCGCTGCCCGTGGTCCCGGACCACATCACCACCGGACACTGGTCGGCGGACGGGGTGCAGATCCCCATGGCCGGCGACTGGAAGGTCGCCGTGACCGTGCGGACCTCCGACATCGACCAGGTGACCGTCTCCAAGAACGCGCAGATCGGCTGAGTGCACCATGCCCGACCAGTCCCCTTCGTCCGCCCGGTCCGCACACGGCGCCATGGGTTCCGCACGAGGTGCCATGGGCTCCGCGGAACGTGCCACGGGTTCCGCGGAGCGTTCCCCGGAACCACGGGGTGTCTCGCGCCGCCGGCTGCTCGGTACCGCCGGTGCCACCGGACTCGTGCTCGGCGCTGCCGGTGCGGCGGCGGGTTACGCGGCCGCCCCTGCGCAGGCCGCCCCGCTCACCTCGCTCGGGGCCGGGCGCGCGATGTTTCACGGGAAACATCAGCCCGGTATCACCGACGGTCTCCAGGCCCGCGGTCATCTCGCCGCCTTCGATCTCGCCCCGGGCGCGGGCCGCAAGGAAGCGGCCGCCCTGCTGCGCCGCTGGTCGGCGACCGCGGAGCAGCTCATGGCGGGCGAGCCGGCGGCCCATGACGACACCGGCGTGGCCCGGGACGCCGGACCGTCCTCGCTGACGATCACCTTCGGCTTCGGGCACAGCTTCTTCGGGCGGACCGGACTGGTCGGGCAGCGGCCGGTCGCGCTGGACCCGCTGCCCGCCTTCTCCTCCGACCAGCTCGACAAGGCCCGCAGCGACGGCGACCTGTGGGTGCAGATCGGCGCCGACGACGCCCTGGTCGCCTTCCACGCACTGCGCGCGATCCAGAAGGACGCGGGCTCGGCCGCCCGGCTGCGCTGGCAGATGAACGGCTTCAACCGCACCCCGGGCGCAACCGCCCACCCCATGACGGCCCGCAACCTCATGGGCCAGGTCGACGGCACCCGCAATCCGAAGCCGGCCGACCCCGACTTCGAGAAGCGCATCTTCGTACCGGCCGACGGCGAGCCCGCCTGGATGGCGAACGGCTCCTATGTCGTCGTACGCCGTATCCGCATGCTCCTCGACGACTGGGAGAAGCTAACGGTGCGCGACCAGGAGGCGGTGATCGGGCGGCGCAAGTCCGACGGGGCGCCGCTGTCGGGCGGCACCGAGACCACCGAGATGGACCTGGAGAAGACCGACGCGAACGGCGAGTATGTCGTCGCGGTCAACGCGCACGCCCGCATCACCCGGCCCGACCGCAACGGCGGCGCGGCGATGCTGCGGCGCCCGTTCTCGTACCACGACGGCTTCGACGCCGACGGGATGCCAGACGCGGGGCTGCTGTTCATCTGCTGGCAGGCCGATCCGCTGCGCGGCTTCGTACCGGTGCAGCGCAAGCTGGACCGCGGGGACGCACTGTCGCGGTTCATCCGGCACGAGACCAGCGGGCTCTTCGCGGTGCCGGGCGGGGCGGCGAAGGGGGAGTACGTGGGGCAGCGGTTGCTGGAGGGCTGAGCGGATACAACACGGGGTCACTCGGCACGCGCGTTTTGTGGGTTCAAACCACTCGGTCGAGTGGCGTGCCTGAGACGCCGGAGCCGGGGCCTCCTGCGGCCATTAGGGTGAGACCATGCCAGCGAGTTACGCGTACCTCGGCCCGGAGGGGACCTTCACCGAAGTCGCCCTGCGCACCCTCCCGGAGGCCGCCACCCGGGAGCTGATCCCGTACGTGTCGGTGCAGTCCGCGCTGGACGCGGTGCGGGCCGGTGAGGCCGAGGCGGCGTTCGTGCCGATCGAGAACTCGGTCGAGGGCGGCATCACGACCACCCTGGACGAGCTGGTCGCGGGCGCCCCGCTGATGATCTACCGCGAGGTGCTGCTGTCGATCACCTTCGCACTGCTGGTCCGGCCGGGCACCAAGCTCTCGGACATCAAGACGGTCTCCGCCCATCCGGCGGCCCAGTCGCAGGTGCGCAACTGGCTGCGGTCGCACCTCCCCGACGCCGACTGGGAGTCCGCCGCCTCGAACGCGGATGCCGCCCGCCTGGTCCAGGAGGGCCGCTACGACGCCGCCTTCGCCGGGGAGTTCGCCGCCGCACGCTACGGTCTCGAAGTACTGGAGACCGGTATCCACGATTTCCCGGAGACGGCCCAGACGCGGTTCGTGCTGGTCGGGCGCCCTGCCCGCCCGGCCGCTCCGAGCGGTGCCGACAAGACCTCCGTCGTGCTGTGGCAGCGCGACGACCACCCCGGGGGGCTGCGCGACCTGCTCGGCGAGTTCGCCACCCGGGGCATCAACCTGATGCTGCTCCAGTCCCGGCCGACCGGCGCCGGCATCGGCAACTACTGCTTCTGCGTCGACGCCGAGGGTCATATCTCCGACCGGCGGATGGCCGAGGCCCTGATGGGGCTGAAGCGGATCTGCCTGCAGGTGCGCTTCCTCGGCTCGTACCCGCGGGCGGAGGCCGGGCCCGAGGACGTACGGCCGCCGCTGCTCGGGACCTCGGACGAGGAGTTCGTCGCGGCGGCGGACTGGGTGGCGCGCTGCCAGGACGGGCGTTTCTGAAGCGTTCCAGCCAGTCCCGTTCCAGCCAGTCCTACCTGCATATCTTCGTTATCCACAGAAGTTATCCACAGGCGGGCTTCTCGACCTGGGGACAAGTCGACAGGGAAGCCCTAGTCGGTCGACAAATCGCCCTGCAGGACCCAAGTGCGCCCACAGGCGCATCGGTCACACTTCGTCCACCTGTTTCCTTTGAACAATCCTTTGGAGCGAACACTTTCCACTCGAAAGTGCGGCTGAATGGGCGTTACGCCGAGAATCCTGAGGTCCGGTTACGGCCGCGGGTGATCAATTCCGAAGTCCACAGATCTTTCTCACACCCTGTGGATAACTTTCCGGAGGCTGTGGATCGCCGTGGCTGGCACAGGCCCCAAGTCCCGCCGCCCACAAGCGATTCGAGCCAGGCGGCCTCCGAACAGACACACTGCGCAATTGACCCATAACGCACCGTAAGGGACCATTGCGGCGCGTCCCGAATAGTGAGTCGTGAGCCCTCACCCGGCACCGGTAGCCTTGACCGCGTGATTGACCTTCGCCTGCTTCGTGAGGACCCCGACCGTGTGCGCGCCTCTCAGCGCGCCCGTGGAGAGGACGTCGCGCTCGTCGACGCTCTCCTGTCTGCCGACGAGCGGCGCAGGTCCTCCGGCGTCCGCTTCGACGAACTGCGCAACGAGCAGAAGTCGCTCGGCAAGCTGATCCCCAAGGCCTCCGCCGAGGAGAAGGCCGACCTGCTCAAGCGGGCCGAGCAGCTGAAGTCCGACGTCAAGGCCGCCGAGGCCGAGCGCGACGCCGCCGACACCGAGACCCAGGAGCTGCTGCTCAGGCTCGGCAACCTCGTCCACCCCGACGTCCCCGTGGGTGGCGAGGAGGACTTCGTCACCCTCGAGACGCACGGTGTGATCCGCGACTTCGGCGCCGAGGGCTTCGAGCCCAAGGACCACCTGGAACTCGGCCAGCTGCTCGGCGCCATCGACACCGAGCGCGGCGCCAAGGTCTCCGGCTCCCGCTTCTACTTCCTCACCGGCGTCGGCGCCCTGCTGGAGCTGGCCCTGGTGAACGCCGCGCTGGCCCAGGCCACCGCCGCCGGATTCACGCCGATGCTCACCCCGGCGCTGGTGCGCCCGCAGTCCATGGCCGGCACCGGCTTCCTCGGCCAGGCCGCGCAGGACGTCTACCACCTCGACAAGGACGACCTGTACCTGGTCGGCACCTCCGAGGTGCCGCTGGCGGCGTACCACATGGACGAGATCATCGACGCCGACCAGCTGCCGCTGCGCTACGCCGGCTTCTCGCCGTGCTTCCGCCGCGAGGCCGGCTCGCACGGCAAGGACACCCGCGGCATCTTCCGCGTGCACCAGTTCGACAAGGTCGAGATGTTCTCCTACGTCACCCCCGAGGAGTCGCAGGAGGAGCACAAGCGGCTGCTGGAGTGGGAGAAGCAGTGGCTGACCTCGCTCGAGCTGCCCTTCCGTGTCATCGACGTCGCCTCCGCCGACCTCGGCGCCTCGGCCTCCCGCAAGTTCGACTGCGAGGCGTGGATCCCGACGCAGGGCAAGTACCGCGAGCTGACGTCCACTTCGGACTGCACCGAGTTCCAGTCCCGCCGGCTGTCCATCCGCGTCCGCGAGGACAAGAAGGTCCGCCCGCTGGCCACGCTCAACGGGACGCTGTGCGCCGTACCGCGCACGATCGTGGCGATCCTGGAGAACCACCAGCAGGCAGACGGCTCCGTCCGTGTGCCCGAGGTGCTGCGCCCCTACCTGGGCGGCCGGGAGGTCCTGGAGCCGGTGGCCAAGTGAGTTTCCCGTACGGGCTCGTCGCCACCGATCTCGACGGAACGCTGCTGCGCTCCGACGAGTCGATCTCGCAGCGCACCCGTGACGCGCTCGCCGCGGCCACCGCGGCGGGCGCGGCCCACATCGTCGTCACCGGCCGCGCGGTCCCCTGGACCCGGCACATCCTCGACGACCTCGGCTACCGGGGCCTCGCGGTGTGCGGTCAGGGCGCGCAGGTGTACGACGCCGGGGCGCACCGTCTGCTGACCACGGTCACCCTGGACCGGCAGCTGGCCGGGGTGGCGCTGGCGAAGATCGAGGCGGAGGTCGGCCCGCTGTACCTGGCGGCCAGCCGTGACGGCCTGGACGGCGAGGTGCTCGTCGGCCCCGGCTACGCGCTCACCGGCTCGCTGCCCGCGACGCCGTTCGCGGACGCGTCCGATCTGTGGAGCGCCCCGCTGAACAAGATCTACATTCAGCATCCCGAGCTGTCCGACGACGAGCTGGCCGAGGCGGCCCGGCGTGCCGCGGGTGGCTTCGTCAGCGTCGCCATGGCCGGCGCGGGCATCGTCGAACTGCTGCCGCTCGGCCTGTCGAAGGCCACGGGGCTGTCGCTGGCGGCGCGCCGGCTGAAGCTGAAGGCGGCCGACACGATTGCCTTCGGCGACATGCCCAACGATGTGCCGATGTTCGCGTGGGCGGCGCGGGGTGTGGCCATGGCCAACGCCCATGAGGAGCTCAAGGCGGTCGCCGACGAGGTGACGTCCTCCAACGAGGAGGACGGCATCGCGGTGGTACTGGAACGCTTGCTGGCGTAGCCGGATTCGCGCCGTCGGGGGAACGGTGCGTTGCCGAGTGCCTGGTAGTGGTGGGCTGGTCGCGCAGTTCCCCGCGCCCCTCAGGGGAACTGCAGCCCCCTCGGCAGCAACCGCTGCAACTCTCACCGGGCGGTGACTGCAACCCCCTGGGGGCGCGGGGAACTGCGCGACCAGCCACCGACCACCCGACACCCGAACAACGCACCGGACCCCAACGGACCGACCCACCCCAGCCCCAGTGGCAACGTCTCGCGGAGGATGCACGAATCGAACGTGCGCGGGCCTTTCGACCCGACCACGGTTCAGCAAACCGGTGCCTTACCACTCGGCCAATCCTCCGGGTGGGCGGCCCACGCGAGAGCGACATCGCGTGCTCGAAGCGGCCGCCCCGGGCAGCTCCCCGTGCGGCGGGGACTCGACGGTGGGTAACTACACCGTGGTCCGCCGCGGGCTGCCCTGTCGGGAGCTGGACGTACTGCCGTGCATGGACATCGTCCCGCTCCTCTCCCAGCCGGTGGCGCCGGACGAAGTGTCCGGCGATGTGGACACCGACCACTGTGCCGGTACGGCGACTTGGGCGCCACCGATTAACGGTGAGGCCCCCGTCGCGGCCGGCTGTGGCTACTCCTCCCCCGCCAGTGTCAGCGCCCGCAGCTTCTGACCGGCGTACCAGGTCGCCAGCACGGTGACCGCGATCAGCAGGACCGTCGCCGTCGTCAGCCCGACGTCGGACGTGACCAGGTCACCGCCGGCGACCTTGTGGGCGACGGCCAGGGACCACTGCTGAATGCTGAGCGTGCGGGCGCCGGGCACCAGGGAGCCGAACAGCGCCTCCCAGACCAGGGCGTAGACCAGGCCGAAGACCACCGCGTGCCGGGACACCGTGCCCAGCAGCAGGAACACGGCCGCATAGGCGATGGAGGAGACCAGCGCGGCCACCGTGTAGGCGACGGCGATCTGCTGGCCGTTGCCGTTGAGGATCAGGCCGGCGACGAGCGTCGGCACGGCGGAGAACACCATGGTCACCGCGATCGCCACGATCAGCTTGGTGATGATGATCGTGGGCCGCTTGACCGGCTTGGACAGCAGGTACACCACCGAGCCGTCGTCGATCTCCGGACCGATCGCGCCGGTGCCGGCGATGACGCCGATGATCGGCACCATGGTGGCGAGCGCGAAGCCGCCGAGGACGTCGGAGGCGGTCTGGTCGTCGGCGCCGGTGAGCGCGCGCACGGCGACGGAGATGACGATCAGCAGCAGCGGCAGCGCGCCGAGGATGAGGGCCCGGCGGCGGCCGAGCAGGGCCCGATAGGTGAGCCGGGCGACAGTGGGGTCGTACATCTTGGGCCTCCTACGCCGCGACCAGATACGAGAACACGGACTCGAGGGACTCGTCGGACGGCGAGACCGTGAGCAGCCGGATGCCGTTCGCCTTGGCGACGCGCGGCAGCAGGGCCGTGAAGCGGGCGAAGTCGACGGCCTGGATACGCAGCGCGCCCTCGGCGTGGTCGACCTCGATGCCGGAGGTGGACGGATCGGAGATCAGCGCCGCCGCGAGGGCGCGGTCGTCGCTGGAACGCACGAGGTAGCGGTGCGGCCGGTCGGTCATCAGGCGGCGGATCTTGCGGAAGTCACCGCTGGCCGCGTGGCGTCCGGCGACGATCACCTCGATGTGCCGGGCGAGCTGCTCGACCTCCTCGAGGATGTGCGAGGAGAACAGCACGGTGCGGCCCTCGTCGCCCATGCGCCTGAGCAACTCCATCAGCTGCATGCGCTGGCGCGGGTCCATGCCGTTGAACGGCTCGTCGAGCAGCAGCAGCGAGGGGTCGTGGACGAGCGCGCTGGCCATCTTCACCCGCTGCCGCATGCCCTTGGAGTACGTGTCGATCCTGCGGTCCTGGGCGTACTCCATCTCGACCGTCGCAAGGGCCCGCTGGGCCTCCTTGTCGCCGAGGCCGTGCAGTTCGGCGTTGGCGACGACGAATTCGCGGCCGGTGAGGAAGTCGTACATCGCCTCGCGCTCGGGGACGATGCCGATGTGCCGGTAGATCTGCTCGTTGCGCCACACGGCCTGTCCGTCGAGGGTGACGGTGCCGGTGGAGGGGGCGAGGAACCCGCCCATCATGTTGATCAGGGTGGACTTCCCGGCGCCGTTGGGGCCGAGCAGGCCGGTGACACCGGGCCCGATGGTCATGGTGACGTCGTTGACGGCCACGACGTTGCCGAACCAGCGGGAGACGTGGTCGAGGCTGAGAGTCGTCACAGTCCCACCTTCTTGTAGCGGCGGTTGAGCAGCCCGTAGGTCGCGGCGATCAGACCGAGGGTGACGAGGACGTAGACGGCTCCTTGGGCGTCGGACGGTCCGTCGCCGCCGGGGAAGGCGGACGACGCGCCGAGGAACGCGGACTGCACCCCGTCGATCAGCGTCGTCGGCGAGAACAGTCCCAGCCAGGCGATCGCTCCGGTGCTGTTCTGGGCGTAGGCGATGCCCTGGACGACGGAGACGGCGCCGTAGGAGATGGTCAGAACGGCGATCACGGCGGCGATGCCGAAGCCGCGGCGCGGGGTGACCGAGGCGATGACCAGGCCGATCCCGGCGAAGAGCAGCGACAGCAGTGCCACGGAGACGAGTCCTTGTCCGAATCCCTCGGTCTGGTCGGCGAAGTCCAGCTTGGCGAGCAGCGCGCCGACGTAGAGCACGAGCAGCGGGGTGGCCGTGAGCAGGAACAGCGCCGAGGCGAGCGCGGCGAACTTCGCGCGGACGTAGTCGGCGGTCTCGATGGGCCGTGAGAAGTACAGCGGGACGGTCTTGAAGCGCAGGTCGCGCGAGACCGACTGGGGTGCCTGCGAGGCGACGTACAGGCTGATGACGGCCTGCATGATGATCGCGTAGCGGGTGTAGTCGACGGGCAGGTCCTTGGCCTTGGTGGCGACGGCGACCGCGACCATGATGGCGGCCGGCACGCACATCACCACGAACAGCAGCATCGGCAGCACCTTGGACTTGGCCGACCGGCCCAGGCCGTAGGCGCCGCGCAGGGACTGCGTGTACAGCGAACGGCGGGCGTAGGCGCGGCCGAGACGGGGGCCGTCGTAGCTGCGGTAGCCGATGTCGTGGATGCGGGACTGGGCCCCGGTGGGCGCGGCGAGGGGGTGCTCAACGGCCATGGCTCACGGCCTCCTTCCGGTCGTCGTCGCTGCGGCGGTCGTCGCCGTGGGAGAAGACCTCCGAGATGTGGTGGCGGCGCTGTTCCATGCGGACCAGACCGAGGCCGAGGTCGGCCACCACGTCCCGGATCAGGTCGTAGGTCTCCTCGCCCTGCGCGGTCAGCAGCAGGGTGTGGCCGGCGCCGGGCAGGCCGCTTCCGTCGTCGTGCGTGGTCACTCCGCGCGTGTGCAGCGCCTCGCGGACCGCGTGGGTGCCGTCGGGGTGCTCGTCGCTGTCGGTGACCTCGATCGCGAGGGTGGTCGTGGTCTGCGTGAAGTCGGTGGTGGAGCTGGAACGCAGGAGCTTGCCGCCGTCGACGACGACGACGTGGTCGCAGGTGCGCTCCAGCTCGCCCAGCAGGTGGGAGGTGACCAGGACGGAGATCCCGAAGTCGGTGTGCACGCGTCGGATCAGGCCGAGCATCTCGTCGCGGCCGACCGGGTCGAGACCGTTGGTCGGCTCGTCGAGGAAGACCAGTTGCGGGTCGTGCACCAGGGCCTGGGCGAGCTTCACGCGCTGTTTCATGCCCGTGGAGTAGCCGCCGATGGGGCGGTAGCGCTCCTCGTACAGGCCGACGTGGCGCAGGGTGTCCGCGGTTCGCTCACGGGCCGCGGTGGGCGGCAGGCCGGACATGCGGGCCATGTGCACGACGAACTCGGTGGCCGAGACGTCGGGTGGCAGGCAGTCGTGCTCCGGCATGTAGCCCACGCGCTCGCGGATGGCGGCGCCCTTGGTGGCGACGTCGAGGCCGAGCACCTCGGCGCGGCCCTCCGTGGCGGGGGACAGACCCAACAGGATCTTGATCAGGGTGGACTTGCCGGCGCCGTTGGCTCCGACGAGTCCGGTCACACCGGGCCCGATGTCCACGGACAGCCGGTCGAGCGCGGTCACCCTCGGGAACCGCTTGCTCAGGCTTTCGGTCGCGATCACAGTCACATCGACGACACTAGTGACGCAGGCCACGGAAAACGTCAGACCGCAGAGCCGTCCTGGTATCAGACTCCAGTCGTACGGGCCCGTAGGGGATGTGGTGCCTGAGAGCTACGGACTCCCCTCTCCGCCCCCGGTCGCCGCACTCCCTGGGTGCAGGGCACCTCCGCCCCTCGGCCCACCTATTGACTCCGCGTCTAACAAGTGCCAGATTCCCTCAGGTCAAGTTACGGACACGTACCGCAGTCGACGAAGACCGCTGGAGGCGTTGGCATGACAACCGCAGGGACCCGCGAAACCTCCACTGAGCTGCGAGGTTTCCAGCGGGTGCAGCGCCTGGCCTACGAGTGCGCCGAGGCCGTGGCGGCCCGGTTGCAACCGGGAGTGACCGAGCGCGAGGCGGCGCGGATGCAGCGCGAGTGGCTGCGTGAGCGTGGGGTGCGCGACTGGTTCCACATGCCGTTCGCCTGGTTCGGCGACCGCACCGCGTTCGTGAACTTCCGGGTGCCGCTGCAGTTCTTCCCCACCGACCGGCGCCTGGAGCCGGGGATGCCGTTCATCCTGGACATGGCCCCGGTGTACGAGGGATACACCGCGGACATCGGCTACTCGGGATCGCTCGGGCCGAACCCGGTGCAGGACAGGCTGATGGCGGACCTTCAGGCGCACCGCGAGCTGATCCTGCGCGAGGTGCGCGAGCGGCGGTCGTTGCGCGAGATCTACGAGGACGTGGACCGGCTCATGGTCCGGCAGGGCTATGCCAACCGGCACCGCGCCTACCCGTTCGGTGTGATCGCGCACAAGGTGGACCGGGTGCGCGAACGCCGTTTCGCACCGCGCCTGTTCGGGTTCGGCACACAGTCGCTCAAGGGACTGCTCTCCGACGCGGTGCACGGTCACCGTGAGGGCTGGTCGCCGCTGTGGTCGCCATACCGTTTCTCCGACCATCCGCCGCAGCCGGGCCTGTGGGCGGTCGAACCCCATCTGGGCTTTCGGGGCACGGGCGCGAAGTTCGAGGAGATCCTGGTCGTCACCGACTCGAAGGATCCCGCTCAGAGCGCCTTCTGGCTGGACGACGATCTGCCGCACGTGCGGCGCTGGGCGGAGGACAAGTGACTGTCATGGGTGCTCGTGAGCGCCGGGTGCGCGCCGGCGACGTGGAGCTGTGCGTGGCCGAACTGGGCGATCCGGACCGGCCGACGGTGATCCTCGTGCACGGTTATCCGGACAGCAAGGAGGTCTGGTCCGAGGTGGCCGTCCGGCTCGCCGACCGCTTCCACGTCGTGCTGTACGACGTACGCGGCCACGGCGGGTCCACCGCGCCGAAGCCGCTGCGCGGCGGATTCACGCTGGAGAAGCTCACGGACGACTTCCTGGCGGTCGCGGACGCGGTCAGTCCGGGCCGGCCGGTGCACCTGGTGGGGCACGACTGGGGTTCGGTGCAGTCGTGGGAGTTCGTCACGGTCAAGCGCACCGAGGGGCGCATCGCCTCCTTCACCTCCATGTCGGGGCCGTCCCTGGACCACTTCGGCCACTGGATCGACAAGCGGCTGAAGCGGCCCACGCCCCGCCGGGTCGGTCAGCTCCTCGGCCAGGGCGCCAAGTCCTGGTACGTCTACCTGTTGCACACGCCGAAGGTGCCCGAACTGGCCTGGCGCGGACCGCTCGGCAAGGCCTGGCCCGGCATCCTGCGACGCGTCGAACGCACACCCGACGACGACTACCCCACCGCTTCTCTGCGCGGCGACGCGGCACACGGCGCCTGGCTGTACCGCGACAACGTCCGCGCCCGGCTGCGCAGGCCACGACAGGACGCGTATGCGCACGCGCCCGTGCAGCTCATCACGCCCGTGCAGGACGCGTTCCTGTCCGAGCGGCTCTACGACGATCTGGAGCTGTGGGTTCCGCATCTGACTCGTCGCAGGCTCCCGGCCAAGCACTGGATCCCGCGGACCCGGCCCGACCAACTGTCCTCCTGGTCACCGAGTTCGTCACATCCGTCGAGGACGGAAGGCAACAGGTACCGGCCACCGGTCGCCACGCCGACCGCTTCGGCGGACAGCTCGTGCTGATCACCGGTGCGGGCAGCGGCATCGGGCGGGCCACGGCGTTCGCGTTCGCCGAGGCCGGCGCGCGCGTGATCGCCGTCGACCGGGACGCCGAGGCGGCCGCGCGGACCGCCGAGATGTCCCGGCTGGTGGGCGCACCGAGCGCCTGGGCGGAGGCAGTTGACGTCTCCGACGAGCAGGCGATGGAGAAGCTCGCGCAGAAGGTCGCCGTCGAGTACGGCGTCGTCGACGTGCTCGTGAACAACGCCGGAATCGGGCTGTCCGGCAGCTTCTTCGACACCACACCGGACGACTGGCGCAGGGTCCTGGACGTCAACTTGTGGGGTGTCATTCATGGTTGCCGTCTCTTCGGGCGGCAGATGGCCGAGCGCGGCCAGGGCGGCCACATCGTCAACGTCGCGTCCGCCGCCGCGTACCAGCCGTCCCGCGCGCTGCCCGCTTACAGCACCTCCAAGGCGGCCGTGCTGATGCTCAGCGAGTGCCTGAGGGCCGAACTCGCCGAGCAGGCCATCGGGGTGAGTGCGATCTGCCCGGGCTTCGTCAACACCAGCATCACGTCCACGGCCCACTTCGCGGGTGTGGAGGCCGAGGAGGAGCGGCGACGGCAGAAGCGCACGGCACGGCTGTACGGGGCGCGAAACTACCCGCCGGAGAAGGTTGCTGACGCTGTGTTGGATGCGGTGGTGCGTAACGTTGCGGTGGTGCCGGTGACTCCGGAGGCGCGCTTGTTCCATGCCATGTCCCGTTTCACTCCTGGTGTTTTGCGCGCGCTCGCGCGGGTCGAGCCTCCTGTGTCATGACAAGTGAGCTGTTCGTCGAGGCGTGTTGACCAACAGGTCGTATATCTGGTCTGGTTGTCCACAGAACCGTCAAGTCGCCTGTGGACAACCGCACTTGGCTGTGGATCAAACCCGGGCCCGGAAAAAAAGTGCGTGATACAGGTCTCTCGCGTCATCATGACGGCATGAACAAAAACGACACGTACGACAGACGCGTCGTGCGGGTGTCGAAGTACCTGTCGAAACATCTGCGGCACCAGCCGGACCGCATCGGGCTGGTGCTGGACGAGGGCGGCTGGGTCGAGATCGACGTGCTCCTGGCCGCCGCGGCCGAGCATGGCTTTCCGATCACCCGCAAGGAACTGGAACACGTCGTCGCCGCCAACGACAAGCAGCGCTTCGCGATCGAGGGTGGACGGATCCGCGCCAGCCAGGGTCACAGCGTCGATGTGGACCTGGGCCTGTCCCCGGTGACTCCTCCGCCGTACCTCTACCACGGCACCGTCGTCCGCTACCTCGATGCCATCCGCGCCGAGGGGCTGCGACCCATGAACCGGCACGACGTGCACCTCTCGGCCGACCGGGAGACCGCCACGCGTGTGGGCGCACGCCGCGGCAGACCCGTCGTGCTGGCGGTCGACGCCGGCGCCATGCACCGCGACGGCCATGTCTTCCACGTCAGCGCCAACGGGGTGTGGCTGACCCGGGCCGTTCCCGCGCGCTACCTGCGCTTTCCCGAGAGGCACTGACATCCGGCGCTGCCTCGCAGCGACCGTTTCACGTGAAACACCGGTGTGCGCCTACCCTCGGGGGTTATGAGTCTGCGCCTGAGCACCGTGATCCTCCCCCACCGCCGCTGGCACGAAGGCGGCCGTTCGTCCTGGACGCGGGCCGAGCAGCTCGGCTTCCACACCGCGTACACCTACGATCACCTCTCCTGGCGCAGCTTCCGGGACGGGCCGTGGTTCGGTGCCGTGCCGACCCTGACGGCGGCCGCGTCGGTCACCGACCGGCTGCGGCTGGGAACGCTGGTGACCTCGCCGAACTTCCGGCACCCGGTGACCCTCGCCAAGGAGTTGATCTCCCTGGACGACATCTCCGGTGGCCGGGTCACCCTGGGTATTGGAGCGGGCGGCAACGGCTTCGACGCCACGACCCTGCTGCAGGAGGGCCAGGAGCCGTGGACGCCGCGGGAGCGCGCCGACCGGTTCGCCGAGTTCGTGCCGCTGCTGGACCGCCTCCTCACCGAGGAAGCGGTCACGTACGAGGGGACCTTCTACTCGGCGCGTGAGGCGCGCAACATCCCCGGTTGTGTGCAGCGCCCCCGGCTGCCTTTCGCGGTGGCCGCGACCGGGCCGCGCGGGCTGAAGCTCGCCGCACGCCACGGGCAGGCCTGGGTGACCACCGGCGACCCGAAGCTGTTTGAGAACGGCACCCCCGAGCAGTCGGTGCAGGCCCTGCGCGGTCAGCTGCAGAAGCTGTCCGAGGCCTGTGCGGCCATCGGGCGGGACGTGGCCGGGATGGACAAGGTCCTGCTGACCGGCTTCACGCCGGATCGCGGCCGTCCGCTGGAGTCGCTGGACGCCTTCGTGGACTTCGCCGGGCGCCACCGGGAGCTGGGGTTCACCGAGATCGTCCTCCACTGGCCGATCCCCGACTCGGACTTCGCGGCGGACGAGAAGGTCTTCGAGGACATCGCCATGGAGGGGCTCGCGCAGCTGGGGTGACGAGGCCGGGGACCCGGGCGGGGCACGCACGGCCGTGGGTGACGCGAGCGTGGGGCGACCCGGCTGTGGGTGACCCGGTCGCGGGTGACCCGGTCGCGGGTGACCCGGCATGGGGGAAACCCTCAGATGCCCTCAGATGTGCACAGTGCCGCACGGTCGTGCGGGCATATGCGGGACAATGGCCCGGTGACCTCAGCGACTCGACAGCCCGAGACCCCGGCCTCCGCTCTCCCGCCGCGGTTGATCGCCACCGATCTCGACGGAACCCTGCTGCGCGACGACAAGTCGGTGTCGCCGCGCACCATCGCCGCCCTCGCCGCCGCCGAGGCCGCGGGCATCGAGGTCTTCTTCGTCACCGGCCGCCCGGCCCGCTGGATGGACGTGGTCAGCGACCACGTCCACGGCCACGGCCTGGCGATCTGCGGCAACGGCGCCGCTGTGGTCGACCTGCACGGCGGCCCCGGCGCCCACCGCTTCGTGAAGGTGCGCGAGCTGGCCCGGGAGAACGCGCTGGACGCCGTACGCCTGCTGCGCGACGCGGCACCGGGCACCGTGTACGCCATCGAGCAGACCTACGGCTTCAACCAGGAGCCGGACTACCCGAAGCTGCACATGGAGGTCCCCGACGTCCTCCTGTCCGCCGAGGAGCTGCTCGGACCGGACGGCCCGCTGCCCGACGAACCGGTGCTGAAGATCCTGGCCTACCACCCCTCGATCGAGCCGGACGCCTTCCTCACCGTCGCCCGGCTGGCGATCGGCGAGCGTGCCAACGTCACCCGGTCCAGCCCCAGCGCCCTGCTGGAGATCAGCGGTCCGGACGTCTCCAAGGCCAGCACCCTCGCGCTGTGCTGCGCCGAGCGCGGCATCTCGCACGAGGAGGTCGTCGCCTTCGGGGACATGCCCAACGACGTCGAGATGCTCACCTGGGCCGGTCGGTCGTACGCCATGGGCAACGCCCACCCGGACGTGATAGCCGCGGCCTCGGGACGGACGGTCGCCAACAACGACGACGGGGTGGCCGTCGTGATAGAGCGGCTGCTGGCCGAGCAGGGCTGAGCGCCGCCGCTCGGCACCGCCGGCCGTCAGCCCACCCGCACTCCGCGCTCGGCCAGCCATGGCAGCGGGTCCAGCGCCGCACCGTAGTCGGGTGTGATCCGCACCTCGAAGTGCAGGTGGGGGCCGGTCGAGTTGCCGGACGTGCCGGACTGGCCGATCCACTGCCCAGCCAGCACCTGTTGCCCCGCGTCGACGCCGACGGCGGCCAGATGGCCGTACTGCGTGTAGTAGCCGCCGGGGTGCTGGAGCACGATCTCGATGCCGAAGGCGCCGCCGCAGGCCACCCGCACCACCCGTCCCGCGCCCACCGCCCGCACAGGTGTGCCGATCGGCACCGCGAAGTCCTGCCCGGTGTGCCGGTGCGCCCAGTGCGAGCCGTCGCTGCCGAAGCCCGCGGACAGCTGGTACGTCTCCACCGGCGCGACCCACGCGCGCGTGCCGTCGAGCGGCGGCTGATCGAGGCGGACGGCACCGCGGCAGCTGCCCGCCGCGACGGACGCATCGGCCTGTCCCTGCAGCCGGGTCCTGGCGTCCTCCAGCTTCGCCTCGATGCCCTTCTTCAGCACGGCGAGTTCGGCGGTGCGCTGCTCCAGCGCCTGCCAGCCGGCGGCCGACCTGGCCTCGTCGGCGCTCAGCCGGGCCTCGGCCCGGCGGTTCCGGTCGATCGCGCGGGTCACGGTCCCCTGGACCCGGGCGAAGGCGTGCTGTCCGCGCAACGCCTCCTCGGGGTGGTCGGCCAGGAGGAGCCGCGCAGTCATCGGCAGCCCGCCGCCGGAACGGTACTGGGCCCGCGCGATGCGGCCCAGGTCCTTGTGCAGCACACCCAGCTGCTGCCGCTGCCGCTCCAGCAGGCCCTCGGCGCGCAGGGCCCGCACGCGCTGGGCGTCGGCCTCCCGGCGGCCCTGCTCGTACCGCTGGGTCGCCGCGGCCGCGTCCTGATAGAGCCGCGCCACCTCGGCGCTGACGCCGGCAGCGGTGCCGTCGCCGGGATCGCCGTCGTCCGGTGCGGGGGCCGCCGCGAGCATCGCCAGCGTGCTGAGCAGGACCGCGACGAGCAGCGGGCGACGGCGAAGTGAGCGCATACCGGCGATCGTCGCGCGGGACGGCCCGCGCGGTCCTGTCCGTGTCGTACGACTGGGGGAGAGGTGTCCCGCGGACGGGTACGAAAGAGGGCCTGTCGGCGTGTCGCACCGCGGACCCCTGCCTGGCCGCTCGTGGTGCGGCCCGTGTCCTCAGCGCGTTCCCACCAGCAGTTCCGCCTCCGCCTCCCGGGCGGCCATGCGCTGCAGCGGCCCCTCCTCGGCGGCCAGCCGCGCGTAGGGGCCGCGCTGCACGATGCGCCCCTGGTCCAGCACGATCACCTCGTCGACGGCGTCCAGACCGGCGAGCCGGTGCGTGACGAGCAGCGTCGTACGGCCCTCGGTGACGGCCAGCAGGTCAGCGGTGAGGGCGTCGGCGGTCGGCAGGTCCAGGTGCTCGGCGGGCTCGTCCAGGACGAGGACGGGGAAGTCGGCGAGCAGGGCACGGGCCAGGGCCAGACGTTGCCGCTGCCCGCCGGACAACCTGGCGCCGTGCTCGCCGATCAGCGTGTCGAGACCGTCGGGCAGGCTCTCCGCCCAGGTCAGGAGCCGGGCCCGGGCCAGGGCACCGCGCAGGTCGGCCTCGGAGGCGTCCTTCTTCGCCAGCAGGAGGTTCTCGCGCACCGAGCTGTCGAAGAGGTGCGCGTCCTGGGCGCACAGCCCGACGAAACGGCGCACGTCGTCACCGTCGAAATCGCGGGCGTCCGCACCGGCCAGCGTGTACGACCCGGCCGCCGGGTCCAGGAAGCGCAGCAGGACCTGCGCGAGGGTCGTCTTGCCGGATCCGGACGGCCCGACCACGGCGATCCGGCGTCCGGGCTCCAGGGTGAGGTCGACACCGGCGAGCGCGTCCTGATGGCGGCCCGGGTAACGGGCGGTCAGGCCCTTCAGGACCACCGGGAACGGCGTGGTGGGAGTCGCGAGCGGCCGCTCCGGCTCCTGAACGGGCGCGGGGGAGTCCAGTACGTCGTACACGCGCTCGGCGCTCTGGCGCACCCGTTGCCGGTACCGCACGGCGAGCGGCAGGGACGTCACGGCCTCGAACGCGGCCAGCGGCGTCAGCACGACGACGGCCATGGCGACGCCGCTGAGCCGTCCGGCGGCGACGGCCTGGGCGCCGACCAGGGCGGAGGCGGCGACCGTCAGCCCGGACAGCAACGCGGTGAGCCCGTCACCGAGTGCGGTGGCGGCGGCGGCGCGGGCAGCGATCCCGGTGAGCGTCCGGTCGGCGCGGGCGGCCTCGGCGGTGCGGGCGGGCAGGGCACCGGCGACGGTGAGTTCCGCGGTGCCGGTGAGCACGTCGGTGACCCGGGTGGCCAGCTCCCCTCGGGCGGGCGCGAGCCGGCGTTCGGCGTGGCGGGCGACAGCGCCGGTGAGCGCCGGGACGCCCACGCCGGCCGCGAGGAGGCCTGCGGCGAGGACCGCACCGGCCTCCGGCAGCAGCCAGGCCGTGAAGCCGACGGCGGCGGCCGACACGAGCGCGGCGGCCCCGACGGGCAGCAGCCAGCGCAGCCAGTAGTCCTGCAGCGCGTCGACATCACCGACGAGCCGGGCCAGCAGATCGCCCCGGCGCCGGGCGCGCAGTCCCGCGGGCGCGAGCCGCTCCAGGCGCCGGTAGACCGCGACCCGGGTGTCGGCGAGCATGCGCAGCACCGCGTCGTGCGACACCAGGCGCTCCGCGTAGCGGAACACCGCGCGGCCGATTCCGAAGGCGCGGGTCGCCGTCACGGCGACCATCAGATACAGCACGGGCGGCTGCTGGGAGGCCCGGGAGATCAGCCAGCCGGAGGTGGCCATGAGACCGACGGCACTGCCCAGCGCAAGGCTGCCGAGCAGCAGCGCGAGCAGCAGCCGTCCGCGCCGGGCCCCGGACATCGAGCGGACGCGGGTGAGCACGCTCCCCCGGCTGGTCGTGGGCTCGGCACCGCGGTCGGCCGGGTGTGCCTCGGCCACCGCTTGCGGGATGTCCACCGGGGGCGAGGTGTCCACCGCGTGCGGGAGGTCCGCCGCGCCGATCTCCCCACCCTTCGCCGCGCATGCGGCCGGCTCGGCGGCGGCCTCCAGCCGCACCGCGCCATCCGTCTCCTCCAGCCGCACGACCCGGTCCGCGACCTCCAGGAGGGCCGGCCGGTGGACGACGAGCAGTACCGTGCGCCCCACGGCGAGGCGGCGCACGGCCGCGACGACCTCCGCCTCTGTCCGTCCGTCGAGTGCAGCCGTCGGCTCGTCGAGCAGCAGCACCGGGCGGTCGGCGAGGAACGCCCGGGCCAACGCGAGTCGCTGCCGCTGCCCGGCGGACAACCCGGCCCCGTCCTCGCCCAGCAGCGTGCCGAGCCCGTCGGGCAGCGCGTCCACGAAGTCCAGCGCCCCCGCGTCGGCGAGGGCCTGCCGCACGGCGGCGTCGTCGGCATCCGGGCGGGCCAGCCGGACGTTTTCGGCGACCGTCCCGGCGAACAGTTGCGGCCGCTGCGGCAACCAGGCGATCCGCGACCTCCACTGCTCCAGGTCGAGGTCGGCGAGGTCGGCTCCCCCGATCCGCACCCGCCCGCCGGCCGGCCTGACGAAGCCCAGCAGGAGGTGCAGCAGGGTCGACTTGCCCGCCCCGCTGGGCCCGACCAGGGCGACCGTCTCCCCCGATTCCACGGCGAAGGAGACGTCCGTCACCGCGTCCGCGGAGCGGCCGGGGTAGCGCACGGAGACCCCGTCGAAGGCAATGGGTCCGGCGGGTACGGCCCCGGTGCCCGCTTTCGGCAGCGGAGTCTCGAGTACGGCGAAGATCTCCTCCGCAGCCGCCAGCCCTTCAGCGGCCGCGTGGTACTGGGCGCCCACCTGCCGCAGGGGCAGATACGCCTCGGGCGCGAGCACCAGGACGACCAGACCGTCGTAGAGCGTCATCTCGCCGTGGACGAGCCGCATCCCGATCGTGACCGCGACCAGGGCGACGGACAGCGTGGACAGCAACTCCAGGGCGAAGGAGGACAGGAAGGCGATGCGCAGAGTGCGCAGGGTCGCCTGGCGGTACTCGCCGGTGATCCGCCGGATCGAGTCGGCCTGGGCCTTGGCCCGTCCGAACACCTTCAGTGTGGGCAGCCCGGCGACGACGTCGAGGAAGTGCCCGGACAGCCGGGACAGCAGCCGCCACTGCCGGTCCATCCGGGACTGGGTCGCCCAGCCGATCAGCATCATGAAGACGGGGATGAGCGGCAGGGTGGCGGCGATGATCGCCGCCGACACCCAGTCCTCGGTGACGATCCGCGCCAGCACGGCGACCGGGACCGCCACCGCGAGCCCCAGCTGCGGCAGATAGCGAGAGAAATAGTCGTCCAGCGCGTCGATACCGCGCGTGGCGAGGGTGACCAGCGATCCGGTCCGCCGGCCGCTCAGCCAGCCCGGCCCGAGCTGTGCGGCCCGCTCCAGCAGCCGGCCCCGCAGCTCGGACTTCACCGCCGCGTTCGCCCGGTGGGCGGCCAGTTCGGTGAGCCAGGAGACCAGGGCGCGGCCGCCGGCGACGGCCACCAACAGCAGCAGGGGAGTGCGCAGCGCGGACACCGGCATGCCGTGCTGGAACGCGCCGACGACCGTCTCGGCGATGAGCATCGCCTGGGCGATGACCAGCACCGCCCCCAGGGCGCCCAGGCCGACCACCGCCACAAGGAAGCGGCGGGTGGCCCGGGCGTACCGGAGCAGACGCGGATCGATTGGTTTCACGTGAAACACACCTCAGTGCGCGGGTTCGGCGATGTGCTGGGTGCCGATCCGCTTGCGGAAGACCCAGTAGGTCCAGGCCTGGTAGAGCAGCACGATCGGCGTGGCGATCGCCGCGCACCAGGTCATGATCTTCAGGGTGTACGGGCTCGACGAGGCGTTGGTGACCGTCAGGCTCCAGTCCGGGTTCAGCGTGGACGGCATGACGTTCGGGAACAGCGTCAGGAACAGCATGGCCACGGCGGCCACGATGGTCACCCCGGACAGAGCGAATGACCAGCCTTCCCGCCCGGCCTGGTTGGCCACCAGAGCCGCGACCAGCGCCGCTACGGCGACCACCAGCGCGACCAGGCTCTTGCCGTCACCGCCGTCGGCCTGCGTCCAGCCCAGGAAGGCCAGCGCTAGGACGGCGGTGACGAGGCCGACCTTGAGGGCCAGCTTGCGGGCGCGCTGCCGGATCTCGCCGACGGTCTTCAGCGCTGTGAACACCGCCCCGTGGAAGGTGAACAGCGTCAGCGTCACCAGGCCGCCGAGCAGGGCGTACGGGTTGAGCAGGTCGCCGAGGTTCCCGACGTACTCGAGATTCTTGTCGATCTTCACACCGTGCACGATGTTGCCGAAGGCCACGCCCCACAGGAACGCGGGGATGAGCGAGCACCAGAAGATCGCCGTCTCCCAGTTGCGCTGCCAGTTCTCCTCGGGCCGCTTCGCGCGGTACTCGAAGGCGACACCGCGGACGATCAGGCAGACCAGGATCACCAGCAGCGGCAGATAGAAGCCGGAGAAGAGGGTGGCGTACCACTCGGGGAAGGCGGCGAAGGTGGCGCCGCCGGCCGAGAGCAGCCACACCTCGTTGCCGTCCCAGACCGGGCCGATGGTGTTGATCAGCACCCGCTTCTCCGCACGGTTGCGGGCGAGCAGCTTGGTGAGGACGCCGACCCCGAAGTCGAAGCCCTCCAGGAAGAAGTAGCCGGTCCACAGGACGGCGATCAGGACGAACCAGACGTCGTGCAGTTCCATGTCTGTGCAGCTCCCTCGGCCTAGTACGAGAAGGCCATCGGCTTGTCGGCGTCCCGGGAGTCGCCGCCGATCGTCGTGGGCGGATTCAGGTCGTCCTCGGTCAGCTCGGGCGGGCCGGCCTTGACGTACTTGACGAGCAGCTTCACCTCGATGACGGCGAGGATCGCGTACAGGGCACCGAAGACGGACATCGAGGTGATGACCTCGCCCTGGGAGACGCCGGGGGAGACCGCATCACGGGTCTGCAGGACGCCGTAGACGACCCACGGCTGGCGGCCCATCTCGGTGAAGATCCAGCCCCAGGAGTTGGCGATCAGCGGGAAGGCCAGGGTCCAGATCGCGATGCGCCAGAACCAGGTGGTGAGCTTCGGGCTGAGTGCCTTGTTCTTGAACAGGACCAGGTGTGGCACCTCGTCCTCGCCGACCCTGAGGGCGTGCGGCAGCATGAACTTCTTGCGGGTCAGCCACAGTCCGGCGATGCCGAGCGCGAAGGACGTCATGCCGAAGCCGATCATCCAGCGGAAGCCCCAGAAGGTGACGGGGATGTTGGGCCGGTAGTCACCGGGTCCGAACTTCTGCTGCTCGGCCTTGTTGACGTCGTTGATGCCGGGGACGTACGAGGTGAAGTCGTCGTTGGCCAGGAAGGACAGCAGGCCGGGGATCTCGATGGCCACGCTGTTGTGGCCCTTCTCCACGTCGCCGTAGGCGAAGACGGAGAACGGGGCCGGCTTCTGTCCGTCCCACAGGGCCTCGGCGGCGGCCATCTTCATCGGCTGCTGCTTGAACATGACCTTGCCGAGGGTGTCGCCGCTGACCGCGGTGAGCAGGCCGGCGATGACCACGGTGATCAGGCCGAGCCGCAGCGAGGTCTTCATCTCGCGGATGTGCTTCTTGCGGGTCAGGTGGTAGGCGGCGATACCGACCATGAAGGCGCCGCCGGTCAGGAAGGCCGCGGAGAGGGTGTGGAAGGCCTGGCTGAGCGCGGTGTTCTGGGTCAGCACGGCCCAGAAGTCGGTCAGCTCGGCCCGGCCCTTCTCCTTGTTGATGCGGTAACCGACCGGGTGCTGCATCCAGGAGTTCGCGGCGAGGATGAAGTACGCCGACAGGATCGTGCCGATCGAGACCATCCAGATGCAGGCCAGGTGGATCTTCTTCGGCAGCTTGTCCCAGCCGAAGATCCACAGGCCGATGAAGGTCGACTCGAAGAAGAAGGCGATCAGGGCCTCGAAGGCGAGGGGCGCGCCGAAGATGTCACCGACGAAGCGGGAGTAGTCCGACCAGTTCATGCCGAACTGGAACTCCTGCACGATGCCGGTGACGACACCCATCGCGATGTTGATCAGGAAGAGCTTGCCCCAGAACTTGGTGGCCCTGAGGTACTTCTCCTTCTCCGTGCGCACCCAGGCGGTCTGCAACCCGGCCGTGAGCGCGGCGAGAGAGATCGTCAGCGGGACGAACAGGAAGTGGTAGACGGTGGTGATGCCGAACTGCCAGCGCGCCAGGGTCTCCGGCGCCAAAGCCAGGTCCACGTCGTCAGTCTCCTTACCTCGCCGTGGTACGGCAGCCGTTTACTCCTGTTTGTCACAGACAACGTGGGAGCAACGGGACATGCTTGTGAATGCATTCACATTCACAAGCCATTATGACGCACCGATTTTCGACTTTCGAAGGGGGGTCCCCCCTTGACCGCCGCGGCAGACTCTTGGCAGCGAGTTCAACATTGTGTTGAATTGCGCGCCATGCAGAAGCACAGCACCACGACTCGGATCCGGATCTCCTGGCCCGCGGGACACCTCACCGCGACCCTCGACGACACCGCCACCACACAGGCCCTCGCCAAGGCCCTGCCCCTCGCCTCCGTCGCCCGCACCTGGGGCGAGGAGGTCTACTTCGACACCGGGGTCTCCGTTTCACGTGAAACCACGGCCCAGCAGGTCGTCGAGCCAGGCACCGTGGCTTTCTGGACGGACGGCGACGCGCTCGCCCTCCCCTACGGGCCGACGCCGATCTCGCGGGGTGACGAGTGCCGCCTGGCCAGCCCATGCAATGTGGTGGGACGCCTGGACGGGGACGCCCGCGCACTCGCCACGGTGCGCGACGGCGACCCCATCCGCCTGGAACTGATCGAGGACTGACCCAGCCCATCGGCTGACTCAGTCCTCGACCACCCAGTCCTCGACAACGGACAGCTCACTCAAGCCGCGGCCGCACCCGCGGCGCCACCCGTGACCTGCCCACGAAGCCCTTCGGCACCTGCCCCTCGAGACCCCTTCGGTACCTGCCCCTCACGGCCCCGTCGGTACCAGCCCCCGAAGCCCTCCGGCTCCGCTGTCTGAGCTCTACAGCTCCTTGCGGAAGTTCTCCGCCACCTTCACGAAGATGTCGTTGGCCTCGGTCTCCCCGATCGTGACCCGCACCCCTTCACCCGCGAACGGCCGGACGACCACGCCGGCCTGCTCACACGCCTCCGCGAAGGCGACCGTGCGCTCGCCCAGCCGCAGCCACACGAAGTTGGCCTGGGTCTCGGGCACCGTCCAGCCCTGCGCCCGCAGCGCGTCGACCACCCTGGTGCGCTCGCACACCAGCGAGCCGACCCGGCCGAGGAGCTCGTCCTCCGCCTGCAGCGAGGCGATCGCCGCCTCCTGGGCCAGCTGGCTCACGCCGAACGGCACCGCCGTCTTGCGCAGCGCCGCCGCGACCGGCTCATGGGCGATCGCGAAACCGACCCGCAGCCCGGCGAGGCCGTATGCCTTGGAGAAAGTGCGCAGCACGCAGACGTTCGGCCGCTCCCGGTAGATCTCCACGCCGTCGGGCACCTCGGGGTCGCGGATGAACTCCCGGTACGCCTCGTCCAGCACCACCAGCACGTCGCTGGGCACCCGGTCCAGGAAGCGCTCCAGCTCGGCCCGCCGCACCACCGTGCCGGTGGGGTTGTTCGGGTTGCAGACGAAGATCAGCCGGGTCCGGTCGGTGATCGCGTCCGCCATGGCGTCCAGGTCGTGCACATCGCCCTCGGTCAGCGGCACCTGCACCGAACGCGCCCCGCTGATCTGAGTGATGATCGGGTACGCCTCGAAGGAGCGCCAGGCGTAGATCACCTCGTCGCCGGGGCCGGAGGTCGCCTGGATCAGCTGCTGGGCCACACCCACCGAGCCGGTGCCGGTCGCCACATGGGAGAGCGGGACACCGAAGCGCTCGGACAGCTCGCTCATCAGGCCCGTACAGGCCATGTCCGGGTAACGGTTGAAGTTGCAGGCGGCGGCGGTGACTCGCTCCATCACGCCGGGAAGCGGCGGATAGGGGTTCTCGTTGGAGGACAGCTTGTAGGCCACCGGGCCGTCCGCCGCGGCGGGCTTGCCCGGCTTGTAGGTGGGAATACCCTCCAGCTCGGCGCGCAGCTTCGGGCTCGTCTCGCTCACCGCAGTCCTCCTCGCGACAGCCGGCGGCCCGTCACCGCCGCCGGCTTCCAATACTGCTCACCTTATGAGGATTGGGCCGCGCTGCGTACCGGTCTGCAGGACCTCGTGCGCCACGGGTCACGGCAGCGACACCCCTCGCGCCCCAGGAGCATCATGGGCAACGTCGTACGAAGCTGTACGAAGGGTCCGGCGCGGGCGTACGAGGCGGGGGGCGCGCCGCACATATATCTATGCGCCGGTAGCTCACGCCGTGGCGCGCATCCCTCGTCAAGGTGAGTTGAGACCTCTTCGAAACATCAGGTGCTTGGCAGGCCTATCCGCGCCGATGCATCACGTCTTGCTGAAAAAACGCTCAACTCCCTTGTTTTCTTAGGCACTTGACCCTCTGCCGCCATGCAGAAACGTGCCTGTGAACGCGTGCATATGCGTCCGCACTACCCCACGTCATGAGCCCTACTATCACCTCGCCATGACAGCAGCAGGGAAGCACCAGGTGAGCCGCGCGGAAACCTCACGCCGAGGCAGCCGGCCGGGTCGGGCGGGCATCAGAGACGTGGCCGCCGCCGCCGGAGTCTCCATCACGACCGTCTCCGACGCTCTGAACGGCAAGGGCCGCCTCCCGGACGCCACCCGGCGCCACGTCCGCGAGGTCGCCGACCGGCTGGGCTACCGGCCTTCCGCCGCCGCCCGCACCCTCCGTACCGGCAAGTCGGGCCTCATCGGCCTGACCGTGACGACGTACGGGGATGAACCTTTCACCTTCACCGAGTTCGCCTATTTCGCCGAGATGGCCCGCGCCGCCACCTCCGCCGCGCTCGCCCGCGGTTACGCGCTGGTCATCCTGCCCGCGACCTCCCGCCACGACGTGTGGTCCAACGTGGCCCTGGACGGCACCGTCGTCATCGACCCCTCCGACCAGGACCCCGTGGTCACGGAACTGGTCCGGCAGGGTTTACCGGTGGTGTCCGACGGCCGCCCCGTCAGCTCCCTGCCCGTCACCGCCTGGGTCGACAACGATCACGAGGCCGCCGTCCTCAACATCCTCGACCATCTCGCCGACGCCGGCGCCCGCCGCATCGGCCTGCTGACGGGGACCACGACCGACACGTACACCCACCTGTCGACCACCGCCTACCTGCGCTGGTGTGAGCGGGTCGGACAGGATCCGGTCTACGAGGCCTACCCGGCGCACGACCCGTGCGCGGGCGCCGTCGCCGCCGACCGGCTCCTCGCCCGGCCCGACCGCCCCGACGCCGTCTACGGCCTGTTCGACCCCAATGGCACCGATCTGCTCGCCGCCGCCCGCCGTTACGGGCTGCGCGTGCCCGAGGACCTGCTGCTGGTGTGCTGCAGCGAGTCCACCGTGTACGCCAGTACCGAGCCGCCCATCACGACCCTGTCGCTCAAACCCCGCCGTATCGGCACGGCCGTGGTGCAGTTGCTCATCGACGCCATCGAGGGCGTGGAGTCCGACCAGCCGGTCGAGCAGGTGATACCGACCGAGCTGATCATCCGCACGTCCTCCCAGCGCCGCCAGCAGCGCACCACGGTCAGCCCGCCGCGCACCCCGGAGGGTGACGGGTAGCACCGGAGACCGGATGCGCCTCGTACGGGTGGTCCGCCGCGCCCCCGGACAGGAATGGTGGCGCGGCGCGTGCGCCGGAGGGGGAACCCGGTGGACGCAGGGGTGGCGACGCAGGCGTATCGCCCCCGCGGCGTCGTGACGTCCGGGGCGGCGTGCGCGTCCTCGGCGAGGTGGGTGGGAGGGGCTCAGGTGGGAAAGCCCTTCCCAAACGGGGCGAAAAGCCGCAGTGAACAGGAGTCTTGTTCCGATTCACCACCCCTGGGTCATCACACGGCACGATCCGCATTCCTATGATGGGCCCACGACACCGCGGGCCGCTGCGACCAGGCAGTCCGAAGCGGTGCAGATGCGGCGCGATGGTGGAGGGGTCGATGACTCAGGGGGCCGGTCAGGGACCCGAGGTGGAGCGGACGGCGACGTTGCGCGACTTCCGCGTGCCGGCGTACGTCCATGAGACCGGTCCGTTCGGCCACGGTGCCCACCCCGGCGAGGGCGTACCGCCCGTCGAGGACCCGCTGCAGGCGCCCGAGGGCTACACGCCCACCGAGCGCGATCTGCCCGTCATCAACCGCGGGGACACCGTGCAGGTGAGCGTCGACCCGGCCATCGCGCCCGCCCCGGCCGCGGCGCAGCCCGCCCCCGGCCCCCTCTTCGTCGTGGGCGACGTGCACGGCTATCTGGACGAGCTGATCGCCGCCCTGCAGGAGAAGGGGCTGATCGACGCGGCGGGCCAGTGGTGCGCGGGCACCGCCCGGCTGTGGTTCCTCGGCGACTTCACCGACCGCGGACCCGACGGCATCGGGGTCATCGACCTGGTCATGCGCCTGTCCGCGGAGGCCGCGGCAGCCGGCGGCTACTGCAAGGCCCTGATGGGCAACCACGAGCTGCTGCTGCTCGGCGCCAAGCGGTTCGGCGACACGCCCGTAAACTCCGGCGCGGGCACCGCCACCTTCCAGGCGGCCTGGCTGCTCAACGGCGGCCAGAAGACCGACATGGACCGCCTCCAGGACCACCACCTGCAGTGGATGGCCCGCCTGGACGCCGTGGAGGAGGTCGACGGCTATCTGCTCGTGCACTCCGACACCACCGCCTACCTCGACTACGGCGACTCGATCGAGGCGGTCAACGACACCGTCCGCGAGACGCTGACCCGCAACGACGCGGACGAGTGCTGGGACATGTTCCGCAAGTTCACCAAGCGCTTCTCCTTCCGCGACGAGGGCGGCGCCGACGCCGTGCGCTCGCTGCTCGATACGTACGGCGGCACCCGCATCGTTCACGGCCACAGCCCGATCCCGTATCTGCTGGGCGATGTCGGCTCCGAGGACGGCGAGGACAGCGCCGGCCCGCTCGTCGAGGGCCCGCACGTCTACGCCGACGGACTCGCCATCGCGATGGACGGCGGCGTGACGATGGCAGGAAAACTGCTGGTCCAGGAACTCCCGCTGGGCGGCTGAGCGTTCCCGCGCGCCACCCTGCGGACCGTTCTGACCCACCGGCCGGCACCCGGCCCGGATCAGCTCAACACACCGGGCCCCTCGGCAATTTGTCGAAACCCCCTGTCACCGCGAGCCGTCGCCGCTCTACCATCGCCTTATCCGTAGCAGGCTCCCCTCCGTTTCTGCCCGACGGCTCGTCGTCATGCGAGCCCCAAGCCCTACGGAGCATCGGGGGATGCACATGAACAGCGTTCCGCAGCACCTGTTGAGTGAGGACCGTCAGGACTACGAACGGATCCTCGATGAGGCGCTGCGCTCCGCAGCACACCGTCCGGAACTGTCCGCCGTCGGCCAACGGCTCACCCTCGAACAGCTGCGCGCCATGGCGCTCAGCGCCATCTCCCTCATCACCGCCTCCGCCGCCACCGAGTACCAGCACTACGTCAAGGTCCGCGAGGAGCTGCGCCATCCGGCCCCGGCCGCCGCCCCGACAGCCGAGCACCCCTCCGCATCCTCCGACGCCGGCAGCGCCCCGATGGGGCTCGCCGCCACCATGGGCGAGATGGCCGAGAGCACCGGCGCGGGCGCCGTCGCCGTCGTCGCCGTCCTCGCACCCGTCCTCGCCGGCACCGCCGCCGCGATATTCCTGCTCGTGGGCTACGTCCTGAAGATGCTCGACCCCGAGCCGGCCTTCGCCCGGACCATGCTGACCGCCGGATGGGTCTTCGGCGCGCTGACGGCGGCCGCGATCCTCGTCGCCACGGTCGGACTGCTGCTCACGGCCCTGCGCAACCGTCCCTCGCTCGACCCCGGCGCCCCCGGCGAACCTCCTCAGGAGCTGACCCAGGCGCGCGACGCCTGGCATGAAGCCCTGCTGGAACGCGGGATCGTGCCGTTCCTGCGCGACGCCCTGGCCGATCCCGGTACGACGCCGGCTCACCCCGTCTCCCCGTCGGTGCCGTCCAGCCGCATGCCGCGCCTGGGTTATGACCGGCCGGGATTCACCAGCCCCGACGACGGCCCCGCCGCCGGCCCGCGCCCGAGCTTCACGAGCCCCGACTTCAGCAGCCCGGACTTCGGCGGGCCGGAACACCAGCCGGAGTGAACCGCAGGTGCGCGCCCCGCACCGTCCATCAACAGGACGATCCGGGCGAGTGATCGGCGTCCTGGTCCTTCGGGACTTCTCGAGCCGACCCGGCGCAGGCACGTCCGGGATCCTGAAGTGCCCTACGCCCAGTGACTCTCGGCTCCGGTCATACGACTGATCACCTACGGCCACTGATCAGCACGTCGCCCAACGACTGGAGCCGGATGAGCGGTACTCCGTGCACGCCAGACACGGAGTACCGCCCGCGGCCCGCGTCAGTCCGCGATCGGCAGATACACGCGGTTGCCCGCCGCCGCGAACTCCCGCGACTTCTCGGCCATCCCGGCCTCGATCTCGGCCTTGCTGCCGCCGTGCTCACGGCGGATGTCCTGCGAGATCTTCATCGAGCAGAACTTCGGCCCGCACATCGAGCAGAAGTGTGCCGTCTTGGCCGGTTCGGCCGGCAGGGTCTCGTCGTGGAACTCCCGCGCCGTGTCCGGGTCCAGGGCGAGGTTGAACTGGTCCTCCCACCGGAACTCGAACCGGGCGTCGGACAGCGCGTCGTCCCACTCCTGCGCACCCGGGTGCCCCTTGGCGAGATCGGCCGCGTGAGCCGCGATCTTGTAGGTGATGACGCCGGTCTTGACGTCGTCCCGGTTGGGCAGGCCCAGGTGCTCCTTGGGCGTGACATAGCAGAGCATCGCCGTGCCCCACCAGGCGATCATCGCGGCGCCGATGCCGGAGGTGATGTGGTCGTACGCCGGCGCGACGTCCGTGGTCAGCGGGCCGAGCGTATAGAACGGAGCTTCATCGCAGATCTCCTGCTGAAGGTCGATGTTCTCCTTGATCTTGTGCATCGGGACGTGTCCCGGGCCCTCGATCATGGTCTGTACGTTGAAACGCTTGGCGATCGTGTTGAGTTCCCCGAGCGTGCGGAGCTCCGCGAACTGCGCCTCGTCGTTGGCGTCCGCGATGGAGCCGGGCCTGAGGCCGTCACCGAGGGAGTACGTCACGTCGTAGGCGGCGAGGATCTCGCACAGCTCCTCGAAGTGCTCGTACAGGAACGATTCCTTGTGGTGAGCGAGGCACCACGCGGCCATGATCGAGCCGCCGCGCGAGACGATGCCCGTCTTGCGGTTGGCGGTGAGCGGCACATACGCCAGGCGCACGCCCGCGTGGACCGTCATGTAGTCCACGCCCTGCTCGGCCTGCTCGATGACCGTGTCCTTGTAGATCTCCCAGGTCAGTTCCTCGGCCCTGCCGTCGACCTTCTCCAGTGCCTGGTAGAGCGGCACCGTGCCGATGGGGACGGGGGAGTTGCGCAGCACCCACTCACGGGTGGTGTGGATGTTGCGGCCCGTGGACAGGTCCATGACCGTGTCGGCGCCCCAACGGGTCGCCCACGTCATCTTCTCGACCTCCTCCTCGATGGAGGAAGTCACCGCGGAGTTGCCGATGTTGGCGTTGACCTTCACCAGGAACCGCTTGCCGATGATCATCGGCTCGATCTCCGGGTGGTTGACGTTGGCCGGCAGTACGGCGCGGCCCGCCGCGATCTCCTCGCGGACCACCTCGGGCGAGACGTTCTCCCGCAGGGCCACGAACTCCATCTCGGGCGTGATCTCGCCCCGGCGGGCGTACGCGAGCTGGGTGACCGCCTGGCCGTCACGGCCGCGACGGGGCTGGCGCGGACGTCCGGGGAAGACCGCGTCGAGGTTGCGCAGGCCTCCGCGCGGCGAGGTGTGCTTGACCCCGTCGTCCTCTGGACGGACGGGACGGCCCGCGTACTCCTCGGTGTCGCCGCGGGCGATGATCCAGTTCTCCCGGAGCGGTGACAGGCCCCTGCGCACGTCGGTGTCGACGAGCGGATCGGTATACGGGCCGGATGTGTCGTACAGCGTGACCGACTTCCCGTTGGTGAGGTGCACCTGACGGACCGGCACCCGCAGGTCGGGGCGCGAACCCTCGACGTATGCCTTGTGCCAGCCGATGGACTTTCCGGCCTCCTGAGCCGTTTCGCTCTGAACGGAGGCAGGCGTGCGTGCGTCCTTGTTGGTCATGAGACCTACTCCCTACGCCGGCATTACCCGGTAACAGGTTCGGCGGTCGACGCAGCGGTCACCGTCTGCCGACATTTCGTGTGGAACACCACATGTTCCACGTGAAACATCGCAAAGACGGAGGTCAGCGCCCTCTCAGCCCGGTGCTCCGAGCTCCCGCGTGTGCAAAGGTGCCTCCACGCTAGCGTCAATTCGGGCGCGGTGAACAGGGGGCCCCTGTCGTTCTTGCGATGATCGGTCGGTGACCACCACACACCAGCCCCCGTATCCGCCGTCCGAGCCGCCCCGCGGCCAGGGCCCGACAGGCCACGGCCAGGACGTCGAGGACGGGCATGAGCAGGGGCACGCATCAGGGTCCGGACACGGACACCGGCGCGCGTCCGGTGGCGGCCACGGGCACGGTGCCACCCATGCCGCGGGAGGCGGGCACGGTGCCCAGCACTCTGCGGGAGGCGGGCATGGGCACAGTCACAATCACGGGCCCGCTGCTCCTGTCTCCCGGCATCTGCGCAAGGTGATCGCGGCGATCCTCATCCCGTTCGCCGTGGCGGTGGTCGTCGGCCTTGGCGTGCTGTGGCCCGGGGGTGCCCCGTCCCACCAGCGCACCGGTGTCGGCTTCGACCGGCAGACCCAGCAGGCCACGGTCACCCAGGTGGTCGAGGTGAGCTGCAAGGCGGTCAACGCCTCCGGTGGCACGCCGACCGGCGACACATCCACCGCGGAGGGCTCCCCGGCCCAGCAACAGGCGTCGGGCGCCTGCAAGAAGGCCACCGTCCGGGTCGACTCGGGCAAGGACACGGGCCGGACGTTCACCGAGATCGTGCAGCCGGACCAGACGCGGCAGCTGCACCAGGGCGAGAAGGTCGTGGTCGCCTACGAGCCCTCGGCGCCGAGGGACCTGCAGTACTCGGTCACAGACGTCGACCGGCGCTTCCCGATGGCCCTGCTGGCCGGCATCTTCGCGCTCGCCGTCATCGTCGTCGGGCGGATGCGCGGGGTGATGGCGCTCGTCGCGCTGGCCATCAGCTTCATGGTGCTGAACTTCTTCATCCTGCCGGCGGTCCTGCAGGGCGAGAACCCGTTGGTCGTCGCCGTCGTGGGCTCCAGTGCGATCATGCTCATCGCCCTGTATCTGTGCCACGGGCTGTCGGCCCGGACGTCCGTGGCGGTGCTCGGCACCCTGATCTCCCTGCTGCTGATCGGCGTCCTCGGTTCGCTGTTCATCGGCTGGGCCGCGCTGACCGGCAACACGGACGACAACACCGGCCTGATCCACGGCCTGTACCCGTCCATCGACATGAGCGGTCTGCTGCTCGCCGGCGTCATCATCGGATCGCTGGGCGTGCTCGACGACGTGACGGTCACCCAGACCTCCGCCGTCTGGGAGCTGCACGAGGCCAACCCGTCGATGGGCTGGCGCGGGCTGTACCGGGCGGGCATCCGGATCGGCCGCGACCACATCGCATCAGTCGTCAACACCCTGGTCCTGGCCTACGCCGGTGCAGCGTTGCCGTTGCTGCTGCTCTTCTCCATCGCACAGAGCAGCGTGGGCACCGTCGCCAACAGTGAGCTGGTCGCGGAGGAGATCGTGCGCACGCTGGTGGGATCGATCGGCCTGGTCGCCTCGGTACCGGTCACCACGGCGCTCGCGGCCCTGGTGGTGGCCGCCGACCGTCCGGGTCCGGCACCGGCCGGCCATGACCTCGGCGGTGGCACCGGCACCGGCTCGATCCCGGTGCCCGCGGGGCGCGGCGGCCGGGGGCGGCGCCGCAAGCACTGAGGCACCGGCCGGCACCTTCGCCGTACCGGCCAAACGACTGCAGAAGCGTTCCTGCATATTTCCGCCCAGCACTGGTGAACCGTTACGCCACCTTGGTGACGTGACGTCTCAGCCCGCGCTCTGCTCCTCCGCGAGGATGCGGTCGAGCGCCTGCTCCAGATGAGCGTCGAAGTCGGCGAGCGCACCCTCCTGGCCGAGCGGCACCAGCTTGTCGGTGCGATCCAGGAACGCCACGATCGGTGGCGCCGACGAACGGAACAGTGCCTGGTCGCAACCGACCTGGAGCCGGATCAGCACCTCGCCCAGCGTGTCGGCTTCGACCGGTGCGATACGGACATCGCCCTCCCCGCACGGCCGCCCCACCCCGTCGAGCAGCAGCTCACGGCCGAACGCCCAGGTCACCGGCGCATCCCCGGGGAGGTGGAAAGTCAGCCGTACGGCGTAGGGATCACAGGTCTCGTAGCGCAGTTCCACCGGGATGCGGAACGAGAGCTCCTCGGAGACGAGAAAGCTCATCATGACCTCTGCCTGTACTGCCTGCACGGACTCGCGCATTCGCCTACCCCGTCACTTGCCGTCGACTGGCTGGGAATGAACCCCTTGACACTGGAGGCATCTTGCTGAACGTGCACGTGAGATCACAAGGAGTGAGTTTTCAGATACTGATAGACAAGGCCAGCGAGCCCAGCAGGCGCCCGATCTCGTCCTGCAGTCTCCGCGCCGCGGGCAGCAGCCGATCGGCCTGGTGCGCGGGCAGCGAGATGGCCATCGTCGCGGCCGTGGTGCCCACCGTGATCGGCACCGCCGCACACACCGTGCCCAGGGCGTACTCCTGCCGCTCGATCACCGGCTCCATCCGCCGCAGCCGCTCCAGCCGCCGCAGCAAGGCATGGTTGTCACACACCGTGTATGGGGTGATGGCCTGCGCCGGGTAGCGGGCGAGGTGGTCGCGGCGGGCGCCCTCGTCCAACTGGGAGAGCAGGCACTGCCCGATGGCGTGGGCGTGTCCCGTCTCACGGAAGTCGGCCCACTCCTCGACCGCCGGGTTGCCGGGCGTGTCCGAAACACACATGACCTCGATCTCACCCTCGCGGTACATGGCGTAATACACCGGCACACCGATCGAATCGCGCCACTGTGCGAGTGTGTCCACGATCGTGCTGCGACGTTTCTGCTCCGCTCCGCTACTGCCCAGCCGCTCGGCCGACTCACCGAGGAAGAACAGGCCCTTCTCGCGGCACAGATAGCCCTCGTGCACCAGAGTGCGCAGCAGGTGGTAGGCGGTGGGCAGGGCCAGGCCGGTCTCCCGGGCCAGTTGTTTGGCGGGGGCGCCATAGGGGTGTTCGGCGACGGCTTCCAGCAGACGCATGGCGCGCTGCACGGAACTGATGAGCGTCGTCGCGGCCGGAGGCTGCTCGGTACCGGGCGTGGGGGCGGGCCGCTGCAGCGGGGGCGCGGTCGAGCAGGGCCGGGCGGGGGACGGGTACGGCTCTGCGGATGCGGTGTCAACCGTGGCCAAGGGTCACTCCCGAAGCGCGAGGGGGAGCCCGTGCGGGAACACGGGTGCGGGGGTGTCCGCCATGCGCGGGGGATCGGCCCCACGTCGGATTTTGGACTCTAACCGTCCGCCGCCGTGGACAGAACGGCTGGCCGGAAAAGTTCCCTCCCCCGAGGGAACCGGCGATTCCCTCGGCGATCACCGGCCGCGGGCCCCTACCAGTCGCTGCGCGAGGACGATCCGGCGGTGAACTTCCGCACGATGTAGATGAGACCGCCGATCAGGGCGACGAAGACCAGCAGCTTGAAGAGCAGCCCGATCACGAACCCGACGACCGTGGCAATCACACCGCCGAACACGACGAGGGCGATGACCGGCACCGCGACCCACTTCACCCACCACGGCAGTCCCGCGAAAATCTCTCGCATCGTCTTCGCCCTTTCCTCACCGGCCCGTTGACGGGTGCCGGACTCTCCTGGATGTCCTGCACTCGATGCTAGGGCCGGGGAGGGCGCACGCGGGGGCCTCGCACCCCCGGTCCTCCCCTGACCCGTCCCCTAGGGAACCCGGAGGAAGAATGCGGTCCCCTCAGCTCTCCGGCGGGGAGAACACCACGAGAACGCGCAGGTCCTCGCTGATGTGATGGAACTTGTGGGCGACCCCGGCGGGCACGTACACCACGCTGCCGCGTGCCACCTCCGTCGTCTCCAGGCCGACGGTGATCGCGGCGCGGCCGCTGACGACGAAGTAGACCTCGTCCTGGTTGTGCGGCTTTTGCGGGTCGTGCTCGCCCGCGTTGAGCGCGTACAGGCCGACGGACATGTTCCGCTCGCGCAGGAACTGCAGGTAGGCGCCTTCGTTGGCGGCCCGTTCCGCCTCCAGATCGTCCAGCCGGAATGCCTTCATCTTCTTGTTCGCCCTCGCCTCTGCTCCTGGCCGTGTCCGTCTGCCACGATCAGACACATGAAGAATTTCGTAGTCAAGACGATCGCCAACGCGGGCGCCCTGCTGGTCGCCGTGTGGTTGCTTGACAAGATCACCCTGACCGGATCGAGCACCGGCAAGAAGGCCGGCACGCTGATCGTCGTCGCCCTGGTCTTCGGCTTGGTGAACTTCCTGGTCAAGCCGGTCGTGAAGGTGCTGACCTTCCCCCTGTTCATCCTCACGCTCGGGTTGTTCACCCTGGTCGTCAACGCGCTGATGCTGCTGCTGACCTCGTGGGTGTGCGGCAAGGCCGACCTGAGCTTCCATGTCGAGGGCTTCTGGACGGCCGTCCTGGGCGGCCTGATCATCTCGATCGTGTCCTGGGCCCTGCACGTCGTGCTGCCCGACGAGGACTGAGGCGCCGTGAGCTACCGCGTCTGCTTCGTCTGCACCGGCAACATCTGCCGCTCCCCGATGGCCGAGTCCGTCTTCCGCGCCCGCGTGGCGGAGGCCGGTCTCGGCGATCTCGTCGAGGTCGACAGTGCCGGCACGGGCGGCTGGCACGAGGGCGACGGCGCAGACCCGCGCACGGTCGCCGTCCTGCGGGAGTCCGGGTACGACAGCGACCACACGGCGCGGCAGTTCCAGCCGTCCTGGTTCACCCGGCTCGACCTGGTGATCGCCCTGGACGCCGGGCACCTGAAGGCGCTGCGCCGTCTCGCGCCCACCGAGCAGGACGCGGTGAAGGTACGGCTCCTGCGCTCCTACGACCCCGCCGCAGGCGACGACCTGGACGTACCCGACCCGTACTACGGGGGCATGGACGGCTTCGAGGAGTGCCTTGAGATGGTGGAGGCGGCGAGCGACGGACTGCTCGCCGCGGTACGTGAGCGGATGGAAGGACGGGCGGCATGAGCGACGCGGACGAGGGTCGGGGCGACGGCACCCGCGCGGTGCGGGCGGGACTGCCCGAACCGGTCAAGCACGAACCGACGCTGCCGGGCCCGGTTTTCGCGGCCCACTTCCATCTGCCGGGCGATCCCACGGGGCCGTACACCTATGGGCGTGACGAGAACCCCACGTGGACGCTGCTGGAGCGGGCCATCGGCGAGCTGGAGGCGCCGGGCGAGGACGGCGTGGAGACGCTGGTGTTCGCCTCCGGGATGGCGGCGATCTCCGCGGTGCTGTTCTCCCAGCTGCGCACCGGGGACGCGGTCGTGCTGCCCAGCGACGGCTACCAGGCGCTGCCCCTGGTCCGCGCCCAGCTGGAGGCGTTCGGCGTCGAGGTGCGCACCGCGCCGACCGGCGGCGACGCGCAGCTGGAGGTGCTCGACGGCGCGCGGCTGCTGTGGATCGAGTCGCCGTCCAACCCCGGTCTCGACGTGTGCGACATCCGGCGGCTGGTCGATGCGGCGCACGCGCGTGGTGCCCTCGTCGCCGTCGACAACACGCTCGCCACGCCGCTCGGGCAGCGCCCGCTGGAGCTGGGCGCCGACTTCGCGGTGGCCAGCGGGACGAAGCAGCTCACCGGGCACGGCGACATCCTGCTCGGGTACGTCGCCGGCCGCGATCGGGAGGCCATGACCGCCGTGCGGCGCTGGCGCAAGATCGTCGGGGCGATCCCCGGGCCCATGGAGGCCTGGCTGGCGCACCGCTCCCTGGCCACGCTCGGGCTGCGCGTCGACCGGCAGAACGCCACGGCACTGAAGGTGGCCGAGGCGCTGCGGGAGCACCCGGACGTCACCGGACTGCGCTATCCGGGACTGCCCGGCGATCCGTCGCACAAGGTCGCCTGCCGGCAGATGCGGCGCTTCGGATGCGTCGTCTCCTTCACGCTGCCCACGCGCGCGCGTGCCGACCGTTTCCTGGACGCGCTGCGGCTGGTGGACGACGCCACCAGCTTCGGCGGGGTGCGCTCCACCGCCGAGCGGCGTGGCCGGTGGGGTGGAGACGCGGTGCCGGAGGGCTTCATCCGGCTGTCGGTCGGGGCGGAGGACGCCGAGGACCTGGTGGCCGATCTGCTACGCGCCCTCAAGGAGTCGGCCGGCTGACCTGCTGGCCGACGCGGATAGGGTGCCCGGCTCTCCGCGACGGACGGACGGTCCGAGCCTCCCCCCTCGTGGCTCGGACCGTCCGCGGTTCCACAGGCCAAGAACCGCGCGCACCAGGCTAGTTGACTCCCTGTCAGTGTCCAATCACGGTAGCGACAGAGGCCTATCGACATATTTATAGTTGGGTGCGCGGCCGAGCACCCCGAACGGGCGGCGAGAGGGGAGGGCACGCCATGGATCTGGCCTTGCTGCGCACCTTCGTGACCGTGCACCGCGCCGGGTCCTTCACCCGGGCGGCTGCCCTGCTCGGTCTGTCCCAACCGGCCGTGACCTCACAGATCCGCACACTGGAGCGGCAACTCGGCCGCCCCTTGTTCCTGCGCCAGGCCCGCGGGGTGACCCCGACGGCCATCGGCGACGAGCTGGCCCACAAGGCGGCCCCGCATCTGGACGCTTTGGTGGAGATCGCCGAGACGGGGGTCGACGAGGAGTCGTCGTTACGGACCCTGCATCTGGCCGGGCCCCCGGAGTTCATCGCGGAGCGGGCCCTGCCGGCGCTGACGGAGCTGACCGGTGACGACGGACAGGGGCTCGCCCTGCGCGCGTCCTTCGGCACCGCCGAGAAGGCACTCGAAGGGCTGGCGGCCGGCCATCACGACCTGGCCATCAGCACCACCCGGCCCCGAGACGCGCTGCTCACCGCCACCGCACTGTGCGACGAGGAACACGTCCTGGTCGCCGCCCCGCACCGGGTCGAACAGGTCCGCCGCGACGAACTGCGCCGCGCGGGCGCCCCGGCCCTGGAAAGCCTCCCCGTCGTCGAGGTCCACGAGTCCCTCCCCTTCGTCTCCCGCTACTGGGCCTCCGTCTTCGACTCCCGTCCCGCGCCCTCCGGCGCGATCATCGTCCCCGACCTGCGCGCGGTCCTCACCTGTACGGCGGCAGGGGCGGGGCTCGCCGTCCTGCCCCGCTATCTGTGCGCGGCTGCCCTGGAACGCGGGGAGGTCGTGGAGCTGCATCATCCGCCGGTGCCTCCGCTACGGACCTACTTTTTGGCGGTGCGCACCGGGACACTGGCCATGCCGCACATCGCCCGGGCCCATGAGCGACTCCAGCGGGCGGCGGCCGACTGGACATGAACCACTTGCGGATCACCGAGCGAGTTCGGTTGATGACGGTTCGCGATGTTTCACGTGAAACCGGCGGGGATGTTTCATGCGGAACGCGCCGGGCCACATTTCTCCCATGACCGTCCGACCCGTGGTCAAGCGCACCGCCCGCGCCGTTCTCCTGGACGGTGACGACCTCATCCTGATCAAGCGTACGAAGCCTGGCGTGGACCCCTACTGGCTGACACCCGGCGGCGGGGTGGAGCCCGAGGACCCGACCGTCGTCGACGCTCTGCACCGCGAGGTGGACGAGGAGCTCGGCGCCAAGATCACCGACGTGGTGCCCTGCTTCGTGGACACCGTGGAGCACATCGGCGAGGACGGCGGTGCGACCGGAGTGAAGGTGCAGCACTTCTTCGTCTGCCGCCTGGAATCCATGGACCTCTCACAGCGCCACGGCCCCGAGGTGGATGAGCCAGCCGGCGAGTATGAGATCGTCCGGGTTCCGTTCACCCGCGTCGGCATCGCCTCCGTGCACCTCGTTCCGCTGTCACTGCGGCACTACCTGGACGGGAACATCGAGGGCGTACGCGCCATGCACGCACCCGACCTGGGGTGATGAGCCCCGCCGCCTGTTTCACGTGAAACGTCGCCCGTCTGTCCCCGAGCTGTCCGCCAGACCACGACATGGCCAAAAGCACGTACGTCTGCCGTGAAACAGGTGGACGCAGGGGCCTGCCGTCGGACAGCCTGACCTGCGTGCCGACTGTTTCCCTTGCCGCTGTGCCCATCCGCCGTCTGACGCTTCGCGATCTCACCGCCTGCGCGGACCTGTCCGAGAACCGTGGCTGGCCGCGGGAGGAACACAAGTGGGGATTCCTCCTCACCGCGGGGACGGCTTACGGCATCGACGATCCCGAGGGCGGCCTCGTCAGCGCGTGTGTCGTCACCGCGTACGGACCGCGTGAGCGTCCTGTTCTCGGTGCCGTCGGTATGGTCCTGGTCGCCGAGCGCCACGCCCGCCAGGGCGTCGGGCGCCGGATGATGCGGCATGTCCTCGCCGAGATGGGCACGACGCCGCTCACCCTGCACGCGACACCGAACGGCCGCCCGCTCTACGAGGAGCTGGGCTTCAAGACCACGGGCCAGGCGGAGATGGTGGTCGGGCGCCTGACTCCGGACGTCACGGTGGACACTGCGGCCACACGGGCGGCCACCGCCGAGGACCTGTCGGCCATCCTCCGTCTCGACGAGGAGGTGTTCGGTGCCGATCGCACGCCGATCGTGACGCGGCTGCCCGCCTTCGCCGACCAGTTGCGCGTCGCGGAGGATGGTGGCCGGATCACCGGCTACGCCGCCGCGTGGCCGAACATGGACACCCACGTCGTGGGCCCGCTCATCGCCCGGGACACCGCGACGGCCAAGGCGCTGATGACCTCCCTTGCCGCGGGCACCGACCGCCCGCTGCGCACCGACATCGACGCCCGCCACGAGGAACTGCTGTCCTGGGTCAAGGAGCACGGCATGGCGTCCGTCGCCTTCAACTCCGTCATGACCCACGGCATCACCGGCCTGCCGGGTGACTGGAACCGGCGGTTCGCCCCGGTGACGGTGGCAGCGGGCTGACCGCGCGGTAGACGCACGACGCACGACAGCGCCGGTTCTCACGGGAACCGGCGCTGTGCTGTGGTGGACTGGCTGTGTTGTGGTGGGCTGTGGGTCAGGCCAGCGCCTCGACGGCCGCGGAGGCGAAGGCGTGGTCCTGCTCCGGCGCACCGCCGCCGACCCCTATCGCGCCGATCAGTCGGCCGTCGCGGTGGACGGGCAGGCCACCGGCGATGAACAGCAGCGGCCGGTCGAGCGCGGTGGGCAGGGTGTGGAAGAGGCCGCCGGGCTGGACGGCGTCCACCAGGTCCGCTGTCGGCGCGTCCAACTGGAGCGCTGTGTAGGCCTTCCGGGTGCTGGTCTCCCCCGAGATCAGCACGGCCCGGTCGTCCCGCCGGAAGGCGAGGAGGTGCCCGCCGGCATCCAGCACGCTGATGCTGACGGTGACGCCGGCCGTCTCGGCTGCCCGCCGGACGGCGGCGACGAGGATCTCGGCGTCTTTGGTGGTCAGGGGGGTCACGGCGGTGGTGGTGCTCACGGGGGTCTCCTTGGTGAGGCGTTGTGCGGTGTTACGGAAGAGCGGTGCACGGGGGTGCCGCTCCGGCGATGCCCGAGGGCGTTGCTCGGGAGCATTGCTCCAGGACGTTGCTCAAGGGAGGTGGACCCTGTCGGCGCCGGGACGGCCCTGGCCCGGGCGCCGGCAGGCTCGAGGGGGGTCAGTGGTGGACGGCGGCGCGTGGCTCGACGGTCCCCGAGCCGGCCACCACGGTGTCGGGTCCACCGGCCCGGCGCTCCAGGGCGGCCGAGAGCACGGCGAGGACGAGGGCGCCCGCAGCGAGGACGGCTCCCACCCAGTTGGGGGCGGTGTAACCGAAGCCGGCCGAGATCACGAGCCCGCCGAGCCAGGCCGACAGGGCGTTGCCGAGGTTGAAGGCGCCGATGTTCACGGCCGAGGCCAGCGTGGGAGCGCCATGGGCCTGGTCGAGGACGCGCTTCTGCAACGGCGGGACGGTGGCGAAGCCGAGCGCCCCGATCAGGGCGATGGTGACGGCCGCGAGGATCTTGTTGTGCGCGGTGAGCGTGAAGAGCGCCAGAACGACGGCCAGGGCGCCCAGCGACACGTACAGCATGGGCATCAGGGCGCGGTCGGCGAACTTGCCGCCGACGAGGTTGCCGCCCACCATGCCGAGGCCGAACAGCACCAGCAGCCAGGTGACGGAGCCGTCGGCGAACCCGGTGACGTGCGTCATCATCGGCGCGATGTAGGTGATGGCCGCGAAGACACCGCCGAAGCCGAGGACGGTCATCGCCATCGCGAGCAGGACCTGGACGTTCTTGAACGCGGCCAGTTCGTGGCGCAGATGCACGCCTTCCGGCTTGGGCAGGTCGGGGACGAGCCTGGCGATGCCGAGCAGGCCGATGACGCCGAGGGCGGCGACGATGCCGAAGGTGACCCGCCAGCCGACGCTCTGGCCGACCAGGGTGCCGAGCGGTACGCCCACGACGTTGGCGACGGTCAGGCCGGTGAACATCATGGCGATGGCGCCGGCCTTCTTGTCGGGGGCGACCAGTTCGGCGGCGACCACTGAACCGATGCCGAAGAAGGCACCGTGGGCGAGTGAGGCCACCACCCGGCCGATGAGCATGATGCCGAAGGCGGGAGCGAGGGCGGACAGCAGGTTGCCGGCGATGAACAGGGCCATCAGCAGCATCAGCATCCGCTTGCGGGGGATCTTGGTGCCGAGGACCGTCATCAGCGGGGCGCCGAACATGACACCGAGTGCGTATCCGGTGACGAGGAAGCCCGCCGTCGGGATGGAGACCCCGAAGTCGCCCGCGACCTCGGGCAGCAAACCCATGATCACGAACTCGGTCGTTCCGATTCCGAAGGCCCCGATCGCGAGGGCCAGAAGCGCGAGAGGCATGGAGGGGTACACCTTCCCAAACGATTGCAGATGCGCTTTGCGTGCGTTCACAATAGTTGCAGACGCGGGATACTTGCAAACGCGCTCTATTGCGTGGCTGCCCTATCCTGGTAGCAGCCGCTCCGGGACGGAGGAAGAACGCCGATGACAGCGACGGACCCCGCGCTCACCGCCCTCGCTCAGGGCTGGTGCGCCCTCTCTCTGCTGCACGGGAGGATCGAGACGCACATCGAGCGCGCCCTGCAGGCTCGTCACGGGCTGAGCGTGCGCGAGTACTCCCTGCTCGACGTGCTCAGCCGGCAGCACGACGGCGACGGCGGACATCTGCAGATGAAGCAGGTCGCCGACGCGGTCGTCCTCAGCCAGAGCGCCACCACCCGCCTGGTCACACGGCTCGAGGACCGCGGTCTGCTCGAGCGCTACCTGTGCCCCACCGACCGTCGTGGCATCTACACCAACGTCACCGACGCCGGTCTGAAGCTCCTGGAGGAGGCCCGGCCCACCAACGACGCCGCACTGCGAGAGGCCCTCGACGAGGCGGCGAAGAACGCGGATCTTGCCCCTCTGGTCCACGTCGTGGAAACCCTGAAGGCACCGCTGCCCGCATAGGGTGCGGTCATGGGAGATCTTGAGATACGGGCCGCCGTCCCCGACGACGTCCCGGCCATCGTCGCCATGCTCGCGGACGACCCGTTGGGTGCCCAGCGCGAGTCCCCCGACGACCTCGCGCCGTACCTGAGTGCGTTCGAGAGCATCGCGGCGGACCTGAACCAGCGCCTGGTCGTCGCGGTGCGCGAGGGCCGCATCGTCGGCACCCTTCAACTGACTTTGATTCCCGGCCTGTCCCGGCGAGGGGCCACCCGGTCGATCATCGAAGCGGTGCGGATCCATGCCGACGAGCGCGGCAGCGGGCTGGGCACCCGGCTCATCGAGTGGGCGGTGGAGGAATCCCGGCGCCTGGGCTGCCAGTTGGTTCAGCTGACCTCGGACAAGAGCCGGACCGATGCCCACCGGTTCTACGAGCGACTCGGGTTCGAGAGCTCGCACCTCGGTTTCAAGCTGTCCCTGTGACCGACGCGGCGTGGGGGCCGTCTCGCGCCTGTTTCACGTGAAACAGCCCCCTCGCCCCCTCGCCCCGTCACGCGAAGCCACGATGCTTCAGCCGATACCCCGCCACCCCTGCGGGTCGACACCGCCCGGCACCGCGGCGCTGTCGTCGTACGGCTGCCGCGTGAAGGCGAATGAGCCAAGGTCCAGGTGGTCGACCGAGCCGTCGGCCCGCCGCACCGCCTGCAGAACCTCGCCGGCGTAGTAGCCCTCCAGCCCGGTCCACGTGCCGTCACCGTTCGGCCGGAAGCGCGAGCGCCGGCCGTTGCCCGTGAGCGGCTCCAGCGACGCCAGCCCGTCGGACGTCAGCCGCAGGGCGAACCCGTGCGTCCCCCAGTACCAGGGCCCGGCCAGCTCCAGAACCGCCGGATCGGCTTCCCGCAACGGGCGCCAGGGTTCGGGGATGCGCGGCTCCGCCTCGGCGACGATCCCCACGAGACCCGCGGCCACGGTCGCGACGGGCGGACCGGAAGTACAGTTGGCGAGCACCACGGCGGCCACGTCATCCTCCACGCTGAACTGGAGGCCGGCCAGGAACCCCGGAAGCGATCCGGAGTGCCCTGCCAGCAGCCGCCCGCCGTGGTGCCGGATCTCCAAACCGAGTCCGTAGGCGTAACCGTCGGCCACGCTCGCCGCCTCGGAAGGGGCCGTGGGCGTCCGCATCTCGCGCAGGGACTGCGCGCCGAGCACCCGGTCGTCTCCCTTGGCCAGGAAGGCGGCAAAGCGCGCCAGGTCGCCCGTGGTGGACCACAGCTGGCCCGCGGGGGCCATCCGGCCCAGATCTTCCGCCGGTTCGGGCAGCATCGCATCGGCCCATGGGTGCACGGCCCAGCCTCCGGCCTGTGGGGCACTGGGCCGCACATCCGTGCGTCGAAGGCCCAGAGGTTCGAGCACTTCGCGCCGCAGCACGTCCTCCCATGCCTCGCCCCGCACCTCCTCGACCACGGCCCCGAGCAGCGTGAAACCGGGGTTGGAGTAGTGGAACCGCTCACCGACCGGGTGCCGGAACGGCTGCTCCCCCAGAACGTCAGCGAGTTCGGGCCGCAGCGTCCCCGGCGTGCGCTCCCACCACGGGGCCGGCGACTCGGCCGCCAGCCCGCTGGTGTGTGCGAGCAGTTCCCGGATCGTCACCTCGCCCGCGCCGGTGCCGGGCAGATGCTTCTCCAGCGGGTCACCGAGGTCGAGCAGTCCCTCGTCCCGTAGCCGCAGGACCAGAACGGCCGTGAAGGTCTTGGTGATCGACCCGATCCTGTACTGCACGGTCTCGTCGGGCCCATGACCATCGACCGAGGTGCGCGCACCGTGCCAGACGGTGCGTCCGTCGCGGACGACGGCCGCGACGAGCGAGGGGGCCCTGCCGTCCGCCTGGGCCACGGCGATCCGGTGCAACAGCGCACGCCGGGTGGCGGGCAGCAGCTCTTCCTGAGATGTCGTCATGCACCCAGTCCACCCGCCGGGTCAGCCCACGTCGAGTCCATTTCGCCGGGCGCGGCGCCACCCGGCGGGCGCCTCAGGTCTGCGCCATGTCCACGAAGCGCGAGTAGTGGCCCTGGAAGGCGACCGTGATCGTCGCCGTCGGGCCGTTACGGTGCTTGGCCACGATCAGGTCGGCCTCGCCCGCGCGCGGCGACTCCTTCTCGTAGGCGTCCTCGCGGTGCAGCAGGATGACCATGTCGGCGTCCTGCTCGATGGAGCCGGACTCACGCAGGTCCGAGACCATCGGCTTCTTGTCGGTGCGCTGCTCGGGGCCACGGTTGAGCTGGGAGAGCGCGATCACGGGAACCTCCAGCTCCTTGGCGAGCAGCTTGAGGTTACGTGACATGTCCGACACCTCCTGCTGACGGCTCTCGGCACGCTTGGAGCCGCCGGACTGCATCAGCTGGAGATAGTCGATGACGACCAGCCTGAGGTCGTTGCGCTGCTTCAGACGGCGGCACTTGGCGCGGATCTCCATCATCGACAGGTTCGGGGAGTCGTCGATGTAGAGCGGCGCCGCGGACACGTCGGGCATCCGGCGGGCCAGGCGCGTCCAGTCGTCGTCGGTCATCGTGCCGGAGCGCATGTGGTGCAGGGCGACACGGGCCTCCGCGGACAGCAGGCGCATCGCGATCTCGTTGCGCCCCATCTCGAGGGAGAAGATCACGCTCGGTAGGTTGTGCCTGATCGCCGCGGCGCGCGCGAAGTCCAGCGCGAGGGTGGACTTACCCATGGCGGGACGGGCCGCGATGACGATCATCTGGCCGGGGTGCAGACCGTTGGTGAGCGAGTCGAAGTCGGTGAAGCCCGTGGGCACACCGGTCATCTCGCCGCTGCGCGAGCCGATTGCCTCGATCTCGTCGAGGGCGCCCTCCATGATGTCGCCGAGCGGCAGGTAGTCCTCGCTGGTGCGCTGCTCGGTGACCGCGTAGATCTCCGCCTGGGCACGGTTGACGATCTCGTCGACGTCGTCGTCGGCTGCGTATCCCATCTGCGTGATCCGCGTGCCGGCCTCGACCAGGCGACGCAGGACCGCGCGCTCGTGCACGATCTCCGCGTAGTACTCGGCGTTGGCCGCCGTCGGGACCGTCTGGACGAGGGTGTGCAGATACGACGCGCCGCCGACCTTGTTGATCTCACCCCGCTTGGTGAGTTCGGCGGCGATGGTGATGGGGTCGGCCGGCTCGCCCCGGGCGTAGACGTCGAGGATCGCCTGGTAGATCGTCTCGTGCGCGGGCTTGTAGAAGTCGTGGCCCTTGAGGATCTCGACGACGTCGGCGATCGCGTCCTTCGACAGCAGCATGCCGCCGAGGACCGACTGCTCGGCCTCCAGGTCCTGTGGCGGTACCCGCTCGAAGGCCGAACCGGCGCCGTCCCAGCCGCCGCTGTCCCGCCCCCGGTCGTGCTGCTCCTCACGCGTCCGGACCCCGTCACCGCGCCGGCGGGAAGCGGGCAGACGATCACTTGGACCGCTGTCGGCCCACGGATCGTCCAAGGGCTCGGAAATGCTCACCGAGCCACCTCCTCCCGTCCGCAGAGCGGACCTCGCCGTGCCCCTCTGTTCTAAGGGACGGCACTGACAAACCGAGAGGCCCGACTCCACTTGAGACGCGTTGGTTTTGTGGCGTTTTTTGCCACCGGCGGACGAGCGGGCGCCGGACAACGGTAGGCCCCACGGAGGCGTCAGCCAATCTGGTTATCCACAGGCCATGTGGACGACGGCCCCGATGCTGTGGAGAACCCCTCGAAACCTGTGCACGACCCGGTGGACAGCGCTGTGAACAAGCTCGCTCTGCCACTGAAGCAACGCCTCTGACCTGCGGTTTCGACATCCACTGGCTGTGCAGAAGAAAAACTTCCCCGGTCGGACCAAGATCACTTCGAACACTGCGCGAGAAGACGTCCACCCTTCCGGCAAGTAAGGGTCTCTATGGCATTGCATCTCTTACCTGTGGACGACTAGATTGCTGCTCATGACACAGGCTCCCGCGACCTCCAGGGTCACCCGCCGCCGCCACGACCGCGAGATCGTCACCCTGGCCGTTCCGGCCTTCGGCGCCCTCGTCGCCGAGCCTCTCTTCGTCATGGCCGACAGCGCCATCGTGGGTCATCTCGGTACCGCCCAGCTCGCGGGGCTCGGCGTCGCCTCCGCCCTGCTCACCACCGCGGTGAGCGTGTTCGTGTTCCTCGCCTACGCGACCACGGCCGCGGTGGCCCGCCGCGTGGGTGCCGGCGATCTCCCGGCCGCCATCCGCCAGGGCATGGACGGCATCTGGCTCGCGGTTCTGCTCGGAGCGGCCGTCATCGCCCTAGTCCTTCCGCTGGCTCCGGCGATCGTCGACCTCTTCGGCGCCTCGTCCACCGCGGCACCGTACGCCATCACCTATCTGCGGATCTCCGCGCTGGGCATCCCCGCCATGCTCGTCGTGCTCGCCGCGACCGGTGTTCTGCGCGGACTGCAGGACACGAAGACACCGCTCTACGTCGCCGTCGGCGGGTTCGTCGCCAACGGCACCCTGAACGCGGGCCTCGTCTACGGCGCCGGTCTCGGCATCGCGGGCTCGGCGTGGGGAACTGTCATCGCGCAATGCGGCATGGCTGCGGTCTATCTCACGGTGGTGATCCGCGGTGCCCGTCGGCACGGCGCCTCCCTGCGACCCGATGCCGCGGGCATCCGCGCCTCCGCCCAGGCAGGCGTTCCGCTCCTGGTGCGCACGCTGTCCCTGCGCGCCATCCTGATGATCGCCACCGCCGTGGCCGCACGCCTCGGTGACGCCGATATCGCCGCCCACCAGATCATCCTGTCGCTGTGGAGCCTGCTCGCCTTCGCCCTCGACGCCATCGCCATCGCCGGGCAGGCCATCATCGGTCGCTACCTCGGCGCGGGCGACCCCGACGGTGCCCGAGCCGCCTGCCGGCGGATGGTGGAGTGGGGCATCGCGGTCGGCATCGTCCTCGGTGTCCTGGTGGTGCTCACCCGCCCGCTCTTCCTGCCGCTGTTCACCAGCGACTCCTCGGTGACGGACACCGCATTGCCCGCACTGCTGATCGTGGCGCTCTCCCAGCCGGTCTCCGGCGTGGTGTTCGTCTTGGACGGCGTGCTGATGGGCGCCGGCGATGGACCGTATCTGGCCTGGGCGATGCTGGTCACGCTGGCGGTCTTCGCACCGGCCGCGCTGCTTGTCCCGGCGCTGGGCGGAGGACTGACCGCACTGTGGGGGGCGATGACGCTGATGATGACCGTACGGTTGGTGACCCTCGGGCTGCGCACCCGCTCGGGCCGGTGGCTGGTGACGGGCGCGACGCGCTGACCGTTTCACGTGAAACGGTGCCGCCTTCACCGGGCCCGCCGATCCTCCGGCACGACGATCCGCTGGCGTGTTTCACGTGAAACACGCTCCCCGTCCCCGCCCGGGGCAGTTCCCCGCACACGAGAGGGGCCGCACCCTTCACGGGTGCGGCCCCTCTCACTGGCTCGAGCGAGCGCAGCGATCACGCGGTGATCAGCCCGCGACGACCTCGATGTTGACCTTGGCGGCAACCTCGGGGTGCAGACGCACGGACGTCTCGTGGGCGCCCAGGGTCTTGATGGGCGAACCGAGCTCGATGCGGCGCTTGTCGACCTCGGGGCCACCCGACGCCTTGATCGCGGACGCGACGTCGGCCGGGGTGACGGAACCGAAGAGACGACCGGCGTCGCCGGAGCGGACGGCCAGACGGACCTTCACACCCTCGAGCTGGGCCTTGATCTGGTTGGCCTGCTCGATGGTCTGGATCTCGTGGATCTTGCGAGCACGACGGATCTGCTCGACGTCCTTCTCGCCACCCTTGGTCCAGCGGATCGCGAAGTTCCGCGGGATCAGGTAGTTGCGAGCGTAACCGTCCTTGACGTCGACGACGTCGCCCGCGGCACCGAGGCCGGAGACCTCGTGAGTGAGGATGATCTTCATGTTTCGGTCACCCTCCCTTAGCGCGCGGTGGACGTGTAGGGCAGCAGCGCCATCTCACGGCTGTTCTTGACGGCCGTGGCGACGTCACGCTGGTGCTGCGTGCAGTTGCCGGTCACGCGGCGGGCACGGATCTTGCCGCGGTCGGAAATGAACTTCCGCAGCATGTTCGTGTCCTTGTAGTCCACGTACGTGACCTTGTCCTTGCAGAAAGCGCAGACCTTCTTCTTCGGCTTGCGCACAGGCGGCTTCGCCATGGTGATTCTCCTGTGTGATCAAGAAGTTTGGGTACGACCCGCCCTCGACCGGGACCGGCCCCGAAGGACCGGACCGAAGGCCTAGAAGGGGGGCTCGTCCGAGTAGCCGCCACCGCCGCCGGAGCCGCCGCCCCAGCCGGCGCCACCCTGGTTGCCACCGGCGGGAGCGCCGGTCGCCCAGGGGTCGTCGGCAGGAGCGCCGCCGCCCTGCTGGCCGCCACCGGCGGGGCCGCCGCCCCAGCCGGCGCCGCCCTGCTGGCCGCCACCGCCGCCGCCCCCGTAACCACCCTGGCCGCCGCGACCTGCGGCGGTCTTGGTGATCTTGGCCGTGGCGTTGCGCAGGCTGGGGCCGACCTCGTCGACGTCCAGCTCGTAGACCGTGCGCTTGACACCCTCACGGTCTTCGTACGACCGCTGCTTCAGCCGGCCCTGCACGATGACGCGCATGCCTCGCTGGAGCGACTCGGCGACGTTCTCCGCCGCCTGACGCCAGACCGAGCAGGTCAGGAACAGGCTCTCGCCGTCCTTCCACTCGTTGGTCTGACGGTCGAAGGTGCGGGGGGTGGACGCGACACGGAACTTCGCGACCGCCGCACCGGAGGGGGTGAAGCGCAGCTCGGGGTCGTCGACAAGATTGCCGATGACCGTGATGACGGTCTCGCCTGCCATGGGGGAACCTCTCGGCGGGTTTGCTGCTGGCTGCTGGTGGTGCTGCTCGGAATCCCGAGATCAGCTGAGCGGAAGGCTCAGTGGGTCTCGGGGCGAAGGACCTTGGTCCGGAGGACCGACTCGTTCAGGTTCATCTGCCGGTCGAGCTCCTTGACGACCGCGGGCTCAGCCTGCAGGTCGATGACCGAGTAGATGCCCTCGGGCTTCTTCTTGATCTCGTACGCGAGACGACGACGGCCCCAGGTGTCGACCTTCTCGACCTTTCCGCCGCCATCACGGACGACAGAGAGGAAGTTCTCGATCAGCGGGGAGACAGCGCGCTCCTCGAGATCGGGGTCGAGGATGACCATCACCTCGTAGTGACGCATGTGGAACCCACCTCCTTTGGACTCAACGGCCACGGTCGTTCCGTGGCAGGAGGGTTGTGATGCGTACGCAACGGTATCGGCCGCCACTGACAATCGGGGTCAGTCGGCGGTATCGCCCTGGCCACGAAACGGCGTGGGCAGACACCGGTGCAGAGGGTACAGACTACCCGCACACCGGCTTCCGGTTGAAATCCGGCCGGGGAGGCCGTCAATCTGTACACATCGGGTGTGTATGGCGCTACGATGCGCCGTCTTCCGCAGGAGGTGCCCTATGGCACAGGCATTGCGACCCAAGACCGCCTCCGGCCTTTTCGCCACGGACGGAAAGTCCCATCCCCTCCAGGACTCGCTGCTCGTCCTGACGCTGGCCCTCGGCTTGCTGGCCTTCATCACGGCTCTGGTCTCCGACGACCTGCACCTGCTCAGCTCCTGGGCCGGTCTGGTGGGCATCCTCGTCGGTGCCTACGGCCAGTGGATCTCGGTGACCACCCGTGAGCGCTTCGGCATCATCGTGGGCCTGGGCGCGTCCGGCGTCGGATTCCTGCTCGGCATGGCGCACGGCGGTCTCTTCGGCGGCGTCTTCTGACGTCACCCGACATCTCCTTCTCCAGCACCACGCATCTCACCCGGCCGCCGCGCGGCCGGGCGAGATGTGCCGTGCGCCCAGCAGGCGCGCTCCGTGGGCGCAGTAGGCTTCGGCGCTAGAGCCGGAGCCCCTGACCCGTGGGGACAGACCAGCCCGAGGAGCGCCCCGAATGAGCCTGACCCTGAGGACCATCAGTCGCGAGCAGCATCTGGCCTTCATCCAGACCCTGCCGGCGGCGAGTCACATGCAGGTGCCGGCGTGGGCGGACGTGAAGGCGGAGTGGCGCTCCGAGAGCCTCGGCTGGTTCGACGAGCGCACCGGCGAGCTGGTCGGTGCGGGCCTGGTGCTCTACCGGCAGCTGCCCAAGATCAAGCGCTACCTCGCCTATCTGCCCGAGGGCCCGGTCATCAACTGGTTCGCACCGAATCTGCAGGACTGGATCGAGCCGATGCTCGCCCACCTGAAGCAGCAGGGCGCCTTCTCGGTGAAGATGGGTCCGCCGGTGGTCATCCGGCGCTGGAACGCCGACACCATCAAGAAGGGCATCCAGGACCAGGACGTGAAGCGCCTGCGCGACCTGGAGGCCGACTTCATCGAGCCGCGCGCCTTCGAGGTGGCCGACAAGCTGCGTCGTATGGGCTGGCAGCAGGGCGAGGACGGCGGAGCCGGTTTCGGTGACGTCCAGCCCCGCTACGTCTTCCAGGTGCCGTTGGCGAACCGCTCCCTGGAAGAGGTCCACAAGAACTTCAACCAGCTGTGGCGCCGCAACATCAAGAAGGCGGAGAAGGCCGGCGTCGAGGTCGTCCAGGGCGGCTACCACGACCTCGAGGAGTGGCAGCGGCTGTACGAGATCACGGCCGTGCGCGACCACTTCAGGCCGCGCCCGCTGTCGTACTTCCAGCGCATGTGGTCGGCTCTCAACAGTGAGGACCCCAACCGCATGCGGCTGTACTTCGCCCGCCACAACGGTGTGAACCTCGCGGCGGCCACGATGCTGATCGTCGGCGGGCACGTCTGGTACTCCTACGGCGCCTCCGACAACATCGGCCGCGAGGTCCGGCCCTCGAACGCGATGCAGTGGCGGATGCTGCGCGACGCCTACGCGCTCGGCGCGACCGTCTACGACCTGCGCGGCATCTCCGACTCGCTGGACGAGTCCGACCACCTCTTCGGCCTGATCCAGTTCAAGGTCGGCACGGGGGGCCAGGCCGCCGAGTACCTCGGCGAGTGGGACTTCCCGTTGAACAAGCTGCTCCACAAGGCGCTCGACATCTACATGTCGCGCCGCTGATGTCCCGTTCAGTGCTTCCATACCTCTGACACATCGCAACCACGAGAAAGGTTCCAGGTCCGGCCATGGCGCTCACGCTCTACGTCGACACCGCGCGCTGGCGGGCGCACCACAAGCACGTGCAGGAGCAGTTCCCGGGCCTCGTCCCGGTCTGCAAGGGCAACGGCTACGGCTTCGGTCACGAGCGGCTGGCCGAGGAGGCCACGCGCCTGGGTGCGGACCTGCTCGCGGTCGGTACGACGTACGAGGCCGCCCGGATCAAGGACTTCTTCGGCGGCGACCTGCTGGTGCTGACCCCGTACCGGCGCGGCGAGGAGCCGGTGCCGCTGCCTGACCGGGTGGTGCGCTCGGTCTCCTCCATCGACGGCGTGTACGGCCTGGTCGGCGCCCGGGTGGTCATCGAGGTGATGTCCTCGATGAAGCGGCACGGCATCAGCGAGCAGGACCTGCCGCAGTTGCACGCCGCCATAGAGAACGTCCGGCTGGAGGGCTTCGCCATCCATCTGCCGCTGGACCGCACCGACGGCTCCGACGCCGTCGAGGAGGTCATCGGCTGGATGGACCGGCTGCGCGCGGCCCGGCTGCCGCTGCACACGATGTTCGTCAGCCACCTCAAGGCCGACGAACTGCAGCGGCTGCAGCAGCAGTTCCCGCAGACCCGGTTCCGCGCCCGCATCGGCACGCGGCTGTGGCTGGGCGACCACGAGGCCACCGAGTACCGCGGTGCGGTCCTGGACGTCACGCGCGTGTCCAAGGGCGACCGCTTCGGCTACCGGCAGCAGAAGGCGGCTTCCGACGGTTTCCTGGTCGTCGTGGCGGGGGGCACCTCGCACGGGGTGGGGCTGGAGGCCCCGAAGGCCATGCACGGCGTCATGCCGCGCGCGAAGGGCGTCGCACGCGCCGGCCTCGCCACGGTGAACCGGAACCTTTCTCCGTTCGTCTGGGACGGAAAGCAGCGCTGGTTCGCCGAGCCCCCGCACATGCAGGTGTCCATCCTGTTCGTGCCCGCCGACGCGGCCGAGCCGAAGGTCGGTGACGAGCTGGTGGCCCATCTGCGACACACCACCACGCAGTTCGACCGGCTCATGGAGCGCTGAGCCGGCACGGCGAACGCCGAAGGCCGTACACGGGAGCGCCCGTGTACGGCCTTTGTCATACGGTCCCCAGGGGCCGTTCGCTCAGAGCGAACCCCCTGCCGCCTCACGGCCGTTGCCCCACTCCACCGCCGGGGTGTCGAAGTGGGCTGCGTGCCGTGGGGGATGGGCGGCGGGCCCGAGGACGAACACGTCCTCCGCACCGTCCAGGACCCCGCCGGACGGGTCGTCGTCGCCGGCGAGGCGCACCTCGTCCCGCTCCGGCATGAGGATGTCGCGCACCACGACGGCGCACAGGTACAGCGTCCCCAGCAGGTGCACGCCGATCGCCCAGTGGTAGCCGTCGGTCGGCAGACCCTTGTGGGCGTCTCCGCTGGTGGTGTACGCGAGGTACATCCAGATACCGAGGAAGTACCCCACCTCGCACGCCTGCCAGATCAGGAAGTCCCGCCATTTGGGCCGGGCCAGCGCGGCCAGCGGCACCAGCCACAGGACGTACTGCGGCGAGTAGACCTTGTTGGTGACGATGAAGGCGGCGACGATCAGGAACGCCAGCTGGGCGAACCGGGGGCGGCGCGGTGCGGTGAAGGTGAGCACGGCGATGCCCAGGCAGCACAGGAGCATCAGCGCTAGGGCGAGCACATTGACGGTCTCCGTGCGCAGCGGGTGGCTGGAGTTCTGCGCCAGGATCAGCCAGAACGATCCGAAGTCGACGCCCCGGTCCTGGCTGAACCGGTAGAACTTCGACCAGCCGTCGAACGCGAAGTACATGACGGGCAGGTTCACCACGAGCCAGGAGACGACCGCACCACCCAGGGCCTTGCCGAAGGCCCGCCAGGCGCCCGCGCGCCAGCACAGCACCAGCAGCGGGCCGAGCAGGAAGGCCGGGTAGAGCTTGGCGGCGGTGGCGAGCCCCAGCAGGACACCGAAGGCCACGGAGCGGCCCCGGGACCACATCAGCATCGCGGCGGCCGTCAGGGCGACGGCGAGCAGGTCCCAGTTGATGGTGGCCGTCAGGACGTAGGCGGGCGCCAGGGCGACGAGCAGGCCGTCCCAGGGCCGACGGGCGTGTGTGCGCGAAACGCAGACGGCGATGACGGCCGCACAGACCATCAGCATCCCGGCGTTGACCATCCAGTACCACTGTTCCTGGTGCTGGATGCTGCCGCTGCCGGGTGTCAGCCAGGCCGCCACCTCCATGAACACGCCGGTCAGCACCGGGTACTCGAGGTAGTCCATGTCGCCGGGCAGCTTGTCGAAGTACGGCACGAGCCCGTCGGCGAAGCCGCGGCCCTGATACAGGTGCGGGATGTCGGAGTAGCAGGCGTGTGTGTACTGCGAGCTGGCTCCGAAGAACCAGGCGCCGTTGTAGCAGGGCGCCTTCTGCACCAGCCCGAGGGCGAACATGCCGATCGCCACCAGGGCGACGATCCGGACGGGCGTCCACCACGAGGCCCCGGTCAGGGCACGCCGTCCGAGCGGGCCACCGATCAGCTCACTGCCGGCCGCGGCGATCTTGTCGTCCCGGGTCGGCCGTACCGTGTCCGGCTCGTGCACGCTCGTCGGCGTCGATTCTGCACTGGGCATGGGGCACATCCTGCCGTACAAGGCTGGGAAAACGCCGAGGGCCGCCGCACCTGAGTCGGTGCGGCGGCCCCTGTTTCACGTGAAACGTCGGGACGTTTCACGTGAAACACCCGTCTTGGGTGGTCGGTGACTATCCGGCCGGGCCCCCGAAGAGCCCGCCGCCACCATTTTGGTTACCCCTCGTGTTGCCGCCGGTGGTGTCCGAGGGCGACGGCGACGGCGACACACCGCCGTCCGTGCCGCCGGTATCGGTACCACCGCCGTTCGTCCCGCCGGCCGGGTCACAGGTCCAGTCCCAGGGCTTGCAGGATTCGCTCACCGACGGCGACGGGCTGGGAGAGCTGTGACTGGGCGACGGCGTCGGCGACGGGCTCTCCTTCTCCGTCTCCGTCACCGACGGTGTGGGCGTCGGCGAGGGCTGGGCGTTGATGATCTCGCCGATGGGCTCGGGCGCCGGGAACGGCTTGGCCGGCTCACCCTTCAGTGCCTCCGCCATGTAGTCGTGCCAGATCTGCGCCGGGAAGGAGGCACCGTGGATCTTCTTCTGGCCACCGGTGCCGAACATCTCCAGAAACGTCCGGTTCTTGTTCGACGCGTCGTCGTCGTACCGGAACATGGTGATCGCCGTGGACAGCTGCGGGGTGTAGCCCACGAACCAGGCGGACTTGTTGCCATCGGTCGTACCCGTCTTGCCGGCCACGTCACGGCCGGGGAGCTGGGCGGCGGTACCCGTGCCCTTGTCGACCACGGTCTTCAGCACGTCGGTGACGTTGTCGGCGACCTTCTCGCTGAAGGCCTGCTTGGTCTTGGCCCGGTGCTCGAAGGCCACACCGTCCTTGCTGACGACCTTCTCGACGGAGTACGGGTCGCGCTGCTTGCCGCTGGCAGCGAAAGTGCCGTACGCGCCGGCCATACGGATCGCGCTGGGGTCCGAGGTACCGATGGAGAAGGACGGGTAGCTGGTACCGGCCAGACTGCTCTCCAGCAGGCCCGCGTCCATGGCGGCCTGCTTGACCTTGTCGAGGCCGACGTCCATGCCGAGCTGGACGAAGGGGGAGTTCACGGACTCCCGCATGGCCTCGCGCAGGTCGATCAGGTACTTGGGCGGCTCACCGTACGACTTCTGGCCGTCGTTGGTCTGCAGCCACTCCTCGCCCTTCTCGTTCGTCCAGACGTTGCCCTGGTAGTCCTTGATCTTCAGCTTGTTCTTGGCGTTGTACAGGCTCTTCGGGGAGACGATGGTGCGCTCGTCCTGGGCCTGGTCCGGCCCGAGCTCCGGGTTGCGCTTGCCCCACTCCATGGCGGCGGCCAGAACGAACGGCTTGAAGGTCGAACCCACCTGGGCGCCGGTGGCGTCGGCGTTGTTGGTGAAGTGCTTGGTCGCGTCCTCACCGCCGTAGATCGCCTTGATGGCACCGGTACCCGGGTCCACGGACGCCCCGCCGAACTGGACGTGGGTGTCGGTCTCGGGGCGCAGCTTCGGCTTGATGTTGGCCTTCTGCACCTTCGTGACGGAGGCTTGGAGCTCCTGGATCTTCTTCTTGTCGAAGGTCGTGTAGATCGACAGGCCGCCCTCACGCAGCTTCTGCTGGTCGACGTGCGTCTCGTCGCTGTGGGTGACCAGATAGCTGTTCGCCAGGTCGACGAGGTAGCCGATCTGACCGCTGAGCCGGGTGTTGGAGCGCGGGTTCTGGACCGTGGGGAGGGTCCGGTACTTGTCGCGCTGTGCCGCGTCGAGATGGCCGTACTCGACCATCTTGTTCAGCGTGTCCTGCATCTGGCTCGTGGCGCGCTTCCGGTTGGCGTCCGGCGTGGCCGCGGGGTCGATCGAGGTCGCACCGGCCGGGTCGTAGTAGGTGGCGCCCTTGAGCATCGCGGCCAGGAACGCGCACTCGCCCGGGTTCAGGTCGACGGCGTCCTTGTTGAAATAGGCCCGCGCGGCCGCCTGGATGCCGTAGGCGTTGCGCCCGTAGTAGGCGGAGTTCAGGTAGCCGGCCATGATGTCGTCCTTCTTGACGGTGGCCCCTACCTTGATCGAGACGAAGATCTCCTTGAACTTGCGCGTCAGGGTCTGCGACTGGTCGTTGAGCATCGCGTTCTTGACGTACTGCTGGGTGATCGTGGAGCCACCCTGCGTCTCGCCGCCGCGCGCCATGTTCAGCAAGGCCCGGGCGATGCCCTTCGGGTCGATGCCGCTGTCGGTCTCGAAGGTCTTGTTCTCCTGCGAGATCACGGCGTACTGCATCGCCTTGGGGATCTGCTCCAGGTTGATGATCTGGCGGTTGGTCTCCCCGCCCGTCGCAACCATCTGGCTCTTGTCGGCCCAGTAGTAGACGTTGTTCTGCGAGGTCGCGGTCTTGGCCAGGTCGGGGACGCCCACCATGGCGTATCCGATGCCCGCCACGGCCACCAGGCTGCCGATGAAGCCGAGGAACAGACCGGAGACGAGCTTCCAGGACGGCATCCAGCGGCGCCAGCCGTACTTGCCCGCGCGCGGGTAGTCGATGATCCGCTTCTTGCCGGGGTCGGCCGCCCGCCCGCGGCCCCGCCCCGGACCGGCGGGCGCCGGGCGGCGCCCCCCATGACCCGGATCGGCCGCTCGGCGTCGGCTCCCGCCTCTCTGTGCCGCTCGGCGGGCCTCTGCGCGGCCGCCGTAGGGCCGCTCCTCAGCTTCCGGCCCGTAGGCGTCCGACCCGTATGCGTCGGACGGAGACCCGGTGGCGCCTCGCGGTGCCGCCCGGCGGCCGGAGGACGAACCGGACGTACCGCGTCGGCCCGCGGCACGTCCGCCTCCCTGCGGCTGTGGCGGTTTGCGACGGTGCTCGCTCATCGAACGATTACTCCTAGGGCAGGCGCACCCGTGCGCGCCTGGAAACGGCGGCTGGTTTCCGGTCCCCCCGAAGTACGGATGTGGTCGGTTTGGCATTCACCCGTACTGCACCGACGACGATGACGCCCTCAGGCGTCGCTCGGTTCCCGGTGGGATGCATGGCGCACAGACTACGCACCGTCAAAACGCGTCTAGTCCCAAAGTTCACCCCAAATCAGGCAACTTGGTTGTGACGAATCAGTGATGTGATCCCGTTCACCATCGCTCCTCTTGTCGCGCCCGGACGGCCGTTCTATCGTCATGATGTATCGAGTCGATACATCAGCTCGGCATAAAGACCGTCACGGGGCCCGTCACACGGGTCGCGGCAGAGAGGAGGCGACGATGAGCCGGCGTTCCGGGATCCTCGAGTTCGCCGTACTCGGCCTGCTCCGCGAATCTCCGATGCACGGCTATGAGCTGCGCAAACGACTCAATACGTCATTGGGTGTGTTCCGTGCGTTCAGCTACGGGACGCTCTACCCCTGCCTCAAGACGCTGGTCGCCAACGGCTGGTTGACCGAGGAGGCAGGGCCGGGCACCGAGGACGCCCTGGCCGCTCCGCTCACGGGGCGCCGCGCCAAGATCGTCTACCGGTTGACGGCGGAGGGCAAGGAGCACTTCGAGGAACTGCTGTCGCAGACGGGCCCCGACGCGTACGAGGACGAGCACTTCGCCGCTCGCTTCGCCTTCTTCGGGCAGACCTCGCGCGACGTCCGTATGCGCGTCCTCGAAGGTCGCCGCAGCCGGCTGGAGGAGCGGCTGGAGAAGATGCGCGCCTCACTCGCGCGCACCCGGGAGCGCCTCGACGACTACACCCTCGAGCTCCAGCGCCACGGGATGGAGTCCGTGGAGCGCGAAGTGCGCTGGCTGAACGAGCTCATCGAGAGCGAGCGGGCCGGAAGGGACATGCGTTCCCCCGGGGAGACCGCTCAGCAGGACACCACATCTGGAGCGTCGGGCGGCCTGCCCCGTCCCGGGGACACCCCCCGGACGGATACGCCCGACGACACCGCCACGTGAGCGCCCACCGCGGGCCTCACCAGTACACACAGGGAGCAACCGGAATGGGTTCGGTTCGCGTAGCCATCGTCGGCGTGGGTAACTGCGCCGCCTCGCTGGTGCAGGGAGTCGAGTACTACAAGGACGCCGACCCGGCGGCCAAGGTGCCGGGCCTGATGCACGTCCAGTTCGGCGACTACCACGTCAGGGACGTCGAGTTCGTCGCCGCCTTCGACGTGGACGCCAAGAAGGTCGGCCTCGACCTCGCGGACGCGATCGGCGCCTCCGAGAACAACACCATCAAGATCTGCGACGTGCCCACCACCGGTGTCACCGTCCAGCGCGGCCACACCCTCGACGGCCTCGGCAAGTACTACCGCCAGACCATCGAGGAGTCGGACGCCGAGCCGGTCGACGTCGTCCAGATCCTCAAGGACAAGCAGGTCGACGTCCTGGTCTGCTACCTGCCCGTCGGTTCCGAGGACGCGGCGAAGTTCTACGCCCAGTGCGCCATCGACGCCAAGGTCGCCTTCGTCAACGCCCTGCCGGTCTTCATCGCCGGTACCAAGGAGTGGGCGGACAAGTTCACCGAGGCCGGCGTGCCGATCGTCGGTGACGACATCAAGTCCCAGGTCGGCGCCACCATCACGCACCGCGTCATGGCGAAGCTGTTCGAGGACCGCGGTGTCATCCTGGACCGCACGATGCAGCTGAACGTCGGCGGCAACATGGACTTCAAGAACATGCTCGAGCGCGAGCGCCTGGAGTCCAAGAAGATCTCCAAGACGCAGGCCGTCACCTCCCAGATCCCCGACCGGGACCTCGGCGAGAAGAACGTCCACATCGGCCCGTCCGACTACGTCGCCTGGCTCGACGACCGCAAGTGGGCCTACGTCCGCCTCGAGGGCCGCGCCTTCGGTGACGTTCCGCTGAACCTGGAGTACAAGCTCGAGGTCTGGGACTCCCCGAACTCCGCCGGTGTCATCATCGACGCCCTGCGCGCCGCGAAGATCGCCAAGGACCGGGGCATCGGTGGCCCGATCCTGTCGGCTTCGTCCTACTTCATGAAGTCCCCGCCGGTGCAGTACTTCGACGACATCGCCCGCGAGAACGTCGAGAAGTTCATCCGCGGCGAGGTCGAGCGCTGACCTGAGCGCCGATAGCTCCTGCCAGGGCCGGAAGGGTCCCTGGGGCACTGTGCCCCGGGGACCCTTCCGTGTGTGAGGCTGTGCCGCATGGCCGTCGTCCGCGATCTTCGCGTCCTGCTCCGCTTCAGGGACTTCCGGCGGCTGCTCGCGGTACGGCTGCTCTCCCAGGGCGCGGACGGGATCTACCAGGTCGGCCTCGCCACCTACGTCGTCTTCTCCCCGGAGAAGCAGACCTCGCCCGCCGCGATCGCCTCCGCGATGGCGATCCTGCTGCTGCCCTACTCCGTGGTGGGCCCCTTCGCCGGCGTCCTGCTGGACCGCTGGCGCCGTCGGCAGGTTCTCGTCCACGGCAACCTGCTGCGCGCCCTGACGGCAGCGGTGACGGCCGCCCTGATGGTCGCTCACGTCCCCGACTGGCTCTTCTACCTCTCCGCGCTGTGCGTCACCGCCGTCAACCGGTTCGTTCTCGCGGGCCTGTCCGCCGCCCTGCCGCGCGTGGTCGACGCCGAGCGACTGGTGATGGCCAACTCCCTGGCCCCGACCGCCGGAACGCTCGCGGCGACCGCCGGCGGCACGCTCGCCTTCGTCGTACGCCTGGTGGCTGCGGGCTCCGACGCCGCGGTGGTCCTGCTGGGCGCGGTCCTGTATCTGTGCTCCGCGCTCGCCTCGCTGCGCCTGGCCGTGGGGCTGCTGGGCCCCGACCGGGCGCTGGTACGGCCGCGGCTGACGAGGGCGGTCCAGGGCACCACACGCGGACTCGCAGCCGGTGCGCGCCATCTCGCGGCGCCGCAACGTCGCGAGGCCGCCTGGGCGTTGGCCGCGGTGACGCTGATGCGGTTCTGCTACGGCGCCCTGATCGTCACCGTGCTGATGCTGTGCCGGTACGCGTGGTCCTCCGACCCGGACCGGGGGCTGGCGCTGCTGGGACTGGCCCTCGGCGTCTCGGGCGCGGGATTCTTCGCGGCGGCCGTCGTGTCCCCGTCCGCTGTGGGCCTGCTCGGGCCGGTGCGCTGGATCCAGGTCTGCTCGGCCTGCGCGGCGGTGCTGGTGCCCGCGCTGGGGCTGACGTTCGCCCAGGGGCCGGGCCTCGTCGCGACGTTCGTGCTGGGACTGGTGACCCAGGCCGCGAAGATCGCCACGGACACCGTGGTGCAGTCCACGGTCGACGACGCCTTCCGCGGCCGGATCTTCTCCCTCTACGACGTGCTCTTCAACGTCGCGTTCGTCGCGGCGGCGGGCGTTGCCGCGCTGATGCTGCCGCCGGACGGACGTTCCGCTCCGCTCGTGGTCACGGTGGCTTTGGTCTATGGGGTGGTTGCCCTGGCTATGGCCCGTTTTCGGCGTTCATAAGTGTCACATCCAAGCCACAGAGTGAACTCGGGAAAGCAAAGTGGCCACAAGGACCCAGTAATTTACGTGGGTCTTATCTCGCGCTCTGCGCACCCACGTTCGAGGGGGACCCCCAAAGTGACCACTCCGCCGCCCCACGGCCAGAACCCGTACGCCCAGACGCCTCCCCCGCCCGTGGGTCAGCAGCCTGGTCAGCCCGGCATCCCGCCGCAGGGCGCTCCCTACGCCCCGTTCCCGAACCAGGCCGCCCCGGGCGCTCCCGGCGCCCCGGTTCCGCCGCCGGTTCCGGCCGCTCCGGCGAAGAAGGGCGGGAAGAAGGTCCTGAAGGTGATCTCCGGCATTGTCGTCGCGATCATCATCGCCCTGGTGAAGTTCGGCGGCATCTTCGGCATCAGCTGGTTCATGAGCCGCAACGACGCGGAGTCGACGTCGGTCGGCGCCTGCATGCACAACAAGGGCACGGACACCGACGCGAAGCTCGAGGAAGTCGATTGCTCCTCGACCGACGCGCAGTACAAGGTCGTGAAGAAGTTCGAGTTCTCCAGCGACGAGAACAAGTGCGAGGGCGTGGCGCCGGTCTGGTACGTCCAGTCGGGCGGCGCGCACGACGTGGTCCTGTGCCTGGACGAGGTCAAGAAGTAACGCGTTTGTGGTTCAACGCAACGCAACGGGCGGTGTTTCACGTGAAACACCGCCCCTTGTGACGTTCCCGGGGTCGTGTTTCACGTGAAACACGACCCCGCTTCGTTGGTTCAGCTCTGCTCGGACCACCAGTCCTTGAGGGCGGCCACGGCCTGATCGTGCTCCATCGGGCCGTGCTCCAGACGGAGTTCCAGCATGTGCTTGTACGCCTTGCCGATCACCGGGCCGGGGCCGACGCCCAGGATCTCCATGATCTCGTTGCCGTCGAGGTCCGGGCGGATCGCGTCCAGCTCCTCCTGCTCCTGCAGCTCGGCGATGCGCTCCTCCAGGCCGTCGTAGGCGCGGGACAGGGCGGCCGCCTTGCGCTTGTTGCGGGTGGTGCAGTCGGAGCGCGTCAGCTTGTGGAGCCGACTCAGGAGGGGGCCTGCGTCACGGACGTAGCGCCGCACCGCGGAGTCGGTCCACTCACCGGTGCCGTAGCCGTGGAAACGCAGGTGGAGCTCCACCAGCCGGGAGATGTCCTTGACCAGCTCGTTGGAGTACTTCAGCGCCGTCAGCCGCTTCTTGGTCATCTTCGCGCCGACCACCTCGTGGTGGTGGAACGAGACCCGGCCGTCCTTCTCGAAGCGGCGCGTCCTCGGCTTGCCGATGTCGTGCAGCAGCGCGGCCAGCCGGAGCGTGAGGTCGGGGCCGTCCTCCTCGAGGGCGATCGCCTGCTCCAGAACGATCAGCGTGTGCTCGTAGACGTCCTTGTGCCGGTGGTGCTCGTCGCTCTCCAGCCGCAGCGCCGGCAGCTCGGGCAGGACACACTCGGCGATCCCGCTGTCCACGAGCAGGGCCAGGCCCTTGCGCGGGTGGGCGGAGAGGATGAGCTTGTTCAGCTCGTCCCGCACCCGCTCCGCGGAGACGATCTCGATCCGCTCGGCCATCTCCGACATCGCCGTCACGACCTCGGGCGCGACCTCGAAGTCGAGCTGGGCGGCGAAGCGCGCGGCCCGCATCATGCGCAGCGGATCGTCGGAGAACGACGACTCGGGGGTGCCGGGGGTGCGCAGCACGCGCGCCGCCAGGTCCACCAGACCACCGTGCGGGTCGATGAACTCCTTCTCCGGCAGCGCGACGGCCATCGCGTTCACCGTGAAATCACGGCGGACGAGGTCCTCCTCGATGGAGTCGCCGTAGGACACCTCCGGCTTGCGGGAGGTGCGGTCGTAGGCCTCGGAGCGGTAGGTGGTGATCTCGATCTGGAAGTCCCAGTCAGCGTCTGAGACCCGGGCCGACTTCTGCACACCCACCGTGCCGAAGGCGATCCCGACCTCCCAGACGGCGTCCGCCCAGGGCCGCACGATCTTCAGGACGTCCTCGGGCCGGGCGTCGGTCGTGAAGTCCAGGTCGTTGCCGAGTCGGCCGAGCAGCGCGTCCCGCACCGAGCCGCCGACCAGGGCGAGCGAGAAGCCCGCCTGCTGGAAACGGCGGGCGAGGTCGTCGGCGACGGGGGCCACCCGCAGCAGTTCGCTCACCGCGCGCTGCTGCGCCTGGCTCAGGGCAGTGGGAGTGTCTTCATTGGCGTTCGGCACAACAGAACAGGGTACGTGCACCGGCGGGCCGCGCAGAGAAGCGCTCCTCTTTATAAGGATCCATGCTTATAGGGATCCATGTCGGGATCTGTGCCGCGGCTACGCCGTCTCGTGATCCCTTGTGCAGACCCGCAGCTGATCCCCGGAGCGGACCGCGGCTGATCTTGTGGCGTGCTCCGCCGCTGATCTTGTGGGGCAGACCGCGGCACTTCCACTCGGCGCGCATCGTTACCATGCGTGGACGCACATTCCGACGACCACTGACGACGACGAGGGACGGGCGAGCGCGTGGCCGAGGCGGCAGACATCCAGGGGACCAGTCCCTCACCTGCCCGCCGCTGGTTGCGGCGCACCGCCGCCGTGCTCACGGGAGTGCCTCTGCTGGCCGGGCTGCTGCAGTTGCCCGCCGCACCGTCCGCCGCGGCCGCACCGCATGCGGCACCCGCCGCCTCGGGCTCGCGCACGGTGTCCGTGGCTGTGGACTCGCTCACCCCGAGTGCCCTCTCCGACGGTGACACCCTGACGGTCTCCGGCACCGTGACGAACAACGGCCGGCAGGCGGTCACCGACGCCCACGTGGGGCTGCGGGTCGGTCCGGAGCTGTCCACCCGCTCGGAGATCGACGCCGCCGCCGAGCGCACGGGCTACACACCCGGCGCCGACGGCTCGGAGATCGGCGGCACCTACATCGCGAAGTTCACCAAGCTCACCCCCGGCGTCGCCGAACACTTCAGCATCTCCGTACCGGTGGACAAGCTGGACCTCGGTGACGACGGCGTCTACCAGCTCGGGGTCTCGCTCTCCGGGAAGACGTCCACGCAGTCGTGGGAACAGGTCATGGGCATCCAGCGGACCTTCCTGCCGTGGCAGCCCGACGAGACGGACACCAAGACGAAGACGACCGTCCTGTGGCCCCTGATGTCGTCGGTGCGGATGACCGCCGAGACGAGCCCGGGCGAGCAGCAGACGCCGGTCTTCCTCAATGACGACCTGGCCAAGGAGCTCGCCCCGGGCGGTCGCCTGGAGCAGATGGTCGCGCTGGGCAAGAGCCTCAACGTGACCTGGGTGGTCGACCCCGACCTGCTGGCCTCCGTGGACGCGATGGCGGGCAGTTACAAGGTCCGGGGCGCCGACGGGACCGCGACCCCGGGCCGCAACCAGGTCGTGGCCAAGCAGTGGCTCGCCGAGCTGCAGCAGGCGGTGGCGGGCAAGGAGGTCGTCGCCCTGCCGTTCGGGGACCCGGACCTGGCCTCCCTCGCCCACAACGGCACCGGCGTGACCGGCTCGCTCAGCCAGTTGAAGGCGGCCACCGACGTCGCGGCGATCACGGTGCAGACCGTGCTGCACGTCACGCCGACCACCGACTTCGCCTGGCCCGTGGCCGGCGCTGTCGACCCGTCGATCGTGAAGGTCGCCACCTCGGCGGGCGCCGACAAGGTCATCGCGCGCAGCGACAGCCTGCGGGATACCGCCGGGCTGCCCTACACGCCGTCCGCCGCCCGCCCCGTCGGCGGCGGCACCACGGCGGTCGTGGCCGACGCCCGGCTGTCCACACAGTTCCAGGGCGACCTGACCACGGCCTCCGCCTCCTCGCTCGCGGTGCAGCAGTTCCTCGCGCAGAGCCTCGCGCTGAACCAGCAGTCCGACAAGGAGCGCAGCATCGTGGTCGCCCCGCAGCGGATGCCGACCGCGAGCCAGGCGCAGGCGATGGCGGAAGCCGTGGCGGCGCTCCAGGGCAGCACGTGGTCGCAGCCCCAGCAGCTGACGGCGGCCGCGAAGGCCAAGCCCGACCCGGACGCCACCACGACGATCCCCTCGGGGTCGGCGTACCCGTCGTCGCTGCGCCGCCAGGAACTGCCCCGGTCGGCCTTCGCGCAGATCGCGGCCACGCAGGACAAGCTCGACAACTTCCAGGTGATCCTCACCGACCCGTCCCGGGTCGTGACCCCCTTCGGCCGGGCCATGAACCGCGAGATGTCCACGTCGTGGCGCGGCCGGGCCGGGGAGGCACGGGCGTTCCGCCGGGGCGTGGAGGACTACCTGGACACGCTCGCCCACCAGGTGAAGCTGATCGACAAGTCCGACACCAAGCTGTCCGGGCGCAGCGCCACCATCCCGGTGTCCGTGCAGAACAACCTGCTGCAGGGCTCCGACCACCTGGTGCTGCGGCTGACCTCGACCAACCCCACCCGCCTCAAGATCCACGGCGGGGCCTTCGACGAACAGCCGGTCACGGTCTCCGGCGGCCACAGCCAGACGGTGAAGTTCACCACGTCCGCCAACGTCAACGGCCAGACCACGGTGATCGCCCAGCTGTTCACGGAGGACGGCCGCAAATACGGCTCCCCCGTCTACTTCGATGTGAAGGTCACCGAGATCACCGCCACGGTGATGCTGGTCATCGGCGGTGGCGTCCTGCTGCTCGTCCTGGCCGGCTTCCGGATGTACACCCAGCGCAAGCGGGCCGCGGCCCGCGCCGCCGAGAACGCCGAGTCGCCGCAGAACGGCGGCGCCGACGAGGAACCGGATGGGACGGCGGCCGCCGAGGAGAACCCGGACGGCCCCGGGGACCGTCTCACGCAAGAGTCCGCCGCCCACCCGGGGGCAGACGGTACGCAGCCGAGTGACCCGACACCGGACACCGCAGCGGAAAGCCCGGACCCGTCCGGGACGGGTGAGAGAGTGGACCGTTGAGGATGTCGTGGCCGTGGGCCCGGGACAATGAGGTGGGGTAACCATGAACGCGCCGTACGACGGTGATCGCGGCCAGGCCGTGGGCGGCTCGGACCACCCCGAGGGCCCTCCGCCCGAGAACGGCCCGGTACCGCCGCAGCACCCCGCGGACATGTACCTCCAGGACGCCTACGACCAGGACCCCTACCGCGGGCAGGACCTCTCCGCCCAGGACCCGGTCACCGAGGCGCTCTACGACCGTGCCGCGCACCCGCCGCCCCCGCCGGGCACCTTCCCGCCGGCGCAGCAGCTGTACGCGCAGCCGCAGCAGTCGCCGTACGCTCCGGACCCGCACGTGTGGGCGCAGACGCCCGCGCCGGAGCCGGACGGCCCGACCCAGTACCTGCCGTTCGGCGACGATCCCCGCACCACCCAGTACGTGGGGGTGGACGACCTCGTCAGCCAGGCCGGCGAGGGCCGCCACGAGCCGGATGCCTTCGCCCACCTCTTCCGCGACCAGCAGCAGAGCGCCGGCCACCCCTCGTACGAGCAGCAGCAGCCGTCGGTGCCGGGTCCGGCGACCGCACCCGGCACCGGGCACGGGCCCGCAGGCCCGCACCAGGCGCCGCCCGCGCACAGTGCCGAGCAGACGCTCCATCTGGGCGCCACCCCCGCCGCGCCCGTCGCCGCGGACGCCTCGGCCGACGTGGAGGCTCCGGCGGCCGTGTCCGCCGCGCCCGCCGCGCCGGCGAAGAAGGGCGGCCGCGCCGCGGGTCTGCTGAAGTCGAGCGCCGTGATGGCGGCGGGCACGATGGTCTCCCGACTGACCGGCTTCGTCCGCTCGGCGCTGATCGCGTCCGCTCTGGGCATCGGCGTCCTCGGTGACACCTTCCAGGTCGCCTACCAGCTGCCGACGATGATCTACATCCTGACCGTCGGCGGCGGTCTGAACTCCGTCTTCGTGCCGCAGCTGGTGCGCTCGATGAAGGAGGACGAGGACGGCGGCGAGTCCTACGCCAACCGGCTGCTGACCCTGGTCATGGTGGCGCTCGGCCTGCTCACGGTGGCGGCGGTCTTCGCGGCGCCCCTGCTGATCCGGCTGCTGTCCGACTCGGTCGCCAGCGACCCCGCCTCCAACGAGGTCGGGATCACCTTCGTGCGCTACTTCCTGCCCTCGATCTTCTTCATGGGCATCCACGTCGTGATGGGGCAGATCCTCAACGCGCGGGGCAAGTTCGGCGCGATGATGTGGACCCCGGTCCTGAACAACATCGTGATCATCGTGACGCTGGCCATGTTCATCTGGGTGTACGGCACCGCCGAGCACTCCGGCATGAAGGTCACCAACATCCCGCCGGAGGGCCAGCGGCTGCTCGGCGTGGGTGTTCTGCTCGGTCTGATCGTGCAGGCCCTGGCGATGATCCCCTACCTGCGGGAGACCGGGTTCCGGCTGCGGCTGCGCTTCGACTGGCGCGGCCACGGCCTGGGCAAGGCCGTCACCCTCGCCAAGTGGACCTTCCTCTTCGTCCTCGCCAACCAGGCCGGCGCGCTGGTCGTCTCCCAGCTGTCCACCTCGGCGGGCAAGGCGTCCCCCGTCGACGGCACCGGCTTCGCCGCCTACGCCAACGCGCAGCTGATCTGGGGTCTGCCGCAGGCCATCATCACGGTGTCGCTGATGGCCGCCCTGCTGCCGCGCATCTCCCGCTCGGCGGCCGAGGACGACACGGGCGCCGTCCGGGACGACATCTCGCAGGGGCTTCGCACCACGGCCGTCGCGATCGTGCCCATCGCCTTCGGGTTCCTCGCCCTCGGCATCCCGATGTGCACGCTGATCTTCGGCTCATCGGGCACGAGCGAGGCCACCAACATGGGCTACATGCTGATGGCCTTCGGCCTCGGCCTGATCCCGTACTCCGTGCAGTACGTCGTACTGCGCGCCTTCTACGCCTACGAGGACACCCGCACGCCCTTCTACAACACGGTCATCGTGGCCGCGGTCAACGCCGGCGCCTCGGCGCTGTGCTACTTCCTGCTCCCGGCCCGCTGGGCCGTGGTCGGCATGGCCGCCGCGTACGGCCTGGCCTACGCCATCGGTGTCGGTGTCGCCTGGTCCCGGCTCCGCAAGCGCCTCGGTGGTGATCTGGACGGGGCTCAGGTCCTGCGCACCTACGCACGGCTGTGCATCGCCTCGGTCCCGGCCGCCGCGCTCAGCGGCGCCGCCTGCTACGGCATCGGGCACGCGCTCGGCCAGGGTGTGGCCGGCTCCTTCGCGGCCCTGCTGGCCGGCGGGGTCGTCCTGCTCGGCGTCTTCTACGCCGCCGCCCGCCGTATGCGTATCGAGGAACTGAACTCGCTCGTGGGTATGGTGCGCGGACGACTGGGCCGCTGAGAGAGGGTAGGCGCACAACCAACGGACGCCACCGTGTGTCGTGCATAGCGGCGGACTGTGGGCACAATTGGTTTCGGCGTCGGACGGCGCGCTCGTCGTCGCACGGCGCGCAAAAGATGGGGAGGCAGGAACGACGGTGGCGGAACGGAGCACGGCTGCCGTCGACGTGGCAGACAACAGCGACGACGAGTCGCTGACCGCACAGGCGGACCAGTCCACGGCCGACGGGGTGGCCCAGAACCGGGAGCGGGACACGGACATCGACGAGGCACAGGGGAGTGGCGGGACGGCGGAGCGTCCCGGAAAGGCCTCACCGCCGGAGCTGCACAGCGGTCACAAACTGGCGAGACGCTACCGACTCGAGGAATGCGTCACCCGTCTGGACGGATTCAGCAGCTGGCGTGCGGTCGACGAGAAACTGCGCCGCGCCGTCGGTATCCATGTCCTGCCGGCCCACCACGCGCGGGCCCGCTCCGTGTTGGCGGCGGCCCGTTCCTCCGCACTGCTCGGCGACCCCCGCTTCGTGCAGGTCCTGGACGCCGTCGAGGAGAACGACCTCGTCTACGTCGTCCACGAGTGGCTGCCCGACGCCACCGAACTGACCACCCTGCTCGCCGGCGGCCCGCTGGAGCCGCACGACGCCTACCAGATGGTCAGTCAGATCGCCGCCGCCATGGCCGCCGCCCACCGCGAGGGTCTCGCCCATCTGCGCCTGAACCCCAACGCCGTGCTGCGCACCTCCACCGGTCAGTGGCGCATCCGCGGCCTGGCCGTCAACGCCGCGCTGCGCGGGGTCAGCTCCGACACCCCGCAGCGCACCGACACCGAGGCGATCGGCGCTCTGCTGTACGCGGCGCTCACCCAGCGCTGGCCGTACGAGAACGACGCCTACGGCCTGTCCGGCCTGCCCAAGGACCTCGGTCTGATCCCGCCCGACCAGGTACGGGCCGGTGTCCACCGCGGCCTGTCCGAGCTCGCCATGCGTGCCCTCGTCAACGACGGGGCGACCGCCTCCCGGCACGAGGCGCCGTGCACCACGCCGGAGGAACTGGTCAAGGCGATCGGCGAGATGCCCCGCATCCGCCCGCCGGAGCCGGCGTTCACCGCACCGCCCGAATACCAGCGCACGACGTACCAGCAGGGCTCCTACGGCCGCCCCTCGGCGCACCCGGGCAGCACGCAGCCGGTGCCCACCCCTCCGCCCCCGCTTCAGAGCCGTACCGGCAAGGCGCTGAAGTGGGCGGTGTCCGCCCTGCTGATCGCCGCGCTCGGGCTGGGCAGCTGGCAGCTCGCGGACGCCCTGATGGACCGGAGCGGCACAGCCGAGGACACCGACCAGACCCAGACCACGGACGGCAACGGCAAGGCCGGCGACCAGAACAGGCCGACCAAGCCGATCCAGATCGAGAAGGCCGAGGAGTACGTGGCGGAGGGGTCCCCCCAGGCTCCTCAGGACGTGGGCAACACCTACGACAGCGACAGCTCCACGTACTGGCGCACCAAGCGCTACAACGAGGGGCCCACGCTCGCCCCGTACAAGCCGGGCGTGGGCATCGTCTACAAGCTCGGATCGGCGCAGGAGGTCCAGTCCGCGTCGATAGCGCTCCGGTACCCCGGTGACCACACCACCGTCCACCTGTACGCCGCCGACTCCCTGACGCCGTCCACGACGATCGACGGCATGCAGGAGATCGGCACCGCCACCACGAGCGGCACCTCGCTCACCGTGAAGGCGTCGAAGACGGTGAAGACGCGGTACGTGCTGCTGTGGATCACGGCAGTGCCGAACGCGCCCTCGGACGGCTACAGCAGCGCGGGCTGGAAGCAGGCCGTCACCGACGTGACGTTCAAGGGCTGACATCTCACCGAGGGGGAGGGGGTCGGATGGCGGACGGCAGCGGATACGACGGTGTGAGCGATCAGGAGTTGCTCGCCCGTCATACGCAGGGGGACCCCGACGCCTTCGGTGAGCTCGTGCGGCGCCACCGGGACCGGCTGTGGGCGGTGGCCCTGCGTACGCTCGGGGACCGCGAGGAGGCCGCCGACGCGGTGCAGGACGCCCTGGTGTCCGCCTACCGGGCCGCCCACACCTTCCGCGGACAGTCGGCGGTCACGACATGGCTGCACCGGATCACGGTGAACGCCTGCCTCGACCGCGCCCGCAAGGCCGCCTCCCGCAAGACCTCGCCGGTCGACGACACCGAGCGGCTGGAGCAGCTGCTGGAGCCGCACGAGTCCGCCTCGGCGCCCGCGGAACGCAACGACCTCCACCGCCAGCTCCTGGAGGCGCTCGGCACCCTCCCGGCCGACCAGCGGGCCGCCCTGGTGCTGGTCGACATGCAGGGGTATCCCGTCGCTGAGGCCGCCCGCATCCTCGACGTCCCGACCGGGACCGTGAAGAGCCGCTGCGCCCGGGGCAGAGCCAGATTGGTTCCGCTGCTCACCCATCTGCGCTCCGAAAACGCCTCCGACAGCGGAAAACCGGACGCGGGACGGAACCGGGTGGACGGGACATCCGTCCCACCGGCAGCGGAACCCGGCGACCCGGGTTCCGGTGAGGCAGGACCGAGCGACTCAGCTGCTGTGAAGGGCGGAGGTGGGCGAGCGTGACATCCACGACGGACATGGCCGGGCACCCGGATGTCGCCGAGATCTCCGACCTCGCCGAGGGACTGCTCCCGCCGGCGCGGAGCACGGACGTCCGGCGGCATCTGGAGTCGTGTGAGCTGTGCGCGGACGTCTACGCGTCGCTGGAGGAGATCCGTGGGCTGCTCGGCACGCTGCCGGGCCCGCCCCGGATGCCGGCCGATGTCGCCGGCCGCATCGACGCCGCCCTTGCCGCCGAGGCCCTGCTGAGCGCGACCACTCCGGAGGAGCGCTCCGAGGAGGCGGCTACTTCCTCGGTCAGCGAGCACGACGCGCCTGTTTCACGTGAAACAGCGACCGTCTCCGACCGCCCCGCCGGACACGCCCGTACCGCCACCACGGGCCCTGGGCGCAAGCAGCGTCCGCGCCGCAGCCGCCGTACGGTCGGTCTCATCAGCGCCGCCTGCGCGGCTGCCGCTGTCGGGCTCGGTGCTCTCCTGGTGTCCACGCTGACCGGCGGCACCTCCGGCACGACGGCACAGCAGCACCAGTCCTCCGCTGCGGACACCTTCTCCGAGGCCAGGCTGTCGCAGCAGGTCGACCGGCTGCTCGCCCAGCAGCAGAGGTCCGGGGACGGCTCGCGCACGCCACACAGCTTCGGTGCCGACTCCAGGACCGGCACCGACCAGCCCAAGGTGTTCCGCTCCGGGCCCACCGTCCCCGAGTGCGTCCGCCGGGGCCTCGGCCGCGACGATGCCGCTCTGGGCACCGAGACCGGCACCTTCCAAGGCAAGGACGCGCTGCTCGTCGTGGTGCCCGACGCCTCCGACGTGAACCGGGTCGACGCCTACCTCATGGACGCCACCTGCGTCGCCCATCCCTCGGCCGGTACCGCCAAGGTGCTGCTCAAGAACTCGTACACGCGTCCCTGAGGACAGCCCGCCCGTGTGCACGGACACGGCGGGAATGCACGCCCCTTAGGATCCGTTGGGTGGGGTGAGAGTTCTGAACGGGGCTCCACCGGCCGTACGACGCAGTCCAGAGACGAGGAACCAAGCCGTGAGCGACGTCCGTAACGTGATCATCATCGGCTCCGGGCCCGCCGGTTACACGGCGGCGCTGTACACCGCGCGCGCGTCGCTGAAGCCCCTGGTGTTCGAGGGCGCCGTGACCGCAGGTGGCGCCTTGATGAACACGACCGAGGTGGAGAACTTCCCGGGCTTCCGCGACGGCATCATGGGCCCCGAGCTCATGGACAACATGCGCGCACAGGCCGAGCGCTTCGGTGCCGAGCTGATCCCGGACGACATCGTCTCCGTCGACCTCAGCGGTGAGATCAAGACCGTCACCGACACCGCCGGCACGGTGCACCAGGCCAAGGCCGTGATCGTCACCACCGGCTCCCAGCACCGCAAGCTGGGCCTGCCGAACGAGGACGCGCTGTCCGGCCGCGGTGTTTCCTGGTGTGCCACCTGTGACGGTTTCTTCTTCAGGGACCAGGACATCGCCGTGATCGGCGGCGGTGACACCGCGATGGAGGAGGCCACCTTCCTCTCGCGGTTCGCCAAGTCCGTGACCATCGTCCACCGCCGCGACACGCTGCGTGCCTCCAAGGCCATGCAGGAGCGCGCTTTCGCCGACCCGAAGATCAAGTTCGTCTGGGACAGCGAGGTGGCCGAGATCCAGGGCGAGCAGAAGCTGTCCGGCCTGAAGCTGCGCAACCTCAAGACCGGCGAGCTCTCGGATCTGCCGGTGACCGGTCTGTTCATCGCGATCGGTCACGACCCGCGCACCGAGCTGTTCAAGGGCCAGCTGGACCTGGACGAGGAGGGCTACCTCAAGGTCGCCGCGCCCTCCACCCGGACGAACCTCACCGGTGTCTTCGGCGCCGGTGACGTGGTCGACCACACCTACCGCCAGGCGATCACCGCAGCCGGCACCGGCTGCTCCGCCGCCCTGGACGCCGAGCGCTACCTCGCTGCCCTCGCCGACAACGAGCAGCAAGCAGAGCCCGAGAAGACCTCCGTCTGATCCCCCTTCCGCCCCACGCACCGACCGATTAAGGAGAGCCCACCGTGGCCGACCTGAAGAACGTGACCGACGACTCCTTCGATCAGGACGTCCTCAAGAGCGACAAGCCTGTCCTGGTGGACTTCTGGGCCGCCTGGTGCGGCCCGTGCCGCCAGATCGCTCCGTCCCTCGCGGCGATCGCGGCCGAGTACGGCGACAAGATCGAGGTCGTCAAGCTCAACATCGACGAGAACCCGGCGACGGCCGCCAAGTACGGCGTGATGTCCATCCCGACGCTGAACGTCTACCAGAACGGCGAGGTCGCCAAGACCATCGTCGGCGCCAAGCCGAAGGCCGCCATCGTGCGCGACCTCGAAGACTTCATCGGCTGACGTTTCACGTGAAACATCAAGGGGCCGGCCCTCAAGGGCCGGCCCCTTTCATGTCGTGGAGGATCACAGCGGTCGCAGCGCCGGCTCCTTCTGTACCGCGCCCAGCAGACGGTCCAACGCCAGCTCCACGTCTTCCTTCCACGACAACGTGGAACGCAGCTCCAGCCGCAGCCGCGGATGCGCCGGATGCTGGCGGACCGTCTTGAAGCCCACGGCCAGCAGATGGTCGGCGGGCAGCAGACAGGCCGGCTCCTTCCAGCGGGCGTCCCCGAACGCCTCGATGGCCTTGAACCCGCGACGCAGCAAGTCCTTGGCGACCGTCTGGACCATCACCCGGCCCAGCCCCTGCCCCTGGTATCCCGGCAGGATGAAGGCGGTGATCAGCTGCACGGCGTCCGGCGAGACCGGGCTGGTGGGAAAGGCAGTAGAGCGGGGCACGTAGGCGGGCGGCGCATAGAGCACATAGCCCACCGGCTTGTCGTCCACGTAGACGACCCGGCCGCAGGAGCCCCAGTCGAGCAGGACCGCGGAGATCCAGGCTTCCTTCTCCAGAGCCGGTGTGCCGGCCTTTATCGCGGCTTCGCCACTGACGGGATCGAGCTCCCAGAAGACACACGAGCGACAACGCTTGGGAAGGTCCTGAAGGTTGTCCAGCGTGAGCGGTACGAGCCGACGCCCCATGAAGGCTGTTCCTCGCTTTCTTCGCTCGCCGAACCACGGGCGGCTGACAGAGCACTCCGTTCCCTGAGCAGGCTGCCGACGAAGCCGCCGACCGCGCCCAGCCCCAGTCCCGCGCTCACCAGCCCGGTCCGGCTCATCGTTCGCACGGCTCCCCGCCTCCCACTCAAAGGTGCCTGCCAGGTGGATGCGCCATACCTCAACGCATCGTATCCACGATGCGATTGCATCGATACCGGCAGAAAGCAAAGAGCGGGCCGTGTTCCGGTACACACCGGACACGGCCCGCTCCTGCAATGTGATCAGGCGTCGGACTCCTCAGCGCCGTCGTCCTGGAGGCTCCTGGACAACACCGGGCCCTCGCCCGGGGCGAGCGTGCCGAGGATCCGCTCGAGGTCTTCCACGGAGGCGAACTCGACAGTGATCTTGCCCTTCTTCTGGCCCAGGTCGACCTTCACCCGCGTCTCGAAACGGTCCGAGAGCCGGCTCGCGAGATCGGACAACGCCGGGGAGAGCCGACCGCCGGCCCGCGGGCCCTTGGCACGCTGGGCCTTCTGCGGGCGCGACCCCATCAGGGTCACGATCTCCTCCACCGACCGCACCGAGAGCCCCTCGGCGACGATGCGGTGGGCCAGCCGGTCCTGGTCCTCGAGGTCGTCGACGCCGAGCAGCGCCCGCGCATGACCGGCCGACAGCACGCCCGCGGCCACCATGTTCTGCACCTTGGGCGACAGCTTCAGCAGACGCAGCGTGTTGGAGACCTGCGGGCGGGAACGACCGATGCGGTCCGCCAGCTGGTCGTGGGTGCAGTTGAAGTCCTTCAGCAGCTGATCGTAGGCGGCCGCCTCTTCGATCGGGTTCAGCTGCGCCCGGTGCAGGTTCTCCAGCAGCGCGTCCAGGAGGAGCTTCTCGTCCTCCGTGGCCCGCACGATCGCCGGGATGGCGTCCAGCCCCGCCTCACGGCAGGCCCGCCAGCGGCGCTCGCCCATGATGAGTTCGTACTGGACCGGGCCGACCTGCCGGACGACGACCGGCTGGAGGAGACCGACCTCCTTGATGGAGGTGATGAGCTCCGCCAGGGCCTCCTCGTCGAAGACCTTACGGGGCTGTTCCGGGTTCGGCCGGATGGCGTCGAGGGGGATCTCCGCGAAGTGGGCTCCGAGAGGAGGCGCAGGCATCTCCGGTGCGGATGCCGTCGGTTCCTCTGTTTCACGTGAAACAGAAGGGAGCGTGGCCAGCCTGGCGGCGGCCACTCCACGGTCGCTGGTCAACAGCGGGACCGACGCGGGGGATGCCGAGGCACCACCTCCCAGGGCCGTCGCGGCAGGTGTCTTCTCGGTCGGGGCAGCAGGAATCAGCGCGCCGAGTCCACGTCCCAGCCCCCTCCGTCGGTCGCTCACTGGATGCCCTCCACCATGTTCGGGTTGCTCTGGGCGCCGATGTGGGCGTGCGCCGCCTCATAACTGACGCCGACGCCCCTCAGCGCGATCTCTCGTGCTGCCTCAAGATAGGACAGCGCACCGCTCGACCCCGGATCGTAGGTCAGAACCGTCTGCCCATAGCTCGGTGCCTCGGAGATACGGACCGAGCGAGGGATGCTCGTCCGCAGCACCTCGTCACCGAAGTGGGTGCGCACCTCTTCGGCGACCTGGGACGCCAGGCGCGTCCGGCCGTCGTACATGGTGAGCAGGATGGTCGACACATGCAGCGTGGGGTTGAGGTGTCCCCGCACCAGATCGACGTTGCGCAGCAGTTGGCCCAGGCCTTCCAGTGCGTAGTACTCGCACTGGATCGGGATCAGGACCTCCTGGCCCGCGACGAGCGCGTTGACCGTCAGCAGGCCGAGCGAGGGCGGGCAGTCGATGAGGATGTAGTCCAGCGGCTGCTCGTAGGCCTGGATCGCCCGCTGCAGCCGGCTCTCGCGCGCCACGAGCGAGACCAACTCGATCTCCGCACCGGCGAGATCGATGGTGGCGGGGGCACAGAAAAGGCCCTCGACATCGGGGACCGGCTGCACGACTTCGGCGAGTGGCCGGCTGTCGACCAACACGTCATAGATGGAGGGAACTTCGGCGTGATGGTCGATGCCCAGAGCGGTGGACGCGTTGCCCTGCGGATCGAGGTCGACCACCAGTACCCGGCCGCCGTGCAGTGCCAGCGAGGCGGCGAGGTTGACGGTCGTCGTCGTCTTGCCGACGCCGCCCTTCTGGTTGGCGACCACGATCACACGGGTCTGCTCCGGTCGTGGCAGACCTTCGCCGGCGCGGCCCAGAGCCTCCACCGCCAGTTGGGCAGCACGACCGATCGGAGTGTCGTCCATGGGGGGCGGTGTTTCACGTGAAACATCGTCCCCCATCGACTCAGTACGGGGACCGGGGACCGGATCGGTCATCGGTCCCGCGATGTTGGCGTCGGACCGCAAGGATTCACTCTCCTCGACTTCAGGCTCGCAATGAACAGAGCCTCGCATGCCTTCGGGGTCATGAACCAGTGAGGTCTGGTCTTCTGTGGAGAAATCCACCTCTGTGGACAACTCTGTGCCCCTCAAGGGGGACCTGGTCTCCTCGACAGGCGTCTCATCGAGTGAACCGAGGGGCTTACGGTCGCGGGGTTCGGCCGCAGCGCGGCCCCGACTGATGATGCCGTGCAGCAGTGAGCGACGTTTCACGTGAAACACGATGCACAGCACCGCAGGCCGAACTGCCGCGACACTCCGTCACGCGTAGGCGGGCAGCTTGTGTGGAGTACGTCTCGGCGCGGGAGACGATCAACGCCGACGGCGTGTCCGGCCCGTCCGTGCCGCCTTCGCGCGCTTCGCCGCGAACCGCACGCCGCCGGGGCTCTCGCCGACCTCGACCCGCACCACGGTCGACAGGGGATCCACCACGCCCTCACCCACATGCAGGATCGACGTCTCCACCGCACCCAGCTTGCTCAGTGCCGTGGCCGCGCTCTTCAACTCCTCCTCAGCCGTGTCGCCCTTGAGCGCGAGCATCTCGCCGTAGGGACGCAGCAGCGGGATGCCCCAGGCGGCCAGCCGGTCCAGCGGGGCGACCGCGCGGGCCGTGACGACGTGGACGGGAGTCAGCTTGCCCATGACCTCCTCGGCGCGGCCGCGCACCACGGTGACGTGGTCGAGCCCGAGCAGCTCCACGACCTCCGTGAGGAAGGTCGTGCGCCGCAGCAGTGGCTCCAGCAGCGTGATCTTGATGTCCTCACGCACGAGCGCCAGTGGGATGCCGGGCAGGCCCGCACCGGAACCCACATCGCACACGGTCACCCCCTCGGGAACGACTTCCGAGAGCACCGCACAGTTCAGCAGGTGCCGCTCCCACAGGCGCGGCACCTCCCGCGGCCCGATGAGCCCACGCTGCACACCGGCCTCGGCCAGGAGCTCGGCGTATCGGACCGCATCCGTGAAGCGATCACCGAACACGTCGCGCGCCTGCTCGGGCGCAGGGGGAAGCTCCGCTGCCTCCGTCACGGGGACCGTCCTTCCGTACCGCATCAGCGCCAACGGCGCCGATCACCAGAACTACAGGCTGACAAAGTCCGGCCCCGCCTGCGCATCAGACGGGGCCGGAGTGACGTACGTACCGACGTCAGTTGGGCAGGACGACGACGAAGCGCTGCGGCTCCTCGCCCTCGGACTCGCTGCGCAGGCCGGCGGCCTTCACCGCGTCGTGGACGACCTTCCGCTCGAACGGGGTCATCGGCCTGAGCCGCTTGGCCTCACCGCTGCTCTTGACCTCGGCCGCGGCCTTGGCACCCAGCTCGGACAGCTCGGAGCGCTTCTTGGCCCGGTAGCCGGCGACGTCCAGCATCAGCCGGCTGCGGTCCCCGGTCTCCCGGTGCACGGCCAGTCGCGTCAGCTCCTGGAGCGCCTCGAGCACCTCGCCGTCACGGCCGACCAGCTTCTGCAGGTCGCGGCTGCCCGTGTCGCTGATGATCGACACGGCGGCCCGGTCGCCCTCGACGTCCATGTCGATGTCGCCGTCGAGGTCGGCGATGTCCAGCAGACCCTCGAGGTAGTCCGCCGCGATCTCGCCTTCCTGCTCCAGGCGGGTGAGGGTGTCTGCACCCTCGGCAGCGGCGGAGGTGGTGCCTTCCGTCACGGGATGGGCTCCTTCTTACTTCTTGGACGGGGACTTGGGCCGCTGCGGACCCTTGCGCTGTCCGGACTGGGCCTTGCTGCGGGTACCGGAGCCCTGCTTCGGGGCGGCCTTGGCGGAGGCGCCGGCGGGCTTGGTGTCCTCCGGCTCGTCGGACTTGCTCAGCGAGGGACCGGTGGACGACGGCTCATCGGCCTTCGCGGCGCCCGACTGGCGCTGGGACTTCGACTGGCGCTTGGGCTGCTGCCGCTTGGGCTGGCCACCGGTGGTGGTGGGCGTGCCGTCCTCGGCCACGGCGACCGCCTGGCTCTCGCCACGGATCACCGAGCCGTCGGTCTGGGCGGCAAGGCCGACCTTGTTCAGGCCGTTGATGAACTTGCGCTCGAACTCGTTGCGGTCGCGGCCCTTGGCGACGATGGCCTTGACGATGACCTTGTCCCGGCGCCGGGCGACCTTGCCGTGGTGCGTGACGTGCTTGTACAGGCGCTCCAGGTAGGCGGCCTGAGCCTTGGAACCCGGGGTGGGGTTGTTGTGGATGACGTACATCTGCTGGCCCATGGTCCACACGTTGGTGGTCAGCCAGTAGACGAGGACACCGACCGGGAAGTTGATACCGAAGACGGCGAACATGACCGGGAAGACGTACATCAGCATCTTCTGCTGCTGCATGAACGGCGTCTTCACCGTGGTGTCGACGTTCTTCGTCATCAGCTGTCGCTGCGTGTAGAACTGCGAGAACGACATCAGGACGATCATGATCGCGGTCACGACGCGGACGTCGGTCAGCGTGGCGCCGAGCGCCTCGACCTTGCTCGAGCTGTCCATGAACTTCGCCGCGAGCGGGGCGCCGAAGATGTGCGCCTGCCGGGCGCTGGCCAGCAGCGGGTCGTTGATGACGCCGATGGTCTTGCCCGTGGCGATGCCGTTGAGCACGTGGTACAGGGCGAAGAAGAACGGCGACTGGGCGAGGATGGGAAGGCACGAGGAGAGCGGGTTGGTACCCGTCTCCTTGTACAGCTTCATCATCTCTTCGGACTGGCGCTGCTTGTCGTTCTTGTAGCGCTCCTGGATCTTCTTCATCTCCGGCTGGAGCGTCTGCATCGCGCGCGTGGCCTTGATCTGCTTCACGAAGAGCGGGATCAGGCAGATGCGGATCAGGATCACCAGGGACACGATGGACAGGCCCCAGGCCCACCCGGTGTCAGGCCCGAAGATCGCCCCGTACACCTTGTGGAACTGGACGATGACCCAGGAGACGGGCCAGGTGATGAAACTGAAGAGGCTGGCAATCGTGTCCACTAATCATGCTCCTTGGGCATGGGGCGGGGTCTCTGCGGCCGGGCTCGAAGGGATTTCCCCGTCGGTGGCCGGTTCGGCGGCGGAGGGCCCGCCCCTGCGTGCACGCCAGGCGTCACGCAGCATTTCGTGCCACCGCGGGCGCTTGCGCGGCGGAACATGGTCCACACCGCCCGGCGACCACGGATTGCACCGCAGAATGCGCCAGGCTGTGAGCGCTGTTCCCTTGATCGCACCGTGCCGGTCGATCGCCGTGTAGCCGTAACGGGAGCACGACGGGTAGTACCTGCACACCGGCCCGAGCAGCGGACTGATCGTCCACTGGTAGAGCTTGATCAGGGCCAGCAGTGGGTACTTCATCGCGCGCCCCCTCCCAGCAGCCGCTGCAGGGCGGCGTCCAGGTCTCGGGCCAGCTGTGCATGGTCGGCGTCACCCGCACCGGGCAGCGCTCGTACGACTACCAGGCTACCGGGGGGCAGCCGGGTGACCCGGTCGCGCATCAGATGGCGAAGCCTGCGCTTCACCTTGTTGCGCACGACCGCGCCGCCGATGGCCTTGCTCACGACGAAACCCGCACGCGGCGGGGGAGCGCTCTCCCCTGGCGCGTGCGGGTCCGTGGCACCGCTGCGAAAATGGACGACGAGGGACGGGCGGGCTGCCCGACGACCTCGTCGTACCGCGGTCGCGAAGTCCTCGCGCCGCCTCAGCCGGTTGTCGGTGGGCAGCACGACGTCATGACCTGATCGGAATCAGGCGGACAGGCGGGCGCGACCCTTGCTACGGCGGGTTGCGAGAATCGCGCGGCCGGCACGGGTACGCATACGCAGCCGGAAGCCGTGGGTCTTCGCGCGACGACGGTTGTTCGGCTGGAAGGTGCGCTTGCTCACTCGGGGGCTCCAGAAAGATTCGGGGTTGGCGGGGTGCCGTCCTGGCTGTCACCGTGCGCCCACGAGTAGCTCGCGTTACGCCCGAGTGCACCGCTGTCCGATCACCGTGTTCGCGATCTGTGCCCATCGGAGGCAGGCGGCAGCAGCCATCGACAACTCGACCTGGTTACGGTACGCGGGACTACGCCATCCGGTCAAACCGACGGTCACCGGGAGACACTTGTCCACAGCCTGGGGACAACAACTTGAACCGTACCCGCCGCGCTGACTACCGTGGCTGGACTCCGATTCGTTCCCTTGTCCCTCAACCACCCGATTCACATCCCGACCCGTCCCCGGACCACACGTTCGAGGGACTCTCTGAGAGAGCGTGCCCTGTGGCTGACGTACCTGCCGATCTTGCCGCAGTGTGGCCACGAGTGCTGGAACAGCTCCTCGGCGAGGGACGCGGCCAGGGGGTCGAGGGCAAGGACGAGCACTGGATCCGGCGCACCCAGCCGCTGGCGCTGGTCGCCGACACGGCCCTGCTCGCCGTACCGAACGAGTTCGCGAAGAACGTCCTCGAGGGGCGTCTGGCGCCGATCGTCAGCGAGACGCTGAGCCGCGAGTGCGGCCGGCCGATCCGGATCGCGATCACCGTCGACGACTCCGCGGGCGAGCCCGCTGCCCCCGCCACGCCGTCCGCTCCGCCGCAGCCTCGCTATGAGGAGTCGCGGTACGAGGAGTCGCGCTACGAGGAGCCCGAGCCGCCCGCCGCCCCGCAGTACGACCAGTACGAGGGGTACGGCCGGCACCGCGGCGAGCCCGGTGACCAGCTCCCCACGGCCCGGCCGGCCTACCCGTCCGAGTACCAGCGCCCCGAGCCGGGCGCCTGGCCGCGTCCCTCCCAGGACGACTACGGCTGGCAGCAGCAGCGGCTCGGCTTCCCCGAACGTGACCTCTACGGCTCCGGCGGGCGCGGCGGCAAGGATCCGTACGGCTCCGGGCCGGGCGGGAATGACCCGTACGCGTCCGGCGGCCCGGCGAAGGATCCGTACGCCTCGCCGTCGTCGGCGGACTACCGGCCCCCCGCGGCGGAGCGGCCGTCCTACGACCAGCCCCGCGGCGACTACGACCGGCGGGATGCCCACGACACCCGTGACCCCCGCGCGTCGCGCGACTACGACCGCGACTACGACCAGCGCGACGGCGGCCGACGTGAGCTGCCCGAGCCGCCGGCCGGCTCCGGGCACGTGCACCGCGGCGGCCCCGTGGGCTCCAACCTGCCCACCACCGGGGCGCCCGGACCGCTGGCCGCGCAGCCCGCGCCGGCCTCCGGCCCCGGGGAGCCGACCGCGCGGCTGAACCCGAAGTACCTGTTCGACACGTTCGTCATCGGCGCTTCCAACCGGTTCGCGCACGCGGCCGCGGTGGCCGTCGCCGAAGCGCCCGCGAAGGCGTACAACCCGCTGTTCATCTACGGCGAGTCCGGGCTCGGCAAGACGCATCTGCTGCACGCCATCGGGCACTACGCGCGGAGCCTGTACCCCGGCACGCGCGTGCGGTACGTGAGCTCGGAGGAGTTCACGAACGAGTTCATCAACTCCATCCGCGACGGCAAGGGCGACAGCTTCCGCAAGCGGTACCGGGAGATGGACATCCTGCTCGTCGACGACATCCAGTTCCTGGCGGACAAGGAGTCGACGCAGGAGGAGTTCTTCCACACCTTCAACACGCTCCACAACGCCAACAAGCAGATCGTGCTCTCCTCCGACCGGCCGCCGAAGCAGCTGGTCACGCTGGAGGACCGGCTGCGGAACCGGTTCGAGTGGGGACTGATCACCGACGTCCAGCCGCCCGAGCTGGAGACGCGGATCGCGATCCTGCGCAAGAAGGCGGTGCAGGAGCAGCTGAACGCGCCGCCGGAGGTGCTGGAGTTCATCGCCTCCCGGATCTCGCGGAACATCCGTGAGCTGGAGGGCGCGCTGATCCGGGTGACGGCCTTCGCGTCGCTCAACCGGCAGCCGGTGGACCTGGGCCTGACGGAGATCGTCCTGAAGGACCTGATCCCGGGCGGCGAGGACTCGGCCCCGGAGATCACCTCTACGGCGATCATGAGCGCGACGGCGGACTACTTCGGGCTGACGGTCGAGGACCTGTGCGGCACGTCGCGCGGCCGCGCTCTGGTGACCGCCCGGCAGATCGCCATGTATCTGTGCCGTGAGCTGACGGATCTGTCGCTGCCGAAGATCGGTGCGCTGTTCGGCGGCCGGGACCACACGACGGTGATGCATGCGGACCGCAAGATCCGCAATCTGATGGCCGAGCGCCGCTCCATCTACAACCAGGTCACCGAGCTCACCAACCGCATCAAGAACGGCTGACGCCACCACGGCGAACCGTCTGAGGGCGTCTCCGGGTCTCCGGAGGCGCCCTCAGACGTATGCCGGCAGTGCCGCAACAACCCCTCGCTGACTGCGACGGCCTCCGGCGGGACGACCAAAACGGGATCCGACGGCATTCGACGGCCCCGTCGGCCCGCGATCGCCGTCGCACATCTGTCATCTCTTGTTCGATTACCTGTCGGGTTACGGCCTCTCTCCACAGATTCAGGGACTTTTTCGCGTCCACATCCTGGGGACTGCCGAGTTGTCCAGATCGCATCCACAGGCCAGCCTGGGGGAAGGCCATCGGCCCAGCTCATGTGCCTGTGGATCCGTGGACGAAGGAGATCCACAGGGTGTGGACAACTTGCCGGTCCACACCCTGTGCACAAAGTTGTCCACGGGTGACCCACAGGCTGCGGCCGGTTGTCCCCAGAGATCGCCCGCTTCTCCACATGTCTGTCCACTGTTCGGCAAGCCGACGCGCCTCCTCACCGCGTCGAGTGAAAGGCGTCACACGAAGCTGCCGGGTTGGCCTGTGGGCAACGTGGGTAAAACTGGGGACGCTTCTGGGGAGAACTCGCCCCGGCCTGTTGATGGCGTGTGCAGAACTTTCTGTTCTCCACAGACAGCCCCGGTTGTCCACCGCCTCCGCCCACAGGCCCGGTGGATAAAATTTGGGCTCTGACCTGCGCAAACGAGGTTATCCACGGTATCCACAGGCCCTACTACTACCAACGACTAGAGAGAGCCAGGAAACCGTTTCGAAGTGGGGCCTGTGCACAACTCGCTGTCGGTTGACCGACTGCCCCTCGTCGCGACTTGACCCCGACGGGCACCTACTGTCAGTGCGGTGCGTCAGACTGGTCCCGGTGTCCTTCCCCTCCTCGGGGCTCGTGACACCGCGACAGACGACGAAGGCGAAGCAGGGCGACAAGCGCCGGCAACAGCAGGAGGCGGCTTACCGTGAAGATCCGGGTGGAACGCGACGTACTCGCGGAGGCAGTGGCCTGGGCGGCCCGCAGCCTCCCGGCCCGTCCGCCGGCGCCTGTCCTCGCCGGCCTGCTGCTGAAGGCGGAGGACGGCCAGCTGAGCCTGTCCAGCTTCGACTACGAGGTCTCCGCCCGGGTGAGCGTCGAGGCCGAGGTCGAGGAGGAGGGCACGGTCCTGGTGTCCGGCCGCCTGCTCGCCGACATCTCCCGCGCGCTCCCCAACCGCCCCGTGGAGATTTCCACAGACGGTGTACGGGCGACCGTGGTCTGTGGGTCGTCCCGGTTCACCCTGCACACCCTGCCTGTGGAGGAGTACCCGGCGCTGCCGCAGATGCCGAACGCGACGGGCACGGTCCCCGGCGAGGTCTTCGCCGCGGCCGTCTCGCAGGTGGCCATCGCCGCCGGCCGTGACGACACGCTGCCCGTCCTCACCGGTGTGCGCATCGAGATCGAGGGCGACACGGTCACCCTGGCCTCCACCGACCGCTACCGCTTCGCGGTCCGCGAGTTCCTGTGGAAGCCGGAGAACCCGGACGTCTCCGCGGTCGCCCTGGTGCCCGCCAAGACCCTCCAGGACACCGCCAAGGCGCTCACCAGCGGCGACAGCGTGATCCTGGCGCTGTCCGGCTCGGGCGCCGGTGAGGGCCTGATCGGCTTCGAGGGCGCGGGCCGCCGCACCACGACCCGTCTGCTCGAGGGCGACCTGCCGAAGTACCGCACCCTGTTCCCGACGGAGTTCAACTCCGTCGCCGTGATCGAGACCGCCCCCTTCGTGGAGGCCGTCAAGCGTGTGGCCCTGGTCGCCGAGCGCAACACCCCGGTGCGGCTCAGCTTCGAGCAGGGCGTGCTGATCCTGGAGGCCGGCTCCAGCGACGACGCACAGGCTGTGGAAAGGGTCGACGCCCAGCTGGAGGGTGACGACATCTCCATCGCCTTCAACCCGACGTTCCTGCTGGACGGTCTGAGCGCGATCGACTCCCCGGTGGCGCAGCTGTCGTTCACCACGTCCACCAAGCCCGCGCTGCTCAGCGGCAAGCCGGCCGTGGACGCCGAGGCGGACGAGGCGTACAAGTACCTGATCATGCCGGTGCGGCTGAGCGGCTGATCCCGGTCCGACGCCGGAGCGAGGCTGCCGCGGTGGTCCACAGCCTGTGGACCACCGCCCATCGAAATCCCCAGGTGAGGGCCTACGTATGAGCGCGTATGCCCACAGCTGTGCGGGACCGTCCGGGATTAGGCTCGGACAGGGGTACGAGGTGCCCCAGGGGTGCGCTAGCGCCCCGCACGCCACACAGCGACCGTAAGGAACAGCACTGATGGAGCTCGGTCTCGTCGGCCTCGGCAAGATGGGCGGCAACATGCGCGAGCGGATCCGCCGCGCGGGCCACACCGTCATCGGATACGACCGCAACCCCGACGTCGCGGACGTCCACAGCCTGCAAGAGCTTGTGGAGAAGCTGTCCGGCCCCCGCGTGGTCTGGGTGATGGTCCCGGCCGGCGAGCCGACCCAGTCGACCATCGACCAGCTCGCCGAGCTGCTGCAGCCCGGTGACGTGGTGGTGGACGGCGGCAACTCCCGCTGGACCGACGACGAGAAGCACGCGCGGGAGCTGGCCGCCAAGAACATCGGCTTCGTCGACTGCGGTGTCTCGGGCGGTGTCTGGGGTCTGGAGAACGGCTACGCCCTGATGTACGGCGGCGATGCCGAGAACGTCGCCAAGGTGCAGCCGGTCTTCGACGCGCTCAAGCCGGAGGGCGACTTCGGCGCGGTCCACGCCGGCAAGGTCGGCGCGGGCCACTTCGCGAAGATGGTCCACAACGGCATCGAGTACGCGATGATGCAGGCCTACGCCGAGGGCTGGGAGCTGCTGGAGAAGGTCGACTCCGTGGAGAACGTCCGCGAGGTCTTCCGCTCCTGGCAGGAGGGCACCGTCATCCGCTCGTGGCTGCTGGACCTCGCGGTGAACGCCCTCGACGAGGACGAGCACCTTCAGGGCCTGCGCGGTTACGCACAGGACTCCGGTGAGGGACGCTGGACGGTGGAGGCCGCCATCGACAACGCGGTGCCGCTGCCGGCGATCACCGCGTCGCTGTTCGCGCGGTTCGCCTCCCGTCAGGAGGACTCGCCGCAGATGAAGATGATCGCGGCGCTGCGCAATCAGTTCGGCGGCCACGCGGTCGAGAAGAAGTGACGCGCCGGGCCACCTGACGCGTCACACGAAGAAGCAACGCGAAGAACAACGCGAAGCAAGCACTACCCGAAGGTTGGGGAGGTCGGCGAACGACCATGCACGTCACGCATCTGTCGCTGGCCGACTTCCGCTCCTATGACCGGGCCGAGGTCCCGCTGGAGGCGGGCGTCACCGCGTTCGTCGGCCCCAACGGGCAGGGCAAGACCAACCTGGTGGAGGCGGTCGGCTACCTCGCCACCCTCGGCAGCCACCGCGTCGCCTCCGACGCCCCGCTCGTGCGCATGGGCGCCGAGCGGGCCGTCGTACGCGCCCAGGTCCGGCAGGGCGAGCGGCAGCAGCTGATCGAGCTGGAGCTGAACCCCGGCAAGGCCAACCGCGCCCGCATCAACCGGTCCTCCCAGGTCAGGCCGCGGGACATCCTCGGCATCGTGCGGACCGTGCTGTTCGCGCCGGAGGACCTCGCCCTCGTCAAGGGCGATCCCGGGGAGCGGCGGCGGTTCCTGGACGAGCTGATCACCGCGCGCTCCCCGCGCATGGCGGGCGTGCGCTCCGACTACGAGCGGGTGCTGAAGCAGCGCAACACCCTGCTCAAGACGGCCGCGCTGGCCCGTCGGCACGGCGGCCGCTCCATGGACCTGTCCACGCTCGACGTGTGGGACCAGCACCTCGCACACGCCGGCGCCGAACTGCTCGCCCAGCGCCTGGACCTGATCGCCGCGCTCCAGCCGCTGGCCGACAAGGCGTACGAGCAGCTGGCCCCGGGCGGCGGTCCGATCGGTCTGGAGTACAAGCCGTCCGCGCCCGGCGAGGCGCACGCGCGTGAGGATCTCTACGCGCAGCTCATGGCGGCGCTCGCGGACGCCCGCAAGCAGGAGATCGAGCGGGGCGTCACCCTCGTCGGCCCGCACCGCGACGACCTGCTGCTCAAGCTCGGCCAGCTGCCCGCCAAGGGCTACGCCTCGCACGGCGAGTCCTGGTCCTACGCCCTCGCCCTGCGCCTTGCGTCCTACGACCTGCTGCGCGCCGAGGGCAACGAGCCGGTGCTCATTCTCGACGACGTCTTCGCCGAACTGGACGCCCGCCGCCGGGAACGGCTGGCGGAGCTGGTGGCGCCCGGCGAGCAGGTGCTCGTGACGGCCGCGGTCGACGACGACGTACCGCACGTGCTCAGCGGAGCGCGGTACGCGGTGGCGGACGGCGAGGTGGCACGCGTATGACCGAAGAGGTGGCACGCGTATGACCGAGGCGGAGCACACCCCGGCGGAGCCGCGCCCCGCCGCCACCCCGGCGCAGGCCGGTGGCCCGAAGAAGGCCCCCGAACCCTCCGGCGTCGACCTCGCGCGCGTGGCGCTCAGGGCGGCGAAGGAGGCCGCACGCGCGCGTGGCGACGCGGCGCAGCAGAAGAAGCAGGCGCGCCGCGGCGGACTGCGCTCGGGCGCGCGCGCCGACGGACGCGACCCGATGGCGCTCGGCGCGGCGATCAACCGGCTGATCACCGAGCGGGGCTGGGAGACGCCGGCCGCGGTGGGCGGTGTGATGGGCCGCTGGCCGCAGATCGTCGGCGAGGACGTGGCCAAGCACTGTGTGCCGGAGAAGTACGACGAGGACGAGCGCGTTCTGGTGGTCCGCTGCGACTCCACGGCCTGGGCGACCAACCTGCGTCTGCTCGCGCCGACGCTGGTCGCGCGGCTCAACGAGGACCTGGGGCACGGCGCGGTCCACATGATCAAGGTGCTGGGCCCTGGCGGCCCCGCGCGTCGCTACGGGCCCCTGCGTGCCCCCGGCAGCGCCGGGCCGGGCGACACTTACGGCTGAGCGCGGCCGCGGACCGCGCCGGCGTGCTGGAGTGAGGGACGTCACACCACATTCACTCCTCTACGCGCGTGCGTGCCGGGTCGCATGCGGTGCTGCCCGTGCACGCGTACGGAACGCACGCACGCGTGCACGGCAAGATACGCAAAATCACCCCATAAGCGTATGAAACGACTCCTGACTCCCGAGTAACGAAGGCTTGACAGTTCGAAGCGCTGAGTGCCGCTGTGAGCCTCTTGGAGCCCCCTTCCGTATATCGGGAGTCGGAAGAGGCCGGTTCAGGGCGCCACATCGGGACTCAGGTACCGGCAAACCCCCATCGATGTCAGTGCTGCCGGTAGACTGGAAGACAATCCCGCCCCAAACGTGGGGACCGTCCGGGAAACGCTGAGCAACGCTGATCAAGGCTTACCAACGCACCATGCCGCAGCCGCTCCGGCAACCCTCCTCCAGAGGGGGAACCCCCAGGAGCCTGGCTTGTGCTGTGCCAGAAAGGGCGCTTCGTGGCCGATTCCGGCAACCCCAACGAGAACATCCCGTCCACCGACGCCGGCGCGGACAACGCGGCGAGCACCTCACGCGGTGAGGTCACGGCCTCGTACGATGCCAGCGCCATCACCGTCCTCGAGGGTCTGGACGCGGTCCGCAAGCGACCCGGCATGTACATCGGCTCGACGGGCGAGCGCGGACTGCACCACCTCGTGTACGAGGTCGTCGACAACTCCGTCGACGAGGCGCTGGCCGGCCACGCGGACACGATCGACGTGACGATCCTCGCCGACGGCGGGGTGCGCGTCGTCGACAACGGCCGTGGCATCCCCGTCGGCATCGTGCCCTCCGAGGGCAAGCCGGCGCTCGAGGTCGTGCTGACGGTCCTGCACGCGGGCGGCAAGTTCGGCGGCGGCGGCTACGCGGTCTCCGGTGGTCTGCACGGCGTGGGCGTGTCCGTCGTGAACGCCCTGTCGAGCAAGGTCTCCGTCGAGGTCAGGACCGACGGCCACCGCTGGACGCAGGACTACAAGATGGGCGTCCCGACGGCACCGCTGGCCCAGCACGAGGCGACGCAGGAGACCGGCACCTCGGTCACCTTCTGGGCCGACGCGGACATCTTCGAGACCACGGAGTACTCCTTCGAGACGCTGTCGCGGCGTTTCCAGGAGATGGCGTTCCTCAACAAGGGCCTGACGATCAGGCTCACCGACGAGCGCGAGTCGGCGAAGGCCACCGCGGGGGCGGACGAGGCGGGCGCCGACGAGAAGGACGAGGCCAAGACCGTCACGTACCACTACGAGGGCGGCATCGTCGACTTCGTGAAGTACCTCAACTCCCGCAAGGGCGAGGCGGTCCACCCCACGGTCATCGACCTGGAGGCCGAGGACAAGGACAAGAGCCTGTCCCTCGAGGTCGCGATGCAGTGGAACAGCGGCTACAGCGAGGGCGTGTACTCCTTCGCGAACATCATCCACACCCACGAGGGCGGCACCCACGAAGAGGGCTTCCGCGCCGCGCTGACGTCCCTGATCAACAAGTACGCACGGGACAAGAAGCTGCTGCGGGAGAAGGACGACAACCTCACCGGCGACGACATCCGCGAGGGCCTGACCGCGATCATCTCGGTCAAGCTGAGCGAGCCTCAGTTCGAGGGCCAGACCAAGACCAAGCTGGGCAACACGGAGGCGAAGACCTTCGTGCAGAAGGCGGTCTACGAGCACCTCGCCGACTGGCTCGACCGCAACCCGAACGAGGCCGCGGACATCGTCCGCAAGGGCATCCAGGCCGCCACCGCGCGCGTGGCCGCGCGCAAGGCCCGTGATCTGACCCGCCGCAAGGGCCTGCTGGAGACGGCGTCCCTGCCGGGCAAGCTGTCGGACTGCCAGTCGAACGACCCCACCAAGTGCGAGATCTTCATCGTCGAGGGTGACTCCGCCGGCGGCTCGGCCAAGTCCGGCCGCAACCCGGAGTACCAGGCGATCCTCCCGATCCGCGGCAAGATCCTCAACGTCGAGAAGGCCCGGATCGACAAGATCCTGCAGAACCAGGAGATCCAGGCGCTGATCTCCGCGTTCGGCACGGGTGTGCACGAGGACTTCGACATCGAGAAGCTCCGGTACCACAAGATCATCCTGATGGCGGACGCCGACGTCGACGGCCAGCACATCAACACGCTGCTGCTGACCTTCCTGTTCCGCTTCATGCGGCCGCTGGTCGAGGCCAGGCACGTGTTCCTGTCCCGCCCCCCGCTGTACAAGATCAAGTGGGGCAAGGACGACGTCGAGTACGCCTACTCCGACCGTGAGCGCGACGCCCTGCTGGAGCTGGGCCGCCAGCGTGGCAAGCGGGTGCGCGAGGACTCCATCCAGCGCTTCAAGGGACTCGGCGAGATGAACGCCGAGGAGCTGCGCGTGACCACCATGGACCAGGAGCACCGCGTCCTCGGCCAGGTCACCATTGACGACGCCGCCCAGGCCGACGAGCTGTTCTCGGTCCTGATGGGCGAGGACGTCGAGGCCCGCCGCGCGTTCATCCAGCGCAATGCCAAGGACGTCCGTTTCCTCGACATCTGAGTCGGTCTCAGCTGACCGCACCAGGAAGGATCTTCACCAGCAATGGCCGACGAGAACACCCCAGTCACGCCTGAAGGCGACGGCGTCATCGCCCAGCGTCTCGAGCCCGTCGGGCTCGAGACGGAGATGCAGCGCTCCTACCTCGACTACGCGATGTCCGTCATCGTCTCGCGTGCGCTGCCCGACGTCCGGGACGGTCTCAAGCCCGTCCACCGCCGCGTGCTGTACGCGATGTACGACGGCGGCTACCGCCCCGAGCGCGGCTTCTACAAGTGCGCCCGTGTCGTCGGCGACGTCATGGGCAACTACCACCCGCACGGTGACTCCTCGATCTACGACGCCCTGGTCCGCCTGGCGCAGCCGTGGTCGATGCGGATGCCGCTGGTGGACTCCAACGGCAACTTCGGCTCCCCGGGCAACGACCCGGCCGCGGCGATGCGCTACACCGAGTGCAAGATGGCGCCGCTGTCGATGGAGATGGTCCGCGACATCGACGAGGACACCGTCGACTTCACGGACAACTACGACGGCCGCTCCCAGGAGCCGACCGTCCTGCCGTCCCGCTTCCCGAACCTGCTGATCAACGGCTCGGCCGGCATCGCGGTCGGCATGGCGACCAACATCCCGCCGCACAACCTGCGCGAGGTCGCCGCCGGCGCCCAGTGGTACCTGGAGAACCCCGAGGCCTCGCACGAGGAGCTCCTTGATGCGCTCATCGAGCGCATCAAGGGCCCAGACTTCCCGACCGGCGCGCTCGTCGTGGGCCGCAGGGGCATCGAGGAGGCCTACCGCACCGGCCGCGGCTCGATCACCATGCGCGCGGTGGTCGAGGTCGAGGAGATCCAGAACCGCCAGTGCCTGGTGGTCACCGAGCTGCCGTACCAGGTCAACCCGGACAACCTGGCGCAGAAGATCGCCGACCTGGTGAAGGACGGCAAGATCGGCGGCATCGCCGACGTCCGTGACGAGACGTCGTCGCGCACCGGCCAGCGCCTGGTCATCGTGCTGAAGCGGGACGCGGTCGCCAAGGTCGTCCTGAACAACCTGTACAAGCACACCGACCTGCAGACGAACTTCGGCGCGAACATGCTCGCGCTGGTCGACGGCGTGCCGCGCACGCTGTCGCTGGACGCGTTCATCCGCCACTGGGTGACGCACCAGATCGAGGTCATCGTCCGCCGGACGAAGTTCCGGCTGCGCAAGGCCGAGGAGCGGGCGCACATCCTGCGCGGTCTGCTCAAGGCGCTGGACGCCATCGACGAGGTCATCGCGCTGATCCGGCGCAGTGACACCGTCGACGTCGCGCGGCACGGCCTGATGGACCTCCTGGAGATCGACGAGATCCAGGCCAACGCCATCCTCGAGATGCAGCTGCGGCGACTGGCGGCCCTGGAGCGGCAGAAGATCGTCCAGGAGCACGACGAGCTCCAGGCGAAGATCCGCGAGTACAACGAGATCCTCGCCTCGCCGGTCCGTCAGCGCGGCATCGTCAGCGAGGAGCTGGCCGCGATCGTCGAGAAGTACGGCGACGACCGCAAGACGAAGCTGATCCCCTACGAGGGCGACATGTCCATCGAGGACCTGATCGCCGAAGAGGACATCGTCGTCACGGTCACCCGCGGCGGCTACATCAAGCGGACCAAGAGCGACGACTACCGGGCACAGAAGCGCGGCGGCAAGGGCGTGCGGGGCACGAAGCTGAAGGAAGACGACATCGTCGACCACTTCTTCGTCTCCACCACGCACCACTGGCTGCTGTTCTTCACGAACAAGGGCCGCGTCTACCGCATCAAGGGCTACGAGCTGCCCGAGGCCGGCCGGGACGCGCGCGGCCAGCACGTGGCGAACCTGCTGGCCTTCCAGCCGGACGAGGCGATCGCCGAGATCCTCGCCATCCGCGACTACGAGGCGGTGCCGTACCTGGTGCTGGCCACCAAGTCCGGCCTGGTGAAGAAGACGCCGCTGAAGGACTACGACTCCCCGCGCTCGGGCGGTGTCATCGCCATCAACCTCCGTGAGCGCGAGGAGGGCGGCGACGACGAGCTGATCGGCGCGGAGCTGGTCTCGGCCGACGACGACCTGCTGCTGATCAGCAGGAAGGCGCAGTCGATCAGGTTCACCGCCTCGGACGACACGCTGCGTCCGATGGGCCGTGCGACCTCGGGCGTCAAGGGCATGAGTTTCCGCGAGGGCGACGAACTGCTCTCGATGAATGTGGTGCGACCCGGTACGTTCGTGTTCACTGCCACTGACGGTGGGTACGCGAAGCGCACCCGCGTCGACGAGTACCGCGTCCAGGGCCGCGGCGGCCTCGGCATCAAGGCCGCCAAGATCGTGGAGGACCGCGGTTCGCTGGTCGGCGCGCTGGTGGTCGAGGAGAACGACGAGATCCTCGCCATCACACTCTCGGGCGGTGTGATTCGTACGCGAGTCAACGAGATCAGGGAGACGGGCCGTGACACCATGGGCGTCCAACTGATCAACCTGGGCAAGCGCGATGCCGTGGTCGGCATCGCCCGTAACGCCGAGGCGGGACGCGAGGCGGAGGAAGTCGACGGCGACGTGGCCGTGGACGAGACCGCCGAGGATGTCGCGACCACCGGCACGGACGAGGGTGAGGCGCCCTCGGCCGAGTAGCACGAGGAGTGAGCATCGTGAGCGGAGCCACGGGCGCCGGACCGACCGGTACCAGTACGGGAACGGACGGCGGCGGCCGTGGCTCCGCCGCGCATGCCACACCTGCGAACGACCCGCAGACCACCAACCTCCAGGCGATCAAGTCGCCCGCCAAGGGCGCGCCCTCTTCCGACACCCAGGGATCCCAGGGGGGAACCGTGACGGACACCCGTGGTCAGCAGCAGGCCTCACCGCTGCCCGACGAGCGGCAGGGGCAGCAGCCCGGCGGCCCCTACCACCCGCCGCAGGCCTACCAGCCGGACGCCGTGCGCCACCCGCGCACCGGAGCCCGCACGACGCCCCGGGTACGCAAGGCGCGGCTGCGGGTGGCCAAGGCCGACCCGTGGTCGGTGATGAAGGTCAGCTTCCTGCTGTCCATCGCGCTCGGCATCTGCACGGTCGTGGCCGCCGCGGTGCTGTGGATGGTGATGGACGCGATGGGGGTCTTCTCCACGGTCGGCGGCACGATCTCCGAGGCGACCGGCTCCAACGAGTCGAACGGCTTCGACCTGCAGTCCTTCCTGTCGCTCCCCCATGTGCTGATGTTCGCGACGATCATCGCGGTCATCGACGTGGTCCTCGCGACGGCGCTCGCGACCCTCGGCGCGTTCATTTACAACCTCTCCGCGGGCTTCGTCGGCGGCGTCGAGCTGACGCTCGCCGAGGACGAGTGAGCAGGTCGCGGTCGACCGATTTTGGGACTGCGCCCCTCGTGCGCTAATCTTCAGGAGTCAGCGCGCGGGACATACACCGCAGAGCGCGGCGGGGCTATAGCTCAGTTGGTTAGAGCGCATCCCTGATAAGGATGAGGCCACAGGTTCAAATCCTGTTAGCCCCACCAGACACGAAGACCCCCGGTCCGGGTAGGATCGGGGGTCTTCTGCATGGCAGGTCACATGGTGTGTCACCTGGGGGGCGTGTGGTCGCGACAGGTGTTCTCTTCGGGGTGCTCGCCGCTGTCGTCGGCGCCTTGATCGCCGTGTTGCTGCGGCGGCGCAACGGCGGTACGCAGAACGCCGACGGGTTGCGCATCGAGCAGGACCGCCGGCTCCAGGCCCGCAGGGACCGGGTTTCGTTCAACGCCATCACGCTGCACGGCCAGGCGCCGAACATGACCGACCAGTACCGGCGCTGACGCCCCGGAACCGGAACCGGAACCGGTACCGGCACCGATGTCGTGGATCCGACAGCTGCACCGACCTCCGTAGCGGCAGCGGCGTCTTGGATCCGTGGGCACACGCGGCGAGGCCCGGCGGCTCTTGCGAGCGGCCGGGCCGGGTTGCGCGTGCGGTTGTACGCGAATCGCCGTCACGTCAAAGGTGCTGGTAAGAGCACGGCGGGGGCGCCGTGCGCGGCGCTGTCAGCGCTGCAGGGGGATCATCGGGCGCTGCTGGGCGGGGATGGCGGCCCGTTCGGTGGCGTCGTCGCTGTCGCACTGTTCGTCGGTCGCCGTGTCGTCGAGCGGGCGGTGGCGGCAGCTGGGGGACTTGCCGTGGGCCTCGGCGCGGATGCGCTGCTTCATCGTCGGGGGAAGGGACCGGGCGTGGAGCCAGGACCAGGCGGGCAGTGGCGGTGCCGCCGCTTCGGGGGCGGTGGTCGCGTCGTCGCTGCTGCTGTTGCGCGGCGTCTCCGTCTGCGTTACCGCCGCGGCGGCGGTCGTGGTGACGAGTCCAAGCGCCGTGAACAGCGCGAGGAAGGCGGTCACGATGACCGTCCACAGCTGCTTGACCTGGTTCTGAGCCATGATCCCCTCACTTTCGGGTTGGGCGATTTGCGTACTTTCCTCATGATGTGTATGAGGATCGCGAAGTGGTGGACCGACGCCCGTGGCGCGTCGATGTTCCGATGAACACCACTCGGATGGACGTACGGACTGCGTGGGGCCCGCTGCGAGGGCCTCAGGATGCGCCGCACAGGACCGCGTGGTAGGCGTGATCGAAGAGACGGGACGCGGGGCCGCATCGCCAGGAGCGGGGATCCGCTTCCATCGCACCGCTTCATATGGCCAGTTGGCGCCCCGACGCAGGTCACCGATCGGTATCGGCCGGTGTGTATAGTCGGGCGCCAGAGGTCCCTTACGTCAATGAAAGACGAGGTTGCGCGGTGAAGAAGCTGCTCCTGGTCGCACTGGCCGCCATCGGCGGGCTCCTCGTGTACCGCCAGATTCAGGCGGATCGCGCTGAGCAGGACCTGTGGACGGAGGCGACCGACTCCGTGCCCACGGGTTCCTGACCACCCGACACCGAATTCAGCAGACCCCGGCCGCCCGAGCGGTCGGGGTTTTGTGCTGTCGGGGGGCGGGGCGTGAATTGCGCGATACCCCGGATGCCCACGGGGCCGGCGGGGCAGGATGGGCACGGTCCGGTTGCGGAACGGTGAGAGGGCGCGTATGGGAGGGCGTACGGGGGCGGCGCTGCTGGTCCTGGGTATATGGCTGGCGTCGGCTCCACCCGCACAGGCGGCGACCGGCACCCCCGGACCCGGCTCCTACGCCTACGACCCCGACGCCCGCACCGTCGCCGCCGCGCAGGGCACCGGGGAGGCCGCCGCCCTGGCACCGGCGCACAGCTACCGGTCCACGCTGACCGGCAAGGGCCCGGTCTACTTCCGCCTCGACCTGGACGGCACGTCGAACGCGTACGTTTCCGCCACGGCCGTCCCGCCGGCGAACGCCGAGGTCTCCGCCTCCGACGGTCTGAAGGTGTCCGTCCAGGACGCCGACGGGCGCTCCTGCTCCTACGACACCGAACTGTTCGGCGCATCCCGCAGCCCGCGTCCCCTGACGGCCTGGGGCGCGCGGGAGACCGGCCGCTCCGGCCGGTCGGCGTGCCGCAGCGCCGGGGTCTACTACGTCGTGGTGGAGCGTGCCGGCCGGTCCGCCGTCACGGCGTCCGCGCCGCAGCCGTGGGCGCTGGAGCTGACCGCCGCCACCGAGCCGCCGCTCGCAGGCCCCGGCCCCACCCGCGCCCCCGAGGCCTGGGACTCGGCGTCCGCCGCACCCCCGTCGGGCACCCCGGCGAGCCGCCCGGCCGGCGCCGGTTTCGCCACGGCGCCGCTCGTCGGCGACGGCGTCTGGCAGACCGCGGTACGCCCCGGGCAGACCCTCTACTACAAGGTGCCCGTGGACTGGGGGCAGCGGCTGTCCGCCACCGCGGAGCTGGGCAGCACCGCCGAGCGGGGTGATTACACCGCCGGCGCCCTGGAACTGGCGCTGTTCAACCCGGTGCGCGGGCCCGTCACCGACGTCGGCGTGGGCTACGACGGCACGCAGAAGTCGGCGGCCCTGCCGCCCGTGCCCCCGGTCGCCTACCGCAACCGGTACTCCGTGCGGGACGCGGTCGGCGCGATGCGGTTCGCCGGGTCGTACTACCTGGTGGTGCACCTGGCCGCGCGTGTGGCCGACCGGCTCGGTCCGGGAGCGTTGCCGCTGACGCTGCGGGTGCGCGTGGACGGGGAGCCGCAGGCCGGGCCGGACTACGCGGGCCGGTCGTCACCGGGGGACCTCTTCCGGGCCACCGGCGGGAACGGGGGAGGCGGCACGTCCGGTGACCCCCTGCTGAGGGGCGTCGCCGTGGGCGGCATCGGCACCGGGACCCTGCTGCTGGCGGTGCTCGGCGGCTGGACGGTGCTGGCGCGGCGCCGGGCCGGTCAGATGCGGGCCAGGGCCCAGAACCCGACGGCGTAGCAGACGAGGGCGAGCAGCAGTAGCGGCACGGCGACCCGCGCGGGCGGCCCGGGACGCGGGCGGCGCGGGGCCGCGGTGCCCACAGCCCTGTGGGAAACCCGCGGCTCCTGCGTGGCGTACGAGGCGGTCGTGTACGACGCGGTGGCGGGGTCCGGGCGATACCGGACGACGGGCAGGACGTGGGTGGGGGTGTCGACGTCCTGCACCGGGGAGACGGGCTGCTCCGGGGAGACGGACTGCTCCCGTGAGACGGGTTGCTCCCGGGACAGGGTCTGATCACTGGACAAGGCCTGCTGCTGGGAGACCGTCTGCTCCCTCGACACGGCCTGCTGCTGGGAAGCGGTCTGCTGCCAGGACACGGCCTGCACGGGTTGCGACGGAACGGCGGTGACATCCCGCGGATCGCCGAGTGGGCGGCCGTCGAGGGGGCCGCCGGGGGGACCGCCGAGGCGGCCGTCGCCGAGCGGGCCGTGCGGTCCGAACCCCGGTGGCAGGGGGCCGACTTGGTCGAAGATCTCGATCAGCTCGTCGTCGGGGCCCGGCTCCGGCAGGAGTTCGACGGCCGCCGCCAGCGCCTTGCGCGCCCCCGTCGCCGTGCGGAAACGTGCCTGCGGGTCGGGCTGCAGCAGCGCGGCCACGACCTGCCAGAGCGGCTCGGGGACGCCCTTGGGCGCGCCGGGAGTGCCGTGGTCGGCGAAGTACTCGACGAGGGCCTTGGCGTCCGGCTTGGCGCCCTCCAGCAGATACAGGGCCACCAGACCGACGGCGAACAGATCGGCCGGGAAGTCCGGTTCGGCGCCCAGCAGTTGCTCGGGCGCGAGGTAACCGGGCGTCCCCACCACGAGGTTCGTCTCCGTCAGCCGGGGCTCGCCCAGCCGCATCGCGATGCCGAAGTCCGACAGGCGCAGCCGGGGGCGGGCGGTGCCGGTGGCTTCCAGCAGGATGTTGGCCGGTTTGACGTCCCGGTGGACGACTCCCTCGGCGTGCACCGCGGCCAGGCCCGACAGCAACTGGTCGAGCAGCGTGCAGACGAAGGCCGGCGGGAGAGGGCCGTAGTCGCCGACGAGGTGGACCAGCGAACCGCCCGTGACCAGGTCCATGGTGAACAGGACCTGGTCGTCGTCTGCGGCCCAGCTGGTGGGTGCCAGCACATGCGGGTGGTCGATCCGCAGCGCCTGTTCCCGGACGAACCGCAGCAGCGCGTGCGCGTCGCGCTGCTGGAGCACCTTGGCGGCCGCGTAACGGCGACGACGGTGGTCCCAGACCCGCCATACGGCGCCGACGCCGCCGCGTCCGATCGGGTCGACCAGCTCGTACCGCCCGGCGAAGACCTCACCCATCGCTGCGCGCTGCTCCTCCCCCTCGGGTCACCCCCGTTGCATCCCCCGCCCTCGACCGCCGAACCCCCTCGGCGACCGGCCCTGCGGGTCAGTTCTGGTGGGACTGGTAGTGCGCGACCGCGTCGGAGGTGCGGCCGGCGCCGTAGACCCGGAGGAACTCGGCCAGCTCCGGATGGGTCGTGGCCAGGGAGTCCGCGGCCTCGATTATGTCCCCGGCGGCGGCCACGGAACGCAGCAGCGACTGGATCTCGCGGACCACCCGCTTGACCGTCGGCACGCCCGAAGTGCTGGTCGTCTGCGTGGTGTTGTTGAGCACCGAGCCCCCCTGAGACTTCTTGATCTCCTCCATGCGCTCGGTCGCCTCCGCGGCGCTGACGCTGCCGTCCGCCGCCTGCGCCGCCAGCTCCTGCAGCAACTGCACCCGCTGGACGACCGCCGGGTTGCCGATCTTCGCCCGCTGGCCGCTCATCAGCTGGGACAGCATCGGCGCCGACAGTCCCAGCACCCCCGCGAGCCGGGCCTGGTTCAGGCCCAGGTCGTCTATGAGCCTGCGGAAGAGTGCCCCCAACGGCTCCCCGTACCAGTTCCGCTGCAGTTCCCGCGCTCTGGCGGTGGCTTCCTGCTGTGCGGCGTCCATTGCGTCTCCCCATCGCTTCCCCAAAACGGCGGTTCGCTGCCGCGAACCACGCCGAGCATCTTACGGAGCGTGGTCGAGTACGGGGACCCCCAATCTTTTTGCGAGATCCCCGGGTGGACCCGGTACTCTTGTCTGCGGCGCCCACCGGATCGCGGTTCTTCCGGCCGGACGCTTCTCTTGCGGGGCCTTAGCTCAGTTGGTAGAGCGCCGTCTTTGCATGGCGGATGTCAGGGGTTCGACTCCCCTAGGCTCCACCTGAAGGACCCCTCCGACCTGCGGTGACGCGGTCGGAGGGGTCTTCTTTATGGTGTCGTACATGCCACCGCGGGACGGGCGACCATGTCGCGCGTCCCGCGGTGTCGTGGTGCTGGGGAGCGGTTCAGCCCTCGTCGTCGCGGCGGGACGCTTCCTCGGCTTCCTTCGCCTGGACCTCCGGGTCGAGGGCGGCGTCGCCGCTGCCGTCGACCGAGCTCAGACGGCCCGACTCGGGTACCTCGGTCGCGGCGGGCGGCTCGACCAGCCAGTCCGGGTTGGCCTGCTTGTCCCACCACTTCCACGCCGCGAACGCACCGCCCGCCACGGCGCCGGCCACGGCCAGCACCTTCGCGATCCGGCCGGCCCTGGCCCGGCGCCGGTGCTTGCGCGCCAGCTTCTGGATCTCCTTGGGCGAGACCTGGCCGCGCAGTGCGGCGAGTGCGGCGGCGCCCCGGGCGGCGGCCTCGTCACGGACGGGTCCGGCCGCGGCGACCGCCTGCTCGATCATCGGCCGGGAATAGTCGGCGGCCTGCCGTGCGGCCTTGCGGGTGCGTACGGCGGCCTCCTGGGCCGCCTGATCAACCCTCGGCGGCACATGGGTCATGGCCTGCACGCGGGCCTGTTCGATACGGGGCGCCACATGGACGCCGTATTGGGCGCGGGCCTGCTCGGCGGCCAGTGTCACCTTGGGCGCGAGCCGTACGCGTGCCTCGTGCGCGTAGTGCGCGGCCCTCTCCTTGGCCGTGTCGGCGTAGGGCGCCACCACTTCCGCGGCGTGCAGCACGCTGTCCTTCGCCGAACCGGTCGCGGCGCGCACGCTGTCGATGCGGGTCACGGGTTCCTCCTCCTCGGTGGCGTACGGTAAATCGACTTTCCACCCTTTTGCGGATCATGCCTGCCCGTGGGCTTTCCGGCATGCGGGGACGCGCATCCGGGTGCCGAAGAACGCGCTCGCGGGCGAATAACAGACGAAACGGGTCAACGGGAGCTTGTCGTCGACAATGCCACGGATCGGCCCGGCGCGCTCCCGTCGAGCAGCACTCGGTCGTTTCGCGCCACCGAACCGGGTGGCCGAGAGACGTGCCTGCCCTCAGGAAGGCGACGCGGGGGGCGGACCGTGCGAGGATCGGGGAGTCACAGAAAGACAACGGAAGGCACATCGTGGCTGAGCAGCTCTACGCCACCCTGAAGACCAACCACGGCGACATCGAGATCCGGCTTTTCAAGGACCAGGCGCCGGCCACGGTCAGGAACTTCGTCGAACTCGCCCAGGGCGAGCGTGAGTGGGTCCACCCGGAGACCGGCCAGAAGAGCAAGGCCAGGCTCTACGACGGGACGATTTTCCACCGGGTGATCAGCGGCTTCATGATCCAGGGCGGCGACCCGCTGGGCAACGGCACCGGTGGCCCGGGCTACCAGTTCGACGACGAGTTCCACCCGGACCTGCGTTTCGACCGGCCCTACCTGCTGGCCATGGCCAACGCCGGCCCGCGCACCAACGGCTCGCAGTTCTTCATCACCGTCGCCCCGACGGCGTGGCTGACCCGCAAGCACACCATCTTCGGTGAGGTCACGGGCCAGGCCGGCCAGAAGGTGGTCGACTCGATCGCCGCCGCGCAGACCAACCCGCGCACCGACCGTCCGCTGCAGGACGTCGTCATCGAGTCGGTCGTCGTGGAGTCCCGCGAGGGCTGAGCGAGGATCCGGCAGGAGGACGCGCCGGACGTCCGACAGCTCCCGAAGGGAACCAATCGCCCTGCTCGTCCGTAAGGATGAGCAGGGCGGTTCCTTTGAACCCGAGTTGCACCGGACGCGTACCCGACGATCGAGGGGATCTCATGGACCAGGCGCCGAGCAGCCCGCAGGACGCGCGCAGCAGCCTGCCCACCTGCTACCGCCATCCCGACCGGCAGACCGGCATCCGCTGCACCCGCTGCGAGCGGCCGATCTGCCCGGAGTGCATGGTCGATGCCTCGGTCGGCTTCCAGTGCCCCGACTGCGTCCGCGGCCCGTCCGGCCGCCAGGGCCGCGCGGCCACGGCCGCGGCCCGCCCGCGCACCCTCGCCGGCGGCACCGTCACCGCGGACCCCCGTCTGATCACCAAGATCCTGATCGGCCTCTGCCTGGCCGCCTTCCTCGTACAGAAGGCCGTGGGTGCCGACTTCGAGGAGCGCTTCTTCCTCCTCGGACAGGCCTATATTCCGTCGCTCGGCGCTGTGGAGGGCGTCGCCGAAGGGCAGGGGTACCGGCTGCTGACCGCGATGTTCCTGCACGGCAGCTATGTCCACATCCTGTTCAACATGCTGAGCCTGTGGTGGATCGGCTGCCCGCTGGAGGCCGCCCTCGGCCGGGTCCGCTATCTCGCCCTGTACTTCGTCTCGGGACTGGCCGGCAGTGCGCTCACCTATCTGCTCGCCGCACCGAACCAGCCGTCCCTCGGCGCCTCCGGAGCGATCTTCGGACTGTTCGGCGCGACGGCGGTGCTGATGCGCCGCCTCAACTACGACATGCGGCCGGTGATCGCGCTGCTCGCGATCAACCTGGTCATCACCTTCGGGGTCAGCGGCATCGCCTGGCAGGCCCACATCGGCGGTCTGGTCGCCGGTGTCCTCGTCGGTTACGCCATGGTGCACGCGCCCCGGGAGCGGCGGGCGCTGGTGCAGTACGGCAGCTGTGCGGTGGTGCTCGCGGCCGTCGTGGTGGTGACCCTGTTGAGAACGTCTCAGCTCACCTGAGCGACCGGTTGTCCACAACTGGTGCCCGATCTTGTGCACAGCGCGTCAGAACATCTGTGCCCCCTGTCACCGACCCGGATTTACGCAGGTCAGACAGGGGGCGAACAGATGTGCGGCAAGCAGTGTGTCAGTCGTACCGGCGTCAAGCCGCGAGGAGTTATCCACAGATCGTCGTTTCTTTTCCCCAGGCCGGGTGTGGATAAATGCACGACCTGTGGATAACTCAGCGGATAGCCGTGGGCAGAGCTGAGTTCACCAGCCCGTGGCCGGTACTTCCCCTGCTACTTCCACTGCGTGGAGACGCCGAATCCGGCGGCGATGAAGCCGAAACCGACCACGATGTTCCAGTTGTCCAGGCTGTCGATGGGCAGGGAGCCGTCGGTCACATAGAAGACGACGATCCAGGCCAGACCGATCAGGAACATCGCCAGCATGACCGGTGCTACCCAGCCCCGGGTGCCCAGCTTGATGGTCGCTGCCTGCTTCGCCGGGGGCGGCGTGAAGTCGGCCTTCTTGCGGATACGTGACTTCGGCACGAGGGTCTCTCCTGTCGATGCGCTGCGTGGCCGCGCAGGGAACTGGTCGGGCTCGGGGCAGCGGAACTGGGGACACTGAGTGCTCCCCCGGGCGTCCGTTAGCGTAGTGCTTCCGCGGCGCCGAAGGAGATAAGGGTACGTTGAGCAATTCTGCCGACTCTCCCCAGACGGGATCCAGCCCTGCTCGCGGACCCCGTTTCCGGCCCGCGCGGGTGCTCACGATCGCCGTCTTCGCCCTCGCCGGACTCCTTTTCATCACGAGTTTCAACACGGCCAAGGGCACCAATATCCGGACGGACACCTCCTTGCTGAAGCTGTCCGACCTCATCCAGGAACGCAGCCGCAAGAACAAGGAGCTGGACGACGCCAACGCGACGCTGCGCGGTGAGGTGGAGGCGCTGGCCGAACGCGACGACGGCAGCACCAAGGCGCAGGACGACAAGCTCGCGAGGCTGGAGAAGAGCGCGGGCACCCAGAAGGTCACCGGCAAGGCGATCACCGTCACGCTGAACGACGCCCCGCCGAACGCCACCGCCAAGCTGCCGGGCTATCCCGAGCCGCAGCCGGACTACCTGGTGATCCACCAGCAGGATCTGCAGGCGGTGGTGAACGCCCTGTGGCAGGGCGGCGCCAAGGGCATCAAGGTGATGGACCAGCGGCTGATCTCCACCAGTGCCGTGCGCTGCGTGGGCAACACCCTGATCCTCCAGGGCCGCGTCTACTCGCCGCCGTACAAGATCACCGCGGTCGGGGACCCCGAGAAGCTGCAGAAGGCGCTCGCCGAGTCGCCGGCGATTCAGAACTACATGGTCTACGTGAACGTCTACGGCCTCGGCTGGAAGGTCGCCGAGGACGGGACGGTGACGCTGCCGGGCTACTCGGGCACGGTGGACCTGCACTACGCCAAGCCCGTGGAGCCGTAGCCCACGTCTCGTGGCCCACGCCTCGGTTTCACGTGAAACCCGCCACCTCGGACACGCCTCGCGCAGGTACCTCGTGGACGCACGGGATCCGGGGCCGCCGCGCCGTTAGTCTGGTTCCGGTACGGCGTGAGTCTGGTGCCGTGGGGAAACGGAAGGGACGGCATGTACGGCTGGATCTGGCGGCATCTGCCGGGCAACGCGTTGGTGCGGGCGCTGATCTCGATCGTGCTCGTCGTGGCCGTCGTCTATCTGCTGTTCCAGTACGTCTTCCCGTGGGCCGAACCGCTGCTTCCCTTCAACGATGTGACGGTGGACAACCAGTGAGCGCGCGCATTCTCGTCGTCGACAACTACGACAGCTTCGTCTTCAACCTGGTCCAGTACCTCTACCAGCTGGGCGCCGAGTGCGAGGTGCTGCGCAACGACGAGGTGGCGACCTCCCACGCTCAGGACGGCTTCGACGGGGTGCTGCTGTCGCCGGGCCCGGGCAAGCCGGAGGAGGCCGGCGTCTGCATCGAGATGGTCCGGCACTGCGCCGCGACCGGCGTTCCCGTCTTCGGGGTCTGTCTGGGCATGCAGTCGATGCAGGTGGCGTACGGCGGAGTGGTGGACCGGGCGCCCGAGCTGCTGCACGGCAAGACCTCACTGGTCGAGCACGAGGGCAGGGGCGTCTTCGCCGGGCTGCCCTCCCCGTTCACCGCGACCCGCTACCACTCGCTGGCGGCCGAGCCGCCGACCGTGCCGGCCGAGCTGGAGGTCACGGCCCGTACCCAGGACGGGATCATCATGGGCCTGCGCCACCGCGAACTGCCCGTCGAGGGTGTGCAGTTCCACCCGGAGTCGGTGCTGACCGAGCACGGGCACCGCATGCTGGCCAACTGGCTGGTGGAGTGCGGCGACCCGGGCGCGGTCGCGAGGTCGGCGGGGCTCGCCCCGGTGGTGGGCAGGGCCACGGCGTGACCGCGCTGCGCCCCGAGCGCAAGGACTCGTACGGCGCCGTGCCGCACGAGCCCTACGGCACGGCGCCGTACGGGACGCAGGACGGGGCGTACGGGGACGGGGCGTACGTCAACGCGGAGTACGGACCGGAGACGTATGCGTCCGACGGCCATGGGTCCGAGGGGTACGAACCCTATGTGCAGCCCGCCGACGACGAGACCGTGGCGCTGCGGGTGGCGCAGCCACCGGCACGGGGGCGCGAGCGCGGCCCCACATCCGCCTCTGACGGCTCGTCCGCCTCTGGAGGCATCGGAGTCACACCCGGCGGGCGGGCGGCCCGCAGGAAGGCCGCCAAGCGGCGCCGCGGGGGCCGGCACGGCGCCGCCGCGACCGGGCAGGACGCTCCGCAGGACGAGCACAGCCCCGTTCCCCGCTCCCGGGTCGAGGCGCGCCGGCTCGCCCGGGCCCGCAAGCCGGGCCCGGGCGTCATCGCGAGCCGGGTGATCGGGGAGCTGTTCATCACGACCGGCGTGCTGATGCTGCTGTTCGTCACCTACCAGCTGTGGTGGACGAACGTGCGCGCCCATGCGCAGGCCGGCCGGGAGGCGAACAGCCTGCAGCAGGACTGGGCGAACGGCAAACGCAGCCCGGGCGCCTTCGAACCGGGACAGGGCTTCGCCATCCTGCACATCCCCAAGCTGGACGTGGTCGTCCCCATCGCCGAGGGCGTCAGCACCAAGAGGGTGCTCGACAAGGGCATGGTCGGCCACTACGGCGAGGAGCCGCTGAAGACGGCGATGCCGGGCGACAGGACCGGCAACTTCGGACTGGCGGGCCACCGCAACACGCACGGCGAGCCGTTCCGCTACATCAACCGGCTCCAGCCCGGCGACGAGGTCGTCGTCGAGACGCAGGACACCTACTTCGTGTACAAGATGACGTCGATGCTGCCGGTGACGTCGCCCAGCAACACCACGGTGCTCGAACCCGTACCGCCGGGCTCGGGCTTCACCACGCCGGGCCGCTACATCACCCTCACGACCTGCACGCCGGAGTTCACGAGCAAGTACCGGCTGATCGTCTGGGGCAAGATGGTCGAGGAACGGCCGCGCAGCAAGGGCAAGCCGGATGCGCTCGTCAGTTAGGGCTAGGGACAGTGGCAGCGACCGCAGAGGACACCGGGACGTCGTCCCCTCCACCGGCGCGGCGTCGCCGGGGCACCGGCCGGATCGCCATGGCGGTGAGCGTCTTCGGTGAACTCCTCATCACAGCGGGCCTGGTGCTCGGCCTGTTCGTCGTCTACTCGCTGTGGTGGACCAACGTCGTCGCCGACCGGGCGGCCGGACGGCAGGCGGACAAGGTCCGCGAGCACTGGGCGCAGAAGGACACCGGGCCCGGGGCGCTCGACACCAAGGACGGCATCGGCTTCCTGCACGTGCCCGCGATGAAGAACGGCGAGGTGCTGGTCGAGAAGGGCACCACCACGGACGTCCTCAACGACGGCGTCGCCGGCTACTACACCGACCCGGTCAAGGCGACCCTGCCGACGACCGGCAAGGACGGCAACTTCACCCTGGCCGCGCACCGCGACGGGCACGGCGCGAAGTTCCACAACATCGACAAGCTGAAGCAGGGCGACCCGATCGTCTTCGAGACGAAGGACAAGTGGTTCGTCTACAAGGTGTACGCCGTCCTTCCCGAGACGTCGAAGTACAACGTCGACGTCCTCGGACAGGTCCCCAAGGAGTCCGGCAAGGCCAAGCCGGGCCACTACATCACCCTGACGACCTGCACCCCCGTCTACACCTCCCGCTACCGCTATGTCGTCTGGGGCGAACTGGTCCGCGTGGACAAGGTCGACAGCGACCGCACCCCGCCGAAGGAACTGGCCGGCTGACCGTACGTGACAGAGCCCCGGTCCCCTCTCTCCGAGGGGGCCGGGGCTCTCGCCGTGGCAGCGGGCGGTCAGGGCTTCGCGACGGGCTAGCCCGTCACGCCTCCGAAGAACTGTGTGCCGCCACCGTTGTTGCCGCCGTTGCCTCCGCCGCCCATGGTGAACAGGTCGACCGTCTGGCCCTTGTTCACGGTGCTGCCCTGGGGCGGGTTGGAGCCGATGACGATGGCGTTGTCGTCGTTGGAGCCGTTGATGTTGCCGACCTGGAGACCGGCGTCCTTCAGGGCCTTCTTGGCGTCCTTCAGCTTCTGGCTCTGCACCGGCGGAACCTGCGTCTGCTGGTTCTCCGGGGCCTTGCCGACGACGATCTGGACCGTGGAGCCCTTGGTGACCTCCTGGCCCACCCCCGGTGTGGTCGAGATGGCCTTGCCGACCTGGTTCGGGTCCTGGGTCTCCTGCTCGGTGCAGGTGCCGGTCAGGTTGTTGGCCTGCATCTGCGCCTTCGCGTCGTCACAGCTCTTGCCGGTGACGTCAGGGACGGTCGCCTTCTCCTCGGCCTTCGCCACCGTGAGGGTGATCGTGGAGCCCTTCTCGACCTCGGCGCCGAGCTCGGGGTCCTGATTGAGGACCTTGCCCGGCTCCTCGGCCGAGATCTCGGTCTTCTTCTCGACCTTGAACTGGTACTGGTCGCCCTCCAGCAGCGCCTTGGCGTCCTCGTAGCTCTTGCCGAGCACGCTGGGCACGGCCACCTTCGGAGCGCCCGTCGACACCACGACGTTGACGGTGGTGTTCTTGTCCACCTCGGTCTTGTAGGCCGGGTCCTGCGAGCAGATGTTGCCCTTGGCCTGGTTCTCGCAGGGCTTCTCGGTGGTGGCCAGCTTCAGGTCCGAGTTCTCGGCGATCTTCTGCGCCTGTGCCTGCGAGATGCCGACGAACTGAGGCACCGGCACCTGGTCGTTGCCGACACCCTTGCCGGTGAAGATGTACTTGCCGATCAGGATCGCGCCGACCAGGACCAGGATCGCCGCGACGGCCAGCAGGATCGTGGACGTGTTGGACTTCTTCTGGCGGCGCCGGTCCGGGCGGTCGTCGTAGCCGTAGCCGCCGTCGTCCGGGCTCATCGGCGGCAGCATCGTCGTCGCCCCGCCCGGCCCGTCCGCGCGCAGGGCGGTCGTCGGCTGCTCGTCGGGATAGCCGCCGTAGGCCACCGAACCCATGGCGGCGGTGGCGGCGACCGGCTGGCCGTCGAGGCAGGCCTCGATGTCGGCGCGCATCTCGTCGGCCGACTGGTACCGGTAGTTCGGGTCCTTGACCAGCGCCTTCAGGACGATCGCGTCCATCTCCGGCGTGATCTCGGGGTCGAAGACCGAGGGGGCCTGCGGCTCTTCCCGTACGTGCTGGTACGCCACGGCCACGGGGGAGTCGCCGACGAACGGCGGCCGTACCGTGAGCAGCTCGTACAGCAGGCAGCCCGTGGAGTACAGGTCCGAGCGGGCGTCGACCTGCTCGCCCTTGGCCTGCTCCGGCGACAGGTACTGCGCGGTGCCGATGACCGCGGCGGTCTGCGTCATCGTCATGCCGGAGTCGCCCATGGCCCGGGCGATGCCGAAGTCCATGACCTTGACCTGGCCGGTGCGCGTCAGCATGACGTTGGCCGGCTTGATGTCGCGGTGCACGATGCCGGCCCGGTGCGAGTACTCCAGGGCCTGGAGGATGCCGATGGTCATCTCCAGGGTCCGCTCCGGCAGCAGCTTGCGGCCGGAGTGGAGCAGCTCACGCAGTGTGGAGCCGTCGACGTACTCCATGACGATGTACGGGATCGAGACCCCGTCGATGTAATCCTCGCCCGTGTCGTAGACCGCGACGATCGCGGGATGGTTGAGCGAGGCGGCCGACTGGGCCTCCCGGCGGAATCGGGCCTGGAAGGACGGGTCGCGCGCGAGGTCCGCGCGCAGCGTCTTCACCGCCACCGTGCGGCCGAGGCGGGTGTCCTGCGCGAGGTAGACCTCCGCCATGCCACCACGGCCGAGCACCTGGCCCAGCTCGTACCGGCCGCCGAGGCGACGCGGCTCTTCCATAGCTACCTACCAGCCCTCTCCATCGGTCCCGACCGGCACGCCCGTGCGGCCGGAGGCTGTCGTCCGGGCCTACCGTACCCGGATCGGTTTGTGTGACCTGGCCAAGCCCGTCACCCGATACAGGACCGGTATCGCAACGTGCGGCATTGTGCAGACGACGTGATCGGGTTCACTTCTTGCTCTTGATGACCGCCTCCATCACGCTCTTCGCGATGGGGGCGGCGAGACCGCCACCGGAGATGTCGTCCCGGTTGGCCGCCTCGTCCTCGACGACCACGGCGACCGCGACCGGTGAGCTGCCGTCGGCGAGCTTGGCGTAGGAGATGAACCAGGCGTAGGGGTTCTCGCTGTTCTCCACGCCGTGCTGGGCGGTGCCGGTCTTGCCGCCAACGGTGACGCCGTCGATCTGGGCGTTCTTGCCGGTGCCGTCCTTGACGACGGTCTCCATCATCGACTGAAGGATCTGCGCGTTCTTCGCCGACAGGGGCCGGCTCAGCTCCTTCGGGTCGGTCTGCTCGATCGGGTCGACGTTGGACGTCTGCAGCTGGTCGACCATGTACGGCTTCATCAGCTTGCCGTCGTTGGCGACCGCGGAGGCCACCATGGCCATCTGCAGCGGAGTGGCCGCGGTGTTGTACTGGCCGATGGAGGACAGCGCGGTCTGCGACTTGTTCATGTCGTCGGAGAAGACCGAGGCGCTGGAGCGCACCGGCGTGAACTGCTCCGCGTCGAAGCCGAACTTCTTCGCCTCCGCCAGCATCTTGTCGTTGCCGAGGTCGGCGCCGATCTTGCCGAAGACGCTGTTGCAGGAGACCCGCAGCGCCTCACGCATGGTGGCGTTCTCGCAGGGGATGTTGCCCTCGTTCTTCAGCGGAGTCGTGGTGCCCGGCATGATCCACGGCAGCGGCGAGTTCGTCTTGCTGTCCGCGTCCGGGTAGAGCCCGTTCTCCAGCGCGGCCGCGGCCGTGACCACCTTGAACGTGGAGCCCGGCGGGTAGGTCTCGCGCAGCGCCCGGTTCAGCATCGGGTCGTCGGGGTTGTTCTTCTTCTGGAGCTTGTCCCACGCCTTGGCGTCGTCGTTGGAGTTGCCGGCGAAGGCCGACGGGTCGTACGACGGGTAGGAGGCGAGCGCGAGGATCTTGCCGGTGGCCGGGTCCAGCGCGACGACTGCGCCCTTGGCGCCCCGCTTCTTCAGGCCGTTGAACGCGGCCTGCTGCGCGGCGGCGTTGAGGGTGGTGACGACGTTGCCGCCCTGCTTCTCCTTGCCGGTGACCATGTCGAGGGTGTTGCGGAAGAACAGCCGGTCGTCGGTGCCGGTGAGGATCCCGTCCTCGATGGACTCCAGCTGGTTGGCGCCGAAGGCCTGCGAGGCGTACCCGGTGACCGGCGCCCACATGGGGCCGTTCTTGTAGGTGCGCTTGTACTCCAGGTCGTTCAGCCCGGTCGTGCTCGTCTTCGCCGAGCCGGTGATCGGGTTGCCGCCGACGATGATGTCGCCGCGCGGGGTGGAGTAGCGGGCGATGGTGACGCGGCGGTTCTTGTCGTCGGTGGCCAGCGAGTCGGCCTTCACGTACTGCAGCCAGTTGTCCCGGATGAGCAGGGTGAGGACCAGCAGACCGCAGAAGATCGCGATGCGGCGCAGGGGCTTGTTCACGGACGGACCACCTGGGTCATCTCGGCGTCGGGGTTGCTGGCGGGCGCGGGTGCCGGGCGGCGCGCGGTGTCGCTGATCCGGATCAGGATCCCGATCAGGGCCCAGTTGGCGATGACGGAGGAACCGCCGTACGCCAGGAAGGGCATCGTCATACCGGTCAGCGGGATGAGGCCCATCACACCGCCGGCGACGACGAACACCTGCAGCGCGAACGCGCCGGACAGGCCGATGGCGAGCAGCTTGCCGAACGGGTCGCGGGCGGCGAGGGCGGTGCGCACGCCACGCTCCACGATCAGGCCGTAGATCAGCAGCAGCGCCATCAGGCCGGCCAGGCCCAGCTCCTCGCCGAAGGTGGCGAGGATGAAGTCGGAGTTGGCGGCGAACCGGATCAGGTCGCTGTGGCCCTGGCCGAGGCCGGAGCCGAGGGTGCCGCCGGAGCCGAACGCCCACAGCGCCTGCATCGCCTGCTCGGAGTGACCGCCGGCGCCCTGACGGGAGAGCGTGTACTCCTTCATCGGGTCGAGCCAGGCCTGGACACGCTGCTGGACGTGCGGCTCGAAGCTCGCGACGCCGACCGCGCCGGCGCCGGACATCAGCAGACCGAAGACGATCCAGCTGGTCCGCTCGGTGGCGACGTACAGCATGATCACGAACATGCCGAAGAACAGCAGGGAGGTACCGAGGTCGGTCTCGAAGACCAGGATGAGGATGGAGATGAACCAGACCACCAGGATCGGGCCGAGGTCACGGCCACGCGGCAGGTACAGGCCCATGAAGCGGCGGCTGGCGAGCGCGAGCGCGTCCCTCTTCACCATCAGATAGCCGGCGAAGAACACCGCCAGCACGATCTTGGCGAACTCACCGGGCTGGATGGAGAAGCCGGCCACGGAGATCCAGATCTTCGCGCCGTAGATGTTCTGGCCGAGGCCCGGCACCAGCGGCAGCAGCAGCAGGAACAGCGCGCCGACCATAGAGATGTAGGTGTAGCGCTGCAGGACGCGGTGGTCCTTGAGGAAGATCAGCACGACGATGAACAGCGCGATGCCCAATGCCGTGTACAACAGCTGCCGTGGCGCCGCGGTGCCGGCCTGCTTGATGGACTGCAGCAGTTTCGACTGGTCCAGCCGCCAGATGACCACCAGGCCGAGGCCGTTGAGCAGCGTGGCCAGCGGCAGCAGCAGCGGGTCCGCGTACGGCGCGAACTTGCGGACGACGAGATGGGCGACGCCGGCCAGCAGGCCGAGGCCCAGGCCGTAGCTCAGCAGACCGGCGGGCACCTCGTCGTTGATCGCGAGCCCGACGTTGGCGTAGGCGAACACCGGGATGACGACGGCGAACACCAGCAGCGCGAGCTCGGTGTTGCGCCGGCTCGGTGCGCCGATGGCGCCGATCGTGGACGTGTGGTGCGACGACGTGTTGGTAGTACTGCTCATCGTGTGACAGGGCCTCTCACGGCTTGCCTACTGCTTACCGCACAGCGAGACGACCTTCTGCTCTTCCTCCGAGAGGCTGGGGCCGGGGCTGGGATTGGCGGTGGGGGTCGGTGAGGTGGACGGGGCCTTCGTGCCCGGTTTTCCTGTGGCCGAAGGGCTGGGCGTGACCTTGGACGTGAAGGAGGCGGGAGTGGTTCCCCCCGTGGTGCCCCCGGCTTCGCCCTGGCCCGTCTTCGGGGTGTGTTCGTTCTCGGCGGCGTTGCGTTCGGCCTGCTTCTTGCAGGCGGAGGCCTGCAGGGCGAGCTCGTCGATCTTCTTCCGCGCGCTCGCCAGGTCGCTTTCCACGATCGTCTTCGTGACCAGCTTCTGCTGGTAGGGCGGCAGGTACTTGAGTTCGATCTCGGGGTGGTCCTTCTCGACCTTCGAGAGCGACACCCAGGCCAGGTCCTGGTTGATGCCGCGGTACAGGGCGACGTGCTCGTCGTTGCTGCCGACGTAGTACTGCGTCTGCGTCCAGCGCCAGCCGCCGTACAGGCCGCCGCCGATGACGGCCAGCGCCAGCACCGAGTACAGCGATCTCTTGATCCACTTACGGCTCTTGCGCGGCTTGGCGAAGTCGCCCTCGTCCCAGTCGCCGAAGCTGCCGGCCGGGATGAAGCCGGTGGTGTCGCCCGAGCCGGGCGGGCCGAACTCACCGCCGCCACCGGGCGCGGCGTGCCGGCCCAGACCGGAGGCGCGGCCGGCGGGCGTCTGCATGATGCCGTTGTCGTGCTGGTGGTGCTGGTTCTCGGCGACCGCGCCGACCACGACCGGGGTGTCGGACAGCTGCCCGGCGAGCGTGTCACCGGTGTCCAGGTCCAGGACGTCGGCGACGATCACGGTGATGTTGTCGGGGCCGCCGCCGCGCAGCGCCAGCTCGATCAGCTGCTGCACGGTCTCCTGCGGGCCCTGGTAGCTGGCGAGGGTGTCCTCCATCGTCTGGTGGGAGACGACTCCGGACAGCCCGTCGGAGCAGATCAGATAGCGGTCGCCGGCCCGCACCTCACGGATCGACAGGTCCGGCTCGACGTGGTCGCCGCTGCCGAGGGCGCGCATCAGCAGCGAGCGCTGCGGGTGGGTGGTGGCCTCTTCCTCGGTGATGCGGCCCTCGTCGACCAGGCGCTGCACCCAGGTGTGGTCCTGCGTGATCTGCGTGAGCACGCCGTCGCGCAGCAGGTAGGCACGGGAGTCGCCGACGTGCACCAGGCCCAGCCGCCGGCCCGTCCACAGCAGGGCGGTGAGCGTGGTGCCCATGCCCTCCAGCGACGGGTCCTCCTCGACCATCTGCCGCAGCTGGTCGTTGGCGCGCTGCACGGCCGTACCGAGCGCGGTGAGGATGTCGGAGCCGGGGATGTCGTCGTCGAGGGCGACGATGGTGGAGATCACCTCGGAGGAGGCGACCTCACCGGCCGCCTGGCCGCCCATGCCGTCGGCGATCGCGAGGAGCCGCGGACCCGCGTAGCCGGAGTCCTCGTTGCCCTCGCGGATCATGCCTTTGTGTGATCCGGCGGCGAAGCGCAGTGACAGACTCATGCCCACCTCGCCCGTCGGCTCCGCATGCAGCCGGTCGTGTCGAGCCACACTGCCCACCCTCCGGTCGGGAGCGCGCCGGGGTCCGGGGTGTGAACCGCCGCTGCGTGCTCGCTCCGCTCGCGCTCATTCATGACGTAGCACTACTTCCGCAGCTCGATGACGGTCTTGCCGATGCGGATCGGCGCACCCGGCGGGATCGGCGTCGGGGTCGTCAGCCGCGTCCGGTCGAGGTACGTGCCGTTGGTGGAGCCCAGGTCCTCGACGATCCACTGCCCGCCCTGGTCCGGGTAGATCCTGGCATGGCGGCTGGAGGCGTAGTCGTCGTCCAGCACGATCGTGGAGTCGTGCGCTCGGCCCAGGGTGATGGTCTGGCCCTGCAGCGCGACGGTGGTGCCGGTGAGGGTGCCCTCGGTCACGACGAGTTTGGTGGGGGCGTTACGGCGCTGGCGGCCGCCGCCCTGCTGCTGGCGCTGCTGCGGCGGCGCCTGCCGCTGGGCCTGCTGCGGCCGTCCGGCGTCCCGCCGGGCTGCGCGCTGAGTGACGCGCGTTCCGAACAGGTCGCTGCGGATGACCTGCACGGCCACGATCACGAACAGCCACAGGACGGCCAGGAAACCCAGCCGCATGACCGTGAGGGTCAGCTCTGACATTGCCCCCGCTTCACCCTTCGGCTTGCCTATAGATAACGGTGGTGCTGCCCACGACGATCCGCGAGCCGTCGCGGAGCGTAGCGCGGGTGGTGTGCTGTCCGTCCACCACGATGCCGTTGGTGGATCCGAGATCCTGGATCGTCGAGGGCGTTCCGGTCCGGATCTCGCAGTGCCGGCGGCTCACGCCGGGGTCGTCGATCCGCACGTCGGCATCGGTGCTGCGGCCCAGCACGAGCGTCGGGCGGGAGATCTGGTGGCGGGTGCCGTTGATCTCGATCCAGTAGCGGGTGCGTCCTCCGGACGCCGGTGCGGCGGCCGTCGGCCGCTGCGGGCTCGCCGGCTGCGGATAGCCGTACCCGCCGGGGCGGGCGCCGGGCGGCGGGGCGGACGGCATGGGGGGCGCCGCGGCGGGCGCACCGGGCGCTCCGTGCGCGGCCGGCCGGCCGGGCTGCGGGTAGCCGTAGCCGCCCTGCTGCTGCGCGCCGGCCTGTCCGGCGGCCGCGGGCGCGCCGGGCGCCTGCTGGCTGCTGGACGAGGCGAGTGTGCGGCTGCGGACCCGGTACAGACCGGTGTCGAGATCGTCGGCCTTCTCCAGGTGGACCTTGATCGGGCCCATGAAGGTGTAGCGCTGCTGCTTGGCGTAGTCGCGCACCATCCCGGCGAGTTCGTCGCCGAGCTGCCCGGAGTAGGGGCTCAGCCGCTCGTAGTCCGGCGTGCTGAGCTCGACGATGAAGTCGTTGGGGACCACGGTGCGGTCGCGGTTCCAGATCGTCGCGTTGTTGTCGCACTCACGCTGGAGCGCACCGGCGATCTCCACGGGCTGGACCTCGGACTTGAAGACCTTGGCGAAGGTGCCGTTGACCAGACCTTCGAGACGCTGCTCGAACTTCTTCAGGACTCCCATGGGGCACCTCCTCCGTCGTTCCTGCCGTCCTGCTGCCCGCGGTGCGGGTACTGCCCTACCTGGTACTGCTTACTGATCGTATCCACGCGCCGGTCGATCGGCTGGTTCCCCCTGTCGGCCCGGTCGACGGGTGTCGACGCCTCGGTGCGTTCCTGATGCCTCGTACCCCTTGCGGGGTACTTCTGCCCAGGATCGTAGAGGCGGCCGCAAACCAGTGTCCCGCACCCTGCTGTGCGCTCCCTCCCCTTGAAGGGGGACGGCCGGGACCGGTACGAGGTTGATACGTGCCGGGGGTGATGCCGAGACGTGCGGGGCACGGGGGGCGGTTTCGGGAGTGTGGGGAGCTCGGGGCGCTGCTCAGGGGGATGCGGGCACCGGCCGCTGTGCCCGCCGGGGAGTGGCTTGGGGGTGGCGGGAAGGGATGTGAATCCACCCCGGACGGCGTGCTAATGTTCTGGGTGTCGGAAGGCGCCGGGCCGAAAGGAACGGAACCCGAGGACACACCCAATGCGCGGGTGGCGGAATAGGCAGACGCGCTGGATTCAGGTTCCAGTGCCCGAAAGGGCGTGGGGGTTCAACTCCCCCCTCGCGCACAAAGAGATACCGGGAACGGGTCTCTGCGGTGACGGAAGTCACCGCAGGGGCCCGTTTCTCGTTTTGCTGTGCCTGCACGGTGGGTGAGCCATCTCACGCGGCTGTGTGCCGCCGCTTCGAGAGCGTGGCCGGATTTCAACGACATGTGTTGCTTAGACGACACGTGTTGAATACCGTCGGGCCATGAGAGTCGAAGTCTGGGCAGACGTCGTGTGCGCGTGGGCGTACATCGGCAAGCGCCGACTGGAGCGGGCGCTGGCCGGATGGCAGGGCGAGCCGGTCGAGGTGGTCTGGCGTCCCTTCCGGATCGACCCCATGGCCCCCGCTCAGGCGCTGCCGCTCGCCGACGAGCTGAGGGATCCCGTGGTGGACGAGGCGCTGCAGCAGTGCGCTCCGGGCACGACCCCCGCTCAGAACCGGGTGCGGGTCTCGCGCATCGCCGCGCAGGAGGGAATCGGCCCGCGCTGGGGTGCGGCGTGGCGGGCGAACAGCCATGACGCACACCGGCTGCTGGCGCTGGCCCACGAGCTCGGCGGCGCCCGCCTCCAGGACGCCGTGGCGGAGGGCGTCCTGCGGGCGCACTTCGTCGAGGAGCAGGACATCAGCTCCCGTGAGGTCCTCGCCGGCATCGCACGACGGGCCGGCCTGCCGCAGGGCGGGGACCTCCTGGCCGGTGACGCGGGCGAGCGGGCCGTCAAGGAGCTGCTGCTGTCCGGCAAGGCCATGGGCGTCAAGTCCTCCCCCACCCTGGTGATCGCCGGCCGGTCCCTGACCGGGGCCCAGCCCTCCGACGTCATCGCGGACTTCCTGCGCGACGGCGAGGGAAGGCCGGAGCGGACGCTGCCCGCGGAGGTGCTGCGGCTGCGGCAGGCCGACGCGCTGCTGGGCCTCGGTGACCCTCTGGGGTGCCTCACCCTGCTCGGGCCACTCCTCGACGAGCAGGGCCCCGACCGCGGAGTGCGCCTGCTGGCCGCACGCGCCTGCTTCCACTCCGCGCAGCTCGGCCGCGCCGTGCGGATGCTGGAGGAGCTGGTCGCCGAGGGGCCCGACGACTCGTACGCCAGGCTGCTGCTGGGGCGCGCGCTGGAGCGGCAGGGCCGGAGCGGCGAGGCCGCCGTCCACTTGCGGATCGCGGCGGCCATGACGCCTTCCTACGGCCACTGACCGGTCAGCCGGGCCGTTCGATGATGGCGCTCCAGGCGGCATGAGGGGCGGATGCCGGTCGCGCCGAGCGGGTGCAGGGGCGTGGAGAGGTGTACGACACCCATCGCTTGGACGACAGGTGCTGTTTTGACGTCGCGTGTCGTGGAAACTGGGTTCCATGCCGAACGCGTCAAACACCCGTGGTGCCTCCCGGGACCCGCGCGCCCGCAAGACGAGGGCGCAGCTGCGTGACGCCGTCCTTGCCCTGTCGGCCGAACGGGACCTCGACACGGTCACGATGGCCGACATCGCCGAGCGGGCCGAGGTCAACCGGGCGACCGTGTACCTGCACTACAAGGACCGGGACGACCTGCTCCTCGACGCCACGGACAGCACCATGAGCGGCATCGTGGACGCCGTGCGCGCCTGCCGGCCGGCCGCGGCAGCGGGCCTGGGCACGTCCGAGCAGGACCCCGTGCCCGGGCACCTGCGCAACCTCTTCGCCCACGTCGACCGGCACAGGCCGCTGTACGCCCGCATGCTGGGCGAGGACGGCAGCTCCCGGTTCTCCGTGCGTCTTCAGCGCCGGCTCGCCCAGGCCTGGTTCGAGCAGCTCACCGCCGACGCCGGTGCCGAGACCGGGCCGGGCGCACACGCTGATCTCCTGGTACGCGCTCATTACGTCAGCGGAGGCCTGGTCGCGCTCATCGCGCACTGGGCGCAGGGCGAGTTCGACGCCCCCGGGCAGGACGAGGAGGCCGCCGTCGACCAGCTCTCGCAGCTGGCCTGGGCCTTGATCCGGGGACAGTCGTGACGCCGCCCGCCCCTGACGCGCGCGTACTCGCCGATGCGCCGTACGGTGCCGGCTTTCGTACGGTCTCGTGCGCCGTACGGTCTCAGCGGCTGTCCAGGATCTGGTGCAGGGTGTAGCGGGCGTTGGCGGAGATGACCGGGTTGGTGTGCCGGTAGTACGGCAGTTGGATCACCGCCATGGACAGGGCCCAGCCGCGGCCCCGCGTCCAGGTGGCGTCGTCGATGCCGGCACCGTCGCGGAAGACGAGGCGGCTTGTGGGCGTGAGCAGGTTCCACGCCGGGATGAGGTCGACGGCCGGGTCGCCCACGCCGGCCGTACCGAAGTCGAGGACTCCGGTCAGCCGGCCGCCGGCGCCCAGCAGATTGCTCGGCATGAGGTCGGAGTGGGTCCAGCACGGCTCAGCCGTCCAGTCCGGCGCCTGAAGCGCGGTGTCCCAGGCGGCGAGAAGCGCGTCCGCGTCGAAGGGCTCGTCCGTGCGGCGCAGTTCCCCGATCGCCGCGCGGGTCTCGGCGTCGACCGTGCGCAGCGGGGCGCCCCGGTAGGCCGGGGGGCCGTCGTCGAGGCCGGACGCTTCGGACCGACCGGCCCGGCGCAGGGTGGTGACGAAGACCGCGAGGTCGTGGGCCAGGTCGTCGGACGCCTCGCCTTCGCGGAGGACCTCGCCGTCCAGCCAGCGGTGGATCGCCCAGCGATGGGGGTAGCCCTCGGCGGGCTCGCCCAGGGCGACGACCTCGGGGATCGGGGCGGGCAGCAGCGGGGCCAGCCGCGGCAGCCAGCGCGCCTCGTCGTCGAGACTCTCGGCGCCGCCCTCGAGGAGCGGCAACCGGACGGTCAGCTCACCGCCCAGGCGGTAGATCGCGTTGACCGTCCCGCCGGAGGCGAGGCGGGTGATCGGCAGGTCTGCCCATCCGGGGAACTGGGCGCGCAGGAGGCGGCGGACGAGGGCGGGGTCGGTGGCCGCTTCGCCGTCGTGCATCTTCGTCTTCTCCGGGGTCGTCATCACCCCTGTTCCTACACCGCCGGGGTGTTCCCCGTCACCGGAATTTCGCGGCCGTCGGGCGGGTGGAAAAGTGACTCGAGTATTTCGTCAAGCCGCAAAACTCGGCCAATGGCTGAAAAGAGCTGACGGGACGAACCGAGTGTAAACAGTTCCTTGATTTCGTTGACACGCGTGCGCGCCGCGCCTCATGATCTACGGCGGTATCGATCATGAAGGCCCAGGGGGAAAAATGTCTTCGCAATACCACGCCGCAATCGAGGAACTCTGCGATTCGCTCTCCGCGAAAAGCTACGACCTGCTTTCCGGAGCCAAGGTCGCGGATCTCCTGCGTGGGCGCTCCGAAAACGCGCTGGACGATCTGGAGGACTTCCGCGAGAGCTGGAACCGTATGCCGCTCGACGCCTACATGGCCGACGGCGGCCGTTACCGGCGTCGCCGGCACGCCACGCTGAGCGCCCCGAAGGGCGCCGCCGAGTACCGGGTCGAGGCGCACCAGCCGCACTACCAGACGCTGGACTTCAACAACCTCAACGGGGGCGTCGCCCGCCACTACGAGCCGTTCGAGGACGCCGTCCTGAAGGGCTCGACCATGGACAGCCTGGTCACCCTGGGCTGCGACATCTTCGGCCGGCTCGCGCCCTACTCCGCGTGGCACATCGAGGCGCACCAGTTCCGCATCGAGGTCGACGGGGAGGAGATCGGCAAGCCCACCCCGGAGGGCGTCCACCGGGACGGCGTCACCTTCGTGCTGATGGCCATGATCGACCGGTCCAACGCGGGCGGCGGCGAGAGCACCATCTTCAACCTGGAGCAGGAGCCGCTGGAGAAGTTCACCCTCACCGACCCGCTGGACCTCGCGCTGGTCAACGACGAGCGCGTCTTCCACGGGGTGTCGCCGATCCAGCAGCTCGATCCGGGCCGGCCCGCCTCCCGTGACGTGCTGGTGATCACCTACCGTCACAAGGCCGCCTGACGTCGGTGCTCGGGGCGCCCGCGGTTCGGCCGCGGGCGCCCTCGTGCAAGTCCTGCCGGTCCGGTGCGGGTCGACAGCCCGTGCCGGTCGAGAGTCGGTCCGGTGCGGGCCGAGAGCCGGTCCGGTGCCGGTCGAGAGCCGGTCCGGTGCCGGTCGAGTGAGAAAACGGGAACATGGGTCAGATCGTCGCCGTGGCAGTCATCACCGTGCTGGCTGTCATCAGCCCCGGCGCGGACTTCGCGATGACCGTACGCAACAGTTATCTCTACGGTCGCCGCGCGGGAATTCTCGCGGCGGCGGGAATTTCGCTCGGCGTCCTCGTCCACGTCACCTACACGATGGTCGGCGTGGGACTGCTCGTCTCGCGGACGCCGCTGCTTTTCACGGTGATGAAACTGGTCGGTGCGGCCTACTTGGTGTTCATCGGCTACAAGACGTTTGTCGCCAAGGCCCAGTTGCACATCGATCTGTCCGCCGACGGCACGCTGTCCCCGGCCGGGGCGCTGCGGACCGGATTCCTGACGAACGCGCTGAACCCCAAGACCATGCTGTTCGTGCTCAGCACCTACACGCAGGTCGTCAGCGCCGACACCCCGGTCGCCCAGCAGATCGGATACGGCTTGTTCATGTCGGTGGCGCACCTGGTGTGGTTCGCCCTGGTCGCGCTGCTCTTCTCACAGCAGGACCTGCGCGCCCGGCTGCTGCGACGGCAGGCCGTGCTGAACAAGGTGATCGGGAGCGTGCTGGTGGGACTTGGGGTGGTGCTGGCGCTGACGCCGGCGGTCCAGTGAGCGGTGACGCCGTCGGTCTCGTGAGGGAGCGTCCCCCTGCGCTGTGTGGCGTTGGTGACCGGGACCGTCAGTCCTGAGTGCCCTGGGAGATCGGCTCGAGGCGGGGCTCGGCGATCGAGCGGTAGTCCGTGGTCGACAGGGCCAGGGAGCGGTCGAGGCGGGCGGCGTTGAAGAAGAACTCCGGGTGGGCCAGCAGCGCCGTGTCGACGATCAGCTCCAGCCGCTCGTCGAAGGAGAACGGCAGGATGGTCCCGCTCTGCGACCCGGCCAGCTCCTCGGCGATCTCCGGGGAGGCGAAGGAGGCGTACGTGCCGCCGTACAGCGCCTTGATCGCGGCCAGGTCCACGCGCTTGTCGCCGGGGACGACGGCCAGGGCGAAGCGCTTCTCCTTCTTGCCGATCTTCACCATCACGATGATGCACTTGGCGGCCCGGTCCAGGTCGTGGCCGCGCAGCCGGCTGACCGCCTCGGTGGCGCCCTCGCTCTCGTGCTCGATCACCCGGTAGTCGGCCCCGTGCTCGTCGAGCAGGGCGATCAGCTTGTCGTAGGTGTCGTGCGAGGCCATGGGTTCCCCTCGGGCAAACGGAGGCTGTGTCGGGCGAGTTGACCCTAACGTCCGAGGGGTGACCGAGTTGTCCACAACCGCCGAGTGGTCCCCAGGGTCTGACCTGTTTCGGCCACCGGCTGTACGGTCGGCACGCGTTGATGTTCGCGCAGTCGATGTTCGTGCAGCTGTCGTTCGCGCAGTTGATGTCCGGGGGAGGCGGTCGCGGTGACCGAGACCGGTGCGGTGGCGTCCGAGGTGTCGGATGCATCGGGGGTGTCCGCCCAGACCGAGGGGGTGTCCGCCCAGACCGAGGGGGTGGCGACGGCCGCCGTTCGGCGGCTTCCCCGGGTGCGTGGTTTCGCCGAATGGCCCGCGCCGGGGTCGCCGAAGGAGGAGGGCAAGGTGCTGCGCCGCCGGGTGCCGCGCGGGGCACACGCCGAGCTGGATCTCGGCGCCGGCCGCCCGGACGCCGTGGGGGCGGTGGAGGAGTCCAACCGGGGCCGGCTGCCCGAGCTGACGCCGATCCGGGTCGGCCGGATGGCGGCCACGCCGTTCGCGTTCCTGCGCGGATCCGCAGGGCTGATGGCGTACGACCTCGCGCGGACGCCGCTGACCCGGATCACCGCGCAGATCTGCGGGGACGCGCACGCGGCGAACTTCGGTCTGTACGGTGACGCGCGCGGCGGACTGGTCATCGACCTGAACGACTTCGACGAGACCGTGCCGGGCCCCTGGGAGTGGGACCTGAAGCGGCTCGCCGCCTCACTGGTGCTGGCCGGGCGCGAAGCCGGCGCCGACGAGGACGCCTGCCGCCAGGCCGCGTTCGACGCGGTGGGCGCCTACCGGCGCACCATGCGGCTGCTGGCGAAGCTGCCGGTGCTGGACGCGTGGAACGCCATCGCCGACGAGGAACTGGTCTCCCACACCGACGCCCACGATCTGCTCGGCACGCTGGAGCGGGTCTCGGAGAAGGCGCGGGCCAACACCAGCGGCCGGTTCGCGGCGAAGTCGACGGAGCCGGCCGAGGACGGCGGGCGCCGTTTCGTACCCGCACCGCCCGTCCTGCGGCGGATACCGGACACCGAGGCGGCGGCGGTGGCCGCGTCCCTTGAGTCCTACCTCTCCACCCTCTCCGAGGACCGCCTGCCGCTGCTGGCCCGGCACGCGGTGCACGACGTCGCCTTCCGCGTGGTCGGCACGGGCAGTGTGGGCACGCGGTCGTATGTCGTGCTGCTCCTCGATCACCGGGGCGAGCCGCTCGTGCTGCAGGTCAAGGAGGCCCGGCCGTCCGCGCTGGTGCCGCACCTGGCCGCCGCCGGCTTCGAGGTGCCGGACGTGGACCACGAGGGCCGCCGGGTGGTGCTGGGACAGAAGCGGATGCAGGTCGTCAGCGACATCCTGCTGGGCTGGACGACGGTGGACGGCCGCCCCTTCCAGGTCCGGCAGTTCCGCAACCGCAAGGGCAGCGTCGACCCGGCCGCCCTCGCCGCCGACCAGGTCGACGACTACGGCCGGATGACCGGCGCGCTGCTGGCCCGTGCCCACTCGCACAGTGCCGACCCGCGTCTGATCGCCGGCTACTGCGGCAAGAACGAGGAACTGGACGAGGCGATCGCCACGTTCGCACTCGCCTACGCCGACCGCACCGAGGCGGACCACGCGGACCTGGTGGCGGCGGTCAGGGCGGGAAAGGTCGCTGCGGAGATGGGGGTGTGAGTCGCGGAGGAGGTCGCTGCGGAGATGGGGTGTGCGTCCCGGAGGCGGCTGGATGTGCCGCTGTGACGGTGACCACACGGTGGAGAAGCCGGTCATAAGCGGCACCGAAACCCCTCCTCATCGGCGCGCGCCCGGCGCAGCGCATACGCTGGCCGGGTGACGACCCCGGAAGCTGAGCAGCCGCGGCCCGAGGAGCGGCTGGAGCGGGCCGTGCGGGCCGCCGAGCAGGCGCTGATCGAGTACGAGATCGCGGTGGAGACGTTCCGCGTGGAGGTCGAGAACTTCTCCCGCCTCCACCACCAGCGGCTCGGCCCCATGTACGCCCGCATCGAGGAGCTGGACGCCCGGATCGCCGAGGCACGGGCCGCCCGCACCGGCGATCCCGAGGACCAGCGCCGGGCGCGGGAGCTGCGGGAGCGGCTGGAGCCGATCCCCGGCGTCGAGGACCTGATGCACGGCTGGATGGACGACTCCGGGCTGTTCCCGGAGGCGGCGGCGATGCTCACCGAGCAGCAGGTACGGTCGCCGCAGCGGGTGCGGCCCAGCGAGGAGGCTCGCCGGCTCTACCGGGAGCTGGCCCGCAAGGCCCACCCCGACCTGGCCCAGGAGGAGGGCGAGCGGGTCCGGCGCGAGGAGTTCATCACCCGGGTCAACGCCGCCTACGCCCGTGGCGACGAGGCCGAGCTGCGGGAGCTGGCGGCGGAGTGGGCGGCCGGCCCGGTGCCGCCGGAGCGCCGGCCCAGCCCCAGCGAGGAGCTGTACGCCCGCCTGGAGTGGCTCTCCCAGCGCAAGGAGCTGCTCACGGTGTTGCAGCGGGAGTTGGAGGAGAGCGCGATCGGCTCCATGCTGCGTCTCGCCCCGGACGACCCCGACCAGCTGCTCGTGGAGATCGCCGAGCAGCTGCGGACCGACATCACCGCCCGTGAGACGGAACTGGCGACGCTGGTCGGGCAGCAGCCGTAGGACCGTCGGCCGCGTCCGGTAGCGTCGGGTGCATGAGTTTCGGAGCTGGTGTTCCCACGGTCGAGGTCAAGGACGTCAAGGACGGCGACTTCCTGCTGGACGTCCGTGAGCACGACGAATGGCAGGCGGGCCACGCCGAGGGCGCCCTGCACATCCCGATCAGCGAGTTCGTGGCCCGCTACGGCGAGCTGACCGAGGCCGCGCCGCAGGACGGCCGCGTCCATGTGATCTGCCGCTCGGGCGGCCGGTCCGCCCAGGTCACGATGTACCTGGCCCAGCAGGGCATCGACGCGGTCAACGTCGACGGCGGCATGCAGGTGTGGGCCGCGGCGGGCCGCCCCGTGATCACCGACGAGGGCAAGCCCGGCCACGTCCTGTAGAGGTCGTCGCCCCGACAGGGCTCGCAGAGGGCGCCGTCCCGTTGGAGTCGCCGTCCTGCGGGAGCCGGTGCTGCCTCAGCGGTCGAAGTCCAGCTCCACCCGTTCCGTCACCGGATGCGACTGGCAGGCGAGGACGTAGCCGGCCTCCGTCTCCTCCGGCTCCAGAGCGAAGTTGTGGTCCATGCGCACCTCGCCGGAGACCAGGAAGGCCCGGCACGTCCCGCACACGCCGCCCTTGCAGGCGTAGGGCGCGTCGGGCCGGTTGCGCAGCACCGCCTCCAGCAGCGTCTCGCCCTCGCGCACCGGCCAGGTGCCGCCGCGTCCGTCGAGGCGGGCGGTGACCGCGCTGTGCGCCGGTGCGCCGGCGGCCGACGTGGGGGAGGCCGGATCCACGTGGAAGATCTCCTCGTGGATCCGGGCCCGGGCCACGCCCAGCTCGCGCAGCGCCCGCTCCGCCTGCTGCACCAGCCCGAACGGCCCGCACAGGAACCACCCCGCGACGTCACCGACCGGCAGCAGAGCCGGCAGCAGCCCGGTCAGCCGCTCCTGGTCGAGCCGTCCGGACGGCAGCCCCGCCTGCTGCTCCTCCCGGGACAGCACGGTCACCAGCTGCAGCCGGTCCGGGTAGCGGTCCTTCAGGTCGGCGACCTCCTCGAGGAACATCGTCGAGGCGGACGTCCGGTCGCTGCGCACCAGGCAGAAGCGGGCCTGCGGCTCGCGCGCCAGCACGGTGGCCGCGATCGACAGCACCGGGGTGATGCCGCTGCCGCCCACGATCGCCGCGTACAGCCCGGGCGCCGGGTCGAGGGTGAAGCGCCCCGCCGGGGTCATCACCTCCACCTCGTCCCCGATGTTGATCTCCTTCAGCGCGTACGTGGAGAACGCCCCGCCCTCCACCAGCCGCACCCCTATCCGCAGCGTGCGCGGGCCGGGCCCGTCCGGCGCGGGCGCCGGGGAGCAGATGGAGTACGTGCGGCGTATCTCGGCGCCGTCGGCCACCCGGCGCAGGGCGAGGTGCTGCCCCGCCGCGTGCCGGAACTCCTCGCGCAGCTCCTCGGGGACGGTGAAGGTCAGCGCGACGGAGTCGTCGGTGAGCCGGTCGACCTCGGCCACGGGGAGCCGGTGGAAGCGGGCCATCACAACTCCTTGAAGTGGTCGAAGGGTTCACGGCAGACGAGGCAGCGGCGCAGCGCCTTGCACGCGGTGGAGGAGAAGCGGCTGAGCAACTCGGTGTCGGCGGAACCGCAGTGGGGGCAGCGCACCGGGTCCGCTTCCTCGCCGTCATGGGTGCGCGTGGGGCCCAGCGTGACGGTGACCGCTCCCGCATCCCGCCGCACGCGCGGCGGCGCGATGCCGAACTCCCGCAGTTTGCGCCGTCCTTCGTCGCTGATGTCGTCCGTGGACCAGGCCGGCGAAAGCACCGTGCGGACGGTGACCTCGCGCACGCCGTGCGCGTGCAGCGCCCGCTCTATGTCGCTGCTCATGGCCTCCAGCGCCGGACAGCCCGTGTACGTCGGGGTCAGCTCGACCTCGACCGCGTCCGCGCCGTGAACCCGTACCGCCCGTACGACCCCCAGCTCCTCCAGGGTGAGCACGGGCAGCTCGGGGTCGGGCACCGCGCCGGCGATCTTGAACAGTTCCGCTTCGAGCGGGGTGGTCGTCACCATGACGCCCCCGGGTGGCTGCGGTGCAGATGCTGCATCTCGGCGAGCATCCGCCCGAACGACTCGGTGTGCAGTCCCTGCCGGCCCGCTCCGGCCGTCCACGCCCCGGACTGCGGGCCCTCGGGCAGGGTCAGGGTCGCGCGCGCGAGGACCTCTTCGACCGAGGCCAGCCAGCCTTCGCGCAGTGCCTCCCGGTCGACGCCGTCCAGGCCTTCGACCGGCTGGAACATCTCGCCGGTGAACCGCCACAGCGTCTCGCAGGCGCGCTGCATACGCGTGCGGCTCTCCTCGGTGCCGTCACCGAGGCGCAGCGTCCACTGCTCGGCGTGGTCACGGTGGTAGGCGGTCTCCTTCACCGCCTTGGCGGCGAGCGGGGCGAACGGGCCGTTGGAGGTGGCCAGTTGGCCGTACAGCAGGTGCTGGTAGGTGGAGAAGTACAGCTGCCGGGCGATGGTGTGCGCGAAGTCGCCGTTGGGCTGCTCCACCAGCTGCAGATTGGTGAAGGCGCGCTCCTCGCGCAGATAGGCCAGCTCGTCCTCGTCGCCGGCCATCGACAGCAGCACCCGGGCCTGGCCGAGCAGGTCGAGGGCGATGTTGGCGAGGGCGACCTCCTCCTCCAGGACGGGCGCGTGCCCCATCCACTCCCCGAGGCGGTGGGAGAGCACCAGCGCGTCGTCACCCAGCGCGAGAGCCGCCGTGGCGGGAACCGTGGTGGTCACAGGTGCTTCACCCCCTCCGGGATCTCGTAGAAGGTCGGATGCCGGTAGGGCTTGTCGGCGGACGGCTCGAAGAACGGGTCCTTCTCGTCGGGCGAGGACGCGGTGATCGACACCGAGGGCACCACCCAGATGGACACGCCCTCGCCACGCCGGGTGTACAGATCGCGGGCGTTGCGCAGGGCCAGTTCCGCGTCGGGTGCGTGCAGACTGCCGGCGTGGGTGTGGGCGAGGCCGCGGCGCGAGCGCACGAAAACCTCCCACAGTGGCCAGTCGGTGTTCGTCATGCCTGCTCCGCTCCCCTGATTCCGGTGTGCGTTCCGGCGCTGTTGCCGGTGTGCTTCGCCGCGTGGGCCGCGGCCGCCTCGCGCACCCACGCGCCCTCCTCATGGGCGCGTCGGCGCTGCGTGATGCGCTGTTCGTTGCACGGGCCGTTGCCCTTGAGGACGTTCCGGAACTCCGACCAGTCGATCGGTCCGAAGTCGTAGTGGCCCCGCTCCTCGTTCCACGTCAGCTCCGGGTCCGGGAGCGTCAGGCCGAGGCTCTCGGCCTGCGGGACGCAGATGTCGACGAAGCGCTGGCGCAGCTCGTCGTTGGAGTGGCGCTTGATCTTCCAGGCCATCGACTGGGCCGAGTGCGCCGACTCGTCGTCGGGCGGGCCGAACATCATCAGCGAAGGCCACCACCAGCGGTTCACCGCGTCCTGCGCCATCGTGTGCTGCTCCGGCGTGCCCTTGCTGAGGGTGAGCAGCAGCTCGTAGCCCTGGCGCTGGTGGAAGGACTCCTCCTTGCAGATGCGGACCATCGCCCGCGCGTACGGTCCGTAGGAGCAGCGGCACAGCGGAACCTGGTTGGTGATCGCGGCGCCGTCCACCAGCCAGCCGATCGCGCCGACGTCGGCCCAGGTCAGCGTCGGGTAGTTGAAGATCGACGAGTACTTCTGCCGACCGGTGTGCAGCTTGTCGAGCAGCTCGTCACGGCCGGTGCCGAGCGTCTCGGCCGCGCTGTAGAGATACAGCCCGTGGCCGGCTTCGTCCTGGACCTTGGCCATCAGGATCGCCTTGCGGCGCAGCGAGGGCGCGCGCGTGATCCAGTTGGCCTCCGGCTGCATGCCGATGATCTCGGAGTGCGCGTGTTGCGCGATCTGCCGGACCAGCGTCGCGCGGTAGGCGTCCGGCATCCAGTCGCGCGGTTCGATGCGCTCGTCGGCGGCCACGGCGGCGTCGAAGGCGCGCTCGTACGCGGCCTCGGCGCCGTCCTGGGCGCCGGACGCTGCGGTGCGGCTCGTCTCGTGCGCGGCTGCTGTCGCCATGCGGTCCCCCTCGACCTTGAGTGCTGACCCGGCTTGCTCCCGACCGATCGTTCGGTCCGTGCGATTCCATGGTGGGACGGGCGTCGTAAGGTGTCAACCGCTGTGGACAACCTCCGGCCCACCCTGTGGAAAACCCTCGGGCCCGCGGCGAGCCCGGCGCGGGTGGAGCGAGCCGGGCGCGCGTGGCACGGGTGGAGCGAGCTGACACCGCTGGAGCAGGCTGACCGCCGCGGGGACCTCCGTCTGCGCCCTGCGGGTGGGACCGCCGTGCGGGGTGGGGCTGTGCGGGGTCGGTGGGGCTGAGTACCGTTCCGTGCGGGCGTGGCGCGGCCGTCTCGCCGCAGGCGCCGGGGCAGGGGCCGTCGGGCGGGCACAGCAGGGCCGGACATCAGGACATCGAAACGGGGCGGAATGGACGCGTACGGCGGTAACGAGGCGTACGGCGGTGGCGCGAGCGCACCACCAGGATCGGACGACCGCCCGGTGGACCGGGAGCGGCCGCCCGTGCCGCAGGCGCCACGGACCGACGGCACGCAGACGCCCGCTGGCGGGACGGCCGATGCCGGGGTGACCGACGCCGGGACGGCCGACGCCGGGATGACCGACGCCGGGCCGGCCGACGCCGGGCCGGCCGACGCACCCCCCGCACTCGCGCGCACCGGTGTCGCCGCGCTCTCCCCCCGCTACCAGGTCGGGGCCGCGCTGGCGCTCGCCGTCGTCGCGGTGGCGGTGTGTGTGCAGATAGGCATGGTGTTCCTGCACGTCGCGCCCGCCAACACGGTCAGCCGCAAACACGGCACGGCGGTCGACGAGTGGATCTACCCGGAGTTCGAGCAGAACTGGAAGCTGTTCGCGCCGAACCCGCTGCAGCAGAACATCGCCGTCGAGGCCCGCGCCGAGATCCGCACCGCGGGCGGCGAGCTGCGCACCACCGGCTGGTACGGGCTGTCCGCGCAGGACGGCCGGGCCATCGAGCACAATCCGCTGCCCAGCCACACCCAGCAGAACGAGCTGCGCCGCGCCTGGGACTTCTTCACCGCCAGCCACACCGCCGACAACCGCCCCGTGGGGCTGCGCGGCACGCTTGCCGAGACGTATCTGCGCCGTATCGCGCTGCTGCGCCTGGAGCGGTCCGGCGCGGCCGGTGCGGGCGGCACGATCGAGCGGGTGCAGTTCCGCTCCCGTACCACCGCCGTGGCCCCGCCCCGGTGGAGCAGCGAGAAGGTCTCCCAGGAGCCGGCGTTCCGGGTGCTGCCCTGGTGGACGGTGGCGCAGGACGACACCCCCGGAGGTGCCCGGTGAACCGCCTCGCCCTGTCGGTCTCGCGCGCAATCGCCCGCGTCACCGAGGCCGCCCACGGCCCGTACCAGACCGCGCTCATCCGGATCGGCTTCGCCTCCACCTGGCTGCTGTTCCTGCTGCGGGAGTTCCCGCACCGCGCCGAGCTGTACGGCCCCGACGGCCCGTGGAGCTGGGACCTGGCCCACCAGCTGATCGGCACCAACGGCGCCTTCACCGTGCTGATGTGGTCCGACAGCCGGATCTGGTTCGAGATCGTCTACGTCCTGGCCGTGGTCGCCTCGGCGCTGCTGGCCCTCGGCTGGCGCACCCGGACCATGTCCCTGCTGTTCATGGTCGGCGTGCTGTCGCTGCAGAACCGCAGCGTCTTCATGGGCGACGGTGGCGACAACGTGCTGCACCTGATGTCGATCTACCTCGTGTTCACGCGCTGCGGCCAGGTGTGGTCGCTGGACGCACGCCGCGAGCGGCGGGCCGAGCGGGCACCCGCGCGTGGCGAGCGGGTGGCGGACAAGGTGGGGCCCGTGCTGTGGGCGGTGCTCGGTGTGGTGCTGGTCATGGCGACCGCGGGCGGCCGGTTCGGCTCCCAGGAATGGGAGATTCCGGCACTGTTGTGGGCGGCCTGGCTGGCACACGGCCTGCGGTGGCTCGTCGGGGTTCGCTCGCGCGGCGGCGAACCGCGCGTCCTGCTCGACGTGATCGCCAACCTGCTGCACAACGGCGCGGTGGTGGTGATCATGGCCGAGGCATGCCTGATCTATGCCACGGCCGGCTGGTACAAGATCCAGGGCTCGCGCTGGCAGGACGGCACCGCCGTCTACTACCCGCTGCACCTGGACTACTTCACGCCCTGGCCGTGGCTCGCCGATCTGATGTCCTCCAGCGGCCTGATCATGCTGATCGTGACCTATGGGACCGTGATCGTGCAGGTCGCCTTCCCGTTCACCCTGTTCAACCGGCGGGTGAAGAACGTGCTGCTGGCCGCCATGATGGCCGAGCACGCCGTGATCGCCGTCGTGCTCGGGCTGCCCTTCTTCTCGCTCGCGATGATCGTCGCGGACTCGGTCTTCCTGCCCACGTCGTTCCTGCGCCGGCTGGGCAAGACGGCGGCACACGCGCGTGGCCGTGTGTTCGGGCGCGGGGCAAGCGCGGAGCTGCCCGGGCCGCGCACCCCGGGGGCCACGGAGCAGACGCACGTAGGCTCTACGGCATGACCGACCCTGTGGCCGTCTGGCGGCGCCTCGCCGACTCGGCGGTGCTGCTCGACGGCTTCCACGCCCTCAAGCACGCCGTGCGCTTCGGCGCCGAGGTCCCGATCGCGGTCACCACCGACCGCGGCGCCGCGCTCGCCCTCTCCGACGAGCTCGCCCCGGACGTGCGGGAGGCGCTTCAGGAACTGCTGACCGAGGTGCCCGAGTCGACGTACGCCTCCCTGGTGCCGCGCCCGCACCCCACGGCCGTGGCCGCCCTGGCCGTACGGCCCGCGCGACAGGCGCAGCTGCGGACGCTGGCCCGCCTGCCGCGAGAGGCGCCGGTGGTCGTGCTGGACAACCCGCGCAACCTGGGCAACGCCGGGGCAGTGATCCGGCTGGCCGCCGGGTTCGGGGCGACCGGCGTGGTCACCACCGGCACCCTGGACCCCTGGCATCCCACGGTGGTGCGCGGCGGCGCGGGGCTGCACTTCGCGACCGCCGTGGAGCGGCTGGACGTCGAGGAACTGCCGCCCGGTCCGGTGTTCGCGCTGGACCCGGAGGGCGAGGACATCCGGGGCGTGAAGCTCCCCGACGACGCCGTCCTCGCCTTCGGCTCGGAGCGCAGCGGGCTGTCCGTCGCCCTGCGCGCGCGTGCGGACCATCTACTGGCGCTGCCGATGCGCCCCCAGGTCTCCAGTTACAACCTGGCCACGAGCGTGGCCATGACGCTGTACCACTGGAGCGCCACCGGGGGCGCACCCCGCTAGGGCTGCGAACCGCTTCCAGGGACGCACCCCGCTGGGCCTGCGCCCAGCATCCAGGGGCAACACGGCGCCAGGGCTGCGCCCGCATTCAGGGGCGCACCCCGGCCAGGGCTGCGCCCCGTCCCCGGGCCCACTCGCCGGGCCTACGCCTCCCGGCGCACCTCGACCACGCGGAAGCGGTTCGCGACGAACGCCCCGTCGGTCAGCGCGGCGTTGGCCGCCGGGTTGCCGCCCGAGCCGTGGAAGTCGGAGAAGGCCGCCGTCTGGTTCACGTACACCCCGCCGGTGAGGTTGAACGACAGCTGTGCGGCCTCCTCCAGGCAGACCTCCTCGATCTGCTGCGCGGCCTCGCTGTCCGTGGTGTACGCCCCGACGGTCATCGCGCCCTTTTCACGGACCGTGCGCCGCAGCAGTTCCACGGCGTCGGTGAGCGAGTCGACGGCGACGGCGAAGGAGACCGGTCCGAAGCACTCGCTCATGTAGGCGGCCTCGGCGTCCGGCTTGGCACCGTCCAGCTTGACGATCACCGGGGTGCGCACGACCGCGTCGGGGAAGTCCGGGTTGGTGATCTCACGCGAGGCGAGGGCGACCTCACCGAGGCCGGCCGCGGCCTCCAGCCGGGCCTTGACGTCGGGGTTGACGATCGCGCCGAGCAGGGCGTTCGCACGCGCGTCGTCGCCGAGCAGGCCGTCCACCGCCTGTGCGAGGTCGGCGACCACCTCGTCGTAGGACTTGGGGCCCGCGTCGGTGTGGATGCCGTCGCGCGGGATGAGCAGGTTCTGCGGGGTCGTGCACATCTGGCCGCTGTACAGGGACAGCGAGAACGCCAGGTTGGCGAGCATCCCCTTGTAGGTGTCCGTGGAGTGGACGATCACCGTGTTGACGCCGGCCTTCTCGGTGTAGACCTGCGCCTGGCGGGCGTGAGCCTCCAGCCAGTCGCCGAAGGACGTCGAGCCGGTGTAGTCGATGATCCGGATCTCCGGGCGCGTGGCGAGGGCCTTGGCGATGCCCTCGCCGGGCCGCTCGGCGGCCAGCGCCACCAGGTTGGCGTCGAAGCCGGCCTCGGTGAGCACCTGGCGCGCGATCTGCACGGTGAGCGCCAGCGGCAGCACCGCGCGCGGGTGAGGCTTGACCAGCACGGCGTTGCCGGTGGCCAGGGACGCGAACAGGCCCGGGTAGCCGTTCCACGTCGGGAAGGTGTTGCAACCGATGACCAGGCCGATGCCGCGCGGGATCGGAGTGAACTCCTTGGTGAGGGTCAGCGGGTCGCGCTTGCCCTGCGGCTTGGACCACTCGGCGGCCTCGGGCGTGCGCGTCTGCTCCGTGTACGCGTAGGCCACCGCCTCCAGGCCGCGGTCCTGGGCGTGCGGGCCGCCCGCCTGGAACGCCATCATGAACGCCTGGCCGGAGGTGTGCATGACCGCGTGCGCGAACTCGTGCGTCCGGTCGCTGATCCGCTTGAGGATCTCCACGCAGACCGCCGCGCGCAGCTGCGGGCCCGCGTCCCGCCAGGCGCGCTGCCCGGCCTTCATCGCGGGCAGCAGCACGTCGAGGTCCGCGTGCGGGTACGTCACGCCCAGCTCGATGCCGTACGGGGAGACCTCCCCGCCGACCCAGTCGTCGGTGCCGGGCTGGTCCAGGTCGAGGCGGCCGCCCAGGAGGGCGTCGAAGGCGGCCTTGCCCGCCGCCGCGTCCAGGCTGCCGTGCTCCTCGCCGTAGGCCTTGGGGTGCTCGGGGTGCGGGGACCAGTACGCGCGCGTGCGGATGGCCTCGAGCGCCTGGTCGAGGGTGGGCCGGTGCCTGGCGATCAGGTCGTGCGCGGTCAGTTCGGCGGCCATGCGGGACCAACTCCTGTCTCGAGAACTCTTCGTCGAGTTCATGACCTGGGCGAAACCATGGGCGGGAACAGCAGGACAGAGTTAGAGTAACCGAACGATCGGTCGGGACAAGGGGGCCTGCCGCATCTGTGGAAAACCCCGTGCGGGAGGATCGCGCACATGACAGCACTCGACCTCAGCAGCCCCGTGGCCGTCGTCGGCACCGGCACCATGGGCCAGGGCATCGCCCAGGTCGCGCTGGTCGCGGGCCACCCCGTGCGGCTGTACGACGCCGCGCCGGGACGCGCCCGTCACGCGGCCGAAGCGATCGGCGCCCGCCTCGACCGGCTCGTCGAGAAGGACCGCCTCACCGCCGCCGACCGCGACGCGGCCCGCGCCCGGCTCACGCCCGCCGACACCCTCGACGACCTCGCCGACTGCGCGCTCGTCGTCGAGGCGGTCCTGGAGCGGCTGGAGGTCAAACAGCAGCTCTTCGGGGACCTGGAGGACATCGTCGGCGAGGACTGTCTGCTCGCCACCAACACCTCCTCCCTGTCGGTCACCGCGATCGGCGGCGCCCTGCGCCAGCCCGGCCGCCTCGTCGGCCTGCACTTCTTCAACCCCGCGCCGCTGCTGCCGCTGGTCGAGGTCGTCTCCGGGCACGCCACCGACGTCACCTCCGCCACGCGCGCGTACGAGACCGCCCGGGCCTGGGGCAAGACGCCGGTCGCCTGCGCCGACACCCCCGGCTTCATCGTCAACCGCATCGCGCGGCCCTTCTACGCCGAGGCGTTCGCCGTCCTGGAGTACCAGGGCGCCGACCCGGCCACCATCGACGCCGTGCTGCGCGAGTCGGGCGGCTTCAAGATGGGGGCCTTCGAGCTGACCGACCTGATCGGGCAGGACGTCAACGAGTCGGTCACGCAGTCGGTGTGGCAGTCCTTCTTCCAGGACGTGCGCTTCACCCCCTCCCTCGCCCAGCGGCGCCTGGTGGAGTCCGGCCGGCTCGGCCGCAAGAGCGGCCAGGGCTGGTACGACTACCGGGAGGGCGCCGAGCGGCCCGAGCCGCACACCGCCGAGCCCCACAAGGCGCCCGCCTACGTCGTCGCCGAGGGCGACCTGGGACCGGCCTCCGAGCTGCTCGCACTGATCCGCGAGGCGGGCATCCAGGTCCGCGAGGAGGACGAGGACAACGGCACGCGCCTGGTGCTGCCCAGCGGCGGCCAGCTCGCCCTCGCCGACGGCCAGACCTCCGTGGAGTTCCGCGACGTCGTCTACTTCGACCTCGCCCTGGACTACCGCAGGGCGAGCCGCATCGCCCTGTCCGCCTCCCAGGACACCTCCGCCCAGACCCTCGCCGAGGCGACCGGGCTCTTCCAGGCGCTCGGCAAGAAGGTCAGCGTCATCGGCGACGTCCCCGGCATGATCGTCGCCCGCACGGTCGCCCGGATCGTCGACCTGGCGCACGACGCCGTCGCCAAGGGCGTCGCCACCGAGGAGGACATCGACACCGCGATGCGCCTCGGCGTCAACTACCCCCTCGGCCCCTTCGAATGGAGCCGCAGGCTGGGCCGCCACTGGGCCTACGCCCTCCTCGACGACCTGCACCTGCGCGACCCGTCGGGCCGCTACGCCCCGTCCCTCGCGCTCTACCGGCACGCGCACGCCTCCGACAAGCGCGAGGGGACCTCGTCATGACCGCCTGCCAGAAGCGGAAGGGCACCCCGTGACCACCGTCAAGCGCGACACGTACACCCCGGAGACGCTGCTGTCCGTGGCCGTGCGCGTCTTCAACGAACGCGGCTACGACGGCACCTCCATGGAGCATCTGTCCAAAGCGGCCGGCATCTCCAAGTCGTCGATCTACCACCACGTCACCAGCAAGGAGGAGTTGCTGCGGCGTGCGGTGAGCCGGGCGCTGGACGGGCTGTTCGCGATCCTGGACGAGGAGCACGCGTGCGTGGGGCGCGCCGCGGACCGGCTGGAGTACGTCGTCCGGCGCATGGTCGAGGTGCTCATCGCCGAACTGCCCTACGTGACCCTGCTGCTGCGCGTGCGCGGCAACACCGCCACCGAGCGGTGGGCGCTGGAGCGGCGCCGCGAGTTCGACCACCGGGTCGCCGAACTGCTCAAGGCGGCGGCCGCGGACGGGGACGTGCGCGGCGACGTGGAGGTACGGCTCGCGACCCGGCTGGTCTTCGGGATGATCAACTCCATCGTGGAGTGGTACCGGCCCGACGGTCGCGGCATGAGCGAACGGGAAGTCGCCGAGGCGGTCGTGGTGCTGGTCTTCGGGGGGCTGCGGCAGGCGGAGTGACCGCCGAGGGCGGCAGGTGAGTACGCGCGCGTGCGAGGCGGAGTGCGCAACCCGCTGCCCCAGCCCGACGACGGGTGATGGGATGCCCGCATGCTTCCCGACGACGCGCGAGCGGACGACATCCGGCCGGGCGAGGTGCGACCGGTCGCCCCGCGAGCGCACGCGGCCCATCCGACGTGGTGGAAGGCCCCTCTGCTGGCCTCTGTGGCCGGCCTGCCGTTCCTGGTGCTGGTGCACCGCTCGTTCTGGTCCGAGGACGGGGTGGACGCCTTCAAGGCGGCGTTCTACGTGTCGGCGGGACTGCTCGCGCTGTCCTGGGCGCTGCCGCACCGCCGGTCCCTGAGGACGCCGCGCCTGCTGGCCGCCGGCGCCGGGCTCGGGTGCGTGGGGCTTTTGATGCTGTTCACGCTGCTGGTGAGTGCGGCCATGGCCGGGATCTGACGGCCGTGTGACGGTATGCCGGTGACGCGGGGGCCTCAGCCCTGCGGCTCCAGATCCTCCTCCTCGAACACCAGCAGCGTGCGCGTGCTGAGCACCTCGGGGATCGCCTGGAGCCGGGTGAGCACCACCTCGCGCAGCGCCCGGTTGTCCGGGGTGTGGACGAGCAGCAGGACGTCGAAGTCGCCGCCCACCAGGGCGATGTGGGACGCGCCGGGCAGCTGCCGCAGCTGCTCGCGCACCGTCCGCCAGGAGTTCTGCACGATCTTCAGCGTGATGTACGCGGACGTGCCCTGCCCGGCCCGCTCGTGGTCGACGCGGGCGCCGAAGCCGCGGATGACGCCGTCCTCGACGAGACGGTTGATGCGCGCGTAGGCGTTGGCGCGCGAGACGTGGACCTGCTCGGCGACCGAGCGTATCGAGGCGCGGCCGTCGGCCTGGAGCATCTTCAGGATGTCGTGGTCGATGGCGTCCAGCGGCCGCGCGGGTGGCAGGGAGGCGCCGCCGGCCGGGCTTGCCGGGGCCGACGGGGTCGCCGCGGAGTCCGCGGGATCGGCCATTTGTTCAGATGCCATGTCCCCCCACCTTCCTGCCGTGGACGTACTGCGTTCATCCCAAGCTGTGGAGAACCGTTTGTCCACAGCCTGAGGTCACCCGTAGCCAAAATGTGCCGACGACCGAACAATCGGTAGGTGAGGCGCATCACAGAGGCTGCGCCTACAGCCGCCCCATGAGGAGGTGCCGTCATGACGGTCATGGAGCAGCGAGGCGCGTACAAGCCCTCGCCGCCGCCCGCCTGGCAGCCCCGCACGGACCCCGCGCCGCTGCTGCCCGACACCGAGCCCTACCGGGTCCTCGGCACCGAGGCCGCCGCCAAGGCCGACCCCGCCCTGCTGCGCCGCCTGTACGCACACCTGGTGCGCGGCCGCCGCTACAACGCCCAGGCCACCGCCCTCACCAAGCAGGGCCGGCTCGCCGTCTACCCCTCCAGCACCGGCCAGGAGGCCTGCGAGGTCGCCGCCGCACTCGTGCTGCAGGAGCAGGACTGGCTCTTCCCCAGCTACCGCGACACGCTCGCCGCCGTAGCCCGCGGTGTCGACCCGGTCGAGGCGCTCACCCTGCTGCGCGGCGACTGGCACACCGGCTACGACCCCTTCGAGCACCGCGTGGCCCCCCTGTGCACCCCTCTGGCCACCCAGCTTCCGCACGCCGTGGGTCTCGCGCACGCGGCCCGCCTCAAGGGCGACGACGTGGTCGCCCTCGCCCTGGTCGGCGACGGCGGCACCAGCGAGGGCGACTTCCACGAGGCGCTGAACTTCGCCGCCGTCTGGCAGGCCCCGGTCGTCTTCCTGGTGCAGAACAATGGCTTCGCCATCTCCGTCCCGCTCGCCAAGCAGACCGCCGCGCCCTCCCTGGCCCACAAGGCCGTCGGCTACGGCATGCCCGGCCGCCTCGTCGACGGCAACGACGCGGCCGCCCTGCACGAGGTGCTCTCCGACGCCGTGCGGCACGCGCGTGCCGGGGGCGGCCCCACCCTCGTCGAGGCGATCACCTACCGCATGGACGCCCACACCAACGCCGACGACGCGACCCGCTACCGCGGCGACGGCGAGGTCGAGGCCTGGCGCGCGCACGACCCGATCCAGCTGCTGGAGCACGAGCTGACCGAGCGCGGACTCCTCGACGAGGCCGGCATCGAGGCTGCCCGGCAGGACGCCGAGGCCATGGCCGCCGACCTGCGTGAGCGCATGAACCGCGACCCGCAGCTCGACCCCGCCGACCTGTTCGACCACGTCTTCGCCGAGCCCACACCGCAACTGCGCGAGCAGCGGGCACTGCTGGAGGCCGAGCTGGCGGCCGAGCAGGACGCCGGCCAGGAAGGGACGCACCGATGACGACGACCGTCGCCGTCAAGCCCGCCACCATGGCGCAGGCCCTCACGCGCGCACTGCGCGACGCGATGGCGGCCGATCCCGCCGTGCACGTCATGGGCGAGGACGTCGGCACACTCGGTGGCGTCTTCCGCGTCACCGACGGCCTGGCCAAGGAGTTCGGCGACGACCGCGTCACCGACACGCCGCTCGCCGAGGCCGGCATCCTCGGCACCGCCGTCGGCATGGCCATGTACGGGCTGCGCCCGGTCGTCGAGATGCAGTTCGACGCCTTCGCCTACCCCGCGTTCGAGCAGCTCATCAGCCACGTCGCCCGCACGCGCAACCGCACGCGCGGCAAGATGCCCCTGCCGATCACCATCCGTGTCCCCTACGGCGGCGGCATCGGCGGCGTCGAGCACCACAGCGACTCCTCCGAGGCGTACTACATGGCGACTCCGGGGCTCCATGTCGTCACGCCCGCGACCGTCGCCGACGCCTACGGGCTGCTGCGCGCGGCCATCGCCTCCGACGACCCGGTCGTCTTCCTCGAACCCAAGCGGCTGTACTGGTCGAAGGACTCCTGGAACCCCGAGGAGCCCACGCCCGTGGAGCCGATAGGGCGCGCGGTGGTGCGCCGCCCCGGCAGCAGCGCCACCCTGATCACCTACGGCCCGTCGGTGCCCGTCTGCCTGGAGGCCGCCGAGGCTGCCCGCGCCGAGGGCTGGGACCTCGAGGTCGTCGACCTGCGCTCCCTGGTGCCGTTCGACGACGAGACGGTGTGCGCGTCCGTACGGCGCACCGGGCGCGCGGTCGTCGTCCACGAGTCGGGCGGCTTCGGCGGCCCGGGCGGGGAGATCGCGGCCCGGGTCACCGAGCGTTGCTTCCACCATCTGGAGGCGCCGGTGCTGCGTGTGGCCGGTTTCGACATCCCCTACCCGCCGCCCATGCTGGAGCGGCACCATCTTCCCGGCGTCGACCGGATCCTGGATGCCGTGGCGCGTCTGCAGTGGGAGGCCGAGGGCTGATGGCACAGGTGCTGGAGTTCAAGCTTCCCGACCTCGGGGAGGGGCTCACCGAGGCGGAGATCGTGCGCTGGCTGGTCCAGGTCGGTGACGTCGTCGCCGTCGACCAGCCCGTCGTCGAGGTCGAGACCGCCAAGGCGATGGTCGAGGTGCCCTGCCCCTACGGCGGTGTGGTCACCGCCCGCTTCGGCGAGGAGGGAGAGGAACTGCCCGTCGGGGCGCCCCTGCTGACGGTGGCCGTGGGCGCCCCCGCCTCCGGGGGCGAGAGCGAAGACGTGCACGCCGGGGCCGCCCGGCCCGCCACCGCCGAGGGTTCGCGGGCGGGCACCGGAAACGCCGAGGGTTCGGGCAACGTCCTCGTCGGCTACGGCACCGGCGCGCCACCCGCCCGCCGTCGCCGGGTACGGCCGACCGGGCTCACCGTGCCGGGCACGCCGGGCGGCGCTTCCGCGCCGGGGCGCGGCACGCCGGGACCCGACCGGGCGTCCGGGGCGACGCGGCCGGAGCCGGGCTCGGCGGGCTTCCGGGAGCCGGGGATCGTCCAGCCCGACACCGCGCACACCGGGGGCGTCGCAGCCGGCTCCCACCCCAAGGGCCCCGTGCCCGTCATCTCCCCGCTGGTGCGACGGCTCGCCCGGGACAACGGCCTGGACCTGCGGGAACTGCACGGTTCCGGACCCGACGGGCTGATCCTGCGCGCGGACGTCGAGTACGCGCTGCGGGCCGCGGCAGCGCAGCCGAGCCGTTCGGTCGCCGAGCCGTCCGTGCGCAGGACGAGCGCGTCCGACGGTGCCCCGGCGCCGGCCACGCCCGCCTCATCCGGGGTCTCGTCCGCGCCCGCCTCCCGGGTCTCGTCCGCGCCCGTCGGCGGCATCCGTACGCCCCTCAAGGGCATCCGCGGGGCCGTCGCCGACAAGCTGTCCCGCAGCCGCCGGGAGATCCCCGACGCCACCTGCTGGGTGGACGCCGACGCGACCGAGCTGATGCGGGCGCGCGCCGCGATGAACGCCGCCGGCGGGCCGAAGATCTCCCTGATCGCCCTGCTGGCCCGTATCTGCACCGCAGCCCTCGCCCGCTTCCCCGAGCTGAACTCCACGGTCGACACCGAGGCCAGGGAGGTCGTCCAGCTCGACCAGGTGCACCTGGGGTTCGCCGCACAGACCGACCGCGGGCTGGTCGTGCCCGTCGTCCGGGACGCCCACGCCCGCGACGCCGAGTCGCTCACCGCGGAGTTCGCCCGGCTGACCGAGTCGGCCCGGACCGGGACGCTCACGCCCGCGGAACTGACCGGCGGCACCTTCACGCTGAACAACTACGGCGTGTTCGGCGTCGACGGATCCACGCCGATCATCAACCACCCCGAGGCGGCCATGCTCGGTGTCGGCCGCATCGTGCCCAAGCCGTGGGTCCACGAGGGCGAACTGGCGGTCCGCCAGGTCGTGCAGCTCTCGCTCACCTTCGATCACCGGGTGTGCGACGGTGGCACGGCGGGCGGCTTCCTGCGGCACGTCGCCGACTGCGTGGAACAACCGGCGGTGCTGCTGCGCACCCTGTGAGGACGACAGAGCGGCCGGGGCTCAGGGAACTCAGGGCTCCGGCCGAGGCGCGACGGCCACGGGCGTCCGCTGCGACCGCTGTGGTGCTCCCGCGTTCCCTGTGATCGCGGCGGCGCGCATACTCGGGGGGTGACCGCCTACGAGTCCTCCGGCCCCGGCGACGGCTTCGCCCCGGACAGCTACGACGCCGTCGTCCTGGCCGGTGGCGCCGCCCGGCGGCTCGGCGGCGCCGACAAACCCGGGGTACGGGTGGGCGGGCGCGCGCTGCTCGACCGCGTCCTCGCGGCCTGCGCCGACGCCCGCACCACCGTGGTGGTCGCCGACCCCCGGCCCACCGCCCGCCCGGTCACCTGGGCGCGTGAGGAACCGCCCGGCGGCGGACCGCTCGCCGCCCTCGGCGCCGGACTGCGGCACACCGCCGCCGACCGGGTCCTGCTCCTCTCCGCAGACCTTCCCTTCCTCGACCGGCACACCGTCGCCCGGCTGCTCGCCGCCCTGCGTGCGACCAGCGTCGACGGCGTACTGCTCAGCGACCCCGGTGGCCGGGACCAGCCGCTCGTCGCCGCCTACCGCACCGGCAGCCTGCGCCGCGCCCTCACGCTTGTCGGCACCGAGCACGGCGGCCTCACCGGCCTGCCCCTGCGGCGGCTCACCGCTCTTCTCGACCTCACCCGCATCACCGACCCGGTCGCGTCCTTCGACTGCGACACCTGGGACGACATCGCCACCGCCAGAGCACGCATCAGGGAGCATGGGCACGTGTTGGATGAATGGATCTCCACGGTCAAGGACGAGCTGGGCATCGACCTCGACGTCGACACCGGCGTCCTGCTCGACCTCGCCCGCGACGCGGCCCACGGTGTGGCCCGGCCCGCGGCCCCGCTGACCACCTTCCTCGTCGGCTACGCCGCCGCCCGCGCCGGAGGCGGCCCGCAGGCCGTAGCCGACGCCGCCCACAAGGCCGCGGCTCTCGCCCAGCGCTGGGCCGGCGAGGGCGGCGACAAGCCCGACGTGGCCCCCGACGCCACGCCCGACACCCGCCCGGACGCCGGATGACCGCCGGCCGCATCCGGGACGAGCAGGACGCCGACGAGCTCGACGTCGAGGAGGCGCTCGCCCTGGTCAAGGACCGGCCCCAGCCCGACCGGCCCCGCCCGGACCGGGCCGGCCACACGTGCGGCGCCGGCGACCACGTCCCCGCACCCGCCTCCGGGCCCGAGCCCCCCGACCGGCATGGCCACGCCGACCCGCACGCCCGTCACAAGGCCACCCCCTGGCCCGATGCCCGGGCGATCGCCGCCCGCGCCGGACGGCGGCGCGACCCCCGCGCGGCGAACGTCTCCGTGTCCCTGGCCGACGCCCTCGGCCTCAGCCTGGCCGCCCCGCTCACCGCACTCACCGACCTTCCGTCCTTCGACACCTCGGCGATGGACGGCTGGGCGGTCGCCGGGCCGGGCCCCTGGGACGTCCGCGAGACCGGTGTGCTCGCGGGGCACGGCGAACCCGCACCGCTCGTCGACGGCGAGGCCGTCGGCATCGCCACCGGCGCACGCGTCCCCGCGGGCACCACCGCTGTGCTGCGCAGCGAACACGGCCGCACCGATGACAAGGGCCGGCTGCACGCCACCCGGGAGATGGTCACCGGCCAGGACATCCGCCCACGCGGCCAGGAGTGCCGCAGCGGTGACCAGCTGCTGTCCGCCGGTGCCCTCGTGACCCCGGCGGTGCTCGGCCTGGCGGCCGCCGCCGGATACGACACCCTCACGGCCCTACGCCGGCCGCGCGTCGACCTGCTCGTCCTCGGGGACGAACTGCTCACCGAAGGGCTGCCGCACGACGGACTGATCCGCGACGCCCTCGGTCCGCTGCTGCCGCCGTGGCTGCGCGCGCTCGGCGCCGACGTCACCGCCGTCCGGCGGCTCGGGGACGACGCCGAGGCCCTGCACACCGCCGTCACCACGTCGGAGGCCGACGTGATCGTCACCACCGGTGGCACCGCCGCGGGCCCCGTCGACCACGTCCACCCCACGCTGAGCCGTATCGGCGCCGAGCTGCTGGTCGACGGCGTCAAGGTGCGTCCCGGACACCCGATGCTGCTCGCCCGTCTCCAGGACGGCCGGCATCTCGTCGGGCTGCCCGGCAACCCGCTCGCCGCGGTGTCCGGCCTGCTCACGCTCGCCGAGCCGTTGCTGCGCGCGCTCGCGGCCCATCCGGTGCCCGAGGGGTACACGCTGCCGCTGCGGGACGCGGTCCACGGACACCCGTACGACACGCGACTCGTCCCTGTCGTCCTGCGCGGCGACCAGGCCGTGCCGCTGCACTACAACGGCCCGGCCATGCTGCGCGGCATCGCGGCGGCGGACGCCCTCGCCGTCGTGCCACCGGGTGGCGCCCAGCAGGGCCAGGAGACCGAGATGCTCGACCTGCCGTGGGCGACGGCGGGAATCGGTGTCTGTTTCACGTGAAACGGTGCCAGACCGGCTGTTTCACGTGAAACGGCGGGCAGTGGTGTGACGTCTCACGTGCGGGCGGTGGTGTGAAGTCTCAACGCTCCTCCCGCACCGGCACCGCCCGGCTGACGGTGATCACCCGGTCGCCGACGTGCAGCTCGGTCAGCCGGGGGTCGGTGTAGTCCAGCAGCTGCTTGCCGCGGACGACCGCCACCACCAGGTCGGCACAGGCGCGCGGCGCCTTTCCTACCTCCTCCGCGGTCACCGCACGCTCGACGAGGTCCAGCCCGCTGCCCAGGGTCATCAGGTCCTCCAGGGTCCGGGCCACGGACGGGCTCACCATGGACACCCCGAGCAGCCGCCCGGCCGAACTTGACGTGGTGATCACCGTGTCGGCGCCCGACTGTTTGAGCAGCGGCGCGTTCTCGTCCTCCCGTACGGCGGCGACGATGGTGGCGCGCCGGTTGAGCTGGCGGGCGGTGAGCGTGACGAGGGTGGCGGTGTCGTCGCGCTGCGGGGCGACGATGACCCGGCCCGCCCGCTGCACCTCGGCCTTGAGCAGCGTCTCGGAGCGGGTGGCATCACCGATGACGGAGACCAGCCCGTCGTCGGAGGCGGTGTTCGCCATCTTGCGCTGGGCGTCCACGACGACGATCCGGTCCTTGGGGATGCCCTGCCCGACGAGCGTCTGCACGGCATGGCGGCCCTTGGTGCCGTATCCGATGACCACTACATGGTCCTCGGTGCGGGCGCGCCAGCGGTGGATGCGGACCTGCTGACGGGTGCGCTCGGTGAGGACCTCCAGGGTGGTGCCGACCAGGATGATCAGGAACAGCACGCGCAGGGGCGTGATGACCAGGATGTTCACGAGCCGGGCGGTATCGCCGATCGGGGTGATGTCGCCGTACCCGGTCGTGGAGAGGGTGACGGTGGCGTAGTAGGCCGCGTCCAGCAGGTCGACGGAGTCGTCCGCGCTGTCGCGGTAGCCGTCGTGATCGACGTAGACGATCAGCGTGGTGAGGACGAGGACCAGCAGGGCCATGGCGAGGCGGCGCAGGACCTGCTGCAGCGGGGGCGTGACGGTCTGGGTCGGCATGGTGATGGTCCGGCCGGCCTCGGCGTCGTCACGGGCCTCGGTACGTGTGCGGTACCAGACGGACCGCAGCAGCGAGGACGCCCGCGTCGGTCGGTGCTCGGCCTTCATCGTGTGCCCCCTGACATGGGTGTGCCCCCTGCCTCGTTGATCCGTTCGGACGGCACCATGGTTGCGGACGGGACCGTGCCCGTCAGGATCCAACACGAGCCGGGAGGGCCCATCGTGCGCGACCACACCGTTGTCGTCGGGTTCGGCACCAAGGGGCGGTCCGCGATCCGGACCGTGTGCGCGACGGGGCTGAAGAAGGAACGGGTCGTCGTGGTCGACCCGTCGGCGAGCGTGGTCGACGCCGCGACCGCCGAGGGCTACACGGGCGTGGTCGGCGACGGCACCCGTAGTGATGTGCTGCGCCGGGCGGAGGTGCAGCGGGCGGGGCGGATCGTCATCGCGACCCAGCGCGACGACACGGCTGTCCTGGTGGCGCTGACGGCCCGGCAGCTCAACGCGGAGGCGGTGATCGTGGCCGCGGTGCGCGAGGAGGAGAACGCGCCGCTGCTGAGGCAGTCGGGCGCCGACGAGGTCATCACCAGCGCGGGAGCGGCGGGCCGGCTGCTGGGGCTGTCCGTCCTCAGCCCCGCGGCGGGGCTGGTCATGGAGGACCTCATCCAGCAGGGCAGTGGACTCGACCTGGTGGAGCGGCCGGTCACCAGGGCGGAGGCGGGCCGCAGCCCGCGCGAGACGGCCGACCTGGTGGTGAGCGTCGTCCGCGGGCACCGGGTGCTCGGCTACGACGATCCGGCGGTCGGCGCACTCCAGTTGACGGACCGGGTCATCACCATCGTGCGCGCCCCGGAGCCGCAGAAGGGCCCCGGCCCGGCCCGCGCCTGAGGCTCACCCGCACACGGGAGGGCCCAGGTGCGCCCCGCGGCACCATCGCCCGCATGCGGGAAGGGTGCAGGGGTAGCGTCGCCCTCATGCATGCGATCACGATTCCCGAACCTGGTGGTCCCGAGGCGCTGGTGTGGGACGAGGTCCCCGACCCGGTGCCCGGCGAGGGCGAGGTCCTGGTCGAGGTGGTGGCCAGTGCCGTCAACCGGGCCGACATCCTGCAGCGGCAGGGCTTCTACGAACCGCCGCCGGGCGCTTCCTCGTACCCCGGCCTGGAGTGCTCCGGGCGCATCGCCGCCCTCGGCCCCGGCGTGTCCGGCTGGAGCGTCGGCGACGAGGTGTGCGCGCTGCTGTCGGGCGGTGGCTACGCCCAGAAGGTCGCCGTGCCGGCCGGGCAGCTGCTGCCGGTGCCGCAGGGCGTGGACCTCCGGCAGGCCGCCGCGCTGCCCGAGGTCGTCTGCACGGTCTGGTCGAACGTCTTCATGGTCGCCCATCTGCGCCCCGGCGAGACGCTGCTGGTGCACGGCGGCTCCAGCGGCATCGGCACGATGGCGATCCAGCTCGCCAAGGCGGCCGGCGCGAAGGTCGCGGTGACGGCGGGTACGAAGGAGAAGCTGGAGTACTGCGCCGGGCTGGGCGCGGACATCCTCATCAACTACCGCGAGCAGGACTTCGTGGAGGAGGTCCGGGAGGCCACCGACGGGGCCGGCGTGGACGTCATCCTCGACAACATGGGCGCCAAGTACCTCGACCGCAACGTCCGCGCGCTCGCCGTCAACGGCCGGCTCGCGATCATCGGTATGCAGGGCGGCGTCAAGGCCGAGCTGAACATCGGCGCCCTGCTGAGCAAGCGCGGCGCGATCAGCGCGACCTCGCTCCGGGCCCGGCCGCTGGACGAGAAGGCGGCCATCGTCGCGGCCGTACGCGAGCACGTGTGGCCGCTGGTGGACGCCGGGCATGTGCGTCCCGTCGTCGACCGGGAACTGCCGATGAGCGACGCGGCCGCCGCCCACCGGGTCGTGGAGGACAGCGGGCACATCGGCAAGGTGCTGCTGATCGCGCCCTGAGGGAGATCCGGGTGGCTCTGAGGCAGTTCTAGGTCCGCTTCCCGTCGCCGGGTCCGTCCGCGGGCTCGGCGTCAGGACCCTGGGCGCGGACGCGCTCGACGTGTTCCAGGGAGTCGCGCAGCTCGGACAGCCAGTCGTCGGTGTGCCGCCGCACCAGCCGTACGCACCAGGCGAGCGCGTCGCTGCGGCTGCGTGCCACGCCGCCGGCGACCAGGGTGTCGAGCACCTGCCGCTCCGGCTGTCGCAGCCGGGTCATCACCGGGGCGGCGACCTGGGTGAACATCACCCGCTCACCGCCGCACTCGACGCCCCACGAGACCTTCTTGCCGAAGCGGTGCTCGGCCTCGCGCGCCACGTCGATCCGCTCCTCGCGGGTCCGTTGCCGGAACTCCTGCACCCGGCCCTGCACCGCAGACTCCCGCTCCACGGCCGAGGCGGCGTCGGGCAGCCGGGGCTGCGGAATCTCACCGATGACGGTGATCTCCTCGCGATCCACCGTCACCTCCACCAGCCTGACGAAGAGATCGTCCGGCAGCCGGCCGGCGAACCAGCCGCGCAACCGCTCACGCTGATCCGGTGTAATCATGTAATTCACATTACTCGCGTACGCCGCGACGGCAAGGGGCGGAACCGAAGGATCAGCGGCTCCCCGTCCGAGGGGTCTAACGGCTCCCTGTCCGGTACAGCCGGGGTTCGCGGCGCAGCCGCAGTGCGAGCAGGCCGAGTGCCAGCCCCAGCCCGATGAGGACCAGGCCGCTGCCGAGCGGCAGGATCCGCAGCACCGGGTCGACGGGGCTCTCCGCCCGCACCGACTGCCGCGTGGGCACCGATGCGGACGCCGACGGCATGAGCCCGGCCTCCTGCTCCTGCGGTACGTACATGTCGTCGCCGTTGTCGATGCCCTGACCGGCGTCCTCGTTCTCCGTCGCCCCCTCGTCCCGTGCGCTCTCCCGCAGCGGGTCGTGGGCGCGCCCCGGACGCTCCCGACCCTCACCGGCCCGGCTCCCGGCCCGTCGGGTCTCGCCGGCGGAGGCCGAGGGGTCCGTGGACGCGGACGGGCCGGGCCGAGCGGAGAAGGGGACAGCAGAGGAGTGCGCGGGCCGCTCCGGGGGTGCGGAGGAATGCGGGCGCGCAGGGGAGTGGGAGTGGTGGGAGGGGCGCGAGGAGGCCTGCGGGGAGGCGGAGCCGTGGGCGTCGTCGTCCGAGGAGCCGGACGACGAGGTGGCAGACGCGGCGCCGGAGCCGTCCGAGCCGTCGGTATCGTCGATCTCCGCGGAGTCCTCGGAGTCGCCGGAGGCCGGGGAGGGATCCACCTCGCGCGACGGCTCACGCGCGGTCCGGCCGACGAGCGGCACCGGGGTCGCGAAGGATGGCCCGACCACGGAGAACACACCGGCGGACGCAGGCACGGCCGCGCAGGCCGGTGCGGCCGTCCCGCCCCCAAGTGCGCAGGCGGTGACCCCCGCGAGCACCGTGCACACCCTTGTCGCGCGTGTCGCGCGTGTCGCGCGCCGCCATGGAGTCACGTCGGTGACCCCCTCCCGGGAACAGGCCGCCAAGATCGATGGAACAAGCCTGGCACGGGCGGACAGACCCGGCATTCCGGATTGCCCCGTCGGGCGGAAAGGGTGGATCAACCTCCGCCGGGGGCACCACCGTGGTGAGGTACAAGGGTGCGAGAGAATGACGGTATGGAGATGCCGAGGAACGATAGGTCGCCGGAGAACGCCCAGAAGATCCTGGTCGTGGGCCAGGACGGCATGGCGCTCGGCGGTGTCGACTCAGACGGCGAGTCCCGCGAGACTCCGGTGACGGAGCAGGTCGAGCAGCCGGCGAAGGTCATGCGTATCGGAAGCATGATCAAGCAGCTGCTCGAAGAGGTGCGCGTGGCTCCGCTGGACGAGGCGAGCCGGGCCCGGCTGAAGGAGATCCACGCCAGCTCGGTGAAGGAGCTGGAGGACGGTCTGGCGCCTGAGCTCGTGGAGGAGCTGGAGCGGCTCTCCCTGCCCTTCGACGACGACGCGACCCCCACGGATGCGGAACTGCGCATCGCGCAGGCGCAGTTGGTCGGCTGGCTGGAGGGACTCTTCCACGGGATCCAGACGACCCTGTTCGCCCAGCAGATGGCGGCGCGGGCCCAGCTGGAGCAGATGCGCCGGGCTCTCCCGCCGGGCGCGCTCCTCGACGGCCAGGACGACGTACGCGCAGCCGGCCGCACGGGCGGCCCGTACCTGTAAGCGCCCGTCACGCAAGTCAAGGCAGTAACACCCGCCGACGCGACGAAAAACGCAGCCACGCCCGCCGATGTGACGAAGGGGGCCCGGCGATCACCGCCGGGCCCCCTTTCGTGTGTTCGCGCGCTCCGCGCCGTTACGACGCCGGGTTGCCCGTGGAGACGTTCAGCTGGATCTCGACGTCCTTCGGGTCGATGTCCGTGCCGGGCGCAGGGAACTGCAGCATGACCGCGCCGTCACCGTAGGTGTTCTCGTCGACCTTCTTGATGTCGAGCTTCCAGCCGGCGGCCTGCGCGCAGGCCCGCACCGAGTCGATGTTCTTGTACCGGAAGTCGGGGAGCTGGATCTTGGTCTCGTCGTTCCACGACTTCTGCGGTTCCGTGCACTCGTCCTTCTTGACCGTGCGCGTGAGGTCCGGGCCGCGGTAGCCGGCCGCCTTGGACGCTGATGCCGTGGGGCCGGTGGTGTCGCCGCCCTTGCCCTGGTCGTCGCTGCTGCCGTTGTTCGCCAGCAGGGCGACGAGGAGGCCGCCGACGGCGAGCAGGGCGACGACGACGGAGCCGATGATCACCGGCTTGTTGCTCTTGCCGCCTGAGCTCGCCGGGGCCGACGGCTGCGGCGTGATGTTGTACGGCGGCGGGGTGGAGGCGGCCGGCGGCTGCGTGCCGTACGGCGTCGGGTAGCCGCCCTGCTGCGGGTAGCCGTACGCCGGGGCCGGCGTGGACGGCGGCGGGGTGGTGCCGTACGGGTTCGGGACCGGCGTCGGGGTCGGGTGGTACGGCGTCTGGACGTTGCCGTGCGGGGCCGGGGCGCCCTGGTCGAGCGGCGGGAACACCGCGGAGCCGACGCCCGCGCCGCTCGGCGCATGGGTGCCGGGGACGATGCTCGGCGGGGCCGGCCGGCAGGAAGCGGCCACCCGCAGGCACTCGTCGCGCATGGACTCGGCCGTCGGGAACCGCTCGTTCGGGTTCTTCTTCAGCGCGCGCGTGATCAGTGCGTCCACGGCCGGCGGCAGCGCACGGTTGATCGAGGAGGCCAGCGGCGGCTCCTCCTGCACGTGCGCGTACGCGATCGCGAGCGGCGAATCCGCGTCGAACGGCAGCCGCCCGGTGACCAGCTGGAACAGCATGATGCCGACCGAGTACAGGTCACTGCGCGCGTCCACGCCGCGGCCGAGGGCCTGCTCGGGCGACAGGTACTGCGGGGTGCCGACGACCATGCCGGTCTGCGTCATCGAGGTGACGCCGGACTGCATCGCCCGCGCGATGCCGAAGTCCATCACCTTGACCACGCCGCGCTTGGTCATCATCACGTTGCCGGGCTTGATGTCGCGGTGGACCAGCCCCATCTCGTGGCTGATCTCCAGTGCCGCGAGCACATCCGCGGTGATCTTCAGCGCCTTGTCGGCGGGCATCGCGCCGTGCTGCCGGATGTCGTCGGCGAGCACCGAGCCGAGCGGGCGGCCCTCGACGTACTCCATGACGATGTACGGCATCGTGGCGCCGCCGAGATCGTCCTCGCCGGTGTCGAAGACCGAGACGATGTTGGTGTGCGTGAGCTTCGCCACGGCCTGGGCCTCACGGCGGAAGCGCTCACGGAAGGCCTGTTCGCGGCCCAGCTCGGTGTGCAGCGTCTTGATCGCGACCTGGCGGTCGAGCACGGCGTCGTAGGCCAGGTGCACCGAGGCCATGCCGCCCTCGCCGAGCAGATCGCGCAGCTGGTACCGGCCGTTCGCGAGTGCTTGCCCCGCATAGCGACCTTGTGCGCCGTCCTGGCTCATCTCGCGTCCCCCACAGCCCTTTCGGCGCCGACGTTCTCGGATGTTCGTTGATCCACTGTGCTATTCCCGGCCAAGTCTGCCCGAGGGCACTGACACGTCAAGCTCGGTGCCCGTTCCGTGACCGTACGCGAAAGAAGCGTCGCGGAAGCGTTACAGGCGCCGTAGGGCCGGTACACACAATTTGCACGAGCGGACGGATGCGGGGTTTGATGGCCGGTCCGTCTCGTACCGGTCAGCACGCCCATCCGGGACCGGCGCCTTGCGCCGAGGCTGTAGCGTGGCCGACGGAGACCGTAACAACACCGCGCGCACCGCGGGCAGAAACGACGGCGAGGACTGATGGCACAGCAGCAGCGCGCTCAGGGCCCGTCCGACCCCGAGGCGACTGGCGGCGGTATGTCAGATGCGCCGGAGAACTGGGGCAACGGCGGGCTTGTCGGCGACGGCCGGTACCGGCTGACGCACCGGCTCGGCCGGGGCGGTATGGCCGAGGTGTTCGCGGCCGAGGACGTACGGCTCGGGCGTACCGTCGCGGTCAAGCTGCTGCGCGCCGACCTGGCCGAGGACCCGGTGTCCAAGGCCCGCTTCACACGTGAGGCGCAGTCGGTGGCCGGCCTCAACCACCACGCCATCGTCGCCGTGTACGACTCCGGCGAGGACGCCGTCGGCGGCCAGAGCGTGCCGTACATCGTCATGGAGCTGGTCGAGGGCCGTACGATCCGCGACCTGCTGCTCAACGCCGAGGCGCCGGGCCCCGAGCAGGCGCTCATCATCGTCTCCGGGGTGCTGGAGGCGCTGGCCTACTCGCATCAGCACGGCATCGTGCACCGCGACATCAAGCCGGCCAACGTCATCATCACTGACAACGGTGCCGTGAAGGTGATGGACTTCGGCATCGCCCGCGCCCTGCACGGCGCGTCGACGACGATGACGCAGACCGGCATGGTGATGGGCACCCCGCAGTACCTGTCGCCGGAGCAGGCACTCGGCAAGGCGGTCGACCACCGCTCCGACCTGTACGCGGTGGGCTGCCTGCTGTACGAACTGCTGTCGCTGCGGCCGCCGTTCACCGGCGAGACCCCGCTGTCGGTGGTCTACCAGCACGTGCAGGACATTCCCACGCCGCCGTCCGAGGCCTCCGAGGGCTGCCCGCCGGAGCTGGACGGCCTGGTGATGCGGTCGCTGGCCAAGGAGCCCGACGACCGCTTCCAGACGGCCGAGGAGATGCGCGGGCTGGTCCAGTACGCGCTGCAGATGCTGTACGACCAGGGCGGCCACACCGGCACCTGGAACACCGGCCCGGTGGCCGCGCACGACGGCCGGCACACACCGGCGGGCGGTTTCGCGCACACGACCGTGATGGCGCACCCCGGCAACCACGGACCCGGTACCGCGCAGATCCCGCAGCCGATCCTGCCCAACGGGTACGGCAACGGCGACGAGGGCGGCTTCGAGGGGCACGGCAACAAGGGCAGTGGCCGCGGCAAGCTGTGGGTCCTGGCCGTGCTCGCGGTGATCGCGATCGCGGCGGGGGTGGCGCTGGCCGTCAAGGGCACCGGCACCAAGGGCGGCAAGCCGGAGACCACCCCGTCGCCGAGCATCTCCCAATCCCAGTCGCAGCAGAGCCCCAGCCCGTCGCCGAGCGACGAGACGACCGACGACGGCTCGGGCGGGACGAGCGACGACAACACCGGGTCGGGCTCCGGCACGTGGAACCGGCCGTCGTACACCCCGTCGTACACGCCGTCGCAGCAGAACTCCAACCCGCCCTCGGACGAGCCGACGGACCCGGGCACCCAGTCCTCGAACCCGACGGACGGCGGCACGACCAACGGCGGCACCACCGACGGCGGGACGACGGACGGCGGCACCACGGACGGCGGGAGCACCACGGACGGCGGGACGACGAACAACGGCGGCACCACCGACGGCGGCACGACGACCGGCAGCGGCACCACGACCGGCAGCGGCACCACGACCGGTGTCACCGCCGGGGCCGGCGGCACCACCCCCTGACGCCACGGCTGCTCTTCTTCCACTCTTCCACGCGCGCGTGATGCCCCCTCAAGGCGCCACGCGCGCGCTGTTTCCGCCGGGTGCCGCGCACGCGTGGTCACTTGGGACGAAGACGCGTCGCTCACTGCGTGAACGCGTCGCTGACGGCCTCGTAGCGCCGCGTCCACCACACGACGAGCGCGGACGCCGCCGGGAACTGCGGATCCGCGCGGGTGTCGTCGCGCTCGTAGTGCCAGCGCAGCATCCAGAAGTCGTTCAGCCGCTCCCACCACACCCGGTGCACGGCCGCCGCCAGCTCGCAGGACGTGGCCCCGGCGGCGCGCCGGTAGGCGCGTGCGTAGGCGCGCACCTTGGGCAGATCGAGGGTGCCCCCCGGCTGGACGAAGAAGATCACGGCGGCGCGTACGGCCTCCTCGGCACGCGGCTGTACGCCCAGACGGTCCCAGTCGACGATCGCGGCGGGCGCCTCGTCGCGGTAGAGCAGGTTGAACGGGTGGAAGTCGCCGTGCACCCAGCCCACCGGCCCGCCGCACGGAGGGCGCCGGCCGGCGTGCCGTCGCAGCAGCTCGCGGCGCTCCAGCAGGCGGTGGCGGGCCAGCTCGTCGAAGGAGTCGGCGGGGCGGTGGCGGCCCACGCGCGCGAGGAGTTCGTCGATGAGCGTGAAGGTGGCCGCCGGGTCGGCGCTCTCCACGGGATGGGGGCTCGCGGAGGGCCGGGTGCGCCCCTTGGGTGGCATCACGCGCTCCAGGCAGGCGTGCACGGCGCCCAGGAGGGCGCCCAGGCGCGCGGACTCACTCCTGGTGAGCTGGCCGCCGTGGCGGTGGCGGCCGTCGATCCAGGGGTGCAGGGCGTAGGCATGGCCGCCGATCACGGCGACCGTACGGCCGTCGCGGCCGGTCAGCGGCGGGACCACCGGGACGCCGAGCCCGGCCAGGCGCTGGGTGGCGCGGTGCCGGCGCTCGATCGCGGCCGGATCGGCGGTGTCGGGGTCGGAGTGGTGCTTGAGGAAGTAGCGCCCGCGGGTGGTGCACAGGTGGTAGCCGCGGTTCAGCAGGCCCTGGGCGACCGGCTCGCAGGAGAGCACGGAACCGGCGGCATAACGGCTCAACAAGGCGCGTAACGGGGGCGCCTGAGGCGCGGGGGGTGGTACACACGGGCGCGGCACGCCCCGATGCTAGGGCAGGAACCGAGCCTGTGAGCTGGGCGTTGTCACAGACAGTCATTTCCGGTCGCAGGGTGTACCGGAAATGGTCCAGTGGAGTGAGGGGGGCGGAGCCGAAAGGTGCCGCGCGCATCCAAAAGGGCGTATGGCATCACCGGTCCGGAATAAATTCCGTATAAACCGCCCGGGGTGAGGAGGTGCCGGCCTCCGTCAGAGGCGAATACGGCGATTCGTTCGGCTCCACGCGCCGGGGCGCCGTCACCCGCAAGCTCTTCCCGAGCCAGGGGTGACCGGGATAACGTGCCCCCTGTTCCGGCCCCCTGCACGGCCGTGACCAGCGGCATCCCCGAAAGACCGGCGAAGTACTCGGACCTCCTATCAAAAGTACTTGGAAATCCGAGTAAAAACGCAGGTCAGAAGGGGTTTCACAGAAATGTGGAGCACTGGGTAACGTGATTGTTGCAGGGCGCTCGCCGGGGCACCTGTCACGCCTGTTCCCGGCCGAGTGGCACCCACCCCGTGCCCGGTGGTCGGATCAGGTGAGCCTCCCCCAAGCTCTCGACGAGCAGGGGGGACCCCCAGGCCAACCGGCAACCCCGGGGCCGGACCGACGGAGGAGCACACGTGACCGTGGAGAGCACTGCCCCGCGCAAGCCGCGACGCAGCGCCGCAAGCAAGGCCGGGACCGACGGCAGCACGGCGACCGCAACCAGCGGTGGCAAGACGGCCGGAAACACCGGTACCAAGCGCGCCACCCGCACCACCCGCGCCGCGAAGAGCACCGAGCCGGAGCTCGTACAGCTGCTGACGCCCGAGGGCAAGCGGGTCAAGAACGCCGAGTACGACGCCTACGTCGCCGGCATCACCCCCGAGGAGCTGCGCGGCCTCTACCGCGACATGGTGCTCACCCGCCGCTTCGACGCCGAGGCCACCTCCCTGCAGCGCCAGGGTGAGCTGGGCCTGTGGGCCTCGCTGCTCGGCCAGGAGGCCGCCCAGATCGGCTCCGGCCGCGCCACCCGCGAGGACGACTACGTCTTCCCGACCTACCGCGAGCACGGCGTCGCCTGGTGCCGCGGCGTCGACCCGACCAACCTGCTCGGCATGTTCCGGGGTGTGAACAACGGCGGGTGGGACCCCAACGGCAACAACTTCCACCTCTACACGATCGTCATCGGCTCCCAGGCGCTGCACGCCACCGGCTACGCCATGGGCATCGCCAAGGACGGCGCCGACAGCGCGGTCATCGCCTACTTCGGCGACGGCGCCTCCAGCCAGGGCGACGTGAACGAGGCGTTCAACTTCGCCGCCGTCTACAACGCGCCGGTCGTGTTCTTCTGCCAGAACAACCAGTGGGCGATCTCCGAGTCCAACGAGAAGCAGACCCGCGTGCCCCTCTACCAGCGCGCCCAGGGTTTCGGCTTCCCGGGTGTGCGCGTCGACGGCAACGACGTGCTGGCCTCCCTCGCCGTGACCCGGTGGGCGCTGGAGCGCGCCCGGCGCGGTGAGGGCCCGGCACTGATCGAGGCGTGGACCTACCGCATGGGCGCCCACACCACCTCCGACGACCCCTCGCGCTACCGCGGTGACGAGGAGCGCCTCGCCTGGGAGGCCAAGGACCCGATCCTGCGCCTTCGCCGCTACCTGGAGGCCTCAAACCACGCGGACGAGGGATTCTTCGCGGAACTCGAGGCCGAGAGCGAAGCGTTGGGCAAACGAGTGCGCGAAGCGGTCCGCGCCATGCAGGACCCGGACCACTTCGCCATCTTCGAGAACGTGTACGCGGACGGGCACGCGCTCGTCGACGAGGAGCGCGCCCAGTTCGCCGCCTACCAGGCGTCGTTCACGGACGCAGAGGGGGTCTGACATGGCAGCGGAGAAGATGGCCCTGGCCAAGGCGATCAACGAGTCGCTGCGCCGCGCCCTGGAAACCGACCCCAAGGTCCTCATCATGGGTGAGGACGTCGGCAAGCTCGGCGGTGTCTTCCGGGTGACGGACGGCCTGCAGAAGGACTTCGGTGACGACCGCGTCATCGACACCCCGCTCGCCGAGTCCGGCATCGTCGGCACGGCCATCGGCCTGGCCCTGCGCGGCTACCGCCCGGTCGTGGAGATCCAGTTCGACGGATTCGTCTTCCCGGCCTACGACCAGATCGTCACCCAGCTGGCGAAGATGCACGCCCGCTCGCTGGGCAAGGTCAAGATGCCGGTCGTCATCCGCATCCCCTACGGCGGTGGCATCGGCGCGGTCGAGCACCACTCCGAGTCCCCCGAGGCGCTCTTCGCGCACGTGGCGGGCCTGAAGGTGGTCTCCCCGTCCAACGCCTCCGACGCGTACTGGATGATGCAGCAGGCCATCCAGAGCGACGATCCGGTGATCTTCTTCGAGCCGAAGCGGCGCTACTGGGACAAGGGCGAGGTCAACACCGAGGCGATCCCCGGCCCCCTGCACAAGGCCCAGGTGGTCCGCCCGGGCACCGACCTGACCCTCGCCGCGTACGGCCCGATGGTGAAGCTCTGCCAGGAGGTCGCGGACGCGGCCGCCGAGGAGGGCCGCAACCTGGAGGTCCTGGACCTGCGCTCGGTCTCCCCGCTGGACTTCGACACCATCCAGGCCTCGGTGGAGAAGACCCGTCGCCTGATCGTCGTCCATGAGGCACCGGTGTTCTTCGGCTCCGGCGCGGAGATCGCCGCCCGGATCACGGAGCGCTGCTTCTACCACCTGGAGGCGCCCGTGCTGCGCGTGGGCGGTTACCACGCCCCGTACCCGCCGGCCCGCCTGGAGGAGGAGTATCTGCCGGACCTGGACCGGGTGCTCGACGCCGTCGACCGTGCCCTGGCGTACTGAGGAGAGGGTCGTGACGACGATGACTGAAGGGTCCGTACGCGAGTTCAAGATGCCCGACGTGGGCGAGGGACTCACCGAGGCCGAGATCCTCAAGTGGTACGTCCAGCCGGGCGACACGGTCACCGACGGCCAGGTGGTGTGCGAGGTCGAGACCGCCAAGGCGGCCGTCGAACTGCCCATCCCCTACGACGGCGTGGTCCGCGAGCTGCGCTTCCCCGAGGGCACCACGGTCGACGTGGGCACGGCGATCATCGCCGTCGACGTGTCCGGCGGGGCACCGGCCGAGGAGGCACCGCAGCCGGAGGCCGAGAAGGCCGAGGCCCCGAAGGGCGAGGCTGTGAAGGCCGAGGAACCGAAGGAAGCCGCGTCCGTCGGCTCGGGCCGCCAGCCGGTCCTGGTCGGCTACGGCGTGGCGACCTCGTCCACCAAGCGCCGCCCGCGCAAGGCACCGGCCACCGCGCAGGAGCCCGCCGCGGCGGCGGTCCAGGCGGAGCTGAACGGCCACGGCCCCGCGGAGGTCATGGACCGGCCGCGCCCGCTGGCCAAGCCGCCGGTGCGCAAGCTGGCCAAGGACCTCGGCGTCGACCTCGCGACGGTCACCCCGTCCGGCCCGGACGGCGTCATCACTCGCGAGGACGTCCACGCGGCGGCGGCCCCGCAGCAGGTCACGGAACCGGCCACGGAGCCGGCGCCCCAGCCGAGGACGGTCGCCCCGGCGGCGGCCCCGGCGTCGTACGACACCGCCCGCGAGACCCGCATCCCCATCAAGGGCGTCCGCAAGGCGACGGCCGCGGCGATGGTCGGCTCCGCGTTCACCGCGCCGCACGTCACGGAGTTCGTGACGATCGACGTGACCCGCACGATGAAGCTGGTCGAGGAGCTGAAGCAGGACAAGGAGTTCGCCGGCCGCCGCGTGAACCCCCTGCTGCTGATCGCCAAGGCGCTGCTGATCGCCATCCGCCGCAACCCGGACATCAACGCGTCCTGGGACGAGGCGGCCCAGGAGATCGTGGTCAAGCACTACGTCAATCTCGGCATCGCCGCGGCCACTCCGCGCGGCCTGATCGTCCCCAACATCAAGGACGCCCACGCCAAGACGCTGCCGGAGCTGTCCGACGCGCTGTCCGACCTGGTGTCGACGGCCCGCGAGGGCAAGACGTCCCCGGCGGCGATGCAGGGCGGCACGGTGACGATCACGAACGTCGGCGTCTTCGGCGTCGACACCGGCACGCCGATCCTCAACCCCGGTGAGTCGGCGATCCTCGCGGTCGGCGCGATCAAGCTCCAGCCGTGGGTCCACAAGGGCAAGGTCAAGCCGCGCCAGGTCACCACGCTGGCGCTGAGCTTCGACCACCGCCTGGTGGACGGCGAGTTGGGCTCCAAGGTCCTGGCCGACGTGGCGGCGATCCTGGAACAGCCGAAGCGGTTGATCACCTGGGCGTGACCGTCGGACCTCCCGAGACAGTGACTCTCAGCCACTGTCTCGGGACAGTCCCGCTGCTGCTCGCACCTGCGAGCATGCTGAGGCCGCAACCACCGCTCACGGTCTCGCCCCTTCCCAACGCGGTACACCAGGGCCCGTCGGTTCCGGGTCCGCGCGCAGCCAGTGGTCACCGGTGGTCCACCCCAGCAGTCGCCGGCCTTCGCCTTCGTCCGCCGACCCGCCCCGCACCACCTGCCGCAGGCCCGTGAGGGCGGGGGCGAGGCGTGCGGCGACGTGCCAGGGCTGCCGCGCGAGCTCCTCCGTCAGACGGTCCACGGTCCGCCGCTGGTCGTCCGGCGCGCACAGTGTCACGAAGAACACCATCTGCCGCCAGCCGTAGGCGACGTCCTTGATGGTGCCGAGCGGACGCGGGTTGCGGTGCACGCGCCCGGTCAGCCGGCACACCGCCGCGAAACAGGACAGGGCCAGCTCGTCCCAGCCCGCGCCGGGCTCGATCCCGACCCGGTCGACGAGCGTCGCCAGGTTGTGCGTGGTGAGGATCTGTGCCTGCTCGATCACCGTGCCGTTCGCGGCGACCGAGGAGCCGAACGCGCCTGTGCCCGGTGCGAACTCGGCGGCCCGCTGCCGGCACAGTGTGGCGAACCCGGGGGACGTACGCGCCCCGCCCGACCGGCGGACGGCCTCGCCCGCTTCGACGACCGCCAGATTGCGCACCGCCCGGTAGTCGATGGCGTAGTAACGCTCGTACAGCGAGCCGCCGCCGAGGAGTTCGGCCGCCGCGCGCGCGGCGGTCAGGAACTTCGGGGTGAACGTGCCCATGAAGATGTCCGCGGCGAGTTCCTCCACGAAGGGCGCACTCAGCTCCGCCTGCCGGGCCAGTACGGACAGCTCGCGGACCAGCGGGTTCGGCAGGATGGTGCCGGGGAACGCCCGCACCGCGAGCCCACCCAGCTGCCGCAGCGTGGCGGCCGCCACCTCGTCCGCCCCGTCGCCGACACGGTGTGCGGCCACGGCCCGCACCCACGGCAGCTCTTCCACGCGTACCTGCCGCTGGAGGTTGAGCAGCAGCAGGGAGCGGCGGTTGCGGAATGCGCGGTAGTTGGCGGCGGCGAGCGACCGCAGCGCGGGATCACGGTGTGCCGCTGCGGTGGTGGCGGCGACGAGCTGGGGGACCAGTTCGGCCAGAACCTCCGCCGAGGGCACGACACCGCGCTCCACGAGCGTGCCGACGGGCGCGCTGAGCGCCGCCTCGACCGGTCGGCGCACGGCGTCCGGCACGGCCGTGCCCACGGGCACACCGGCCTCGTCGGACTCCTCGGCGCTCACCGGTGCGACGAGCGGCTCCACCTCGCCCGCCCCGCCGTCCTGCGGCAGGCCGGACAGCCGCCCCAGCACGACCCGGGCCAGCGCGTGGTGCGAGGGAAGCGAGGCCTGGGCCGCCTGCTCGCGGCGGAGCGCCGTGTGCTCGGCGGAGCCGGGGACCCCGCGCCGCCGCACCATGGAGGCGACGGCGTGCCGCAGCAGCCCGAGCCGTCGCGGCGGGAGTTCCCGCCCGGCCACGGTCTGCTCCAGCGCACCGCGCAGGATGCCCAGGTTCTCGCCGGGCTTGAGGTGCTTGGTGCAGTACGTGTGGCGCCGGGCCAGGTCGCAGTAGCGGCGCAGCAGCTCGGCGGAGCGGAGGTGCCAGGGGTCGCCGGGGCCGGGGAGGCAGATGTATCCCTCCTCGTTCGTCACCTCCAGCCAGTGCAGGAGCAGTTCGTCACCGAAGGGCTGCCAGACGGCCAGCGCCTCGCGCTGCGTCTCGACGGCCGTGCTGGGGCGCCGGCGTGCGAGGGTCTGGGCGGCCTCGCCGACAGTGGAGCGGTGGACCGCGTCCGGCCCGGGCGCGGGCCGGTCGGACGGTCGCGGGCTGAACCGCAGCCGGTCCGCGAACGGCACCAGCTCCTCGACCAGGTCCAGTGCGGCGTCGAGCTCTCCGGCCCGGACCAGCCAGGCCACGGTGAGCAGAGCGGCCTCCTCGGGGACGGCCACCTCGTAACGACCGCTGTCGAGCAGGCCGCCCAGGTGAGCGAGCCCGTCATCGGTCAGGAAATAGCGGAACAACTCCCGGCGCACCTCGGGCACACCGGCGCGACGCGCCGCGGTGATCTCGAAGTCGAGCAGCGGACCGCCCGCACTGGGCATGCCGGTCGCGAAGCCACCACGGACGACCTCGGGTGTGACCCACGCGGGCAGCCCGGCCACGGGCGTACGGGAACCGATCGTCAGCAGGCCGCTCGCCATCCCGTCCAGCACGGCACGCCACTTGCGTCCGCGTTCCTCGCCGCGCCGGCGGGTCTGCCGGTCAGGGTGGGTGGCGGCCGTACGGAGTGCGGCGGCCAGTCGGCCGGCCGCGTATCCGGGGTTCACCTGCGTGAGGTGCTGCTGCTCAGCGTCGTCGTTCATAGCCGACGTGGCGGGTTCCGCCCCCGCGCCCTCCGGGTCCCGAGCCCGGTGCTCTGCTGCTGAGCTACACGTCGATGCCCCGACGGTAGGCAGCGCACGACCGGTCCCACAAACGGATTTCGTGCCGGACCACCGCCTCATGCCTCCGCCTGGGCCGCCTTCACGGACGCTGCCGCGCGCGCAGCGCGTTGAGCAGTGCCGCCCCCCGTTCCGCGTCGTCCACGCTCACCGCGAAGTCCGTACGGCGGCCCCGTGGCCGTATGACCAGACAGTCGCCGGCGCGGAGCATGACCGTGGTGCCGAGGCTGCTGAGGCGGTAGCCCCAGCCGCCGACCTGGGACGGCAGGCGCTGTTCGGCACGGGCCGACTCGATGGCGGCCGGGGCCCACCGGCGGGTGGGCCTTCCGAATGGGCCGAAGGCGACGTCCAGGCCGGCTTCCGAGACCTTCGCCTGGACCGACGAGCAGAGGGCCGTGGCGACGGAGACGACCGCGCCGCCCAGGAGCACGGGCCACAGCGCGGCCGGGGCGGCGAGGCCCAGGGCGAGGGCCACGGCGGTGGCGACGGTGAGCAGGCCGGTCAGCGCCGCCAGCAACTGGAGCCAGGGGTTGGAGACACGGGAGAACCAGACCACTTGTTCGTCGTCGGCCAGGGGCAGTTCCGGGCCCGGCGCCGGGGGCGCGGTCGCCGCGGAGCGGACGGTGAGCCTCCAGGTCACCACCCCGGTGAGGGCGGCGAGGGCCAGGGTCACGGCGATGCCGGCAGTCGGCTGACGGGCGTCGTGCCAGTGGGTCCGGTCCAGGTTCGCCAGGACGACGGAGATCTGCGCGCCGACGAGGATCGTCGCCGTCGGCGCCAGCGCCACCGGTACCCAGGTGCGGCGCGTCGGCCATGAGCGGCGCCATCGCAGGCCCACCGCGAGGACGACCAGCAGCCATATCGCCGCCGGGAACAGGGACGCCGCCCGGAACGGCATCGAGCCGTCGGGGGCCGCGCCCCCGCTCCAGTGGGTGGCCAACCGGTCGGGGAGCCGGTCCCGCAACAGCCACGGCACCACCACGATCAGCGCCGCGACGGCGGCCGTACAACCCACAACGGCCCAGCGTGCCGCCGTACGCCCCCCGTCGCGCCCCGCGTCCTCACCAGTCGTCACGACACCCCCCGGATCATCTCGATGACGTCGGTCCGGCTGTAGCCCAGTCGGGACGCCTCCGCGAGCAGTTCCCGCACCCGGATCTGGAGGCCCGAGCGGCGGGTGGCGCCCTCGGCGACGGTGATGCCCCGGCCACGGCGAAACTCCAGCAGCCCTTCGTCCCGTAGTTCGCGCAGGCCGCGCAGGACGGTGTTGACGTTGATGTCCAGGGCCGCGGCGAGGTCGCGGGCCGACGGCAGACGGTCGCCCGCGCGGCACTCGCCCTCGGCTACGGCCCGCCGGATCGCGCCCGCGACCTGCTCGTGCAGGGGGCGCGTGTCGTTCAGGTCCAGACGCAGCAGCATGGTGCCAATGACGCTAGCACCATCAGTGTGCCGCCGACAGGGCGACGGGCCCGTCGCTGGAGTGCGGCGGGCCCGTCGGGCAAAGCGAGGTGAGTGGGTGTCAGGCCTTGGAGAAGCCGTAGTTCAGGAGCTTCGTGGCGTCCGACGCGCGGGTGGAGGCGTTCGTGGAGGACAGGACCGTGCCGATGACGGTCTTGCCGCCCCGGGTCGCGGCGAAGACCAGGCAGTAGCCGGCCTCCTTGCCGGAGCCGGTCTTGACGCCGATGGTGCCGCTGTAGCTGCTCAGCAGCGTGTTGGTGTTGGTCCACGCGCCCATCGTGCGGGTGCTGCCCGTCTTGGTGATGGTCTTCGCGGTGTAGGACTTCGTCTTCACGATCGCGCGGAAGTTGGCGTTCTTCATCGCGCTGGCGGCGATCTTCGTCAGGTCGCGCGGCGTCGAGTAGTTGCCGCCGTTGCCGATGCCGTCGAAGGAGTCGAAGTGGGTGTTCTTCAGGCCGAGGTTCTTGACGTCGGCGTTCATCTTGCCGATGAAGGACTTCACGCGCGCGTCGCGTGTGGTGCCGGTGCCGAACTTGTCGGCCAGCGCGTAGGCGGCGTCGCAGCCGGAGGGCAGCATCAGCCCGTAGAGCAGCTGACGGACGGTGACCTTGTCGCCGACGATCAGATGGGCCTGCGAGGCGTTCTTGGAGACGACATAGTCGCTGTACGCCTTCTGGATGGTGACCTTGGCGTCCAGGTTGAGGTTCCGCTGTGAGAGCACGACCTTCGCGGTCATGATCTTGGTGGTGGAGCCGGTGGAACGCCGGGTGTCCGCCGCCTTGTTGTACAGGTCCTTGCCGGTGCCGTTGTTCATCACGTAGCCGCCCTTGGCCACGATGGACGGCGTCGTGACGGCCTGCGCGGGGGCCGCGGTGAGGGCGCCGGTGGTGAGCAGGGCGCCGGCGGTGACGGTGACCGCGGCGGCACGGCGCAGCCGGTTGCCCTTGATGCCGGAAATGGCGGTAATCAACTGAGATACCCCGATTATTGGTGAATGCCCCTTAGGGAGCGGCCTGGTTGAGGGGAAAGCAGATGGGGCCGCACAGGTGTGACGCGTACCTGGTGCACATGGTTGTACGCATACCGGGGGCAGTTCGGTTCGTCACTCGGAAGAGGGACCGGGCGGCGGGGCGCCGCTGTCCGGATACTGGAACGGGCTGCTGATTGCGTACGTGATGTATCTATCCTGTGGGCATGCCAGCCGCCCCGTCCGCCCCTGTGAAGCAACCACCCGCCGCCGACCGCGTCTACGCCCACGTCAAGCAGGGCGTCCTGGACCGCCGCTACGAAGGCGGCATCCTCCTCACCGAGGGTGAACTCGCCGAGGCCGTCGGAGTCTCCCGCACGCCGGTGCGCGAGGCGCTGCTGCGGCTGGAGGTGGAGGGGCTGATCAGGCTCTACCCGAAGAAGGGGGCCCTCGTCCTGCCGGTCTCCGCCCAGGAGATCGCCGACGTCGTCGAGACGCGGCTGCTGGTCGAGGAGCACGCGGCCCGCAAGGCAGTGCCCGCCCCGCCGGGACTCATCGAGCGGCTCGAACAGCTGCTCGCGAAGCAGAAGGCACAGGCCGCCGCCGGTGATCTCGCCGCCGCCGCCGTCACCGACCGTTGCTTCCACGCCGAGATCGTACGCAGCGGCGGCAACGAGATCCTCTCGCGCCTGTACGACCAGTTGCGCGACCGGCAGCTGCGGATGGGCGTCGCCGTCATGCACTCCCACCCCGACCGGATCGCCAAGACCCTCGCCGAGCACGAGGAGATCCTCGCCGCGCTGCGCTCGGGGGACGCGGAGGGAGCCGTGGACATCGTCCACCGGCACGTGGGCTGGTTCTCCCACCTGGCCCGCGGGGAGGTCCGATGAGTGCCCCGTCCTCCTCCGCCACCCTGCCGGGCGACCCGCCGGGCGGACGGCGCGCGATCGCCGTCTGGTCCATCGGCGTCGCCGTCTACTTCGTCGCCGTCATCTTCCGTACGTCCCTGGGGGTGGCCGGCCTCGACGCCGTCGAGCGCTTCCACGTGGGCGCGTCCGCGCTGTCCACCTTCTCCATCCTCCAACTGCTCGTCTACGCCGGCATGCAGATACCCGTCGGCCTGCTCGTCGACCGGCTCGGCACCAAGAAGGTGCTGGGCCTCGGCGTGGTGCTGTTCACGATCGGACAGCTCGGCTTCGCCTTCCTGCCGTCGTACGGCATGGCGCTCGCCTCACGGGCCCTGCTGGGCTGCGGCGACGCGATGACCTTCATCAGCGTGCTGCGGCTCGGCGGGCGCTGGTTCCCCGCCCGGCGCGGGCCGCTCGTCGCCCAGCTCGCCGGGCTGGTGGGCATGGCCGGCAACCTCGTCTCCACGCTGGTGCTGGCGCGGCTGCTGCACGGCATCGGCTGGAGCGCCGCGTTCGGGGGCAGCGCGATCGCCGGTGTCGTCGTGTTCGCCCTGCTGCTGCTCTTCCTGAAGGACCACCCGGAGGGGTTCGAGCCGGAGCCGCCGACGCACCGGGGCGCGGCCTATGTGCGCCGGCAGATCGCCGCGTCCTGGCGGGAGCCGGGGACCCGGCTGGGACTGTGGGTGCACTTCACGACGCAGTTCCCGGCGATGGTGTTCCTGCTGCTGTGGGGGCTGCCGTTCCTCGTCGAGGACCAGGGGCTCAGCCGTGCCACGGCCGGCGAACTGCTCACCCTCGTCGTGCTGTCCAACATGGTCGTCGGCCTGGTCTACGGCCAGATCGTCGCCCGGCACCACGAGGCGCGGCTGCCGCTGGCGCTCGGCACCGTCGGGGCGACGGCGCTGCTGTGGGCGGCCACGCTCGCCTGCCCCGGCGCGCACGCCCCGATGTGGCTGCTGATCGTGCTGTGCGCGGTGCTCGGGGCGTGCGGACCGGCGTCGATGATCGGCTTCGACTTCGCGCGGCCCGCGAATCCTCCGGAGCGGCAGGGGACGGCGTCCGGGATCACGAACATGGGCGGGTTCGTCGCCTCCATGACGACGCTGCTCGCGGTGGGCGTGCTGCTGGACGCCACCGGAGACGACTACACCGTGGCGTTCTCGGCCGTGTTCGTGCTCCAGGCGCTGGGTGTCTCGCAGATCCTGCGGCTGCGCAGGCGCGCGGCGCGCAGGGAGCGGGAGCGGCTGGTGGCCAGCCGGGTGGAGACGGTGCACGTACCGGCGTGACGGGGTGTGTGGGCCCGCGTCGAGGGGCCCCGGCGTCGACGAGGTGACCGCCGTGGGGGCGCTGCCCGGCACGGGCGGGGCGCCCCGGCGTGCCCCACGTCCTACGGCGTCACCGGGAAGTGGCGCAGGATCGCCGCCGCCAGATCCAGGTCGCCCTCCGTCTTGATGCGGTCCGACGCCGACTCCGGGCTCACGCGGCCGCAGGCCAGGCGGACGTAGGTCTCCCAGTCGAGGGTGAGGGTGGCGGCGGGGCCGAGAGCGGGGGTGCTCTCCAGGGTGCCGCGGCCCTGGATGTCGACGCGGATCGTGCGCAGGAACTCGACCGGGCCGTGCACGTCGAAGACGACCGCCGAGCTGCGCGGAGCCCCGGCGCGCTCGGCGACGACCTGCGGCAGGGCGTCCAGCAGGACGTCACGGGCGACGTGCGCGCCCGGGGAGTCCAGGTTGCCGGGGCGGCCGAGGGCCGTGCGCAGGTCCTGTTCGTGCACCCACACGTCGAAGGCGTGCCGCCGCATCGACTCCTCCAGGGTGAGCTCGGCGCCGAGGGGGCCGCGCACCTTGGTGCCGGGGTCGCGGGAGTCGTTGCGCAGCTGGCGGTTGCGGCGGATGACCGTGTACTCCAGCTCGGACGTCATCTCCGGCGCCGTGTGGTGGCGGCGGACGTCGACCTGTATCTCCATGTAGCGCTGGTGGTCGTTGGTGACGTGGAACAGGTCGCGCGGCAGCGTGTGGATGGGGCGGGGGTCGCCGAGCATCTCGCAGTCCAGCCCGATGACGTGCGACACGATGTCGCGCACCGACCAGCCCGGGCACGGGGTACGACGGTTCCAGTCGGCGTCCGCCAGCGGCTGCACCAGCTCGGATATCGCCTCGATGGAGTGGGTCCAGGCATCGGCGTAGGGCTGGAGAGTGGGATGCAGACTCACGGAAACGGGACCCCTCGGCGGTCGTGTACACGGGCAGGTGGTGGCGGCGGTGCCAGTGGGAGGCGGCTGCACTCGGCGGTGTCTGGAATGGCTAAGTTACGCTGCTCCGAGGCACCCCGGCAGTGCTTTCTCGTGACGATCGTAGGCCGTGTGGCCACCCGCGTGGGCGGCCCGTTTGCCAGGACGGTGGTAGTGTGCGCGCCTCTTTGATCCAGATCGCCGTGAACGAGGGCGAATCGGTGGCGGACCGGCGGCTGCGGGCCGCCTCCCTGGTGCGTGAGCAGGCCGGCTCCGTGGACCTCGTCGTCCTGCCGGAGCTGTGGACGTGCGGGGCCTTCGCCTACGAGGAGTTCGGCACCGAGGCCGAGCCGCTCGAGGGACCGACCTTCGAGGCGATGGCCAAGGCCGCGAGCGACGTGGGTGTGTGGCTGCACGCCGGGTCCATCCCCGAGCGAGGCCCTGACGGTCACCTCTACAACACCTCCCTCGTCTTCTCCCCGTCCGGTGACCTCGCCGCCGCCTACCGCAAGATCCACCGCTTCGGCTTCGACAAGGGCGAGGCGGTGCTCATGGGCGCGGGGCATGAGCTGGTGACGGTGCGTCTGCCGTGGACCACGCTCGGCGTGGCGACCTGTTACGACCTCCGTTTCCCCGAACTCTTCCGCGGCCTCGTCGACGCCGGCGCCGAGACCCTGGTGATCCCGGCGGGCTGGCCGGAGCGCCGCCGGGCGCACTGGACGCTGCTGGCCCAGGCGCGGGCGGTGGAGAACCAGGCGTTCGTGCTCGCCTGTGGAACGGCCGGGACGCATGCGGGAGTTCCGCAGGCGGGTCACTCCATCGTGGTCGACCCGTGGGGTGAGGTCCTCGCCGAGGCGGGTGCCGGGGAGGAGGTCCTCCCGGTGGAGTTCGACCCGGCGAAGGTCGCCACGACCCGTGAGCAGTTCCCGGCGCTGAAGGACCGGGTGCTGGGCCTCGAGGCGCCCCGGCGCTGATCGCCGCCCCGGGTCAGTCCTCCTCCCGTTCCTTCTCCGCCAGGTGGATCACGCACACCGCGACCGCGATGAGCAGCGCCGGGTCCGCGTCGTCGCGGACGACGTCGAGGCCGTAGGTGTCGCGGACGGTGAGCCGGCGGCGGGAGATCACGGCCAGCAGTTCGCCGTCGTACTCGACGGCGAACTCCCGGTCCAGGATCTTGCCGCTGACGTCCAGCTCGGTGCCGTCGGCCAGGGTCACCCGGTAGTGGTTGCGCAGCAGTGAGAGCCGCCGGCGCTTGATCGTCGCCAGGGGTTCGCCGGCCCGCTCGATCACCATCGTGTCGCGCAGGGCGAACATCTTCTGGTGGATGTCGATCAGGACGCGTCCCTGGGTGTCCTTCAGCTCCCAGGTGTCCCGCAGGCGCATGGCCTTGCCGTCGACGAGGAAGACCTTGCTGCCGTGGTCGTCCTCGATCCAGTAGTCGTCGCCGATGCCGAGGAGCCGGTCGTACACGAGGAATCTCATGCGGTGAGCGCTTCCCCGGTGGCCCCCGAGAAACGCCGCCGGTAGGCCGACGGGCTGAGTCCGGTCTCGCGCCGCAGCCGCGCCCGCAGGTTGGCCGCGGTGCCCAGACCGCTGCGCGCCGCGACGACGTCCAGCCGCTCCTCACCCCGTTCGATGAGCCGTCGCGCGAGCGTCACCCGCTCCGCCGTCAGCCACGCCAGCGGTGTCGTGCCGAGCTGTGCGCGGAAGCGCCGGTGCAGCGTGGCCGGGCTGACACGCGCGCGTGCCGCGAGATCGGCGACCGTGAGCGGCTGGTCGAGACGTTCCTGCGCCCAGGCCAGGACCGGACCGAGGGACTCGTCCGGGACGGCCGCCACCGGGCGTTCCACGAACTGGCGCTGCCCGCCGTCGCGGTGGGCGGCGAAGACCAGGCGCCGGGCGACGTGGTTCGCGATCTCCGCGCCGTGATCGCGGCGGACGACGTGCAGGCCGAGATCGAGGGCCGACGCGCTGCCTGACGCGGTGAGGATGTCGCCGTCGTCCACGAACAGCACGTCCGGTTCGAGCCGCACCTCGGGGAACCGTGCGCGGAACGACTGCGCCCACATCCAGTGGCAGGCCGCGCGGCGGCCGTCGAGCAGTCCGGCCTCCGCGATCGTGAACGCGCCGGAGCAGAAGCCGATGAGCCGGGCGCCCCGCGCGTGCGCCCGGCGCACCGCGTCCAGCATGCGCGGGGCGCGCGGGGTGTCGGTGTCTGGACGGTTCGGCACGATCAGCGTGTCCGCCTCCTCGGCGGCCTCCAGCCCCGCGACACCGGTGAGGGTGAAGAACCCCTCCCGCATCCGGGTCTCCGGCCCGGCCGCGCACAGCCGGAAGTCGTACAGCTCGCGGCCCAGTTCCGGGCGGCGCAGGCCGAAGACCTCGATGGCACAGCTCATCTCGAAGGGGTTGGAGTTCTCGTCGACGATCAGGACGACACGGTGCGAGGATCCTTGCGGCATGTGCGATTCCTAGCACTCGCGCATGCCACCGGGCCAGACGCAGGATGACGCCATGAGCAGCGAAACGAGCAGCGAACCGATCTCCCTGGCCACCGCCCTCGCCTCCTTCACCGAGCGGTGGAGCCCGCGGATCGTCACCACCGTCAACGACTACGACGTCCGAGTCGCGAAGGTGGAGGGTGAGCACGTCTGGCACGTCCACGACCACACCGACGAGTTCTTCCTGGTCCTCTCCGGCGAACTGCACATCGCCCTGCGCGAACTGTCCGGGGAACGCACGGTAATCCTCCCGCAGGGCTCCCTCTTCACGGTCCCGCGCGGCACGGAGCACAAGCCGTACGCCCCCGCCCCGACGGAGATCCTTCTCCTCGAACCCACCGGCACCCTCACCGTCGGCGACCGCCACGACGAGGTCCCGGCCCATGTGGACGCGACGACCGGCCACGCGCTGAGCTGACTGTCACACAGGCGGGTGGCACCCTCGATCCATGAGCCCCTCCGCATCCCGTCGCGCCCGAGTCCGCGCCCCCGGGCCGGCCGACGAGGGTGGCTGGCTGAACCCCGGTGGGCAGCGGTACCGCCTCGCCGACCTGCGCGGACGGATCGTCGTTCTCGACTTCTGGGACCACCCGTCGGCACCGGTCTGTTCGACTTCGGGCACCGCGACGGCGCCGCCGGCCAGGCGCTGTCGCAGCACCCGCTCGGGGTCACCGCCCTGCCCGACGGTTCGGTCTCCGTCTGCGACACCTACAACCACGCCCCGCGCCGCTACGACCCCGCGAGCGGTGAGGTCACGACGCCGGCAACGGATCTGCGCGAGCCCAGCGACGCCGTGCTCGTCGGCGACGACATCGTGGTCGTGGAGTCCGCGCGGCACCGGCTGGCCCGGCTGCGGCTGCCCGAGGGGGCGGTCCGGGTGGACGCCGTGGCCCACCGCACCCAGCGGCAGGCCACCGAGGTGGCGCCGGGCGCGCTCCGGCCGGACGTCGTCTTCCAGGCGCCGCCCGGTCAGAAGCTGGACACCGGATACGGCACCTCGACCCGTCTGCTGGTCTCCGCCACCCCGCCCGAACTGCTGCTTCAGGGCGAGGGCGCGGGCACCGACCTGTCCCGCACCCTCGCCCAGGTGCCGTAGAAGCCGCGGGGGCCGCTCAGACGCCGAAGCCGTCGCTGTAGCCGTCGCGGGTGTGGTGGTGCCGTTCCTCCTCGACGACCGTGGTCGTCGTCGGCGGGACCATGACACGTCGGCGACGCGCGATACTGCTGAAGGTCGAGACGCCGATCAGTCCGACGATCATCAGGATGATGCCGACCAGGTCGAGGTTGACCCCCTGCATGTCCCAGTCGGTCGCGAACGTGAGGATGGCTCCCACGGCGATGAGGATGATGCATCCGCCGAGGCCCATGAGTGTCGCCTCCCTGTCCGGTCCGGTCTCTCCGGTCCGGACAGTCGGGTACCCCGGTTGTCAACCCCCATGCGGCTGATGGGCGTTCCGGCGCGGCCGGCTAGTTCTCCAGGAACGCCACCAGCGCGTTGGCCAGCAGATACGGGTCGTCGGCGCCGCACAACTCCCGTGCGCTGTGCATGGAGAGGATCGCCACGCCGATGTCGACGGTCCGGATGCCGTGCCGGGCTGCGGTGATGGGTCCGATGGTGGTGCCGCACGGCATGGAGTTGTTGGACACGAACGACTGGAAGGGAACGTCGGCCTTCTCGCAGGCGGCGGCGAACACCGCGCGGCCCGAACCGTCCGTGGCGTAGCGGTTGTTGACGTTGACCTTGAGGAGGGGACCGCCGTTGACCCGCGGGTGGTGCGTGGGGTCGTGGCGCTCGGCGTAGTTGGGGTGCACCGCGTGGCCCGTGTCGGAGGAGAGGCAGACGGTTCCGGCGAAGGCGCGCGCCCGGTCCTCGTAGGTCCCGCCGCGTGCGAACACCGAGCGCTCCATCACCGATCCGAGCAGCGGACCGTCGGCCCCGGTGTCGGACTGGGAGCCGTTCTCCTCGTGGTCGAAGGCGGCCAGGACGGGGATGTAGGGCAGGTCGCGTCCGGCGACGGCGGTGAGCGCCGCGACGGCCGCGTGCACCGACAGCAGGTTGTCCATGCGCGGGCCGGCCACCAGCTCCCGGTCGCGGCCCAGGTAGGCGGGCGGTTCCACGGAGTGGGTCATCAGGTCCCAGCCGGTGACCGAGCCGGCCGCCAGTCCGGCCTCCTGCTCCAGGAAGGAGATCAGGTCGCCCTCGCGGACGTCGTCGCCCAGGCCCCAGATCGGCTGGGAGTGCCGCTGCTTGTCGAGCTTGAGGCCCTCGGTGCCCACCGAGCGGTCGAGGTGGATCGCGAGCTGCGGGACGCGCAGCAGCGGGCGGTCGACGTTCACCAGGCGGGTGGTGCCGTCGCGCAGGGTGAGCCGGCCGGCCAGGCCCAGGTCGCGGTCGAGCCAGGAGTTCAGCAGGGGACCGCCGTAGATCTCCACCGCGACCTGCCGCCAGCCGTGCGCGCCGGCGTCGGGCAACGGCTTCACGCGCAGGTTGGGGGAGTCGGTGTGCGCGCCGACGATGCGGAACGGCGTGTGGGGTGCGGCGCCCTCGGGGACGTACCAGGCGACGATGGCACCGCCGCGCGTCACGTACTTGCCGCCGCTCGTCCCGTCCCAGGCGTCCGTCTCGTCGACCTGCCGGAAACCGGCCTTCTCCAGCCGCTCGGCGGCGTTCGCCACGGCGTGGTACGGCGACGGGCTCACCGCGAGGAAGGTCATCAGGTCGTCGGTGTGGCCGCGGTCGAAAGGTGTGGAGGCGGCGGCCGGGCGTGAGGGTTCGCTCATGGGTTCACCTTAACGACGGACGAGGGCCCGCTCCCGGTCAAGCGGGAGCAGGCCCTCGTGAGGACTGTGTGGAGGGGAGCCCGCTGGGAGAGCGGGCCTCCGCCGGGTCTCGGCCGGTTCCTAGAACGCGGCCTCGTCCAGCTCCATCAGGTCCAGGTCGACGCCCTCGGCGACCTTGCGGGCGCAGGTGACGCCGGGCAGGACGTTGGCGGCGAAGAACTTCGCCGCGGCGATCTTGCCGGTGTAGAACGCCTTGTCCTTCGCGGAGGCCGTGGCCAGCTTCTCGGCGGCGATCGCGGCGCCCTTGAGCAGCAGGTAGCCGACGACGACGTCACCGGAGGCCATGAGCAGGCGGGTGGTGTTCAGGCCCACCTTGTAGATGTTCTTGGTGTCCTGCTCGGTGGCGGCGAGGTCGGTCAGCATCAGGCCGACGATCGCCTCCAGCTCCACGGCGGCCTTGGCCAGGTGCTCGCGGGCGCCGGCCAGCTCCTCGCCGCCGGTGCCGAGCGCCAGGAACTTCTTGATGTCCTCGGCGAGGGAGTTCAGCGCGGCGCCCTGGTTGCGGACGATCTTCCGGAAGAAGAAGTCCTGGCCCTGGATCGCGGTGGTGCCCTCGTAGAGGGTGTCGATCTTGGAGTCCCGGATGTACTGCTCGATCGGGTACTCCTGCAGGAAGCCGGAGCCGCCGAAGGTCTGCAGCGACTGGGCGAGCTGCTCGTAGCCCTTCTCGGAGCCGTAGCCCTTGACGATCGGCAGGAGCAGGTCGTTCAGCGCGATCTCCGCGGAGGCGTCCTCGCCGTTCGCCTCCTTGATCTGGATCGCGTCCTGGATCGAGGCGGTGTACAGCACCAGGGCGCGCATGCCCTCCGCGTACGCCTTCTGCGTGATCAGCGAGCGGCGCACGTCGGGGTGGTGGGTGACGGTGACCTTGGGCGCGGTCTTGTCCATGAAGTTGGCCAGGTCCGGACCCTGGACGCGCTCCTTGGCGTACTCCAGCGCGTTGAGGTAGCCGGTGGACAGCGTGGAGATCGCCTTCGTGCCGACCATCATGCGGGCGAACTCGATGATGCGGAACATCTGGCGGATGCCGTCGTGCTTGTCGCCGATCAGCCAGCCCTTGGCGGGATGCTGGTCGCCGAAGGTCATCTCGCACGTGTTGGAGGCCTTCAGGCCCATCTTGTGCTCGACGTTGGTGGCGTAGACGCCGTTGCGCTCGCCCAGCTCGCCGGTCTCGAAGTCGAAGAGGTACTTCGGGACGAGGAAGAGGGACAGGCCCTTGGTGCCGGGGCCAGCACCCTCGGGACGCGCGAGCACGTAGTGGAGGATGTTCTCCGACATGTCGTGCTCACCGGAGGTGATGAAGCGCTTCACGCCCTCGATGTGCCAGGAGCCGTCCTCCTGCTGCACGGCCTTGGTGCGGCCGGCGCCCACGTCCGAGCCGGCGTCCGGCTCGGTGAGGACCATGGTGGAGCCCCACTGCTTCTCGACCGCGATCTTGGCGATGTGCTTCTGGACCTCGTTGCCCTCCTCGAAGAGGATGCCGGCGAATGCGGGGCCCGAGGAGTACATCCACACGGCCGGGTTGGCGCCCAGGATCAGCTCGGCGTAGGCCCAGATCAGGGAGCGCGGCGAGGTGGTGCCGCCGATCTCCTCGGGCAGGCCGAGCCGCCAGTACTCGGAGTCCATGAACGCCTGGTAGCTGTTCTTGAAGGACTCGGGGACGGGCGCGGTGTTGGTCTCCGGGTCGAAGACCGGCGGGTTGCGGTCGGCGTCGGAGAAGGACGCGGCCAGCTCGTTCTCGGAGAGGCGGGTCAGCTCCTCCAGGACGCTCTTGGCGGTGTCGAGGTCCATCTCCTCGAACGGGCCGGTGCCGTACACCTTGTCGCGCCCCAGTACTTCGAAGAGGTTGAACTCGATGTCTCGGAGATTCGACTTGTAGTGCCCCATGGCGACGGCTCCGTTGAGGATTCGGCGAGGCACTGGACTCCTCGCGCCTTTACACGTACCAGCAAGTAGCTCCGATGATGCTACCCGTCGGTAATATCTCGCAACCCCGATCCAGGTATCTGTGACCCACCCCTCGCCGTGGTGTCAGTACGCTTACGGTCATGTACGGCTACGACCAGAACGGCGCCCAGCAGCAGTACGCCCCGCCGCAGCAGCCGATGGCGGGCGGATACGGCCAGCAGCCGCCGCTGTACCCCGAGCCGTCGCCGCCGTCCCTCGCCGACGCCGTGCGCGCCTTCACCACGGGGCAGATGTCTCCGGAGGACTTCCAGCAGATCTTCGCCACGTCGAAGGTGTACTGCCCACGCGGTGACACCCCGGGCTTCCTGGCGCTGCACAACACCCAGCAGCCGGTGATCCCGATGTTCACCTCGCTCAAGGAACTGCGCCGCTACGCCGGCAAGGAGTCCAAGTACTTCGTGATCACCGGCGCCGAGGTGATCGACCTGCTGCCGACCGGCTACGGCTTCGTCCTGGACATGGAGGGCGAGCACCGCATGGTCTTCGACGCGAAGGCAGTCGAACAGATGGTCGATTTCGCGATGCGCCGCATGTACGGCTGACGGCGCCGCCGGCGGGTGGTCGCCGAACCGTACCCGCGTGACCTCGAACAACACCGCGCCGACGCTTCCGGGCGATCGGCGCCGCCGTGCTGCCCGGCTTCGGGGGAAGGCCGGGACGAGCCGTACCTAGCGTGGAGGCGAAGTCCGGGAATGATGCCCGGACTTTTTTGGTTCCGGGTGGCAGGAAGTTCAACGCTCAACTAAACTGGGCGTACCAAGGAGGTACCGACCATGCCTGCAGTGACCGTCGAGAACCCGCTGATGCTCCCCCGCGTGACCGCCGACGCCGACGCCGTGGCGCGGCCCGTGCTCGCGGTCACCACCGCGCCGAGCGGCTTCGAGGGCGAGGGCTTCCCGGTGCGCCGTGCGTTCGCCGGGATCAACTACCGCCACCTCGACCCGTTCATCATGATGGACCAGATGGGCGAGGTGGAGTACGCGCCGGGCGAGCCGAAGGGCACCCCCTGGCACCCCCACCGTGGCTTCGAGACCGTCACCTACATCATCGACGGCATCTTCGACCACCAGGACTCCCAAGGCGGCGGAGGCACCATCACCAACGGCGACACGCAGTGGATGACGGCCGGCTCCGGCCTGCTGCACATCGAGGCGCCGCCGGAGCAGCTGGTCGTCTCGGGCGGCCTCTTCCACGGCCTGCAGCTGTGGGTGAACCTTCCGGCCAAGGACAAGATGATGGCGCCGCGCTATCAGGACATCCGCGCGGGCTCCGTCCAGCTGCTCACCTCACCCGACGGCGGCGCGCTGCTGCGTGTCATCGCCGGTGAGCTGGACGGGCACGCCGGTCCCGGCATCACGCACACGCCGATCACGATGGTCCACGCCACGCTCGCGCCGGGCGCCGAGGTCACCCTGCCGTGGCGGCAGGACTTCAACGGCCTGGCCTACGTGCTGGCCGGACGCGGCAGCGTGGGCGCCGAGCGGCGGCCGATCCACATGGGGCAGACCGCCGTCTTCGGCGCCGGGTCCTCGCTGACCGTCCGCGCGGACGAGAAGCAGGACGGGCACACGCCGGACCTGGAGGTCGTGCTGCTCGGCGGGCAGCCGATCCGCGAGCCCATGGCGCACTACGGACCGTTCGTGATGAACACCAAGGACGAACTCATGCAGGCCTTCGAGGACTTCCAGAAGGGCCGCCTGGGCACCGTCCCGGCCGTGCACGGCATGACGGAGGAAGGCCCGCAGGCCTGACGCCCCGTAAGCCGGTGCCCTGAGTCTCTGACGCCCCCTCACCCGGGCGGGCCGTCCCGACGGGACAGCCCGCCCGTCGCGTGGTGCGCTGTAGGCGTGCACCTGCTCCCCGACTCCGCCCGCCGCCTCGCCGCGTGGTGCGCGCTCGCCCTGCTCGTCGCGGGCGTCGGCTGGGTCGGCGTACGGCTGTGCTCCGAGCTGCGGACGGCGGTGACGCCGGTGCTGCTGGCGCTGCTGGGCACCGCGCTGCTCGGGCCCCTGCACCGGCGGCTGGTACAGGCGCGCGTCAACCGGTCGCTGGCCGCCGGGCTGACCTGTGTCGCCGTCGTCGCCGTGGTCGGCGGCGCGGTGTACATCGTGGTGGCCGCGCTGATCGACACCGGCGACCAGATCGTTTCCTCCCTCAAGGAGGCCGCCCAGGGCGTCGCCGACCACTTCGGGGCGGCCGGCACCTCGCTGGACGACCTCGCCTCCAACGGCCGTCAGCTGCTGGGCAAGTTCGGCGGGACCGCCGCGCACAACGTCATCAGCGGGGTCAGCGTGGTCGGCGAGAGCATCGCCATGTCCGTCCTCGCTCTGCTGCTCGTCTTCTTCTTCCTGCGCGACTCCGACAAGGCCGCCGACACCGTGCGGGCACTGGCCCCGCGCGGGAGCGCCGACACCCTGGAGGCGGTGGCCCGGCGGGCCTACCACGCCGTCGAGGGCTTCATGCGCGGCACCACCTTCATCGCCCTGATCGACGCCCTGTGCATCACCGTCGGCCTGCTGATCCTGCGCGTGCCCGGCGCCGTCGGCCTCGGTGCGCTGGTGTTCGTCGGTGCGTACATCCCCTACCTCGGCGCGTTCATCTCCGGCGCCGTCGCCGTGCTGGTCGCGCTCGCCGACCGCGGGTTCGTCATCGCGCTGTGGACGTTCGGGGTGGTGCTCGCCGTGCAGGTGCTGGAGGGGCATGTGCTGCAACCGGCGATCCAGAGCAGGACCGTGCAGATGCACCCCGCGATCGTCATGCTCGCGATCACCGCGGGCGCCTCCGTGGCCGGCATCCTCGGCATGCTGCTCGCCGTACCGCTCACCGCGGCCGCCTTCGGCGTCCTGCAGGAACTGCGGGAACGCGGCGCCGAGGCGTCGGAGGTGCCGTGAGGCCGGACGTGAGCCGAGGGAGTCATGCGTGCCCGTGCGGCCGATGGGGGCCGAGGTGCTTGTGCGGCCCCGCGGGCGCCGATGTGCGGATGCGACCGGTGGTGCCGCGACGCAGACTGATGGGGTGAGCGGAACGCACACGAGACGACGTGAGGGCACGGTCGGCGCCGCACGTGCCACCTCTCAGCCGCTGGCGCTCGCGGCCATGATGTGCGCCGTGGCGATGACCTTCATCGATCAGACGATCGTGTCGATCGCCGCCCCCGAGATCATCTCCGAACTCCATCTGACCAGCTCCGGCATGCAGTGGGTGGTCAACGCCTATCTGCTGGCCCTCGCGGCGTTCTTCGCCCTCGGCGGCCGCCTCGCCGACCTGTTCGGGCCGCGCCGCGTCGTCGTCGCCGGCTCGCTGATCTTCGTCGTCTCCTCGGTGCTGTGCGGCTGTGTGCCCACCGGCGGCTCCCCCCTGACCTGGCTCATTGCCTTCCGGGCCACCCAGGGGTTCGGCGCCGCTCTGCTGTTCCCGGCCGCGCTCGCGGTGGTGGTGGCGGTGTTCCCCGTGGAGCGAAGGGGCCGCGCCCTCGCCCTGTTCTTCGGCCTCACCGGCGCCCTGACCGCCCTCGGCCCGCTGCTGGGCGGCTGGCTGACCGCCTGGACCTGGCGGGCGATCTTCTGGATCAACGTACCCGTGGCGATCGCGGCCCTCGTCCTCGTCTGGCTCGCCCGCATCCCCGCCCACCGCCGCGACGAACCGCTCGACGTGCCCGGCGCGGTGCTGATCGCCGTCGGCATGGGCCTGAGCGTGCTCGGCTTCCAGCAGGCGGCGACCTGGGGCTGGGACTCCGCGGCGACCTGGGGCTGCATCGCCGGCGGCCTCGCGGTGCTCGGTGTCTTCTGCCGCTACGAGCTCGGCGTGCGGCACCCGCTGGTCAACCTCGTGGTGTTCCGCGACCGTGCCTTCACCGTCGACGTGCTGGTGCTGTTCTTCGCGATGCTGGCGTTCGTCCCGCTGTTCTTCTTCGCCTCGGTCTACGCCCAGATCTCGCTCAGCGCCTCCCCGGACCAGGCCGCGCTGTACCTGCTGTACTTCTTCGCCGGGTTCGCCCTCGCCTCCCAGTGGGGCGGACGGATCCTGGACAGGCGAGGGGCGCGCCCCGCGATGAAGGCGGGCTGCGTGATCGGCGCCGTCGGGTTCGCGCTGTGGGCCGGGAAGCTGACCGACCTGTCCATGCACGACCAGTGGCCCTACGCAGCGCTCGCGGGCGCCGGTATCGGCCTCATCCTCGCGCCGGCCTCGACGGATGCCGTCAACCGCGCGATCGGCGCGTCCTACGGCGAGGTCACCGGCGTCACCCAGACCGTGCGCAACTTCGCCGCGAGCATCGGCCTGGCCCTCTACGGCACCCTGCTGACCCACACGATGACCGATCACGTCACCGACACCCTGCGCGGGCGCGGACTGCCACCGGACGCGGCGCGCTCGGCCGCCGGAAACGTGGCCGAGGCGGTCACCGGCAACCCGGACGCCACCACCCCCACCGGCGACGGGCCGCTCGCCACGACCATGCGCACCGCGATGTCCGCGATCCGCCGGGACTTCGCCGAGGCCAACCAGTGGGTGTTCTACGGCATGGCGATCGCCCTCGGCGTCGGCTACCTGTGCGCCCTGCGCCACCCGGGCGGCCGCGCCGGCCGCGAGACGGACCCGGAGCAGCGGCGGAGCGAGACCGGCACCGGGCAGCGGCCGCCGTCGGGGCAGCGCGCCCAGTAGGCACGTCAAGGTAGGTACGTCCAGCTTCCAGCGCAGGTACGTCCGGTTCACCAGGCCGTCGAGGTGGCCGTCGAGGCGGTCAGCTCTCCAGGTCCTCGAGGTGTTCGTCGAAGCTCAGCTCGCCGTCCCCGCTTCCCTCGGCCCGCCCGAAGCCGTCGCCGCTTCTCTCGCCCCGCCCGAAGCCGTTCCCGCTCTTCTCGCCCAGCTCGCACCAGATGCTCTTGCCCTCCCCGCGCGGTGCCACGCCCCAGTTGTCGGCGAGCAGCTCCATCAGGACCAGGCCGCGTCCGGAGGACGCCAGCTCGCCGGGCCGGCGTCGGTGGGGCAGGTCGTCGCTGGTGTCGGTGACCTCCACCCGGATGCGACGTTCACCCGGTGCGCCGCCGACCTCGGCGACGAGCAGCGCGTCGGCGTCGGTGTGCACGAGGACGTTGGTCAGCATCTCGGAGACCAGCAGGACAGCGGAGTCGACCTGGTCCGGGGAGGGCCAGTCGTGCAGCAGCTCGCGCAGCTGCTGCCGGGCCGTGGCGACCCGCTCCGGTTCGGCCTGCGCGACGGTGAGCACCGAGCGCCGCACCGGCGCGCGCACGGCGCCGGAGTCGTCTTCACCGGCCGGATGCCGGCTGAGCAGCACGAGGGCGATGTCATCCTCGCGGCGGTCGGTGAGCGGGCCGGTGGTGTGGTGCGAGGAAGGGCCGTGCACGGCCTGGACCAGGGCGTCGGCGAGGGCGTCGAGGTTGCCCTCGTGGGATTCCATGATCGTGCGGACCCGGGCCCAGCCGGAGTCCAGGTCGTGGCCGCCGGTCTCGATCAGGCCGTCGGTGCACAGCAGCAGCGTCTCGCCGGGCATCAGGGTGAGCCGGGTGGTCGGGTAGTCGCTGTCCGGGTCGATGCCGAGAGGGAGGCCGCCGGCCGTGGGCCGGTGCAGCACCGTGCCGTCGGGCATGCGGACCGCCGGGTCCAGATGCCCGGCCCGCGCGGAGAGCACGACCCCGGACGCCGGATCGACCTCGATGTACAGACAGGTCGCGAAGCGCAGCTCGCCGGGGTCGTCGGTGTGGGTGATGCCGTGGAAGAAGCGGGAGGCGCGGGAGAGGACCGCGTCGGGCCGGTGGCCCTCGGCGGCGTAGGCGCGCAGGGCCGTGCGCAGCTGGCCCATCAGCCCGGCCGCGCGCACGTCGTGGCCCTGGACGTCGCCGATGACCAGGGCGAACCGGTCGCCCGGCAGCGGGATCATGTCGTACCAGTCGCCGCCGACCTGGAGACCGCCGCCGGTCGGCACGTACCGGGCGGCGATGCTCATGCCGGGGATCTTCGGGCCCAGCACCGGCAGCATCGAGCGCTGCAGCCCGTCGGTCAGCTCCCGTTCGGTCTCGGCCGCGCCGGCCCGGGACAGGGCTTGGGCGAGCATCCGCGCCACCGTCGTCAGCACGGACCGCTCGTCGGGCGTGAAGGCGACCGGGTAGGTGAACGCGGCCATCCAGGTGCCCATGGTGCGTCCGCCGACCGTCAGCGGCAGGAACGCCCACGACCGGCGGTTGAAGCGCTGGGCGAGCGGCCAGGTCAGCGGGTAGCGGGCCTTGTACTCCTCCGGTGTGGACAGGTAGACCGCGCGGCCGGTGCGCACCACCTCGGCGGCCGGATAGTCCGTCCCGAGCGCCATCTGGGCGAAGGGTCCCTCGTCACCGGGCTGCTGCCCGTGGTGGCCGATGATGGTCAGCCGGTCGCCCTCCGCGCCGAACACCGCGAGCCCGTCCGGCGAGAATCCGGGCATCGACAGGCCCGCCGCCACCCGCAGCACCTCCGCCGTGGAGCGGGCCTCGGCCAGCGCGCGGCCCGCGTCCAGCAGGAACGCCTCCCTCGAGCGCCGCCAGTCGCCGGTCACCGCGCTGCGGCCCGCCGGGGTGCCCGGCGCCGGCTCGGTGACCTCCTGGAGGGTGCCGATCAGCTCGTACGCCTTCTTCTGCGGGTCGAAGGCCGGTTTGGAGCGGGAGCGCACCACGCGCAGGACGCGGCCGGTCTCGTCCATGATCCGGATGCGTACCTCGGCGAGGGTGCCCTCGGCAACCGCCAGCTGGATCACGCCGGTGATCTCGTTCCAGTCGACCGGGTGCAGCCGGGCGCGTACCTGGGCCTCGGTGAGCACGGCCGGCTCGTCGGGCAGCCCGAGCAGCCGCGCCGCCTCCGCGTCCACGATGACCTGCCCGGCTGCGGTGTCCCAGTGCCACAGGCCGGTCGCGAGGGCGGCGAGGACCTCCTCCACGGCGGGCAAGGGCTCACCAGTGCGCATTGCCCCACTTTAAGAAGGTCTGTTCGGATGCTGCCACCGAAGGGCGGCCCTGCGGCGCCCAGGAGCCCCCGCGGCGGCCCGCTCGGTCATGGTGGGGAGGCGATCGCGGGGCGGCCGGTACCCTTGAAAAGTCCGGGCACCGGGCCCCGGAGATACCCGATCCGCGAAGACTGGATGAACGACGATGCATCGGTACAGGTCCCACACCTGCGGCGAGCTCCGCGCCACTGACGTCGGCACCGACGTCCGGCTGAGTGGCTGGCTGCACAATCGGCGCGACCTGGGCGGCATCCTCTTCATCGATCTGCGCGACCACTACGGCATCACGCAGCTGGTCGCCCGCCCCGGCACCCCCGCCTACGAGGCCCTGGACTCCATCTCCAAGGAGTCCACGGTCCGCGTCGACGGCCGCGTTGTTTCACGTGGAACCGAGAACGTGAACCCCGACCTGCCCACCGGTGAGGTCGAGGTGGAGGTCGCCGAGGTCGAGCTGCTGGGCGCGGCCCAGCCCCTGCCCTTCACCATCAACGCCGAGGACGGGGTCAACGAGGAGCGGCGCCTGGAGTACCGCTTCCTCGACCTGCGCCGCGAGCGCATGCACCGCAACATCATGCTGCGTACGGCCGTGATCTCCGCGATCCGCCACAAGATGGCGGCGATGGGCTTCAACGAGATGGCCACCCCGATCCTCACGGCCACCTCCCCCGAGGGCGCCCGTGACTTCGTGGTCCCCTCCCGTCTGCACCCCGGCAAGTTCTACGCCCTGCCGCAGGCCCCGCAGCAGTTCAAGCAGCTGCTGATGATCTCCGGCTTCGACCGCTACTTCCAGATCGCGCCCTGCTTCCGCGACGAGGACGCCCGCGCCGACCGCTCGCCGGGCGAGTTCTACCAGCTCGACGTCGAGATGAGCTTCGTCGAGCAGGAGGACGTCTTCCAGCCGATCGAGAAGCTGATGACCGACCTCTTCGAGGAGTTCGGCGGCGGCCGCCACGTCACCTCGCCGTTCCCGCGGATCCCGTTCCGCGAGGCGATGCTGAAGTACGGCTCCGACAAGCCCGACCTGCGCGCCAAGCTGGAGCTGGTCGACCTCACGGACGTCTTCGAGAACAGCGAGTTCAAGGCGTTCGCCGGCAAGCACGTGCGCGCGCTGCCCGTCCCGGCGGTCCAGGACCAGCCGCGCAAGTTCTTCGACCAGCTCGGCGACTACGCGGTGTCCCAGGGCGCCAAGGGCCTGGCCTGGGTCCGCGTCGGCGAGGACGGCCAGCTGTCCGGGCCGATCGCGAAGTTCCTCACCGAGGAGAACGTCAAGGTCCTCACCGAGCGCCTCGGCCTGGAGGCCGGTCACGCCGTCTTCTTCGGTGCGGGCGAGTTCGACGAGGTCTCCAAGATCATGGGCGCGGTCCGCGTCGAGGCCGCCAAGCGTGCCGGCCAGTTCGAGGAGAACGTCTTCCGCTTCTGCTGGATCGTCGACTTCCCGATGTTCGAGAAGGACGAGGACACCGGCAAGATCGACTTCTCGCACAACCCGTTCTCGATGCCGCAGGGCGGCATGGACGCCCTGGAGAACCAGGACCCCCTGGACATCCTGGCCTGGCAGTACGACATCGTGTGCAACGGTGTCGAGCTGTCCTCCGGCGCGATCCGCAACCACGAGCCCGAGATCATGCTCAAGGCGTTCGAGATCGCCGGCTACGACCGTGAGGTCACCGAGCGCGAGTTCGCGGGCATGCTCCGCGCGTTCCGCTTCGGCGCCCCGCCGCACGGCGGCATCGCCCCCGGCGTCGACCGCATCGTCATGCTGCTCGCGGACGAGCCGAACATCCGCGAGACCATCGCCTTCCCGCTCAACGGCAACGCCCAGGACCTGATGATGGGCGCCCCGACCGAGCTGGAGGCGGCCCGCCTGAAGGAGCTGCACCTGACGGTGAACAAGCCGAAGCCGAAGTAAGCGGCCCACGCACGAACGAAGGCGCCCGGGACCTCGAGGTCCCGGGCGCCTTCGCTGTCACCTGGCGACGAACTGCGTCAGGATCGCCTGGACCTCGTAGATGTCGACGCCCTTGGTGAACGTCTTCTCGATCGGGGCGGCCGTGCCGGAGACCCAGATCTTCAGCTCGGCGTCCAGGTCCAGGTGGCCGGCGGTCTCCACCGAGAAGTGCGTGATGCTGCGGTAGGGGACGGAGTGGTACTCCACCTTCTTGCCGGTGATGCCCTGCTTGTCGACCAGGATCAGCCGCCGGTCGGTGAACAGGATGGTGTCGCGGATCAGCAGATACGCGGCGTGCACCTGCTCGCCCTGGCCCAGCAGCCGGGCGTAGTCCCGCTGGGCGTCGCCCGAGTCGATGGTGTGCGCGTTGCCGAACAGTGCCATGTGGTCCCCCCATACGTAGGTGATCGCCGTCGGTGATCTCCCGCAATCTAGCCGTCCGCGCCCTCGGCGTCATCGGGTGAGGCGCCGTCCTCCAGGAGGCGTTCGGCGATGTCGTCGGACCAGTGCTGGGCCCAGGCGCGCAGCGCGGCGATCTCCTCCACCGGCAGGCCGTACGCCGTGAAGGCGCCGTCCGGATACCAGTCGGTGCCGGTCAGGCGGGACTGCAGGGTGGGCAGGTCGAAGGGGTCGTGGGCATGGCGGCGGCCCAGTTCCTCCAGGTCGGGGAAGCCGAAGCGGGCGGCGGCGGCCCGGGCGTCGATCAGGTCGACCGCGGCGCCCCGGTCGTACAGGGCCCGGATCTTGGTGCCGACCGAGTCCTCCAGGGACAGGGCGGGACCGGCGTCGGTGAGGACGGGCGGATGCCGGAACGCCTCTTTGTGCAGGGCCAGGGCGCACTCCTCGCCCGTCGCCGGGTCGGTGACGGTGAGCTGCGCCGACAGCGGCGTCACGGACACGGCGCGCACCTGGCGGCCGCGGGCCTGAAGGGCCGTGCGGACGTCGCCCGCGATCCGGTCCATCGGATCGGGGCTGTCCGTCGCGAGGTCGACGTTGGCGTGCGGGCGGGTCAGCAGACCGTGTGCCTGAAGGGCGTACCCGCCGGCCAGGACCAGCCCGTGCGGGGTGCCGGTGGTGACGACATCCGCGAGGAGGCGCTGGTGGGGGTGGTAGGGGAGGCTCACAAGGCAGAGTGTCACAGATCTTGAGGCTTGCTTCGCGCTGCGCCGGGCTGCCCCGCCCCCGCCGTACCGGGGCGGGCTGTGGGAGCGTTGCACGCATGGACTGCGTCTTCTGCCGGCTCATCGCCGACGGCACCGCCCACTGGATGGCCCGTGAGGAGGAGGCCTGCGCCTTCACCCCGCTGAACCCGCTGGCGCCGGGACACACGCTGGTGGTCCCCACCCGCCACTGCGCCGGTGTGTTCGACACCCCGCCCGAGGTGCTGTCCGCGTCGATGCTGTTGGTCCAGCGGGTGGCTGCGGCCATGAGGACCGCGCTGGACGCGTCGGGCGTCAACATTCTGAGCGCCAGCGGACCCGGATCGGAGCAGTCGGTGCCGCACCTGCACTTCCACGTGGTTCCCCGGTGGACGGACGACGGGATCTCCACGTGGCCGACCGGACAGTCCCGCCACCGGGGATCCGGGCGCACGGCTGGCCGCCGCCCTCGGTCGTGGCGCCTGAGGGCCATACGCCGCTCCGACGGCATGACGACGCCCCCTCGAGCCGTGTGCTCTCGGGGGCGTCGGGTGTGGACCCGGGGGGTCAGGCGGTGGGCTTCTCCTCCAGGCGCGGGAAGAGGACCGCGCCCTTGGTGACCGTGACGCCGGCGGGCAGGCGGCCCCAGTCGCCGGCCTCCTGCACCCGCTGCTCGGCCAGGGTGCCCAGGACGGGCTCAGCGCCGAGGGAGTCCCACAGCTTCTGGGAGGTTTCCGGCATGACCGGGTTCAGCAGGACGGCGACGGCGCGCAGCGCCTCGGCGGCCGTGTAGAGGATGGTCGCGAGGCGGGCCTTGCCCGCCTCGGAGTCGTCCTTGGCGACCTTCCAGGGCTCCTGCTCGGTGATGTAGCCGTTGACCTGCTTGACGAAGTCGAAGACCGCCAGGATGCCGCCCTGGAAGTCCAGCTCCTCGCCGATCTTGCGGTCGGCCTCGGCCACCGCCTTGGCCAGCCCGTCGTGGATCGCCTTCTCGGCGTCCGCGTCGGCCGTGGACTCGGGCAGCGTGCCGCCGAAGTACTTGCCGACCATGGCCGCCACACGGGAGGCGAGGTTGCCGTAGTCGTTGGCCAGCTCGGAGGTGTACCGGGCGGAGAAGTCCTCCCAGGAGAACGAGCCGTCCTGGCCGAAGGCGATCGCGCGCAGGAAGTACCAGCGGTAGGCGTCCACGCCGAAGTGCGAGGTGAGGTCCTGGGGCTTGATGCCGGTCAGGTTCGACTTCGACATCTTCTCGCCGCCGACCATCAGCCAGCCGTTCGCGGCGACCTTCTTCGGCAGCGGCAGGCCCTGTGCCATCAGCATGGCCGGCCAGATCACCGCGTGGAAGCGGAGGATGTCCTTGCCGACGAGGTGCACGTCGGCCGGGAAGGTCGCCTCGAACTTCTCCGGATTCTCGTTGTAGCCGACCGCCGTCGCGTAGTTCAGCAGCGCGTCGACCCACACGTAGATGACGTGCTTGGCGTCCCACGGGATCGGGATGCCCCAGTCGAACGTCGAGCGGGAGATCGACAGGTCCTGCAGGCCCTGGCGGACGAAGTTCAGCACCTCGTTGCGCGCGGACTCCGGCTGGATGAAGCCGGGGTTCGCCTCGTAGTGGGCGAGGAGCTTGTCGGTGTACTCGCTCAGCTTGAAGAAGTAGTTCTCCTCGCTGAGGATCTCCACCGGCTTCTTGTGGATCGGACAGAGCTTCTGACCGGCGTACTCGCCCTCGCCGTCGAGCAGCTCACCGGGGAGCTTGTACTCCTCGCAGCCGACGCAGTACGGGCCCTCGTAGCCGCCCTTGTAGATCTCGCCCTTGTCGTACAGGTCCTGCACGAACTCCTGGACGCGGTCGGTGTGCCGCTTCTGCGTGGTGCGGATGAAGTCGTCGTTCGCGATCTCCAGGTGCTCCCAGAGAGGCTCCCAGGCCTCGGTGACGAGCTTGTCCGCCCACTGCTGGGGCGTCACCCCGTTCGCCTCGGCCGTACGCATGATCTTCTGACCGTGCTCGTCCGTGCCGGTGAGGTACCACACCTTCTCGCCGCGCTGACGGTGCCAGCGCGTGAGCACGTCCCCTGCAACGGTCGTGTAGGCGTGGCCCAGGTGAGGAGCGTCGTTGACGTAGTAGATGGGCGTGGAGACGTAGTACGCCTTCCCCGCCTGCTTCTCGGATCCAGTGGCCGCCATGGTCGAAATCCTACTGGTCGCGTGAAGATCGACTCACATGCGTTTCGGGGGGTGGACGGGGCCGGTTCCGTCCACCCCCGGCCGCGTCAGGGGCGCCAGGCGGCCAGTACGCCCTCGTAGAGCTCCTTGTCGGTGAGCTCGCGGGGGGTGGGGCCGGCGTGGAAGAAGGACGTGTTGTCCGTCTTCAGCTTGCGGAGGTAGTCGAACGCCTTGTTGTCGGGCTCACCGAAGGCGACGAAGGAGAAGAAGAGGGCGGGGTGCTTCTGTGCGGCGTCCGTGAGGGACTGGGTGGCGGGAGTCTTCGCGTCCGGGGCGCCGTCGGTCTGGAAGACGACGAGGGCGGGGGCGGTGGGGTCCTGCGACTTCCGGTGCAGGTCGATCACCTGCTGGACCGCGGCGTGGTAGCTGGTGCGGCCCATGCGGCCGAGGGCGGCGTGCAGCTCGTCGATCTTGTTCTCGTGGTCGGTGAGGGTGAGCTCGCCGGTGCCGTCCACCTCCGTGGAGAAGAAGACGACCGGGAGCGTTGCCTCGGGGTCGAGGTGCGCGGCGAGGGCGAGGGTCTGCTCGGCGAGGGCCTGGGCGGAGCCGTCCTTGTAGTACGGGCGCATGCTCGCGGAGCGGTCGAGGACGAGGTAGACCTTGGCGCGGGTGCCGGTGAGGTCGTGCTTCTTGAGGGCGGCGGTGGCCGCCTTGTAGGCGGTGGTCAGGGCGGGGGCGGTGGCCTTGACGCGGGTGAGGGGGGTGGCGGGGGTGGCGGGTTCCTGCGGGGCGTGTCCCTGCGGGGCGGGTTCCTGCGGGGCGTGTCCCTGCGGGGCGGGTTCCTGCGGGGCGTGTCCCTGCGGGGCGGGTTCCTGCGGGGCCTCGGTCGGCTTGTCGGCCTCGGCTTCGCCTTCGGCCCTCTCGTTCCCACCCGCACCACCCGTGCGGGATTCGTTGTCGGGTGCGGGTGGCCCCTGTGGGGCGTCCTCGCCGTCGGCGGCCGCGGGTTCCGGTGCGGCAGCCGACTCCGTCGGCTTGCCCTCGGTTGACGTCTCCTCGGGAGCGGCGACCGGTGCGGGATCGTCCTCCGCGGAGGCGGGCTCCTCCGCCGTCGGCTCCGCCTCCGGCTCGGGCTTCTCTCCCGCCGTCGGCTCAGCGGCCGCCTCGGGCTTCTGCTCTTCCGTCGGCTCTGCCGTGGTCGCTTCCGGCTCCGCCGTCTCCGGCTCCGCCGTGTCCGCCGTCGGCTCCGGCGTGACCGTCTCCGGCTCCGCCGTCACGGCTTCCGCCGTCGGCTCCGGGGCCGCCTCGGGCTTCTTCTCCGCCGTCGGCTCTGCCGTGACCGCTTCCGGCTCCGCCGTCTCCGGCTTCGGCTTCTCTTCCGTCGGCTCCGCCGTGGCCGCCGTCGGCTCCGGCGTGACCGTCTCCGGCTCCGCCGTCTCCGGCTTCGGCTTCTCTTCCGTCGGCTCCGCCGTGGCCGCCGTCGGCTCCGCCGTGGCCGTCTCCGGCTCCGCCGTCACCGGGTCGGGGTTCTGTTCCTCCGTCTTCGGCGTGGTCGCTTCCGGTTCTGTCGGGCGGGTGGGCTTGGGGACCGCGACGTTGTCGAAGGCTGCTGCCACCAGGTCGTGGATGCGGCGGGGTTCCGGGATGCGGGGGGTGGCGTCCGGGGTTGCCGTGGCCGCCGGGGGCGTCGGCTCCGTGGGGGTCGGCGGCTGTGCGGGCACCGCCGCCGGGGTCGGCTCGGCCGCCGCCGGGGTCTCTTCGGTCGCCGTCGGCTCCACCGGCTCCGACGGCTTCTGCGCCGTCGTCACCTCGTGCTCCGCCGTCGGTTCCGCACCCTCTGCCTCGGCCGTGTGTCCCTTGCGTGATCGGCCGAACGCGTTCCGCAGGAGAGTGAGAATGCCCATGTGCGCAACCCTTCGCGTGAGTTGATGCCCGTAGATCCCTGGCCAGGACGGACACGTAAGGTTAGCGGCCCCGAAGGGTGATCTTGGGGAGGGGTGAGCAGGGCGGAAGCCCCGGTGTCAACACCCCCAAGGGCCCGGCGCGTTCACCCTCCGTTCATCCGGTCGCAGCGCTTCCGCATGCGCACACCCCTACCGTCACGATCACATCAAGGGCACGCAAGGGGAGAGTAAAGTGCGCAAGCTGCTGCCGCTCATAGGGACACCGTCCGTTTCGCACCCGGGTGGGCGGTCCGCTCTGACCTGCCGGTTCCGGTGCGGTGACGCCTGTTTCCACGAGGTGCCCAACACCAGCGCCAACGCGTACGTCGGTGACGTGATCGCCGGTGCCCTCAGCCGCCGCAGCGCTCTGCGTGCCGCCGCCGTCGTCACCGTGGCCGCCGCGGCCGGGAGCGCCGGTGTCGCCGCCGCCGCCGGGCCGGCCGCCGCCACCGCGTCGTCGGCGCACCACGGCCGCGCCGCCCGCGGGCTGCGCTTCACGCCGGTCGCGCCCAACACCGCCGACCAGGTCACCGTCCCCGACGGCTACGGGCAGAACGTCGTCATCCGCTGGGGCGAGCCCATTTTGCGTGGTGCGCCCGCTTTCGACCCGGAGCGGCAGACCGCGGCCGCGCAGGCCGGGCAGTTCGGGTACAACAACGACTTCCTCGCCCTGCTGCCGCTGCCCGGTGAGCGGCACCGGCAGCTCCTCGTCGCCAACCACGAGTACACCGACGAAGTGCTCATGTTCCGCGGCTACGACCCCGAGAACCCGACCCGGCAGCAGGTCGAGGTCGCCTGGGCCGCCCACGGTCTGTCGGCCGTCGTCGTGGAGGAGGACCGCCGGAGCGGGAAGCTGACCGCCGTCCCGCGGCACCCGCTCAACCGGCGCGTCACCGCCACGACCTCCTTCCGGCTCACCGGGCCCGCCGCGGGCTCCGACCTGCTCAAGACCTCCGCCGACCCCACCGGCGCGAGGGTCCTCGGCACGCTCAACAACTGCTCCGGCGGGACCACACCGTGGGGGACGACCCTGCACGGCGAGGAGAACTTCAACCAGTACTTCGCGCACGGCGGCCGCGCCACCGACAAGCGGTACGGGATCGGCACCGGGGCCACCGAACGCAAGTGGGAACGCTTCGACAAGCGTTTCGACCTCGCGCAGGAGCCCAACGAGGTGCACCGGTTCGGGTATGTGGTCGAGTTCGATCCGTACGACCCCTCCTCCACGCCCCGCAAGCACACCGCGCTCGGGCGGTTCAAGCACGAGGCCGCCACCGTGCGGCTCACCGAGGACGGACGGCCCGTCGTGTACTCCGGTGACGACGAGCGGTTCGACTACTTCTACAAGTTCGTCGGCAGCAAGCGGATGCGGCACGGCAGCTCGCGGGCCGTGCGCGAGCACAACCTGTCGCTGCTCGACGAGGGCACGCTGTACGTCGCCAAGCTGACCGGCGACTCACCGGCCGCGGAGTTCGACGGCACCGGGAAGCTCCCCGAGGACGGGGAGTTCGACGGCGGCGGGCAGTGGATCCCGCTGGCCACCGCCACCGCCACCGCCGACGGTGCCGTCTCGCACGTGGAGGGGATGAGGGCCGAGGAGGTGTTCGTCTTCACCCGGCTCGCCGGCGACAAGGTGGGCGCGACGAAGATGGACCGCCCCGAGGACATCCAGCCCTCCCCGCACACCGGCAAGGTGTACGTCGTTCTCACCAACAACTCCAACCGCGGCAAGGCCGGCTACGCGCCCGCCGACGAGGCCAACCCCCGCAACGGCAACAAGCACGGGCACATCCTGGAGCTGACCGAGCGGCGCGGCCGGGCCGACGCCACCACCTTCGCCTGGTCCCTGTTCCTGGTCGCCGGTGACCCGGACGACGCATCCACCTACTTCGCCGGGTTCCCCAAGGACAGGGTCAGCCCCATCTCCTGCCCGGACAACGTGGCCTTCGACCCGCACGGCAACCTGTGGATCTCCACCGACGGCAACCAGCTCGGCGGGCACGACGGCCTGTTCGGCGTGGCGACGCGGGGTGAGCGGCGCGGTGAGCTGAAGCAGTTCCTGACCGTGCCCACTGGCGCCGAGACCTGCGGTCCGCTCGTGCAGGACCGGCGGGTGCTGGTCGCCGTACAGCATCCCGGTGAGGTCGACGGGGCGTCGGTGGAGCAGCCGGCCAGCACCTGGCCGGACGGTCCCGGGAAGATCGTCCGCCCGGCCGTCGTCGCGGTGTGGCGGGCCGACGGCGAGGACATCGGCGTCTGAGGCGTCTGAGGCGTCCGAGGCGTCCGAGGCGTCCGACAGGCCCACGGACGACGGCACCGTCGTCCGGCGCCGTGCCTCATGCCTGGGAGAACGCGAGCGCGGCGGCGCTGCTTTCCAGCCACTCCCGGTACGCCGGGGACTGGCGCGCCGCCTCCCAGTACGCCTCCCGCAGCGCCGGGCACACACCGTCCAGTTCCGTCTCCGTCCGGGCCGCGAGCAGCAGCCGTACGCCGAGCGGGTCGCCCCGCAGCCGGCGGACGGCCGATTCCGGGCGGGACAGGGACGTGGGCTGGCAGACGGTGACGACCTCGCCGGTCGCCACCAGGGAGGCGGCCGTGTGGTAGTCGCCGTGCAGGACGCGGGGGCTCAGCCCGGCCAGCTGCAGCATGCGGCGGACGGCGTCCCACTCGCCGTCCACCGTCGGGTCGACCATCCAGCGGTCCTCGGCCAGGTCGGCGAGGTCGACGACCGGTTTCGCGGCGGCCGGGTGGTCGGCCGGCAGCGACACGAACTGCGGTTCGCGCTCGACCAGGACGCGGGTGCGCAGCCCTTCGGGGACGCGCAGCGGACAGCCCTCGACCTCATGCACGAACGCCACGTCGAGCTGGCCGTCGGCGACCATGCGCAGCAGGGCGTTGGGGGAGACGTCCATGTGCAGGCTGGTCTCCTGACAGCGTTGCCGCAGCCGGCGCAGCCAGCCGGGCAGGGCGCGGCTGGCGGTGGAGCCGATGCGCAAGTGGGGTCCGCCGACGGCGGCGGCGCGGGCCTCGGCGACCAGGGAGCGCAGGTCGGCGACCAGGGGGCGGGCCCGGCTGAGCACCAGCCGGCCGAGCGGGGTGGGGCGGCAGCCGGTGCGGGCGCGCAGGAACAGTGCGCCGCCCAGCTCCTGTTCGATGCGGCGCAGCTGGCCGCTCAACGAGGGCTGGGACACGCCGAGATGGCGGGCGGCCCGGTGCAGGCTGCCGGTGTCCGCGATGGCGCACAGCGCGCGGAGGTGCCTCACCTCGAGCTCCATGCCCCCGGAGAGTAAAGCGGAAGCCAGGGTTACACCAGGGGTTCAACTACCGGCGTAAAAGGGCTGGTTGAGCGGCGATAGGGCCGGGCTATCGCCGGTTGCCATCATCACAGGCGCCGCAGTGGCGCAGAAACTCACGGATGGCAAGTGACTCGACCCCCACCCCAGGAGTCATCGATGCGCATGCGTATGCCCCTGTCCGCTGTCACGGCGGCCACCGCGATCGCTCTCGGCCTCGCCACGCCCGGCCTGGCCACGGCCTCCCCGGCGCCGGCGCCGCAGCAGCACCAGGGCTACACCGGCTCGGCGGCCGAGGCCAGGGCGAACCAGGCCTTCTTCGACGCGGTGGTGAAGTCCGTCGCCGCCAAGCGGGCCGCCGACCCGAGCAGCACGGCCGCCGTCACGGTGGTCTACGACCCGTCCGGCGCGCCGTCGTTCAGCGCGCAGATATCCCGGGCCGCCCAGATATGGAACAGCTCGGTGTCCAACGTCAGACTCGCGGCGGGCTCGAACGCCGACTTCGCCTACTACGAGGGCAACGACTCCCGTGGCTCGTACGCCTCCACCGACGGCCACGGCAGCGGCTACATCTTCCTCGACTACCGGCAGAACCAGCAGTACGACTCCACGCGGGTGACCGCGCACGAGACCGGGCACGTCCTCGGGCTGCCGGACCACTACTCCGGCCCGTGCAGTGAGCTGATGTCGGGCGGCGGCCCCGGCCCGTCCTGCACGAACCCCTACCCGAACGCGACCGAGCGCTCGCGCGTGAACCAGCTGTGGGCGTACGGCTTCGCCGCCGCCCTCGACAAGGCCCTGCACAAGGCCCGTTAGTCCGCTGCCGCTCTCCCCACACCCCCCACCGGGACGCGGGTCGCCCTCCTGCACAGGGCGGCCCGCGTCGCCGTTGTCCGGGGGTCACCGGCGGTGCAGGGTGACGTCGGTGACGAGTGCGCGGTGGTCGCTGCCGGTCAGTGTCAGGAAGCGGGCCCGGGTGACGGAGAAGTCGCCGGTCAGCAGCACATGGTCGATCTGCACGCCGAAGACGGGCGTGGTCCGGGATGGCCAGCTCGGGGCGCGGTCGTGCCCGGCCAGCCGGGCGGCGTCGTACAGGCCGGTGTCGAGGATGCGGCGGAAGGCGGCGTGGTCCTGGGAGGCGTTGAAGTCGCCGGCGATGATCGTCGGCGTGCCCCGGCCGGCCGCGGCGAAGTCGCGCAGCCGCTCCAGCTCGCGGCGCCACGGCCCGAGGCCACCGGGCACCGGCGGCATGGGGTGAGCGAGCTGCAGCCGTACGGCGTGACCGTGTACGTCGGCGACCGCGCCGGGCATGCCCATGGCGGCGGGCACGCCGGGGGCGGGCTCGAGCGGGAAGCGGCTGAGGATCACGGAGCCCTGCGAGCCGGCGCCGTCCACGGACTGCCGGTAGGGGTAGGCGACGGCGAGTTCCCGGCGCAGCGCGATGTCGCACCGCCGGTTGTCGCACTCCTGCACGAACACCACGTCCGGCCGCTGCTGCCGTACGGCCGCGAGCAGGGCGCCGGTGGCCCGGCCGAACTGCGTGTTCGAGGTCAGGACGCGGAAGGAGGCGACGGCCGGCCCCGAGGGCTCGCTGTCCTTGCCGTACGGCTCGATGAACCAGGCGAGCCCCGCCAGCACGACCACGCCCCACACCACACCCACCCACCACCGGCCCAGCAGCGCCAGCAGCAGCCCGGTGCCGGTCGGCACCAGCAGCCACGGCAGAAAGGCCAGCAGCTGGGGCACGGGCGTGACGGCGTCGGTGTCGGCGATCCGGCACCCGACCAGGACACTCACTGCGGCCAGCAGCAGCCCCGCGAACCAGGCGCTCATCGGCCGCCCCGAACCGCCGGCGCGAAGACGCCTGGCGGCGCCGGTGTCCACGTCACTGGAAGACGCGCACGACCTCGATGCGCCCCACGATGTGCGCGTTGAACTCGTCCAGCTCCTCGGCAGGCACCCACAGCTCCAGGATCGTCTCTCCACCGGCCTGACGCACGGGGTGGCGCGCGAGAAACGCGCTGTCCGGGGTGACGGCAGTGGCCGGTCCCGGGAGCCTGCCGGCGGTTTCCCGTCCTCAGACGGCGGCCGGGGCGTCCACCTTCGCCAGGAACGCGGCCAGCGCCGCGTTGAACTCCTCCGGGCGTTCCAGGTTGGGCAGGTGGGCCGCGTGGTCGATCACCACCAAGGTGGAGTCGGGGAGGGCGGCGTGCATCGCCTCGGCGTCGGCGACCGGCGTGTACGTGTCGTCGGCGCCGACCACCACCAGCGCCGGCACGGCCACCCGGGTCAGCAGGGCCCGGTAGTCGGGGCGTTCGGCACGGCCGCGCAGGGCAGCGGCGGCGCCCTCGGGCGGTGCGGACGTCATCATGCGGTGCACGTGCGCCTTGACGGCCTCGTCCGCGTACGGGGCGACCATCTTCTCCAGCACCTCGTCGGCGTATCCGCGCATGCCTTCGCTCAGCAGACGGTCGGCCATCGCGTTGCGTGCCACCTTGCCCGCCGCGCTCTCCGCCGCCGGGAAGGTGTCGGCGAGGACCAGGCCGCGCACCCGGTCGCCGAAGCGGTCGTAGCACTCCATGGCGATCTGGCCGCCCATGGACAGCCCCGCCAGGACGAAGCCGTCCACCGCCAGCTCGTCCAGCAGCGCCTCGATGTCCCGCGCGAAGACGGACAGCGGTGTGCTGCCGGGCACGACCGGGGAGGCGCCGTAACCGCGCAGGTCGGGGACGATCACCCGGCGGTCGGACGCGAAGGCGGCGGCCTGCGGGGCCCACATCGTGCGGTCGAAGGGATGACCGTGGACGAGGACCAGGGGCGGCCGCGAGGAGTGCGCGCCGTGGTCCTCGTGGGCGAGGAAGGGAGACATGGCAGCGACCCTAGGAGCGGCCGGCTTCTCGGGGCAATAAAATCTTTGCCCTCGGTGCAATGACGGGGGAGGCGGCATGCAGGACTACCGGCGGATCGCCGACCGTGTGGCCGCCGACATCACCGCGGGACGGCTGAGCCCGGGCCGGCGGCTTCCGCCCCAGCGGGCGTTCGCCCGCCGCCACGGGATCGCCGCGTCCACCGCGGAACGGGTGTACGGCGAACTGGTCCGGCGTGGACTGGTGGTGGGCGAGGTCGGCCGGGGCACGTTCGTCCGGGCCGCCCCCGAGGCGCCCGGCGGCCGCGCGCTCGCCGAGGAGGCCACCGCCGCGCCGGTCAACCTGGAACTCAACTACCCGGTCGCCGACGGCCAGGCAGACCTGCTCGCCCCCGCCCTCACCGCCCTGATGCACCCCGGCGCGCTCACCGAGGCGCTGCGCCCGGCCGCCGCCGACGGCACCGCCGAGGCCCGCGCGGCCGCCGCCGACCTGCTCGCCGTGCCCGGCTGGCGGCCCGACCCCGGGCAGGTGCTCTTCACCGGCAACGCCCGCCAGGCCATCGCCGCCGCGCTGGTCTCCCTGGTCCCGCCGGGCGGCCGCGCGGGCGTCGAGGAACTGACGTACCCGCTGGTCAAGGACATCGCGGCGGGCTTGGGCCGCACCCTCGTCCCCTTGTCCACCGACACGCTGGGCGTGCGCCCGGACGCGATCGCCGCCGCGCACCGCTCCACTCCCCTGGCCGCGCTCTATCTCCAGCCGACGCTGCACAACCCGACGTCCGTCAGCATGAGCGGCGAACGCCGCGAGCAGGTGGCCGGCGTGATCACCGAGCTGCGCATTCCGGTGATCGAGGACCGGATCTGGTCCTTCCTCCGTCCCGCCCTGCCGCTGGCGGCGCACGCGCCCGAGCTGGTGCACCTCGTCGACGGGCTGTCCAAGCGGGTCGCCCCCGGACTGACCGCCGGCTTCCTCGTCGTCCCGCCCGGCCGGGTCGCAGGCGTGGCCGACGCGGTGCGCGCGGGCGGCTGGAGCGCGGGGCGCTTCGCGCTTCAGGCGGCGGTGCGGTGGGCCGGGGACGGGACGGTGACCCGCCTCGTCGCGGCCAAGCGGGCGGAGGCGGCGCGGCGGCAGCAACTGGTGCGGCGGGAACTGGCGGGGTTCACGGTACGGGCGGATCCGCGGGCGTGTTACGCCTGGTGGGAGCTGCCGGCACCGTGGCGCGCGGACACCTTCACGGCGGCGGCCGCGGCGCACGGCATCGCGGTCACCCCGGGCACGGCCTTCGCGGTGGCGTCCCGCACGACCCCGAACACGGTCCGCCTGGGCCTGGCGTCATCCCGGGAACCCGATTTGCTGAGGGCACTGAGGGTCTTGGCGGAGGTGGCCCGAGGGGGCCCGAAGGACAGAGGCTGAGCACCCGGCGTTCCAAGGCACCTGTATTCGACATGCGGCTCCGCCGCGTGGGCGCGACCAGCCACAACGCACCCGCAGACGAACCGCTCACACTGGCGGAGCCACCGGCTCCGCCACCGCCGCCACCCCCCGCCGCCTCCGCCCCGCCCGGGCCAGCAGCCACGTCAGCCCCGCCACCGTCAGCCCCAGTGTCAGCAGCATCCACGACGCCGTACGCAACGTCTCCGTCAGCGCGTCGTACACCGCCCCCGCCGCCTGAGCGGAGACCTCCGCCGGCAACCCCCGCAACGTCATCCGCCGCACCACCGCCACCGCACCCCCGAGCAGCGCCCCGCCCATCGCCGTGCCCAGGGCCGTCGCGGTCAGCGCCCGCCGCCGGCAGGCGGCGAGGCCGATCCCGGCGGCGGCCAGAGCGACGGCCGCGACGGGCAGCCAGAACCCCGCGACTTCCAGCACGTCATAACCCTTCCGCAGCCGCGACAGATCCTCCGCCGACAACAGGGCGACCTCCGTGTGCCGCACGGGGATCCGCGCGGCCAGCGGCACGTGGTCCTCGGCGAGCTGCCGCTTGACCTGCGCGGTGACCGGCGCGAGGTCGACGGTCACCGCCCGGTCGTCGTCCGCCCGCAGCGCCCGCAGCACGGCGTCGTGGGCGGACCGGTTCGCCGTGACCCAGGCGGCACGGAACGCCTCGGTATGCGTGAACGACCGCACCGCGTCGTGCACGAACGGCCCCATCGCGCCCTGTGCCGTCCCGGTGTCGACCTGCCGCAGGATGCCCTCGCCGACGGTGTCGGCGATCTGCCCCTGCACGGCGGGATCACCGGCCAGCGGCGCCATCGTGGTGACGTACCGCCCGGTGTCGGTCAGGCCGTACGCCGCCCATGCCGCCAGCGCGCCGAGCGGCACCAGCAGGCAGGACAGGACTATGAGGACGGCCGACAGAGCGGTCCGCAGACGTCGGGACGACACGCTTCAAGGCAACGCGCCCGGCGTGCGCGCCGCCAGCGGGCGTGGGCCGTACGGGTGGCCCGCGGCAACCCGGGCCGGCGCCTGGAGCTGGGCATTCCGCTCTCCGGTGGAGGGTTCATCCGAACGGGTGTTTCCTGGTGCTTGCGGACGTTTCCGTTACGGAGGAGAAGGAAGCGCCGCATGCGGTTCTTCCGAGTCCTCTCCGGACGCCCGGCACGGGGTTCCGGCGCCCGGTGAGTGGAGGGATGAGGGAAACGTGGGCCCCGGTGCAACACACCGGGGCCCACGTGTGCGCGCAGACCGCCGAGCCCGCGGCGGCCTCACCGGATGCGGTGGCCCTCGGCGTCCTCCCGTGTGTAGTAGCGGTAGAAGAACACGAGGTAGATGGCCGCACCGGTGATCAGCCCCAGGGTCACGGACCGCATGATGCTGTCGCCGGTCTGGCTGTACAGGAAACCGATGGCGATGCCGGCGAAGGCCGATTTCACGCCCGAGTGCAGTTCGCGCATGAGCCGCGGGGCGAAGAGGGCGACGCCGATGCACAGCACGATGAACACGACGGCGGTGACGAAGCCGAACAGCAGGTTCCAGCCCGTGATGGGCCCGCCGTCGCGCCGGTTGGCCGCGGCCCAGTAGCCGTAGACGAGCCCGAGGACGACGGGGATGCCGTACCTCGCCAGGGTGTGCGTCCGTTCGCTGAGGACGTCGGGCAGTCCGTTGGGCGCCCGGCGGGCGCCGAGCGCACCGAGGCGGGTGCCGATCGCGCCGCGTGTACGGCCGCTCCCGGGCGCGGGTGCCGCATGAGCCATGAGAGCGCTCCTCTCTCTCCTCGCCCCCACCTTCCAGAGCACACCTGGCGGGGACCACCGGCAAGTCGACGTGTGCCCCTGTGGCGGACGCTGATGCGAGCCGCGCGGGCCCATGTTTCGCTGGGGTGCGTGAGCGGCGGCACGGACAGCGAGCACCCGGACGGCGCAGGCCTGTACGGCGGCGCCACGGACAGCGAGCACCCGGCAGGCATGTACAGCGGCGCCACGGACAGCCCCGGCCCGGACCGGCATGCCCGTCCCCCCCGCACCGGGCGCCGCCGGGACGTCGTGCACCGCCACCAGCTCCTGCAGATCCGCGGCCGCAGCGTGGCCTGGCTGCCGCCGCTGCTGCTGCTCGCGGCGATCGCCGTCGTCGACATCAACACACCCGGCGAGTTCCGCATCGTCTCCTGGATCGTGCTGGTGCCCGGCATCGCTGCGGCGATCTGCGGGGTGTGGGGCACGGCCGCCTTCGCGGTGCTCGCGGTCATCACCTACGTCGTCGTGGACGGCGCCTGGCCGAACCGGTACCAGTCCGGTCTGGCGGACTTCGTCCTCGTCACCGTCGGCGGTGTCCTCGCCACGCTGGCCTGCGCGGTCCGGGTGCGCGACGAACGGCGGATGCTGCACATGATGCAGATCGCCGATACCACCCGCCGTACCGTGCTGCGCCCGCTGCCCCCGCACTGGGGCGGCCTCGACCACGCCGCCGTCTACCTCGCCGCGGACACCGACGCCCGGATGGGCGGCGACTTCTACGACATCCAGCCCGGCCCGCACGGCACCCGGGTGCTGCTCGGCGACGTACAGGGCAAGGGGCTCGGGGCGGTGGAGGCGGCGGCCGCGCTGCTGGGCACGTTCCGGGAGGCGGCGTACCACGAGCCGGACCTGCTGACGGTCGCCCGGCATCTGGAGACCCGCATGGTGCGCCACCGCGGGCACACGGCCGCCCTCGGCCGCACCGACGCCGACCGCTTCGCCACGGCCGTCCTGCTGGACTTCCCGCCCGACGCGCCCGACGCCGTCGACCTGGTCCTCTTCGGCCATGAGCCGCCGCTCGCGGTGGGCCCCGGGGGCGTACGGCCGCTGCCGGAGGGCGACGGGCTCCCGCTCGGCCTCGGCGACCTCACCGGCGCCCCGCCCCGCGCGCGCCGTGTGCTGCTGTCCCCCGACGAGACGCTGCTGCTGGTCACCGACGGGGTGACCGAGGCCCGGGACGACACCGGCTGCTTCTACCCGCTGGCCGAGGACGTGGCCCGCGCCGTCCGGGCCGACCCCCGCGCAGCCGAGCCGGACCGCCTGGTCACCCATGTCCGCGACGCGACCCTGCACCACTGCGGGGGCCGCCTCGACGACGACACGACGGTCTTCGCCGTGTACCGCCGACGCTGACCGCACCCCGGACGGGTGACGGGGACACGGGTGGCTGACCGCCTCCCGAATCCGGGCCTCCACCCCGGTACAGACCGGCGTTGACGCGGCCGGAGTCCGGCCGCCGCACGCCCTTCCCGGTCGCCTCGCCCGGCGCCGTCCCGGTCCTCGCTGCCGCCCCCGGTCCCCCTTTGCACCCGCAGCCGTTACGGTGCTGCCGTACGTGATCCACCACAGTCGTCAGGGGGGAGTGGCCGATGGCCGGAACCGCGCTGCTGCTCGCGGCCTCGCCGGTGGGGCGGGGATGTCTGGTGGACGCGGCCTCCGTGCTCCCCGTCCTGGCCGCCGTGCCGCCCGCCGTGCTCGCCGGGACGGACACCGCGAACGTCGTCGAACTCGCCGACCCGCTGGAGCCGCAGGCCGTGCTGACCCGGCTGCGGGCCGCCGCGGCCGCGCCCGGGCCGCTGACGGTGTTCGTCACCGGGCAGCTCCAGCTGGACCGGCGTCAGCGCCTGCCCCATCTGGCGCTGGCCCGCACCACCGCGGCCAGCGTGCGCTACACCGCCTTCCCCTGGCACTGGTTCCGTGAGGAGCTGCGGCTGCGGGCCGGTGGCAGTACCACCCTCGTGGTCGATCTGCACGCCGACGCCGAGTGCTGGCAGTGGCTGCGCAGCTCGCCGCTCGACTCGGGCCGCGGCACCGCCGTTTACGGTCGCATCGCACCGCCGCCCGGCCGGCGCAGCGTGGCGGCACCCGCGTACATGAAGGCGGTCGCGACGATCTTGCGCAGCGGGCGGCGGCCGCCGCTGCCGCAGCTGCACGAGCAGGCGCTGGCCCGGATCGCCGCGGACGGCTGCCTGCACGACCTGGTGCTGAGCGCGCCCGGACCGGCCCCCACCGACCCGCACGTGGCGCTCAGCACCGCCGTGCGCGAAGGACGGCACGCCGACGCCGACGCGCTCGCCGCCCAGTGGGAACAGGCCGCCCGGCGGGCTCACGGCCCCGGCTCCGACGAGGCGCTGCACTGGACGGAGGTCCGCGCCGACCTCGCGATGTTCGCCGGGGACCCGGTGCGCAGCTGCCGGACCTGGCTCGCCGTCGCCGTGGCGCGGCTCGCCGCCGGGCAGGCACCCGACGCGCCCGCGGTGGAGGCCGCGGTGGACCGGGCGCACCACCAGTGGGCGTCGATCCGCGACGCGGACCGGGCGCGGGACCTGGGAGCGGCGCTCGCCGAGGTGCGGGGCCGGGTGCCGGGACGGCGGGAGGGCGCACTGGATCATGTTCTGGGCCAGCTGCGGCAGTTGGACGACCGCCCCCAGTCGCCTACCCGGGTGTGAGCGGCCGCGCACACCGGGTGCGCGAGGTCCGTCCAAGGTCTCCCTTCACCACCTGAGCCGGTGTCATGATGAGGCACATGGCTGAGGGGGACGCAGTGGCCGGGGCGGGCGTACGGGTCAGTTTGGACGCGAGCGCGAGCAGAACCGACGCGGGAGCGCTTCAGGCGTGGCTGGAACAGGAACAGCCGCTCCAGGACCTGGTGCGCCGGGGAACGCTGCACATCGAGGTGCGGCCCAGCACGGACGCGGCCGAGGAGCACATGGGCTCCGTGTGGGAGATCGCGCTCCGCATCGCCGGGGACGTCACCACGGTCGCCGCGCTGGCCGAGTACACCGCGCGTGCGGTCAGGGCCTGGCAGGCCAACCGCCGGCGCGTCGAGGACGGCGAACCGCCGAGGACACGGGTCGAGCCACTGGACTCCGACGAGGACTAGACCGGTGAGCTTCGACCCACGGGGGATGGCCAACCGGGCGCTCATCGTCGGCGTGTCCGAGTACGACCACACCAGGGCCGACGCCCCGGACGGCGTGCCCGGACAGCTGCCCGCCGTCCGCTACAACCGCACCACCCTCACCGAGGCCCTCTACCGTGGCGGGCTCTTCCGCGAGGGGGAGGTCGTGCCGTGCGTCTCGCCGGCCCACGACGAGTTCGCGGCCGCCCTGCACCGGGTCGCGCGGGACGCGCGCGGGCTGCTGCTGCTCTACTTCGCCGGGCACGGCATCGTCACCGCCGCCGGTGACGAACTCTTCCTGCAGATGCGCAACGCACGCGTGGCACGGGGCCGGCACGACGTGTTCCCCGGCGCCGTCCCGCTGACCGAGGTGCTCGCGGTGCTGGCCGCCAGCAGCGCCGAGCGGATCGTGGTGATCCTCGACTGCTGCTACGCCGGCAACGCCGCCGGCGTGTGGCACCGCTTCGAGCCGCGCGAACGGCAGAAGATCCTGCTGCTGATGAGCGTGCAGGCCAACCGGCTCATCCACCCCGGCGGCGGCAACCGGGCCACCCCCTTCACCCGGCACCTGGTCCGCGTCCTGGAGAAGAGCGGGACGGGGGGTGCCGGCAGCGGTGGTGAACTGTGGCTGACCGAGCTGTACGCCGCGCTGAAGGAGCGGATGGGCGAGGCGCGGATCCCCACCGGGGCCGGCGACCACCAGGACCCGCAGGCGGCGTGGGAACCCGGGCACGACGTGCTGGTGCGGGCGGTCGCACGCGAACCGGTACCCCGTCCCGAGCCGGAGCCGTTCCGGCGGCGCGCGTTACAGGCGCTCGCGGCCCTCTGGCGTGAAACGGTCGCCCGGCTGCGGCGTCGGCTGCGCCTCTGGCTGATCCTGCTGCTCGCCCTCGCCGCCACGGCCGCCGGGGGCTACGCCGTCGCCGTACTGGTCGACGACGGCGCCCCCTGTGCCCCACCGCTGGAACTGCGCGTGCTGACCGACCCCGACCTGGAGCCGGCCCTGACCGCGGCCGCCGACGCCTACCTCGCCTCCGACACCGGCGACGGCTGCCGCCGCACCGGCATCACCGTCGACAGCGCGGGCGCCGCCGACGCGGTCGCAGCCCTGCGGGACCGCACCGACGCCTGGCAGCAGCCGCGCGACGACGACGATCCGCAGCGCGACGTCGGCCCGCAGCCGGACGTGTGGATCCCGGCCTCCCCCGCCGACGTCACCCGGGTGACCGCGGGACAGGAGGGACGGGTCTTCGCCCATGTGGAGCAGCTGGGAGAGCCGTTGGCCTACTCACCGGTGGTGCTCGCGGTGCCGGGCGGTTCGGCGGAACAGCAGGGAGAAGCGCCCGGCGGCGGGCTGGCCGCTCTGGTCGCCCGCTTCGAGGCACGCGGCGGCCGGGCCCAGGTCCTGCGGCCCGACCCCGAGTTCACCGACACCGCGCTCCTGGCCACGATGGGGCTGTACGCGCGCGGGGGCGACACCCGGGCCGTCGAACGGACCGTGCGGCAGAGCGGGTCGCCCGCGCCGACCGCCGGTGAGCTGCTGTGCTCGCTGCCCTACGACCCCGCCCAGGACCGGCGCACCGCCGTGCTCGCCCCCGAGTTCCTGCTCAAGAGCGGCGTCGGCTGCGCCTCGGAGATGGTGCGCGCCCAGCGCGTCGCGCAGTACCCCGACGACGTGCCCGCCCTGCAGCCGACGTTCGTACGGGTGCGCTGGGAGGACGGCGACCGGGACGCCAAGGCCCGGGACGAGGCCGTACAGCGGTTCCACGCCTGGCTCGGCGGCGAGGGCGGCCGCAAGGTCCTCGGCGACTACGGCTTCCGGTCCGCCGGTGCCCCGCACCGCCTGCTCGGCCCGGGCAAGGCCGCACCCGGCGTGCTGACCGACCCCGGCGCCCCGCGCGAGGCCGCCGAACCGACGGCGATGAACGCGGCGCTGGAGCGCTACCGCAGCGCGGGCGGCCCCGGACAGGTGCTGTTCCTGCTCGACAGCTCCGGCTCCATGGCCGGGCTGTGGGAGGGGCCCAGCGGCGGGCCCGGCCTGCTCAAGCAGTCCCTGGGCGGGCTCGGCGACCGGGACGAGTACGGCGTGTGGGGGGTGGCCGGCACCTCGGGGCCCACCCACAGCGAGCTGCTGCCGTTCGGCACCCACCGGCGCGCCGACGGCGTCCGCGCCCTCGACCCGGGCGGGCGGGCCCGGGTGCGCGACGCCGAGGCCGACCCGCACGCGGCGCTGCTGGACGCGCTGGAGTTCCTGCACGGGCGCGGCACCGACGACCAACGGCCGCAGCTGATCGTCTATCTCACCGACGACGAGGACGACAACCGGCTGACCGGACGCAACCTCGACGACGTCCTGAAGCGGGCGCGCACGGCGCGGGTACCGGTCGTCATGGTGTCGCTGGCCAACGGCGGCTGCGACGGCGGCCGGCCCGACGCGCGGATCGCCGCGGCGAGTTCGGGGCGCTGCCTTGACCCGGGGGACGACCTGGGGGCGGCGCTGCACGACGAAGTCGCGCGGACCGGGACGGGGGAGGAATGAGACTGCGACGGATCGCCGCCGTGCTGACGCTGCTCGCCGTGGCGGCCTGCACCGGCACAGCCGGCCCGGACGACAGCGCGACGCCCGGGTCCTCGTCGTCGTCCCGCTGGATCGTGGTCGCCAGCGGGCGGGACGTCACCGGCAAGGGCGGCATACGGCAGCAGCTGATCGACGCGTGGAACCGCACCCAGCCCGCCGACGGCTACCGGGCCCGGCTGGTGGAACTGCCCGGCTCCGCCGACGCGCAGCGCAGCCAGCTGCTCGGCGCGTTGCAGTCGGGCAGTGCGTCGTACGACGTGGTCAACCTGGACGTGACCTGGGTGCCGGAGTTCGCCGCGGCCCGGCTGATCCAGCCGCTGCCGGACAGCGCCGTGGAGCGCACGTCCGACCTGGTGCCGTCCGTGGACGACACCTCCCGGTGGGACGACGAGCGCTACGCGGTGCCGTTCAACAGCGACGTCGGGCTGCTGTACTACCGGCGGGACCATCTGGCGGCGGTCAGCGGGCGCAGTGATCTGGGCACCGGCGTCAGCTGGGACGAACTGCGGGAGCTGATCGAGGCGCTCAACCGCAAGCGCCCGACGGGGTACGAGGCCGGGTGGACCACCCAGCTCGACGGCTACGAGGGGCGGACCGTCAACGCCGTCGAGGCGTTCGCGTCCGCGTGGGGCGACGACGTCCGGCTCACCGACTCCAAGGGGCGCTACCTGGGGGACGAGGAGCAGCTCGCGGCCGGGATCGGCGAACTGCGCCGGCGCACCGGCACGGCGTACACGCTGCGGAACGCCTACGACTCCGACGAGGCGCGCTCGCTCGACGACTTCGCGCAGGGCCGTACGACGTTCCTGCGGCACTGGCCGTACGTGTACCCGACGCTGTACGGGACGTTCAAGGACGACCTCGGGGTGACGCGGCTGCCGGGCAAGGCGGTGCTGGGCGGGCAGGACCTGGCGGTCACGTCGACGACGTCCGGCGAGCGGGCGGCGCACGCGTACGACCTGATCCGATTCCTCACCGGCCCCGACAGCGAGCGCTGCCTGCTGCGCGCCGGGTTCGCGGCGACACGGACGTCCGCCTACGAGGACGGCGCGACGTGCACGCACGCGCCGGTGTACGCGGAGACGCCGTCGGCGTCCCCGACCGGCGAGAGCCCCGGCCGGACGCCACCGGACCGGCTCGGCGGCCTCAGCTACCGCCGGCAGATCCTGCTGCCGGCCCTGCGGGAGGCCGTGCAGCGTCCGCGCACACCGCTGTACGGCGCGGTGTCCCGCACGCTGATCACCACCCTGGGTCCGCTGTACGACGTGGGGCCGCGGGGCGGGGGCGCGCAGACGCCGAGCGACCAGGAACTGGCGGAGTCGCTGAACCGGGCGCTGAAGCGGGAGCTGCCCCACTGAGGTGGGGGTCTGCGAGGGGTGTCTAGGGGTGGCCCGGCCAGCGGGGCTGCACCGTGGTGGTGGGATGGGGCGCCGCCTTCGCCGGGCAGGCGTTGGCCGCCGTGACCAGGGCCGCGACGGCGAGGACGGCCGCGACGACGCCCCGGGTGACGGGCGTCGTGCCGGGCGGCCGCAGGCGGGCGTGGGTGAGGTGGGTGGGGAGCGGGGAGGACTGGTCGTGGCGTGCGGAGGGGCGGACGTGCACGGCAACCTCGCAGCGGCGGGCGGTGACAGCGGCGGGCGATGACAGTCGCATGTTAAGTGGGTTTAATACGCCGTTTAACCTAGGGGGTGCCGGAAGCCAACGGCAAGAGGGGCCGGGGGAGTTGGGGGTCGGGATGGGTGTCTTGGGTGGCGGGTCCGGTGGTGGTGGCGGGGCGCGGGAGCGGGATGCGCCCGAGGTCATCGGGCGGCGCGTGCAGCGGTTGCGGAGCAGGCGGGGGCTGACGCAGCGGCAGCTGGCCGAGCCCACGTACACCCCGGCGTACATCTCCACGCTGGAGGCCGGACGGGTGCGGCCGTCCGACGCGGCCCTGCGGTATCTCGCCGAGCGGCTCGGCGTCGGTTTCGAGGAGCTGGCGACCGGGCGGTCCGCCCGGCTCGTCACCGATCTGCGGCTGCGGCTCACCGAGGCGCAGCGCACTCTGGCCGGCGGGGACGCGGAGGGGGCGGCGGCACAGTACGCGGCGCTGCTGGCTCAGGCGGAGGAGCACGGGATCGCCGAGGTGGAGGCCGGGGCGCTGCTCGGGCTCGGGGAGTGCGGGATCGACACCGGGGAGCTCGCGACGGCCCGCGGATGCTTCGAGCGGGCCGAGGCGCGGCTCGCGGACGCGCCGCTGCCGGCGCGGGTGCCCGCCGTGCGGGGGCGGGCGGTGACGCACTACCTCGCCGGGGAGCTGCGGTACGCCGTGTACCTGCTGGAGTCGGCGATCGACGAGCTGAACCGCGGCGGGTTGCACGACCCGGACGCGCTGATGCTGCTGTACGCGTCGGCCATCGGGCCGTACATGGACCTCGGGGCGCAGGTGCGGGCCGCGCAGGCCGCGGAGTTCGCGCTGGCGCTGGCGCCGCGGGTGGACGATCCGGCGCTCGTGGCGCGGATGCACCGGTCCGTGGCGCGGACGATGCTCGCGGAGGGGCGGCTTGCCGAGGCGGACGCCTCGCTGGCCAAGGCGGCCGAACTGTACCGGCAGCTGCAGATCCGGACCGAGCTGGCCCACTGCCACTGGATGCGGGGGTACGTCTGCGCGCAGAACGGGCAACTGGAGCGCGCCGAGGCCGAGTTGCGCGAGGCGCGGGCCATGCTGACGGCGGGGCGGGCCGGGCTGTACAGCAGCCAGGTCGCCGTGGAACTGGCGGACGTGCTGCACCGGCGGGGACGGTCGGAGGAGGCGGCGGCGCTGTTGCGAGGGGTGCTGGGGGAACTGTCCAGCGAGCGGGGGGCCGTGCATGCCGCTGCCGCGCATCGGTTGCTGGGGATCATCGCGGAGGACGCGCGGGACAGTGAGGCGGCGGAGGAGCACTATGTGCGGGCGCTGAGTCTGCTGGAGCGGGCGGGGGCGGCGGGGGATCTTGCGGATCTGTGCCGGTTGCTGGGGGATCTGCTGCGGCGTACGGGGCGGGTGGAGGCGGCGTTGGACGCGTATCGGACGGGGCTGGGGCACCGGGCCGCGCTGGGCACGACGACGTGGGTGGCTCCGGCGGGGTGAGGTGGTGTTTTCGTCTGCGGGTGCGTTGTGGACTGCGACAACGCCGTGGCGCGTGACGCCGGGTCGATCACACCTGCGCTCGGCCCTGTTTGCGGACCTCCGCGAGGCGCAGTGCTCCCAGTTGGACCGCTGCCTGGGTCGCGTCGGAGGGGACGCCCGAGAGGCCGCCGTTGGTCAGGGTGAACGCGTCGGTGCCCTGGCGGACCGCCGCTACGTCGAGGGTGAGGACCGTCGGTTCCTCCGTGTCCTGGGCCGGCGGGGCCGTCACTGTGACGCGCAGGCTTTCTCTGGCGTCCCCGACCGGGGGCAGGGAGGCGGTGGAGATCTGGACGTCCTGGGCCACGCCCCGTGCCGTCGTCGCCGTGAAGTGCGCGCACCTCTGCGGCACCGTCGCGAGCCACGCCAGCGTCCGGTCGACGTCGGCGCGCGGCTGGGCCGAGACCTGGTAGCGCAGTTGGGCTCCGGTGTCGGTGTTGTCGAGGCCGACGAGCGCGCGGGCCGGGGAGCCGAGGAGGGCGTCGGAGTACAGGGCGTCGAGGAAGCGGGCGCAGTCGCCGGGGGCGCCCGTCGTCTTCAGCATGCCGTCCCGCCAGGTCGCCGCGCCCTGCGTGGGCGTCCACCCCGGGCCGAGGTCGGTGTAGGTGATCAGGACCGCCTGGGCCTGCGCGGCGGTGAGCGCGGGGGCGGTGGTGGGGGAGGCCGGCGAGGAGCGGGCGGCGGACGACGCGGTGGTGGGGGTGGAGGTGGGGCCCTCCTCCATGTCGAGGTAGCGGCCCGAGCAGGCGGTGGCGGTCAGGAGGGTGGCGGCGGCGAGCGTCAGGGCTGCGGGAAGCGGGGGTCGGGGCATCGGGGCTCCTGGGCGGGGCGGGGTGCGTAGGTCCAGGTCAGCACCGTGATCGCCGGCCGACCAGCGCACAGGACCGTCCGGGCGACAAAAACGCTCGCGGGGCAAAGTGCGCTTGGGTACCGTCGTCGTATGCAGCGCGTACAGGCCGTGTCCACGACGACGCCGGAGAGTGTCCCGGCGCGCTGACAGCTGACCGATGTCGCGAAACCCCGGGGCGGGCGCCCCGGGGTTTTCGCGTGCGGGGGCTCGCTCCGTTCCACGAGAAGGAGCCTGCCATGCACGACCACCGCCGTCTCGGCCGCGAACTGGACCTGTTCGGCACCGACCCGCTGATCGGGGCGGGACTGCCGTACTGGCTGCCCGACGGGGCCGTCGTGCGGCACACCCTGGAGAGTTACGTCCGGGACGTGGAGCGCGCCGCCGGCTACCGGCACGTGTACTCGCCCGTTCTCGGCAAACGGGAGCTGTATGAGATCTCCGGGCACTGGGAGCTGTACCGCGACGACATGTTCCCGCCCATGCGGCTGGGGGCGGAGGAGGTCGTGCTGCGGCCCAGTCTGTGTCCGCATCATGCGCTCGTCTACCGGTCACGGTCCCGCAGCTACCGGGAACTGCCGTACCGGCTGGCCGAGCTGGGCGGCATGTACCGCTCCGAACCGTCCGGGGTGCTGGGGGGTCTCACCCGGGTGCGGGCCATTCAGCTGAACGACGCGCACATCTTCTGCACCCTCGACCAGGCCGTCGGTGAGGCCCGCGCCGCTCTGGAGCTGATCGCCCGCGCCCATGCCGACCTCGGCATCCGGGGCGCCCGGTACCGGCTGTCGCTGCCGGGGGAGGGCGGCAAGTACGTCGCCGACCCCGAGTTGTGGCGGCGCGCCACCGGCATGCTCCGGGAGGTGCTGGACGGGATCGACCACGAGGAGGCCGTCGGCGAGGCCGCGTTCTACGGGCCGAAGATCGATGTGCAGGTGGCCGATGCGGCGGGGCGGGAGTCGACCCTGTCGACCGTGCAGATCGACCTCCATCAGCCCGAGCGGTTCGGCCTGTCGTACGTCGGCGCGGACGGGGCCAGGCACCGGCCCGTGATGGTGCACCGCAGTGTCATCGGCAGTGTCGAGCGGGTGGTCGCGCACCTGCTCGAACAGCACGGCGGTGCCTTTCCCGCCTGGCTGGCGCCCGTGCAGTTGGTCGTGCTGCCGGTGTCGGCGGAGCAGGAGGGGCGGGCCCGTGAGGTCGTGGAGCGGGCGGAGGCCGCCGGGCTGCGGGCCGAGGTCGCGGTCGAGGGGAGCCTGGGGGCGCGGATCCGGGCGGCGCGGCTGGTGCCGTACCAGGCGGTGATCGGTGCCCGGGAGGACGCGGCCGGGGAGGTGTCGCTGCGGCTGCGGGACGGGCGGCGGGCGGGGCAGGTGCCCGTGGCGGAGCTGGTGCGGCGGGTGGCGGAGGTGGTCGGGGCGCGCGGGATGGAGCTGTGGGGCTGAGCCGCCGGGGCGCTTATCGTCGGGGGACGACGGAAGGAGCTCCTGGTGGCCGGTCAACCCATCCCCGTGATCATCGACTGCGATACCGGTGTCGACGACGCCCTCGCCCTGCTGTTCGCGGTACGTCATCCCGGTCTGGATCTGCGCGCGGTGACGTGTGTCGCCGGGAACACGGACGTCGACGGGGTCGTACGCAACACACTGACCGTGCTGGAGCAGGCGGGGGCGCCGCAGATCCCGGTGGGGCGGGGTGCCGAGCGGCCGTTGATCGAGCCGGCGCGTTCGGCCCGGCATGTGCACGGCCACGACGGCATGGGCGATCTGGGGCTGCCCGCGCCGGGGCGCCGGCCCGCCGACGTCGACGCGGTGACGCTGCTGCGCCGGGAGATCCTCGCCAGCGAGCGGCCGGTGACCCTGATCCCGACGGCGCCGCTGACGAACATCGCGCTGCTGCTGCGCACCCATCCGGAGGTGACCCGCAACATCGAGCGGATCGTCTTCATGGGCGGCGCGGTCACCACCGGCAACGCCACGCCGGTCGCGGAGTTCAACGTCTGGCACGACCCGGAGGCCGCGGCGATCCTGCTGACCGCGGGGGTGCCGATCACCATGTACGGCCTGGACGTGTTCATGCGGGTCGTGGTGCCGGGCAGCGATGTGCACCGGATGCGGGCGAGCAGTGAGCCCGGGACCCGGCTGGCCGGTGACCTGCTGGCCCACCGGCCGACCACGCAGGGCGGTGAGCCCGAGGCGGAGGAGGCCGGCGGCCTCGGCGACGCGGGCGCGGTGTGCGCGGTCGCCGATCCGGCGGGGATCACGACGCGGCTGCTGCCGGTGGAGGTGTCGCTGGCCCCGGGTCCTGGCCGGGGGCAGACGGTCGTCGACCGGCGCCCGCGCCCCGGCGAGTCCGAGATCCACGAGGGCGCCCGCGAACAGCCCCTGGTGGACGTGGCGCTGGAGGTCGACGTCGACCGGTACGTGAGGCTGTACCTGGAGACCGTCGAGCGCTAGTCGGCGGCGGAGGCCGTCCAGCGTTCCTCCACCCTGGCCAGCCTCCAGTACGCCAGCGCCACCGCCCACACCAGGACGAACAGGCCGACGATGAGGTAGCCGACGCTGTCCAGGTCGATCCCGGCGATCCAGCCGGTGACGCCGTCGCTCAGGCCGAACTTGTCGTGCAGCACGCCGACCAGCTCGATGGTGCCGATCACGAACGCGACGGCGATGGACAGGCCGGTGATGGCGAGGTTGTAGAACACCTTGCGGACCGGGTGGGAGAACGCCCACTGGTAGGCGAAGTTCATGAACGTGCCGTCCAGGGTGTCGAACAGGCACATGCCGGCCGTGAACAGCAGCGGCAGGCACAGGATGGCGTACCAGGGCAGTCCGGCGGCCGCGCCCGAGCCGGCCATCACCATCAGGGTGACCTCGGTGGCGGTCTCGAAGCCGAGGCCGAAGAGGAAGCCGAGCGGATACATCTGGCCCGGCCGGGAGATCGAGCGGGTGAGGCGGCCGAGGAAGCGGTTCATGAACCCGCGCGAGTCCAGGTGCCGCTCCAGCTCGGACTCGTCGTACGTGCCCGCCCGCATCGACCGGAACACCTTCAGGATGCCGAACAGGGCGACCAGGTTGAGGGCGGCGATGAGGTACAGGAAGGCACCGGCGACGGTCGTGCCGAGGAAGCCGAGCACCTGGTGGGTGGTGGACCCCTCGTTGGTGACCCGGTCGGCGAGCTGGGTGCCGGCCGCGATCATCACCGCGAGGACGATCACGACGCTGGAGTGGCCGAGCGCGAACCAGAAGCCCACGGACACCGGGCGTTTGCCGTCGGCCATGAGCTTGCGGGTGGTGTTGTCGATGGCGGCGATGTGATCGGCGTCGAAGGCGTGCCGCACGCCCAGGGTGTAGGCGGTGACGCCGAGGCCGATGCCGAAGGCCTTGCTGCCGACCTCGTAGTGGCCAGGTACGACGAGGAGGAAGAGGATCCCGAAGGCGACGACGTGCAGGGCGGCGATGGCGGCCATCAGCCCGGCGGTCTTCACGGTGTCCTCGCGGCGCCATGTGAAGGTGGCCTTCGCGGTCGTCGTCGGGGCAGGGTCGGGCAAGGTCATCCGGTCACGCTCCAGCACCTCGTGGATCTCTTCGTGAGCTGCCGTGGCCGGTCTCCTGGCTGCCGGGTCATGCGTCCGCCGTCCCTGCCTTCCCGGTCGTACGACCAGTGGCCCGGCGTGAGCCGGACGGGACGAGAACTCCCCGATCACAGTGGCGAGGGCCGCGCCGGTTTCCCACCGGCTTCCCGAACACCACGGCCCGCCCACGGTAGGGGGGCCGAGGGTCTTCTGCATACCTGCACAGCTGTGCAGGTATGCAAGATCACAATCGGGGCGGGAGAATGCGGGCATGCACCTCGTGCCCCCCGACCGCGCCGACCGCCGCACCATCGACGGTCACCGTGTCTGTGACGCCATCGCGGCCATCGGCGACGCCGCCCACGTGCGTGCCTGGGCCGACCGCTTCTCGCTGCTCGCCGACCCCAACCGGCTCGCCCTCCTGCTCGCCCTGCACCGCACCGGCCCGCTCGCGGTGTCCGACCTGGCGATCGCGACGGGCATGAACGACCCCGCGGTGTCGCAGGCCCTGCGGCTGCTGCGGGCGTCCGGGACGGTGGCGGGGGAGAAGCAGGGCCGGGTGGTCCGTTACCGGGTGGTCGACCCGGACGTGCAGACCCTGCTCGCGCGGTGCACCGCCGACGGCGCCTGACCCGCGCCCACACGGGCACGTTCCCTTTCGGGGTGAAGTGGACAGTCATCTCCCTGTCGTGCCCGAACCGGCGAACGGAGACCGCGTGCCCGATCTCTCCTCCCGCGACCCCGACTGGTGGCGGCAGGCCGTCGTCTACCAGGTCTACCCCCGCAGCTTCGCCGACGCCGACGGTGACGGTCTCGGCGACCTGCGCGGGATCACCGACCGCCTGACCCACCTGGCCGCGCTCGGCGTCGACGCGCTGTGGCTGAGCCCGTTCTACCCCTCCGAACTCGCCGACGGCGGCTACGACGTCGCCGACCACCGTGCCGTCGACCCGCGCCTGGGCAGCCTGGACCACTTCGACGCGCTCGTCGCCGAGGCGCACCGGCTGGGCCTGAAGCTCGTCGTCGACATCGTCCCCAACCACACCTCGCACCAGCACGCCTGGTTCCAGGAGGCCCTGCGCGCCGGGCCGGGTTCGCGCGCCCGCGAGCGGTACGTCTTCCGGGACGGCCGCGGTGTCCACGGGGAGCTGCCGCCCTCGGACTGGCAGTCGGTGTTCGGCGGCAGCGCCTGGGAGCGGGTGCCGGACGGGCAGTGGTACCTGCATCTGTTCGCCCGCGAGCAGCCCGACCTGAACTGGGCCGACGAGGAGGTGCGCGCCGACCTGCTCGCCACGCTGCGCTTCTGGGCCGACCGGGGCGTGGACGGCTTCCGCGTGGACGTCGCCCACGCCCTGGCCAAGGACCTGAGCGAGCCGCTGCGCGACCTCGGCGCACCCGAGCTGAGCGACGAGGCGGCCCTGACGGTGCTGCCCCCGGGCAGCCATCCCTTCTACGACCGCGACGAGGTGCACGAGATCTACCGGGACTGGCGCCGCCTGCTCGACGCCTACTCCCCGCCCCGCGCGGCCATCGCCGAGGCATGGGTGCCGGGGGAGCGCCGCGCGCTGTACGCCCGGCCGGACGAGCTCGGGCAGGCGTTCAACTTCGAGTTTCTGCAGGCTCCCTGGCACGCGGACGCGCTGCGCGAGGTCATCACCGCGTCGCTGGCCGGCGCCCGTGCCGTCGGCGCCACCGCCACCTGGGTGCTGTCCAACCACGACGTCGTGCGGCACGCCTCCCGGCTGATGCTGCCACCGGGCACCGACGACAACGCCTGGCTGCTGTCCGGCGGGCACGCGCCCCGGATCGACCCGGCGGCCGGGCTGCGCCGGGCCCGCGCCGCGACGCTGCTGATGCTGGCGCTGCCCGGCTCGTCGTACCTCTACCAGGGCGAGGAGCTGGGGCTGCCCGAGGTCGCCGACCTGTCGGCCGAGGTGCTCCAGGACCCGATCTGGGAGCAGACGGGCCATGTCCGCAAGGGCCGCGACGGCTGCCGGGTGCCGCTGCCGTGGACGGTGAGCGGCCCGTCGTACGGCTTCGGGGCGGGCGGCGCCTGGCTGTCGCAGCCGCCGTCCTTCGCGTCGTACGCCGTGCAGGCGCAGGACGGCGTGGAGGGCTCGACGCTGGAGCTGTACCGGGCCGCGCTGAAGCTGCGCCGCAAGCTGGCGCAGGGCGAGGAGCTGCGGTGGGCCGAGGACGTCCCGGACGGTGTGCTCGCCTTCACCCGGTCGGAGGGCTGGCGGTGCGTCGCCAACCTGTCGGAGCGCACGGTTGCGCTGCCGGCCGGCGAGGTGCTGCTGACCAGCGCACCCCTGGAGGACGGCCGGCTCGGCCCGGACACCACCGTGTGGCTCGGCTAGCGCACCGTCGGCGACGGGTCGCCGGGCAGGGGGACCGGGACGGACGTCGGGCTCGGCGGCGGGGGGAGGACCACCTGGGGCTGGCCCCCGGCCGGGGGCGGCGGGGTGACGTCGTTCGAGGGCAGCTTGGGCGGGGCGGTCTGCTGGAAGAGGGCCTGGTCGAAGTTGACCAGGCCGGTCTTCTCCATGACCGTGATGTGGTCGAGCACGGTGTCGTTGGCCTGGTCGGCGAGCGCGCGCACCAGCGTGTTCTTCGTCGTGGACCGGATCTTCGCGATCGTGTTGAAGATCGAGCCGTGCGTGATCCGCAGGATGTTCGCGAAGTCTGAGTCGAACTGCCTGCCGCTGTCCGCGGTGAGGGTGGCGACGAATCCCTGCTGCTGGGGGCTGGGCAGGTTGGGCAGCGTGATGTTCAGCATCGGTGCGACCCTGCGGCAGGTGATGTCCAGGGCCGCGTGCCCGTCGATGAGGTGGCGGCCCGCCGTGAGGACCGCTTTGTCGGTGCTCTTCTTCAGGGCCAACTGACCCACGGGGTACTCCCACAGGCCGGCCGCGCGCACCTTCACCACGAAGTCGCGGTCGCCCTCCGTGAGCGGTCCCCACTGGGTGTTGGCGATCACCCGCGAGGTGTCGCTGGACACCGTCTGCACGCCCAGCATGGCCGGATAGGCGAGCGCAACGAGGGTCAGGCCGAGGGCTCCGCCCACAAAGAGGGTTCCCGTCGCGTTCCGCGAGAGTCGCACCGTGCCTCCTGTCACCGTCCGGTCGAACGCACAGGAGTACGCGGGAAGAGGCGGTTGTGTTCGGGCGGTGCGGCAAAAAAATCTTCCTTGACGGCGGTCGGCTCACGTTTTATGCAGGAATGTGAGTGATGCCCGCAGCCCCGGCAGCTACGGCACCCGAGAAGGGAGAGCCCGATGGCGCGTTCGGTCGGAATCGATCTCGGCACCACGAACTCGGTGGTCGCGGTCCTGGAGGGCGGCGAGCCCACCGTCATCGCCAACACGGAGGGGGCCCGCACCACCCCGTCCGTCGTCGCCTTCGCCAAGAACGGCGAGGTGCTCGTCGGGGAGGTCGCGAAACGGCAGGCCGTGACGAACGTGGAGCGCACGGCCCGGTCCGTCAAGCGGCATGTGGGCGACCACGCCTGGCGGTTCCCGGACAGCGGCGACATCGACGGCAGGCGGTACACCGCGCAGGAGGTCTCCGCGCGCGTGCTGCAGAAACTCAAGCGGGACGCGGAGGCGTACCTGGGCGAGGACGTCACGGACGCCGTGATCACCGTGCCGGCGTACTTCGACGACGCCCAGCGGCAGGCCACGAAGGAGGCCGGAGAGATCGCCGGCCTGAACGTCCCTCGGATCGTCAACGAGCCGACGGCGGCGGCGCTGGCGTACGGGCTGGACAAGGGCAACGACCAGACGGTGCTCGTCTTCGACCTCGGCGGCGGCACGTTCGACGTGTCGCTGCTGGAGATGGGCGACGGTGTCATCGAGGTCAAGGCGACCAACGGCGACACACACCTCGGCGGCGACGACTGGGACCAGCGGATCGTCGACCACCTCGTCACCGGCTTCAAGAACAACTACGGCGTCGATCTGTCGAAGGACAAGATGGCCGTGCAGAGGCTTCGGGAGGCCGCGGAGAAGGCGAAGATCGAGCTGTCCTCGTCGACGGAGACGAGCATCAACCTGCCCTACGTCACCGCCTCCGCCCAGGGTCCGCTGCATCTGGAGGAGAAGCTCACGCGGGCGCAGTTCGAACAGCTGACGGCGGATCTGCTGCAGCGCTGCAAGGGGCCGTTCCAGAACGCGGTGCGCGACGCGGGGATCTCGGTCAAGGACATCGACCACGTGGTGCTGGTCGGCGGTTCGACGCGGATGCCGGCCGTGACGGAGCTGGTGAAGGAACTGACGGGCAAGGAGCCGCACAAGGGCGTCAACCCCGACGAGGTCGTGGCGGTGGGGGCGGCGCTGCAGGCCGGTGTGCTCAAGGGTGAGGTCAAGGACGTCCTGCTGCTGGACGTCACGCCGCTGTCGCTCGGTATCGAGACCAAGGGCGGCATCATGACCAAGCTGATCGAGCGCAACACCACGATCCCGACCAAGCGCTCGGAGATCTTCACGACGGCCGAGGACAACCAGCCGTCGGTGACGATCCAGGTCTACCAGGGCGAGCGCGAGATCGCGGTGTACAACAAGAAGCTCGGCATGTTCGAGCTGACCGGTCTCCCGCCCGCGCCGCGCGGGGTGCCGCAGATCGAGGTGGCGTTCGACATCGACGCCAACGGGATCATGCACGTCTCCGCCAAGGATCTCGGCACCGGCAAGGAACAGAAGATGACCGTCACCGGTGGCTCCGCACTGCCGCGGGACGACATCGACCGCATGGTGCGGGAGGCCGAGCAGCACGCGGAGGAGGACCGGCGCCGGCGCGAGGCGGCGGAGACCCGCAACCAGGGGGAGCAGCTCGTCTACCGGACGGAGCAGCTGATCCGGGACAACCCGGAGAACATCCCCGCGGACGCCAAGAGGGAGACGGAGGAGGCGCTGGCCGAGCTGAAGGAGGCGCTGAAGGGCGAGGACACGGGGGTGATCCGCTCCGCGGTCGACAAGGCGGCCCAGGCGGCGCAGAAGATCGGTACGGCGATGTACGAGCGGGGGCGGGAGGCCTCCGGCGGGCAGGGTGAGAGCGCGGGTGCCTCCGGCGGGCAGGGTGAGAGCGCGGGTGCTTCCGGCGGGAAAGCCGACGACGACGTGGTGGACGCGGAGATCGTGGACGACGACAAGCGGGAGGCGGGCTGAGGACGGCGGCTGTCCGCGGGTGGGTGGGGGTGCACGCGCAGCTCCCCGTGCCCCTTGGGTGGGCTGTCGTCGCCGTCACTCTCATGGGTGCACCGGCGCGGCATGTGGTCTTTTCCCGGCTGACGCTGACCGTGTCGGCGCCCGCCGCGGTCACCGGTACGCCGCTGGCCGACGGCGGCTACCGCGGGGCCGTCGCCGCAGACGGCGGCTCCGGCACCTACACGTTCTCCGGCACCGCGACGGGCGGCCCGTGGTCCGGCCGGACGTTCCCGTTCGTGCTCTCCGTTCCCGCGAACGCCGTGCCGGGGACCCGGCTGAGCGGGTGCGCGATGGTCGTCACCGACGCCGGCGGCAGCTCCCGCGACGAAGGGGCGTGCACCGTGACGGTGGGGCTGCCCGAGCCGACGCTGTCGCAGCCGCCGGCCGGGGTCCCGCTCGGTTCGCGGCCGCGGACCGCCGGGACCGCCTACCCGGGCGCCCAGGTCAGCGTCCGCGACCAGGACGAGAACGAGGTGTGCTCCACGACCGCCGCCGCCGATGGCACCTGGTGGTGCGTGCCCGGGACCGATCTGCCGGCCGGCGCCGGGCGGCTGCAGGCCACGGCGACCTTCAACGGGGTGAGCGCGGAGAGCGAGCAGATCCGTATCACCGTGACGTAGGGGGCCGTAACGGCACAGCGGGGCCGATGTGTTGGCCAAACATTGACCTTTCATCCGGGAGTGTTGACTCTTCCCCGGGAGAGTCAATAGCCGGGCCGCGCTTACATTCGGCCGCATGTCCGTGCCGCTCCCCGTCCTGCCGTATCGCAAGCCCACCAAGGGCCGCGACTACTGGGTCTTCGACGACGTCCTGCCCGATCCCGACGCCGTGCGGGAGCGCGTGCTGCGCAGGGACGACTGGGTCAAGGGGTACCCGTACACCTCCGAGAGCTGGCCCGGGCTGCGCACCATGCCCGGTCTGGAACCCGGTGAGCTGGCGGTGGTCGAGAACCTCGTGCGGCGGGCGACCGGTGCCAAGGAGCTGTGGGTGCAGCGGGCGCCGGGCGGCGGCACCCTGAACCACAACTGTGTGCAGGTCGTCGGGGAGGGCGAGAGCGAGTCACGGCCGCACACCGACTCCCGGGCGCTGTGCCGGTACGCCGCCGTGCTGTACCTCAATCCGGTGGTGCCGAAGGGCTGCGGTACCGCCTTCTACCGGCAGTCCCTGCCCGGCGGGCGGCTCGGCGGCAACGTCGTGCAGGCGCCGCACACCAACCTGGTCGAGGCACTCGGGACGCGCTTCGTCGCGCCGGACGCCTTCGAGGAGGACGTGACGGTCGCGCACCGGTACAACCGGCTGCTGGTCTATCACGCCAACCTCGTCCACAGCGCGACCGGTTACCACGGCCTCTCGCTGGAGGACAAACGCATGACCGCGGTCTTCTTCTGGATGGCCTGACGTCCACATCGGACGCCGCCTCACCCCTCGGACCGCTGTACGGACGGCATGACCGCTGCGGGTGATACCTAGGGGCCTGTGTCCTCCGTCCGGGCGGTGTGCGGACGTGCGGCATTCACGCTGCCCATCCGTGTCCCTACCCTGTGACGAGTTCCGGGAGCAGGACCGCACGGGGGTCGTATGGGATTCGGATTCGGTCAGCGCCGCGGTGGGCAACTCCCGGCCGAGATCACCGGTTTCGTGGGACGGGCGCGAGAACTCGCCGCGCTGCGCGACGCATTGGGACAGGCCCGCCTGGTCACACTGGTCGGTCCCGGCGGCGTCGGCAAGAGCCGTACGGCGCTGCGGGCGGCCCGGGAGGCGGCCGCGCGGTACGCGGACGGGGTGCGGCTCGTCGAGTTGTCGGCGCTGCACGACGCCGAGCTGGTCCCGGCGACCCTCGCCGGGGTGCTGGAGCTGCCCGAGCAGTCCGGCATGAGCGCGCTGGACGCGGTCGTGGAGCATCTGCGCGGCCGGCGGATGCTGGTCGTCCTGGACACCTGCGAGCATCTGCTCGACGCGTGCGCCACGCTCTGCGACATCCTGCTGCGCGAGGCGCCCGGGCTGACCGTGCTCGCCACCAGCCGGCAGCCGCTGGACGTGCCCGGTGAGCACTGTCTGACCCTGGCGCCGCTGCCCCGCGAGGACGCGGTGGAGCTGTTCCTGCAGCGGGCCGCCGCCGTGACCGCCGGACAGGGCGTCACCGACGCGGACCGGGAGCGCACGTTCGCCCTGGTCGACCGGCTGGACGGCATTCCGCTCGCCCTGGAGCTGGCGGCGGTCAGGCTGCGCGCCCTGCCGCTGGCGGAGCTGGTCGCCCGGCTCGACCGCCGCTTCGAGATCCTCACCGGGGGCCGCCGCACCGCGCTCACCCGGCACCAGACCCTGCGCACCGCCATCGACTGGTCCCACGAGCTGTGCACCCCGCGGGAACGCCTGCTGTGGGCCCGGCTCTCCGTCTTCGCCGGGCCCTTCGACCTGGCGGCGGCCGAGCAGGTCTGCGCCGGGGGCGGTCTGCCCGCCGAGCGGGTCGTCGAGGCCCTGGTGGGGCTGGTCGACAAGTCGGTCGTGCAGCGGATCGACGAGGGCGGCGCGGGGCGCTACCGGCTGCTCGACACGATCCGTGAGTACGGGCGCGGCCGGCTGTCCCTCACCGACGACCACGAGGCGGTCCTGGAGCGGCACTTCGGGCGATACGAGCGGCTCGCGGGGCGCTTCTGGGACGAGTTCGTCGGGCCCTCCCAGGTCGCCCTGCACCGTGCGGTGCGGCGCGAGGCCGCCGATGTTCGGGCCGCCCTGGAGCACGGCTGCGCGAGCACGGCGAGGGCGCCGCGGGCGCTGTGGCTGGCGGCCCGGCTCGGGCCGTACTGGCGGGCCGCGGGCACCCTGTCGGAGGGGCGGTACTGGATCGACAAGGCGCTGGAGCTGACCCCGCAGGACTGTCCCGAGCGGGCCTGGGGGCTGTTCATGACCGGCGTGTTCGGGGTGTGGACGGCCGACCTGGACACCGCGCTGGAGCGGTTCCCCGAGGCCCACGCGGTGGCGCGGCGGGCCGGGCAGCGGCGGGTGGAGCTGTTCTCCGAGGCGTATCTGGGCGCGATGACGGCGCTCGGCGGCAAGGTCGAGGAGGGGCTGGCGGAGCTGGAGCGGGCCCGGCAGCGGATCGTCGCCGCCGGTGACGCGCTCGGCATCGGGGTCGTGCACTACGAGGGCGCCCTGCTGCGGGCGGTGCTCGGCGACACGATGGGGGCGCTGGAACTGTGCGCGACGGGTCTCGCGTATCTGGAGGGCACCGGTGAGCGGCAGATCTACGCCTCCACGCTGGCGGTGCAGGGGATGATCCTGTCGCTCGCCGGGGACCACGACGAGAGCGCGGTGTGCTTCGAGCGGTCCCTGGAGGCGGCCGCGGAGATGGGTGAGGTGCTGGTGGCGGCCCTGGCCTGTCTGGGGCTCGCCTGGTACGAGGCCCGGCGCGGGCGGCACGCGCGCGCGTGCTGGCTGCTCGGATACGCCGAGCACGCCCGCCGCCTGGGCGGTGACCCGGTGGCGATGCTGCCGCGGCTGCTGCAGGAGCAGGACGCGGTGCAGCGCGCGGTGCGGGCCGCGCTGGGGGCGGAGGACTTCGGCCGGCTGCGGGACGCGGGGGCGCGGATGTCGGGCCGGCAGGTGCTCGAGGCGGTACGCGCGGGCGCCGACGAGCCGGGGCCCGCGGACGGCGTACCGCGTCCGCCGCGGCCCCGCGAGCCGGTGGAGGGGCGCGCCGCGGACGCCCTCACACGGCGCGAGCGGGAGGTCGCCGCGCTGGTCACACGGGGGCTGTCCAACCGGGAGATCGCCGAGCGGCTGGTCATCTCCAAGCGCACGGTCGACGCCCATGTCGAGCACATCCTCGCCAAGCTGCGCATCACCTCGCGCACGGAGATCCCGGCGGTGACCGCTTCGGGTACGTAGGTACGGGGCGGGGTCGCGTCGGGCGGGGCAGGGCGGGAGTACGTATACGGATCTTCCCCGGTGGTGGTGCGCGGTGCCCGTCCGGCGCGGCAGCCTGGGGGGAGCCGCCGGGGGGACGGAGCGCCCGGGTGCCGACAGTGTCGGATCCCCCGCGGCTGTCATGGCAGGCATCCGGCGCGGTACCTCCCCCCGGCGACTGTGGCGGGGGGGGCCCCGGGGGGGGGGGGGGCCCCCCCCCGGGGGGGGTGTGGGCACATATGAACCATTGAACTAAGTTTCAACAGCCATTTTAACACGGGGCGAACCCGACAGGGGTGCCGCAGCCCGGA
>NZ_JBICAJ010000003.1:0-308394 GCF_043088925.1 Streptomyces sp. NPDC014006 | reverse complement strand
GGGGGCGCGGCGGGGGGGCGGGCCCCCCGGGGGGCCGCCAGGGGCGCCCCCCCCGCGGCTGTCCGGCCCCCCCCCGGGGGGGGGCCCCCCCCCCGGGGGGGGGGGGGGGGGGGCCCCGGGGGGGGGGGCCCCCCCCGCCACGTGTGAGGTGCGTCACTTTCGGTACCTGTCACGTCTGTTCCCCGTCCCTTGTCCCCTGGGCGTCACCGCTCCGGTGGCCCGGACCCGGGAGGGACCATGACGCACCAGGATCAGTACACAGAGCACCGCATCGTCGTCCTCGGCGCCGGTTACACCGGCATGCTGGCGGCCCTCCGGCTGGCCCGCCGCACCCGCCGCACCGGCGTCCGCATCACCCTCGTCAACCCGTCGGCCCGCTTCACCGAACGCCTGCGGCTGCACCAGCTGGCCGCCGGACAACAGCTGGCCGACCACCGCATCCCCGACCTGCTCGCCGGCACCGGCGTCGCCTTCGTGCAGGGCACCGTCACCGCCCTGGACGCCGGGGCCCGCACGGTGACCGTGGACGAGGGTGCGGCTGTGCTGCCGTACGACACGCTCGTGTACGCCCTCGGCAGCGCCCCCGACACCGGGCGGGTGCCCGGCGCGGACGCCCATGCGTACACGCTGAACGGCCGGGACGCGGCGCTCGCCCTCGCCGGCCGGCTGCGCGCGCTCGCCGCGGCCGGGGGCGGCACGGTGGCCGTGTGCGGCGCCGGGCTGACCGGCGTGGAGGCGGCGACGGAGATCGCGGAGGCCTACCCGGCGCTGACGGTGACCCTGATCAGCACGGGCGAGCCGGGCGCCCTCATGGGCGAGCGGGCACGCGCCCATCTGCGCCGCGCGCTGGAGCGGCTCGGGGTGAGCGTGCGCACGGGCGCCGCGGTCACCAAGGTGCTCCCCGAGGGCGTGGAGCCGGCGACCGGTGAGGTGGTGGCGGCCGACGTCTGTCTGTGGACGACCGGCGTGCGCGCGCCGCGCCTGGCCGCCGATGCCGGGATCGAGGTCGACGGCAGCGGCCGCGTCGTCACCGACGGCACCCTGCGGTCCGTCTCCCATCCCGACGTGTACGCCGTCGGTGACGCGGCCGCGGTGCGCATGCCGTGGGGGCCGCTGCACGGCACCTGCCAGAGCGGGATGCCCACCGCCCAGTACGCGGCCGACGCGATCGCCCGCCGGCTGCGCGGCAAGCAGGTCAAGCCGTTCCGCTTCGGCTATGTCCACCAGCCGGTGAGCCTCGGCCGGCGCGACGCCGTCATCCAGTTCACCCACCCCGACGACACTCCCCGCCGGGCGTATCTGAGGGGCCGGGCCGCCGTCCTGTACAAGGAGACGGTCAGCGCCAGCCCGCTGCCGGCGTACCGGCTGGTCAAGCGGGCCGATGTGAACGTGGCCCTGTTCAGGGGCGGCCGGGCGACGCGGTGAGGGGAAGCGGAAGCGATGACGGAACCGACGACCGGCCAGGACCGGCAGGACCCCTACCTCGAGCACCGCCGGCTGCTGTTCGCCACCGCCTACCGGATGCTCGGCAGCGTCGCGGACGCTGAGGACGTGCTCCAGGACGCCTGGCTGACCTGGCACCGGACGGACCGCTCCGACGTGCGCGACCCGCGGGCGTACCTGGTCCGCACGGTCACCAACCTCGCCCTGAACCGGCTCACCTCGGCCCGGGCGCGACGCGAGAAGTACGTCGGACCGTGGCTGCCGGAGCCGCTGCTGACCTCCCCCGACGCCGCTGAGGAGACGGAGATGGCGGACAGCGTGTCGACGGCCATGCTGGTGGTCCTGGAGACCCTGACCCCGATCGAGCGGGCGGTGTTCGTGCTGCGCGAGGTCTTCGGCTACAGCCACGCCGAGATCGCCGAGACCCTCGACCGTCCGGAGCCGGCGGTCCGGCAGATCGCGCACCGCGCCCGCGAGCACGTGCGCGCCCGCCGCCCCCGCTACGACACCGACGCCGGCCGCCGCGCGGAGGTCACCAGCCGCTTCATCGAGGCGTGCGCGGGCGGAGACCTGAGCGCGGTGCTGGAACTCCTCGCACCGGACGTGACCTGCTGGTCCGACGGTGGCGGCAAGATCACCGCGGCCCGGCGTCCGCTGTACGGCCCCGACCACGTGGCCCGCTGGATCCTGGGCGTCCTGGCCAAGCCGCAGTCCCGGGACGTGGTCATGGAGCGTGCCGAGATCAACGGCGAGCTGGGCCTGCTCATGGTGCTGGGCGGCACACCGGTGGGCGCGCTGACGTACGACGTGGTGGACGGCCGTATCCGGAACCTGCGGTTGCAGGTGAACCCGGACAAGCTCGCCGGGGTGCGGGGATGAGGAACGGTTCGTTTGACATCCGCGCTGCTCTCTTCCATGGTTGTGCTAATTCATTAATGGAACCATGGAAGGTGACGTGGTCGAGTACCGGATCGACCGGAGCAGCGGCGTTCCCGCCTACGTGCAGATCGTCCAGCAGACCGAACGGGCCCTGCGCATGGGCACGTTGAAGGTCGGGGACCGGCTGCCGACGGCCAAGGAGGTCGTCGCGTCCTGTGCCATCAACCCGAACACCGTGCTGCGGGCGTACCGGGACATGGAGCAGGCGGGACTCGTCGAACTGCGCCGCGGGCTGGGCACGTTCGTGACCCGGTCGCTGGCGCAGCCCGCCGCCGAGGACGACACGTTGCGCGCGGAGCTGGCCGGCTGGACGGCCCGCGCCCGGGCGGCCGGGCTCCAGCGGGCGGACATCCTCGCCCTGGTCACGGCCGCCCTGGACCATCACGAGCGAGAGCACCACCAGGAGGACGCATGACCGGGCCTGACGCCCCGGCCGCGCTGCACGCCACGGGACTCGGATTCCGGTACCGGGCGCGGGGCGGCTGGGCCCTGCGGGACTGCGAGTTGACCGTGCCCCGGGGCCGGATCACCGCGCTCGTCGGACGCAACGGCGCCGGCAAGAGCACCCTGCTGCACCTGGCCGGGGGCCTGCTGCGCCCGCGCAGCGGGGAGATACGGGTCCTCGGGGCCGTCCCCGGAACGCCCGAGGCGCGCACCGAGGTCGCGCTGCTCACCCAGGACAAACCGCTGTACCCGCGCTTCACGGTCGCCGACACGCTGCTGATGGGCGCCAAGCTCAACACCAGGTGGGACCGCGAGGCCGCCGAGGCCGTCGTGACCGCCGGAGGCATCGCGCTGACCGCGCGGGTCGGTGAGCTGTCGCCGGGCCGCCGCACCCGCGTCGCGCTCGCCCTCGCACTCGGCAAGCGGCCCGAACTGCTGCTGCTGGACGAGCCGCTGGCCGACCTCGACCCCGTGGTGCGCGGCGAGATCATGGCACTGCTGATGACGGAGGCCGCCGAGCGCGGCACGAGCATCCTGCTGTCCTCCCATGTGCTGCCCGAGCTGGAGCAGACCTGCGACTGGGTCGTCGTGCTGCGCGAGGGCCGGGTCGAGCTGAGCGAGGACGCGGACGCGCTGCGGGAGGCGCACGCGTTGGTCACCGGGCACGCCGACCGGCTGGGCGCGCTGGCCGGGCACACCCTCGTGCACCGGCGCACCGCCGGGCGTCAGGTGACCGCCCTGGTGCGGCAGAGCGGTCCGCTGACGGGCGACTGGCATGTGGAGCGGGTGGGTCTGGAGGACGTCCTGCTCGGGTATCTGCAGGCCGGCGACGCGGCCGGGACGGAGGCGGCGGCGTGATCAGGGGCTCCTTCTGGCTGGCCTGGCGCCAGCAGCGCACGGCGGTCGCGGTGGGCGTCACCGTCCTTCTCGCGGCGGCGGCCCTCGCCGCGTACTCCCGCTCCGGGATGCTCGACGACCTGCGCAGCGGGCTGTTCGACCGGTGCGAACCCGGGCCGCTGTACTGCACCGGCCCGGACGGCCGCATCCTCTTCCTCGACATCGACCCGCTGCGGTACCTGGGCGCGCTGAACATCGCGCTGCCCGTGCTGATCGGCGTGTTCTGGGGCGCGCCCCTGCTCGGGCGGGACCGCGAGCTGGGCACCCACCGCACCGTGCTGGCGCAGGGAGTGAGCCGCGGGCAGTGGTTCTCCTCCCGTCTCGCGCTGGCCGCGGTGGGCACGGTCGCCCTGTCCGCAGTGCCGGCCTGGCTGTTCGCCTGGTGGTGGCAGCCGGCCGAGGACAGAAGCTACGGGCTGTTCTGGTACGAGACGTCCGCGCTGAGCGGCTCCGGGCCGCGGGTCGTCGCCGGCGCGTTGTTCGGCCTCGCGGCCGGCACGCTGCTCGGGCTGCTGTGCCGTCGGGTGCTGCCGGCCATGGGATGGACGCTGCTGGTCACGGGCGTGGTGACGCTCGTCCTGGAGTGGACGCACAAGGCGCGCGTGCTGGTCGCCCCGCACACCTACACCAGCGCCGGTATCGCGCCGAAACCGGCGATGGGCGACAAGTGGGCCACCGGGCACTACGGCCTGATCACCGCCGACGGACACCGGGTGGACGTGCTCACCTGCCCCTTCCCCTCCGGGGACGAGCTGAGGCAGTGCATGACGCAGCACAGGTTCGTCGCCCGCTTCTACGAGGCCAACCCCGCCGGTGACTACTGGGTGTTCCAGTGGACCGACACCGCGCTCCTCGGCGGCCTCGCGCTCGTGCTCACCCTCGCCGCGGTGCTGCTGCTGCGCCGCCGCGTCTGAACTTCCCCCCCTTCTCCCTTGCTGCTGTTACGTACGGAGGTCGATCCGCCATGCCCGCAGACGCCAAGTCGCCGAGGAAACTGCGCAGCAACCGTGCCGCGCTGACCCACAAGGTGGGGTACGCGCTGCGCCACCCCGAGCGGGTCGCGCCGTATCTGAAACGGGCCGGGCGGGACGCCTGGCTGCGGCTCAAGCACCCCGACCACGTGGGCTACTACCGGGCGGTGATGGCCTCCGACGCGCGGCGCAGTCCCGAGGCGGCGGTCGGCTCACAGACGCACGAACGGTGGCTGGCGCTGGGGCAGATGCAGTTCGACTATCTCGTCGAGCACGGGCTGCGGCCAGGGCACCGGATGCTCGACATAGGCTGCGGCAACCTGCGCGGCGGCTGGCGGTTCATCCAGCACCTCGAACCCGGCGACTACTACGGCATCGACATCTCGCCCGACATCCTGGTCGCCGCGAAGCAGACCCTCGTCGAGCGCGGCCTGCAGGACAAGGTGCCGCACCTGACCATCACCGGCGACCTCACGCTGGACTTCCTGCCCGCCGAGCACTTCGACGTCGTCCACGCGCACAGCGTCTTCTCGCACTCGCCGCTCGACGTCATCGAGGAGTGCCTGTCCCACGTCGGACGGGTGCTGAGGCCGACGGGCTTCTTCGATTTCACCTTCGACCGCACGGAGGGCGCCGAACACCAGGTGCTGCGCGAGGACTTCTACTACCGCACGGAAACCCTCCTCACCCTGGCCCACCGCCACGGCCTGCACGCCCGCTTCATGGAGGACTGGGAGACCCGCCCCCACGGCCAGTCGAAGATCCGGGTGAGCCGGGCGGCGCACGTCATCGCCTGAAACCGGCGCTCGCAGCGTGGACATCCCCGGTGCGCGCCCGCGGACCCGGCCGGTTCCGGCCGGGTCCGGGCGGGGTCAGCGGACCGTGGCCGCGTCCCAGTGGTAGAAGCGGTGGGCCATCGCGTCCTTGGGGCTGCGCCAGGTCGCCGGGTCGTACGCGGAGACGAACGGCGTCAGACGGTCGCTGACGTCACGGAACTCCGGGTGGTCGACCAGGCGCGCGATCGCGGGGCCCGGGTCCTGCTCCGCCTCGATGAGGTGGAGGTAGATGTCGTTGAACTGGAAGAGGCTGCGCCGGCTGACGCCCACCAGGTGCGGCAGCTCGCCCCGGTCGGAGTCGGCGAAGATCTGCGCGATGTCGTTCTCCGAGCCGGGCTTCATGCGGGCGACGATCAGGGTGTGGTGCATCGCGGTGCGCCCCTTCAGTCCGTGGCCAGCGCCGGCTCGTGGCGCTCGTCGCCGGCCGCCTGCTCGATGCGGTCGCGGATCAGGGCCATCTGCGTCTTGGAGTTGCGGTTGATCATCGCGGTCATGCCCGCGTCGTCGACCGGCGCCTCCGGCTTCATCGCGAAGTCCTGGATCCAGCGCATCCGCACGCCCTCGGGCGTCTCGCGGTACTCCCAGCGGATGTTCATGTACTGGAAGGGCCCGGTCTCCACGCGGTGCGCGCGCACGGTACGGCTCGCACGGTCGGCCGTGCGCTCCGACACCCAGCTCCACACCTTGCCCTGCTCGTCGGGGTGCATCGTGAGCCGGAAGGTGACCGTGTCGCCCTTGCGGTCGAGGACGTCGACCGAGGCGTACTCGCTGAACAGGTCCGGCCAGTTGTCCAGGTCGTTGGTCATCTCCCAGACCAGGTCGAACGGGGCGGCGATGGTGATCTCGTTCTCGGTGTGGCCGTCGGTCATGTCAGGCTCCACTCGTCAGGGCGTCGTTGACCAGCGCGAGGAACTCGGCCGGCGTCTTGCACTTCTCGGCGTTCTCCGGCAGGCCGGCACTGTGCCGCTTCTCCAGCTCGGCGACGATGCCGAGCAGGCCCAGCGAGTCCAGCCCGAAGCTGTCGAAGCCGGACGCGGACTGCCGCTCCAGCTCCTGCGGCTCGACGCTGACGCCGGCCGTGCGCTTCATCAGGTCGGCCAGGTCGGCGTAGGTGACCTGGGCGGTCAGCCGGTGGTCCAGTTGGTCGGTCATGTGCTGTTCCCTCTCTTGTGGCTCGCGTGGATGGTCACGGCGCGCGCAGGACGAGCGCCGCGTTGTTGCCCATCAGGCCCCGGCTGACGACCAGGGCCGTGCGGACCTCGGCGGTCCGGGCCCGGCCGGTCACCAGGTCCAGCTCATGGCAGGGGTCGAAGACGTTCGGTGTGGGCGGGATCAGGCCGTGCTCCATCGCGAGCACCGCCGTCGCCACGTCCAGCACCGCCGCCGCGCAGTGCGCCCGGCCTCCGCCGGTCTTCGGCGCGGTCACCGGCACCCTGCGGGCGTGCGGCCCGAGCGCGTCGGTGAGGGCGAGCACCTCCGCCTCGTCCGCCTCCGGCACACCCAGCGCGTCGGCGAAGACGACGTCCACGTCCTGTGGACGGCACCCCGCCTGCTCCAGCGCCCCGGTGATCGCACGGGCCAGCCCCTCGCGGGAGCCGGCCCAGCGGGAGGCCCCGGTGAAGGTCGCCGCGTGCCCGGCCACCGTGGCCCGCGCCTGCGCGCCCCGCTCGCGCGCCGCCCGCTCGTCCTCCAGGACGAACATCGCGCCGCCCTCACCGGGCACGAAACCGCACGCACCCGAGGTGAAGGGGCGGTACGCGCGCTCGGGGTCCTCGCTGCGGCTCAGCTCGGGATAGCCGAGCTGGCACACCATGGAGTACGGCGCGAGCGGCGCCTCCGTGGCACCGGCCACCACCGCGTCCGTGCCCCGGCCGATCGCGCGGGCCGCGTGCGCCAGCGCGTCCAGGCCGCCCGGCTCGTCCGCGCACACCACCCCGCACGGGCCCTTGAACCCGCCGCGGATGGAGGTCTGGCCGGTGCTGGCGGCGTAGAACCAGGCGATCGACTGGTACGGCCCGACGTGCTTGGGACCGTCGCCCCACAGCTTCTGCAGCTCCCGCTGGCCGAACTCGCCGCCGCCGGAGCCCGCGGCCGTCACCACACCCACCGCGTACGGCGAGTCGAGGTCGGCGGGCGCCAGCCGGGCGTCGTCCAGGGCCAGTTGGGCCGCGGCCATGGCGTGGTGCGTGAACCGGTCCGTCTGGACCAGGTACGTCGCCTCGATCAGCGCCGCCGGGTCGAACTCCCGCACCTCACCGCCCACCTTCAGCGGCAGGTGCGTGCAGCCCTCCCGGGTGATCGGGCCGAGGAAGCTGCGGCCGTCGGCCACCGCCTTCCAGTACGTCTCCACGCCGACGCCCTGCGGCGCCACCACACCCAGCCCGGTGACGACGGCCCGCCGGGTATCCGGTCCGCTCATCGCAGCCTCCTTACCGGTCCTGTCAGTACGACCGCCGACTGGAACCCGCCGAACCCGCTGCCCACCGACAGCACTGTGGACAGCTGGCGCTCCCGTGCGGTGCGCGGCACGTAGTCCAGGTCGCACTCGGGGTCCGGCACCTCGTAGTTCGCGGTCGGCGGCACCACCTGGTGGGCCAGCGCCAGCACGCACGCCACCAGTTCGATGGAGCCGATCGCGCCGAGCGAGTGGCCCACCATCGACTTGATCGAGCTCATCGGGGTGTCGAAGGCGTGCGCGCCCAGGGCGCGTTTGACGGCGGCGGTCTCGTGGCGGTCGTTCTGCTGTGTGCCCGAGCCGTGCGCGTTGACGTAGTCCACGGCCGTGGCGTCCAGCCGGGCCTGGTCCAGGGCGTCGTCGATGGCCCGCGCCATCTCCAGGCCGTCCTTGGTCAGACCGGTCATGTGGTACGCGTTGCCGTACGTGGCGTAGCCGGCCAGCTCGCAGTAGATCTCCGCGCCGCGTGCCCGGGCGTGCTCCAAATCCTCCAGCACCAGGACCGCGCCGCCCTCGCCCATCACGAACCCGTTGCGGCGGGCGTCGAAGGGGCGGGAGGCGTGCTCGGGATCGTCGTTGCTGGGGGAGGTCGCCTTGATCGCGTCGAAGCACGCCATGGTGATGGGGGATATCGGCGAGTCCGACGCGCCCGCGATCACCACGTCCGCGCGGCCCTCGGCGACCGCCTGCGCGGCGTAGCCGACCGCGTCCAGGCCCGAGGTGCAGCCCGTGGAGACGGTCTGCACCACGCCGTGCGCCCCGAACTCCTCGGCCACGGTCGCGGCGAGGGTGCTCGGCGAGTACGCGCGGTGCAGATCCGGGCCCGCCTTGGTGTGGTCCACGTCCCAGCGGGCGCCGTGCTCGCTGACCAGCACGTAGTCGTGCTCCAGCCGGGTGGTGCCGCCGACCGCGGTGCCGAGGAAGGCGCCCATGCGCCACGGGTCCTCGCGGGCCGGGTCCAGGCCCGCGTCCCGGACCGCCTCGGCGGCCGCGACCAGGGCGAACTGTATGTACCGGTCACAGCGCTGGGTGGTCGCGAGGTCCAGTCCGTGCGCCGCGGGGTCGAAGTCGCACTCGGCGGCCATCTGCGAGCGCAGTCCCTCCGGGTCGAACAGGGAGATCCTGCGCGTGGCCGTACGGCCGCTCGCGAGCAGGTCCCAGAACGCGGGGACGCCGATGCCGCCGGGTGCGACGACGCCTATGCCGGTGACCGCGACCCGCCTGTTCATGACATCACCTCGGCGGGTTCGCCCTCCTCGGTGTCCACGTGCCCCATGTCGGGGCGCGGCGCCAGCGGGCCGAGGTGGAAGACGATCCGCGCCTCGGTGTCACCGACGTTGCGGAACCGATGCCGCACGTGCGGCGGGATCAGCAGCCCCTGCTCGGTGCGCAGATGCTGCGGCTCGCCGTCCAGGTCCACCTCGAACACGCCCTGCGTGACGAAGACGAACTCCTCGGAGTACGGGTGGTAGTGCTCGGCGATGCGCTCCCCGGGCTGCACGATGGCCACACCCATGAAGCCGCTGGTCGAGCCCGCGGTCGTCGGCGTCAGAAGCGCGCGGACGTCACCGCCACGCCGGCGGTTGGGGGCGATCGAACCGAGGTCGACGATGCGTGCCTGCTGTTGCGTCATGACGTTTCACTCCGGGAGGGGAAGAGGGTTCGGGGTGAGTCGGGAAGGACGGCGGAGCCGGGGACGCGCGGGTCAGGAGGCCGCCGTGCGGTCCGTGAGCGGTCGCATCCGGGCCCGGGTCAGGAGGCGGGGCAGCGCCCGCTCGTCCGTCAGCGGGATGTCGAGGCCGAGGGCGTCGCCGTCCAGCAGCGGCGCGGCCGCGGCGCGCGCCTCGGGGTCGGCCAGGGCGAGGACGCGTCCGGGGGTGTCCTGGGGATCGCCCGCCACGTCGACCAGCCGCACCACGAGGTCGTCGCGGTGGAACACGGTGCAGGACGTCACCGGGGTCTCCGGTTCGCCGGCGGCCGCCGCGTCCTGCCGGGCCAGCAGCCGGGCCAGCGCGGGGCCGGCGCCCGGGCGGGCGGGATAGAGCAGGGCCACCCGCTCCACGTCGGCGCCCGGGGTGACGGCGTCCACATGGTGTACGGCGGGCAGCGCGGCCCGGGTGAAGAAGGCCCGCGCCGACTTGGGGTCGTTCAGGTCGCGGTCCTGTTCCAGATACGGGTTGATCGCCTCCTCCACGGCCCGCACCTCCGGCTGGCGCGACACGTGCCGCAGGGCGGCCTGCAGGTCGCCGCGCACCTCGACCGCGCGCACCACCCGGTTGCCGTGCATGAACAGCGAGGTGCGCAGCAGCCGGGTGGTGTCGTCCACCCGGGGCTGCGGCGAGGCGTAGTGGGACAGCAGCTCGGCGACGACGGCCTCACTGCCGGGGGTGACCGTGAAGGTCAGGGCGTGCCGGACGACGTTGGCGCCGGTGCGGGGGGCCGGCTGCAGACCGCCCGTGGGAAGGGCGTCGGCGCTGCCGAACGTCTCGCGCAGCACGGTGTAGCGCAGCGAGCGCGTGTCGCGGACACAGCCGCTCATCGGCTCGACCATGTCCAGGTGCTGGTCGCTGTTGACCCAGGCGAGGAAGGGCTCGGCGCTCTCCCACTCGCTGGTGATGAGCCACTGGGTGGGGTTCTCCAGGGACTGGCACAGCTGGTCGCTGATGTGTCCCGGTACGGAGGCCACCTGCGCGCACATGCGCTCGTAGGCGGTCAGGAACTCCTGTTGGGTTCCGTCGTGGATGTCCACCATGAGCACGACCCGCACCCGGGACCCGTCGAACGCGTCCGTGGCGACGCGGTCCGGGACCGTCGACACGGCGGGGGAGACCGTCATCCTGCACACCTCTTCTTCGGGTGGGGAGTTTTCGTTTTCCGCGGTGGTTGGTGGGTGGGGGTCGCCCGGGGCGGCCTCCGCGGCCACGTAGGGACGATCCTGAGCCGAGCTGCACGAGTGCGCGATTTGGGCGGGGTGAGCGGGTGAAGCGTGAGCCGCCGGCGGCGGCGCGGGGCATGGATGTGAACCCGTGGGATCGACGCGCTGGAGGCGAAGCGATGAAGCAGCAGGCCGGTCAGGAGGCCGTGCACCGGGTTCCTGTCCTGATCGTCGGAGGGTCCCTGGTGGGACTGTCGACATCCGTGTTCCTGGGCCGTCTGGGGGTACGGCACACCCTCCTGGAGCGGCATGCCGGTACGTCCATTCACCCGCGTGGACGCGGCAACAACGTCCGGACGATGGAACTGTTCCGGGGCGCGGGTGTCGAAGGGGACATCCATCGGGCCGCGGCCACGCTGGCCGACAACCACGGCATCCTGCAGACGCCGACGCTCGTCGGGGACGCCGGGGAGTGGCTGTTCAAGGAGATCGACCCGGGCGGCGGGCTGGCCCGCTTCAGCCCCACCGGCTGGTGCCTGTGCAGCCAGAACGACCTGGAGCCGGTGCTGCTGGACCACGCCGTGGCGCTGGGCGGTGATCTGCGGTTCTCCACCGAGCTGATGTCCTTCGAGGTGGACGGCGACGGGGTGACGGCGGTCGCCAAGAGCCGTGAGACCGGCGAGCACCTGCGGGTGCGGGCCGACTACCTCGTCGCCGCGGACGGGCCGCGCAGCCCCGTGCGCGAGCAGCTCGGCATCGGGCAGAGCGGGCCGGGCGACCTGTTCCACAACATCAGCGTGACGTTCCGTTCGCGCGGGCTGGCGGAGGTGGTCGGGGACCGGCGGTTCATCGTGTGCTACCTGACGTCCGCCGACGCCGACGGGGCGCTGCTGCCCGTGGACAACCGGGAGAACTGGGTGTTCCACGCGCCCTGGCACCCCGAACGCGGGGAAACCGTCGAGGAGTTCACCGACGAGCGGTGCATCGCGCACATCCGGCGCGCGGTGGGTGTCGACGACCTCGACGTCGAGATCACCGGACGGGCGCCCTGGCACGCCGCCCAGCGGGTCGCCACGGCCTACCGGTCCGGGCGGGTCTTCCTCGCCGGGGACTCCGCGCACGAGATGTCACCGACCGGGGCGTTCGGATCCAACACCGGCATCCAGGACGCGCACAACCTCGCGTGGAAACTCGCGGCCGTGCTCGGTGGATGGGCCGGGGACGGGCTGCTGGACAGCTATGACGCGGAACGGCGGCCGGTCGCGGAGGCGACCAGTGCGCGGGCGGCGGTGCGGTCGGTGGAGCACGCCCATCCCGGGTTCGCGCCGGGGGAGGGGGCCGGGGCCGGGGCCGGTGGGGGGCGGCGGCCGGGTGGGATCCTCGATGTGGCGCTGGGGTATCGGTACCCGGGTGGTGCGGTCGTCGGGGCCGATCCCGGTGGGCCCGTGGTGCCCGACCGGCTCGAGCTGTCCGGGGCGCCGGGCAGTCGTGCGCCGCATCTGTGGGTGCGGCGGGGGGACTCGCGGGTGTCGACGCTGGATCTGTACGAGACGTCGCTGGTGCTGCTGTGCGACGCCTCGGAGGGGCGGGCCTGGTACGACGCGGCGCTGCGGCTGGCCGACGAGCTGCGTGTGCCGTTGCGGCCGCATCGGGTGGGGGCGGGTGGGGATCTCGTGCCCGAGGACGCGTCCGTGTCCTGGTCGGACGTGCACGGTGTCGCGGCGGGGGGTGCGGTGCTGGTGCGGCCGGACGGGTTTGTGGCTTGGCGTACGGCGCATGCGGTGCAGGACGCGGAGCGGGAGCTGCGGGGGGTGTTGGGGAGGGTGTTGTCGCTGCGGACCTGATTGCCGCGGGTTGTTCGTCTGCGGGTTGGGGGGGGGGAGGGGGCTGGTCGCGGCGGCCTGTGCGGGTTGCGTTGTGGCTGGTCGCGCCCACGCGGCGGAGCCGCATGTCGAATACAGTCCCGCGCCCCTTTGTGCCTGCGGCGGCCCGTTCCCGTCCGGTGGCCGGTTGCGGTAGCGCCTGCGGTTCGTTGTAGGTCGGGGCCGGGGTGAGGGGTGCCCCTCCTCGGTCCGGCCGCCCGTCCCCGACGACGGCACCCTTGCCCGGTGCCGGCCGCTGCGGGCGGACACCCCCCACCCCGTCCCCTTCCCGCCGTCGGCGCGTGCGACGACGCCGTGGCACGCCCAGCGGAGCTGCCACCCCAGATGAAGTGATCTGTGTCACTGAAGTACCACCCCCTGTGATGCCGGCGGAGCCCCCCGCGCTGTAGTGAGCGGCGCACCGAGTGACCGGTGTGCTTTCTGTGGCTTCGCTTTCACTGCCGCCGGTCCGCGGCCTTCTTCGGGGTGGGATACGTCGTGAGTCGTCGTACGACGAGTGCTTCGCATGCGTACAGACCGCTGAGCCTGAAACGGCGGGCGTGGCTGACGCTCGGTGCCGTGGTGCTGGGAGGCGGGGGCGTCGTGACGTACGCCGTGGCCAGCCCCTCGCACGACTCCGGACCCGGTGTGCGGGCGAAGCGGCCGGTGCGGGTCTACGACCTGGCGCTGGGCGGTGCCGCGAGCGACAAGCGGGAGCTGCCGCGCACCGGTACCCGGGAGTTCTCGCTGGTCGGCGTCTCCTGGAGCGGCCCCACCGTGCGGCTGCACGGCACCGCGCAGGTGCGCACCCACAGCAGCGTCACCGGCGAGTGGAGCGACTGGCAGGACCTCGACGTGGACGCCGACCCGCTGGAGCACCCCGAGCAGGGTGAGCGCGGCGCGTCCGAGCCGCGGTGGGTCGGTCCCTCCGACGGGGTCGAGGCCCGTGTACTGCGCAGGAACGGCACTGCCCGCGCGCTGCCCAAGGGGCTTGAGGTCAATCTCGTCGACCCGGGTGTCGTCACCGACGCCGAGACCCGGGTGGGTGGTGCCGAGCCCGCCGCGTTCGTGGCCGAGGGGACGCCGGGTGCCTCGCCGAGCGACTCCGCCTCCGCGTCCGCGCCGGTGACGGATTCGCCGTCGCCCACGGATTCCGCCTCGCCCACGGATTCAGCCTCCCCCACCGATTCCGCCGCGCCCACGGACTCCCCGTCACCGACGGACTCCGTGTCCTCCTCGCCCACGGTCACGGTGTCCCCCTCGCCCACCGTCACCACCCCGCCCCCGCCCACCGCGCCGCCGTCCACCGTGCCGCGGCCGCCGATCAGTTCGCGGGCCGTGTGGGGCGCCGACGAGTCGCTGAGCCCCGACCCGTCGGAGTACAACGCCGACGTCAAGGCCGTCTTCGTCCACCACACCGACGGCGACAACACCTACGCGTGCACCGACTCCGCGTCGATCGTCCGCGGCATCTACGCGTACCACACGCAGGTCAAGGGCTGGAATGACATCGGCTACAACTTCCTCGTCGACAAGTGCGGCACCGTCTTCGAGGGCCGCAAGGGCGGCGTCGACCTGCCGGTGCTCGGGGCGCACACCTACGGCTGGAACCGGGAGTCCACGGGCATAGCCGTGCTCGGCACGTACAGCACCACCGGCGTGGGCAACGCCGTGCTGGAGGCCGTCGCCCGGGTCGCGGCCTGGAAGCTCGGGCAGTACGGCGCCGACCCGGCCGGCACGGTGCAGCTGACCGCGGGCGCCACGCAGACCAACTACGCGGGCACCACGTACACGGCCGGGACCAAGTACACCTTCCAGCGCGTCTCCGGTCACCGCGACGGCTTCAACACCCAGTGCCCGGGCAGTTCGCTGTACGCGCAGCTGCCGACCGTCCGGGCATGGGCGGCCGGCCCCGTGCAGGGGCTGAAGGTCACCTCGGTGGCCGGCGGGGCGAGCCTGTCCGGCTCGACGTACTACACCAAGGGCGCAGTCACCGTGAACTGGTCGGCCACCACGCCCCGTTCGCTCGTCAAGAGCTTCGAGCTGCTCGTCGACGGCAAGGTGGCGACGACGGTGGCCGGCAGCGCCTCCTCCGCGAGCGCCACGCTGGCTCTCGGCAGCCACACCGTCGCCGTGCGGGCCGTTCACCAGTCCGGCAGGACCGCCACGACCGCGTCGGTGACCGTCGTCGCCGAGACGACCGCGCCCGCCTTCACCGCCAACCCGGCGCTGTCCCTGCGGACCGGCACCGTCAACACCACGGCCGTCCCGGTCACGCTCGGCTGGAAGGCCGGCGACAACGCCGCCCTGCGTTCGGTGACGCTGCTCTCGCCCGGTACGGCCGTCTACGGTCCGACCACCTACAGCGCCGCCCGCACCGCCGCGTCCGGCACCGCCGCCACCTGGTCGATGCGGGCCGCGGACTGGGCGGGCAACACCCGTACCGCGTCAGCCGCCTTCACCCCGGTGATCCTCCAGGAGAGCTCGGCCGTGAAGTCCGGCAGCTGGGCCGCCCGGTCCAGCAGCAGCTACCTCGGTGGCGCGTCGTACTCCAGCGGCTCCACCGGAGCGAGCCTGACCTGGACCTTCACCGGGCGGTCCGCCGCCTGGGTGGTCTCCCGGGCCTCGACCTCGGGGCAGGCGTACGTGTACGTGGACGGTGTCAGGGCCGCGACCGTGGATCTGAAGTCCGCCACGACGCTGTACCGGCAGGCGATCTGGACGAAGACCTGGTCCGCGAGCGCCCAGCACACCGTCAAGATCGTGGTCGTGGGCACGAGCGGCCGGCCGACCATCACGACGGACGGGCTCGTCTACGTGAAGTGACGCCGAGGTGAGGAACGTGACGAGGGCCCCGCGGTCGGGGCCCTCGTTTTTTCGTGGTCAGCCGTCGTCCTGCGTGGTGCCGGGCGACGGCGTGCCCGTCGCCGGGTTCTGCGGGGTCTCGGCGGAGCTGCGGTCGGGCGCGAACCAGGTCATGCCGGCCAGCAGCGCGCCGACGAAGAGCAGGACGCCGGCGACCATGGCGGCCACCTTCTTCCCGGTACCGCTGAGCCCGTGCGTCCGCGCCGTACCGCGCCGGCTCGGCTCCCGGACCGGGAGGCGGTAGGTGGTCACGGCGGCGGGCGCGGGCGGCGGCGGTACGGGGGCCGCCGGCTCCTGGCTGGGCGGCAGCGGCTCGGGCCGCCCCTGCCAGGCGCCGCCTGCGAACCAGTCGGCGATCTGCTGCGCGGTGGGGCGGTCCTCGGGTTCCTTGGCGAGCAGGCCGAGCAGGAAGTTCTCGAACGCGGGCGGCAGGCGGACGCCGAGGTCGCGGGGCGGGACCGGGACGGCGTCCAGGTGCCGGTGCAGGACCCCGAGGGCGGTGTCGGCCTCGAACGGGGGTCGCCCGGTGAGGAGTTGGTACAGCACGCAGCCCAGTGCGTACACGTCGGACGGGGGACCGGCGGGCCGGCCGAGGGCGCGTTCCGGCGCGAGGTAGAGGCCGGTGCCGACGATCTGCCCTGTGGCGGTGAGGGCCGCGCCGGGGTCGTCGAGGAAGCGGGCGATGCCGAAGTCGCCGATCTTGAGGGTGCCGTGGGGGTCGAGGAGCAGGTTGGCGGGCTTGATGTCGCGGTGCACGATGCCCTGCTGGTGGGCGGCGGCGAGACCGGCGGCGGCCTGCGCGGCGATGTGGGCGACCCGCTCGGGCGGCTGCCGCGTGAGGCGGGCGAGGCTGTGGCCCTCCACCAGTTCCATGACGAGGAACAGACGTTCCTCGTGCTCCCCGAAGTCCAGCACGCCGACCACGTGCGGATGGTTCAGCGCTCCCGCGGTCTGGGCCTCCAGCCGGAACCGGGCGGCGGCGGTGGAGTCCGAACTCGCTTGTTCCAGCAGGAGCTTGACCGCGACGGGTCTGCCGAGCATCTCGTCGTGCCCGCGCCAGACCTCTCCCATCGCGCCCCGCCCGATGGGTTCGAGCAGCCGGTACCGGCCCGCTATCAGCACCTGTGACTCATCCTCGTCTCGCACGACCGACGTGACCGCCGCAGGCCGTGCGCACCGCCGAAGCCGGCGGTGACGGTGGGGGGAGGCCGCAGCGAGCACAGCGTACTGGCGTGACGATCACGCGGTCCCAACTGCCCCGTGGGATTCAGACGGTGGCCTCGGGGTCGGCCGGGTCGAGGTAGGTCACGCCGGCCCGTGCGGCGTGCGGGGCGAGCAGGCCGAGGAGTTCTTCGGCCGCGACCTTGAGGAGGTCGCCGTCGCGGTCGGTGCGGACGGTCTCCGGGAGGAAGGCGACGTGGGTGGAGTCCTCGGTGACGCGGGTGCGGTGGGCGTCGCGGTGGTTCCAGTGGCGGGTCAGGACGCCGGTCGCGTCGGCGTAGACGATCTCACCGGGCCGGGGCTGCTCGACGGTGCCCGGTTCGCCGAGCGGGGTGAAGGTCTCGGTGCCGTCCGCGGGACGGATGGTGACGTCACCGACGACCCGGTCCAGGTCGAAGGCACCGGCGGGCACACCGTGGCGTACGGAGACGGCGTTGTAGGAGTCGACGGCCGGGTTGATACGGGGCAGGGTGCCCTTCTTGGCGAGGCGGCGGCCGAGGGCGTCGACGCTGGTGCGGACGCGGCGCGGGTTGGTGCCGAAGGAGCGGTAGGCGGTGTGCCAGGCCTCGATCCGCGGGTCGGTCTCGTCGGCGGGCTGCCAGGTGCCGTCGGCGAGCTACTGCTCCAGTTCCGTCAGGGCGGTGGCGGTGTGCGGCCAGGGTTCGTGGCCGCGCAGGCCGGTGGCGGTGACCAGGGCGATGAGGGTGCCGGGGAAGGCGTCGGCGACGCCGGTTTCAGCGCCCTCGGCCCGTCCGCGGAGGCTGAAACCGCGCTGAAGCCGTACTGAATGCCCCGGCCCGCAGGCTACGAGGCATGACGACGACCGATCACGAACTCGCGATCGCGGCCACCGGGCTGCGCAAGGCCTACGGGGACAGGACCGTCCTCGACGGCATCGACCTCGAGGTGCCCGCCGGCACGATCTTCTCCCTGCTGGGTCCGAACGGCGCGGGCAAGACCACGGTGGTCAGCATCCTGTCCACACTGATCTCGGCCGACGGCGGCCTGGCGAGGATCGCCGGGCACGACATCACCGCCGAGGCCCAGGCGGTCCGGGCGGCCATCGGGGTCACCGGGCAGTTCTCCGCCGTGGACGGGCTGATCACCGGCGAGGAGAACATGCTGCTGATGGCGGACCTGCACCACCTGTCCAAGCGCGAGGGACGGCAGGTCGTCGCCGGCCTGCTGGAGCGCTTCGACCTGGTGGAGGCCGCGAAGAAGCCCGCCTCCACGTACTCCGGCGGTATGAAGCGCCGCCTGGACATCGCCATGACCCTGGTCGGCAGCCCGCGGATCATCTTCCTCGACGAGCCGACCACCGGCCTCGACCCGCGCTCCCGCCACACCATGTGGCAGATCATCCGCGAGCTGGTCTCCGGCGGTACGACCGTCTTCCTCACCACCCAGTACCTGGAGGAGGCCGATCAGCTCGCCGACCGCATCGCGGTGCTCAACGGCGGCGGGATCGTCGCCGAGGGCAGCGCCGCCGAACTCAAGCGGCTCGTGCCCGGCGGCCATGTACGGCTGCGGTTCTCGGACCCGGTGGCCTACGAGCGGGCGGCGACCGCGCTGCGCGAGGCCACCCGCGACGACGAGGCGCTCAGCCTGCAGATCCCCAGCGACGGAAGCCAGCGCGAGCTGCGCGCCGTCCTCGACTGGCTCGACGCCGCCGGCATCGAGGCCGACGAACTGTCCGTGCACACCCCGGACCTGGACGACGTGTTCTTCGCCCTGACCGGCAGCTCCGTACCCGCTCAGACCGCTCAGACCACCGACAAGGAGACCGTCCGATGAGCACCGCCGGCCACGCCTTCCGCGACAACCTCACCATGCTGCGGCGCAACCTCCTGCACGCGCGCCGCTATCCGTCCCTGACCCTGAACCTCCTGCTCACCCCGGTCATCCTGCTGCTGCTGTTCGTCTACGTGTTCGGCGACGTGATGAGCGCCGGCATCAACGGCGGCCACGCGGACCGGGCCGACTACGTCGCCTACCTGGTCCCCGGCATTCTCTTCCTGACCGTGGCCATGACCTCGCTCGGCACCGCGGTGTCCGTGTGCACCGACATGACCGAGGGCATCATGGCCCGGTTCCGCACCATGGCGATCTCCCGCTCCTCCGTGCTGATCGGTCATGTGATCGGCAGCGTGATCAAGACGCTGATGGCTCTGGTGCTCGTCCTGGGGATCGGACTGGCCATCGGCTTCAGGCCGAACGCGACGCCCGTGGAGTGGATCGCGGCGGCCGGGCTCATGGCGCTGATCAGCCTCGCGCTGACCTGGATCGCGGTCGGCATGGGCCTGGTGAGCCCCAACCCCGAGGGGGCCAGCAACATCGGCACCCCACTGGTCATGCTGCCCTTCCTGTCCAGTGCGTTCGTACCGGTGGACGCCATGCCGGGCTGGTTCCGCTGGTTCGCCGAGTACCAGCCCTTCTCGCCCTTCATCGAGACGCTGCGCGGACTGCTGCTGGGCAGCGGGATCGGCACGACGAACACCGTGCTGACCCTGGGCTGGGCGGCCGGGCTGTCGGTGCTGGGGTACCTGTGGTCCAAGGCGCAGTTCAACCGCGAACCCAGCCGGTGAGTGGTGCGCGGCCGGCCCCCGCCGGCCCGCGGCTGACGATCAACCCCGCGGAACGAGCTCCCGCAGCGCCTCCGCCCGGAGTTCCTCCCGCCCCAGGGCGGCGTACCTCGACCTCGCGTCGGTGTACGCCGCCTTGTCGGCGTTCTCGGCCGCCTCCCGGGAACGGGCCAGGGACAAGGCGGGGAACTCGCGTACCACCGGCATCCGTTCGGCCAGCGCCAGCAGCCGTACGGCGGCACGGTCGCCCTGCGCCAGCCGGGTGTGCCCGAGCGCCAGCAACAAGGTGCCGTAGACCGGCAGTTCCACCGGGGCGCCGTCGGCCGGCTCGCCGTCGGCCAGAGCACCGGACAGCAGCCCGAGCAACCGCGTCCGCAACTCCTCGGTGAGCCCGGCGACCGGCTCGGGCCGGCCGTGCAGCGCGTGCGCGGCCACGGCGGCCGACTGCAGCTGCAGCGCCCACGGGTCCACGAAGGGGTCGTCGGCGGAGTGCAGGGCGCTGATCTGCCGTACCCGCTCCGCGGCCCGGCGCCACAGCCCGAGCCCGAGCTCGGTCAGTCCCCGGGCCAGCGCGATCTCCGCGCGGGCCGCCAGTTCCGGGCTGTACGTGCCGTCCGACTCCGGCGGCTGGTCCAGCACGGCGCGGTCCAGCCAGTACTGGGCCTCCTCGATCTCGCCGTTGTGCAGACAGGCCAGCACCAGCCCCCAGCGCACGCCCAGGGAGTCGGACGAGTCGCCGAACGCGTCCAGCGCGCCCAGGGCGGCGCGCAGATGGTCGTAGGCCTCCGCGCCCCGCTCGGTCTGCAGGCACAGCTCGCTGACCCGGCCGTGGCTGAGCAGGTGCATGGCCGGGTTGTTCAGCGGGGCGAGCGCGTCGACCATCCGGCGGGCGCTCGTCAGCGCCCGCTCCACGTCGTGTCCCGCCTCCCAGACGTAGCTGGCGACGGCCGCGGCGACGCCCGCCAGCAACGGTTCGTCGGCCTCGCACAGCTCCTGCAGCCGGGCGAATCGCGGAGGCCGCATCTCCGGCACGGCGCACAGCACCGCGGACAGGGCCCGCAGCACGGTGTCCGGCGAGGCGGGCGGCAGCCGCCGCAGCGTCACCAACTGGCGTACGGCGTGCGGGCCGTGACCCATGAAGAGGCTGGCCGCGCACACCGCCGCCGCGCTGCGGGTCGGTTCCACGTCCCTGGGGTCCTCGGGCCGGAAGTGGGACAGGGGTCCCCCTGTGTCGGCGGCCAGCGAAGCCAGCCGGGCATAGCTGGAGCCGGTGGACCACAGCGAGGACAGTACGGCCGTGACGGCCGCGGTGGTGGGGCCGTCGGCGCGGGCCAGCGCGTGCCGCAGCGCGAGGACGAGGTTGTCCTGCTCGGCGCGTATGCGGGACCAGGCGCGCACCGGGTCGTGGCTGAACAGCAGGTCGTGGTGGGCCCGGCCGAAGTCGAGCGCCCAGGCGAGGAAGCGGCCGGTCACCGCCTCCTCCTCGCCGGCCTCGGCACGCTTGGCCGCGCCGAACTCCCGCAGTGTCTCCAGCATGCGGAAGCGCACTCCCGAGGGGCTGTCGTCCACCTTGATCAGGGACTGCCCGGCCAGCTGTTCCAGCAGAGTCAGGGCGTCCGCGGTCTCACCGAGGACGTACTGCGCCGCGTCCTCGGTGAATCCCCCGGGGAACACCGACAGGGCGCGCAGGGCGGCCCGGCCGTCGCTTTCCAGCAGGTTCCAGCTCCAGTCGACCACGGCGCGCAGGGTGCGGTGCCGCTCGGGCGCGTCGCGGGCGCCGCCGCGCAGCAGCGCGAACCGGTCCCTCAGGCGGCTGGAGATGTCGGCGACGGAGAGCACCCGCACCCGGGCCGCGGCGAGTTCCACGGCGAGCGGCAGCCCGTCCAGGTGGCGGCAGATCTCGGCGACCGCTCCCGGGGGCAGGTCCACGCCGGGCCGGGCGGCGCGGGCCCGCTGGGTGAAGAGTTCCACCGAGGTCGCCTGGGACAGTTCGGGCAGGACGTACACGGATTCCGAGCTCAGTCCGAGCGGGGCGCGGCTGGTGGCCAGGACCCGCAGCTTGCTCGACCGCGACACCAGCGCCTGGACGAGGGCGGCCGCACCGGCGATGACCTGCTCGCAGTTGTCCAGCACCAGCAGCACCGGCCCGGCACCGAGCGCGGCGACGATGCCGCTCACCACGTCCGTGCCGCCGGCGAACTGCCGGCCCTCGGCGGCGCCGACCGCTGAGGCCACCTCACCGGGCACGTCGTCGTCGGCGGTGACACCGGCCATCGGGACGAAGTGCACCACAGGCTGCTCGGCCGCCCGGCTCACCGCGTGGCAGAGCCGGGTCTTGCCCAGTCCGCCGGGTCCGACGACGGTGACCACCCGGGCCTCGCGCAGCAGCGCGGTCACGGCGGCGAGGTCGGCGTCCCGGCCCAGGAGCGGGTTCGGCTCGTGCGGCACGCCGTGGCGCACCGGCGCCGCTTCCGCGCTCAGCAGCTCCTGGTAGACGGCCTTGAGGCCGGTGCCGGGATCGGTTCCCAGCTCCTCCCGCAGCCTGCGGCGGTAGGCGTCGTACCGGGTGAGGGCCGTGGCCCGGCCGGTGGTGGCGGCCTCGCAGCGCAGCAGCTCCGCCAGCACCTCCTCGTCGCGGGGCAGGTCGCGGGCGAGGTCGAGGAGGGGCGCCACGGCCTCCTGGCGGCGGTTCAGGCGGGCCAGGGCCAGCGCGCGGGAGCGCACCAGCGAGCGGTGCGCGGGGACGCAGCCGGCGCGCAGGGCGGCCACCGGGTCGTGCAGGTCCTCACCGGCCCCCGCGTCCACGGTGCCGTCCCACAGCGCCAGGCCCGCCTCGGCCTGCGTCAGGGCGGCCGCGTGGTCCCCGGCACGGGCGCGTTCGGCGCTCGCCTCCGCGTGCCGGGACAGCGCGCAGGCGTCGACCCGGGACTCCTCCAGCGCCAGCCGGTACCCGGTCGGGGTGCTCACCACCAGGTCGGCGCCGAGCTGTGCGCGCAGCCGGGACACGAGGACCTGCACGGCCTTGCCGGGCCGCTCGGGCAGTTCCTCGGGCCACAGCCCCTCCACCAGCCGGCCCGTGCTGCAGCCGGTGCGCAGGTCGCCGGCGAGGAGGGCGAGAAGGCCGCGCAGCCGGGGCGCGGTGATCTCCCGCCCGCGGAAGGCGACGGTGGACAGGAGGGTCAACTCGGTGGTCACGCCTGCAGAGTAGTCACCAGGGGAAACCCTGAGGGGGTGTCGGGGTCGGATCCGGGTGAGGGTGGGGGATGTGCCCGATGTCCCGGCGCGCACGGTCCGGGAGTCTTGCACCATGTCCCGTCTCAGGCGCGTCCTCATCGTTCTCGGTTCGCTCGTCGTGGTGCTCGCACTCGTCGTCGGCGGGCTGTTCTGGTGGCTGTGGTCGGGTGCCCGGGTGAGCACCGTCGGCGACGAGGCGTTCGACCACCAGCTGGCCGTGCCGCCGCTGGCCGCCTCCCATCTCGACCGGGACGGCACGCGCGTGTTCGACCTGAAGATGCAGGCGGGCGAGACGGAGTTCGTCCAGGGCAGGCGGACCGCGACATGGGGCTTCAACGGCAGCTATCTGGGGCCGACGCTGCGAGCCGAGCGCGGCGAGAAGGTCCGCGTGCGGGTGCACAACACCCTGGATCAGGCTTCGACGGTGCACTGGCACGGCATGCACCTGCCCGCGAAGATGGACGGCGGCCCGCACCAGATGGTGGCGCCCGGGGCGACCTGGGCCCCGCAGTGGACCATCGACCAGCCGGCGGCCACGCTCTGGTACCACCCGCATCCGCACGGCGAGACCGAGGACCACGTCCAGCGGGGCCTCGCGGGCCTGTTCCTCCTCGACGACGCCGTCTCCGGCCGGCTGCCCCTGCCGAAGCGGTACGGCGTCGACGACCTGCCCCTGATCGTGCAGGACGTGCGCTTCGACGGCGCCGGCTTCGACCACGGCCACAAGATGCTGCAGAACGTGGGCTTCCTCGGCGACCGCACGATGGTCAACGGCACCCTCAGCCCGTACCGCGTGGTGTCCGACGAGGCGGTCCGGCTGCGGCTGCTGAACGCCTCCACGGCCCGCACCTACGACTTCGGCTTCTCCGACGACCGCGCCTTCGCGCTGGTCGGCACCGACGGCGGACTGCTGGAGCGGCCGGTGTCGCTCAAGCGCGTCCAGCTGTCACCGGGTGAGCGGGCCGAGGTCGTGGTGCGGATGCGGCCGGGTGAGCGGACGGTGCTGCGCAGCTTCGCGCAGGACAACTACGACGACAGCTTCCAGCAGCGGTTCAACGGCGGCGACGACTCCTTCGACGTTCTGCAGCTGCGCGCCGCCGACACGCTGCGCCCCTCGCCCGAGCTGCCCGCGCACCTGGCCCGGCTGGAGGTCCCGGACGGCAAGGACGCGGTGCGCGGGCGCTTCTTCGAGCTGAAGAAGTCCGGCATCAACGGCCGCAAGATGGCCATGGACCGCATCGACGAGACCGTCACCCGCGGCACCACGGAGATCTGGACGATACGCAACACCAACGGCATGCCGCACAACTTCCATGTGCACGACGTGCAGTTCCGGGTCCTGGAGGTGAACGGCCACGCTCCGCCGCCGCAGTTGCGCGGGCCCAAGGACACGGTCTTCGTGCCGAACGGGACGACGATGAAGTTCGCCCTGCGCTTCGACGGCCCGGCCGACCCGGACACGCCGTACATGTACCACTGCCATCTGCTGTACCACGAGGACGAGGGCATGATGGGCCAGTTCGTGGTGGTCGACAAGGGCCAGAAGGCCGGCCGGCCGAGCGCCGGCGCGGGGGAGCACCACCACCACTGAGCGTCCGTGGCACGCCGAAGGGCCCTGCCCCCACCGCTCGGTACGGCGGCGGGGTGAGGGCCCGTGTTCCGGGGGCGCTGTGTGCGGCGCCCTTACATGTAGTAGCCGAACAGGTCGGCGATCACATGCACGCTGCCGGCGTTCGGACGGAAGTCGATCTTTCCGTTGATGACCGGCACGGTCACCAGGTTGGCCACGGTCTGGCCCTTCACCCAGTTGACGCTGGAGGCGTTGGGCAGGGTGGATCCGTCGGGCCAGACGGTCAGGAAGCCGTTGGACGTCGGGGCGGTGACGGTGACGTTGAGGACCACGGCCTTGGCGTTGGCCAGGGTGTGGCCGTCGTTGACGTTCAGCACCAGCGTGGCGCCGCCGGGCACCGGGGTGTTGCGGGCGGTGCCGAGGGCGTAGCGGGTGTCGAGCAGCCGGCTCGGGCCCGCGGTGTGGAAGGAGGAGCCGGTCGTGCCGGCCGTGAAGTAGCCGGCGACGTCCGCGATGAAGTGCACGGTGCCGGTGCCGGCGTTGTACAGGTTCACCTTGCCGTCGGCGCCGATGGGCAGGACGACCATGTTCGGACGGGTCTGGCCGGTGAGCCAGTTGATGTTCGACGACTCCGTGCGGGTGGTGCCGCTCGGGTAGGCGATCAGGTGACCGGTCGAGGTCGGCGCGGTGGCGGTGACGTTCATGACCACGGCGGTGGCGCCCGTGGCGGGCACGCCGCCGGCACCCGCGACCTTCAGGGACACGGTGCCCTTGCCGGCGACCGGGGTCCGGGTGGTCACGCCGATGGCGTTGCGGGTGTCCAGGATGCGGGACGGACCGATGGGCAGGTAGGTGCTGCCGCCGGCCTCGGTGCTGTAGTAGCCGGCGACGTCCGCGACGAAGTGCACGGTGCCGCTGGAGGCGTTGAACAGGTCGACCGAACCGTCCTTGCCGACCGGGACGGTCACCAGGTTCGGGATGATCTCGCCCTTGAGCCAGTTGCTGTTCGACGACTCCGGGCGGGTGGTGCCGCTCGGGTAGGCGATGAGGTGACCGGTCGCGGTGGGCGAGACGGCGGTGACGTTGATGACGACCGAGGTGACGCCCGTGGCGGGGACGCCGCCGACTCCGGTGACCTGCAGCTTGACCGTGCCGTTGGCGGCGACCGGCGAGGTGCCGGGGCGGCCGGTGCCGTAGCGGGTGTCGAGGATGCGGGCCGGGGCCAGCGGGTTGAACGTGGCGGCCGGGGAGCGCGGAACGGAGGCGCACAGGCCCTTGACGATCTCGCGGCCGTTCGGCGTGCCGAGGCCGGTGGCGAGGTCGTAACCGGCGGCGGCCTGGTACTTGCCGCTGACGTTGCCGGAGTCCATGACGTTGTTGTTGCCGCTGGTGACGTCACGGAACGCGGTGGCCGGCAGGCGGTACAGCGCGTTGTGCGCGTAGCCGACGGTGCCGTTGGCCTGGCAGGCGAGGTCCTGGTCGGCCTGACCGATCAGCGCGGACCACACCGGGGCGGCGCCGCTGGTGCCGCCGATGATGTTCCAGTACTGGGCGCCCGTGCTGTCGTGACCGAAGGCGACCGGGTAGCCGGTGGCCGGGTCGCCGACCGCGGAGACGTCCGGCACCTGGCGGCAGACCTTGCCGGTGGCGGCGGCGCAGGCGTCGTTGTAGCCGGCGCCGGTGCGGTTCTGGAAGCCGTTCGCGTCGACGCTGAAGCGCTGGGAGACACCGCCGCCGGAACCGGTCCAGGTGGTCTGGGAGGTGACGTCGGAGCGCATGCTGGTGCCGCCGACACCGAGGACGTACGGCGAGCCGGCCGGGAAGTCGGTGACGAGCTGGTCCTGGCCGGGGATGCTCTCACCGGGCTGGTAGCAGCCGGTGGAGCCGCTGTCGCCGGAGGCGGCGACGACGGTCTGGCCCTGCGCGGCGGCCTGCTGGAACAGCAGGTTCTCGGCGTCCATCACCTCGGCCGGGGTGTACGTCTCGCAGCTGCCCCAGCTGATGGAGACGACCTTGGCGCGGTTGTCGGTGACGATCCGGCGCAGCGTGGCCGTGCCGTCGTCCCAGGTGTTCTTGCCCTGGTAGACGAGGACCTTGGACTGCGGGGCGAGACCGACGATGGTCTCGATGTCGAGCGCGGTCTCCAGACCGACGCCGGTGTCGCCGCTCGCCGGGTCGGTGGGACCGCCGTTGACGCGCACGGAGCTGACCGAGGCCTTGGTGCCGTGGCAGGCCTGGTAGCTGTTGATGTCGCGCAGGTCGTAGTTCTCCAGCGAGTAGACCGCGATGGTGGTGCCGGTCTGCACGTTGGGCTGGTCCGCCATGTTGTACGCGGCCGCGAGCGACCGGGCGCTCCAGTAGTCCTGCTTGTCGTAGGCGGCCGGGTAGCCGTCGCCGGGCGTCGCGTACAGGTTCCTGATGTCGGTGCACATGGTGCCGGTGGTGCCGGTCAGCCGGGACTGACGGGCGCCGTCCGTGGTCTGCTGCACCCGGGCCGGGCCCTTGGCGCCGGTGTTGCGCGGGGCGCGGGCGGCGAGGGTGTTGAGGCCGACCACCGCGCGGACGTCGCCGGCGACGGAGCCGTCGAGCTGCGGGGCCCGGGTGTTGGTGAACCCGGTGCTGCCGTCCTTCAGTTTGTAGCCGTCGAAGTCGGTGGCGAAGGCCTTGGCGGCCTTGCCGACCGTCGCGTGCACGGGCAGCGTGAGCCCGTCGGACTCCAGGTCGCCGACCTCGAGGCCCTTGGCGGCGAGCCGCGCGCGGACCCGCTCGACGGTCTGCGGCAGCGCGCCGAAGCGGTCCGCGAACTCGCCCGAGCCGAGGTACTTGCGGTAGTTCGGTGACGCCGGGTCGGAGACCTCGGCGACGAAACGATTCAGCGCCGCGGGGTCGCGCGGCTCCAGAACGACGCTCAGGTCGAGCGCCTCACCGGCCCCCGGGTCCGCCGCGCGCACGGCCCCCGCCGGCACCTTCGGCGCGCCGCCGACCCGCTGCGGGGCCGGCTCGCCGGACGCGGCCGCGTACGACACCGGTGTCACGGTGGCGGTCACGGCCAGGGCGGCTATGGTCGCCGCCCCCCATCGATACGCCTTTTCACGGGCGGTACGGCCCATGCACACTCCCTCTTCGTCATCTGCGTCGCCTCAGGCGTGGGCAGGTGAGACCGCGGAAGGGTGCGCCGGTGCGGGCACGCGGGCATACGGAATGCGGCGTGCGGGCACGGCGAGAGCGCGAAGAGTTACGTTCAGCGGGTCCGGCCGCAGCCGGACCATGTGGAGCCCCCCCGGCGGTGTCACCGCTCCCATGCGGTGGACGACGGCCAGAAACGAATCTCTATCAGCCGTGGGATCGGCCGGCCAAGGCAGGGGTGGCTATTTTGCTAGACCGTGATCATGACAAGCGCGTCGTAAGCGGGCATAGCGGCCACCGGCCGGTGCCGGAGGTGTCTCGCGCTTCCTGAACCGGCGGATCGACGAGACACCCCCGGGCACCGGCGGTCAGGCGGCCTGGGCCGGCTTCTGCCGGGGCAGTGCGAGGAGCAGCGCGGTGGCGACGGCCGCGATGGCCAGGTTGAGGATCGCCGCCGTGCCGAAGGCGTGCGCGTACTGCGCCACCCGGGTGCCGTGCGGGGTCAGGGCGTTGAAGAAGAACACGCCGATGACCGCGACGCCCACCGCGCCGCCGACCTGCTGGCCGGTGGACAGCACGCCGGACGCCATGCCGACCTCGCTGGGACGGATCCGGCCGAGCACCGTGTTCAGCAGCTGGGGGAGCAGCAGGCCGTTGCCGAGACCCACCAGGGTCAGCGGTGCGATCAGCGGACCGGCCGAGAGCCGGCCGCCCTCGGCGAGGGCCAGCACCAGCGTGGCGAGGAATCCCGCCGCGGCCAGCACGCTGCCGAGTTCCAGCACCCGCCGGCCGTAGCGCGGCGTCCAGCGGGCGGCCAGCAGACTGGTGGCGAAGAAGGCGACCGCCAGCGGGGTGTAGGTGAGCCCGGCGCCCAGCGCGGACATCCCGAGACCGTCCTGCAGCATGAGGGACAGGATCAGGAAGAAGGAGTTCACCCCGGCGTAGGCGACGACCACCAGGGTGATGCCGATGGCGAACGGACGCTCGGCGAACAGGCGCAGGGTGACCAGCGGCGCACGCCCCGCCCGTTCCACCCGTCGCTCGACCACGACGAACAACGCGAACGCGATCACCCCGGCGACGAGAGAGACCCAGGTCCAGGCCGGCCAGCCCGCCTCGCGCCCCTCGACCAGCGGGATCACCAGCAGGAACAGTGCCACCGTGAGCACCGTCAGACCGGGCAGGTCCAGTGAACGGGCCTGCGGCGCACGGGTCTCGGGCACCAGCCGCGCCGCGAGCACCAGGGTGATCAGACCGACCGGGACGTTCACCCAGAACACCGGGCGCCAGGTGGTGCCGAACAGGTTCGCCGCGATCAGCAGGCCACCGACCAGCTGGCCGATGATCGTCGACACACCGATCACCGAACCGAGCGCGCCGAACGCGCGGGGCCGCTGCTGTGCCGGGATCAGGACCTGGATCATCGAGAAGACCTGAGGGAACATCAGCGCCGCGCTAAGCCCCTGCGCGAGGCGCGCCCCGATGAGCACCCCCGCGTTCGGCGCGAGCGCGCAGGCGACCGAGGTGAGCGTGAACAGCGCCATGCCGAGCATGAACAGCCGCTTGCGGCCGTAGGTGTCACCGAGCCGCGCTCCGGTGATCAGGGCCACGGCGTACGTGATCTGGTAACCGGCGACGATCAACTGGATCTCGCCGTCGGAGGCGTGCAGGTCGGACTGGATGGCCGGAGCGGCGACCAGGACGATGAAGGTGTCGAGGACGGCCATGAAACTGCCGACGAGGATGATCGGCAGCGCCCACCGGGGCGATGCGGCGGCCGACGGCGCCGGGGCGGCTCCCCCGTCGGTCGCCTGCGGCGCGCTCGTTGGTTCCTGGGCAGCCGTGTCGGCCTTTCGGTGCGTCATGGCCTCAGCGTTCCATCGCCTTCGGCCGCTGCACATGGGCGCGGATATGCTAGTGCTGGCGGCACCAGCATCGATGGTGGCGGTCCGTACCGGGGGATGGGATGGACAACACGGCGCAGCGGCAGGAACTCGCGGATTTCCTTCGTGCCCGGCGGGCCCGGATCTCACCGCGCGACGTGGGGATCGAACCGGGGCCGCGGCGGCGGACGCCGGGGCTGCGCCGCGAGGAGGTCGCCCAGCTGTCCGGGGTGAGCGTGACCTGGTACACCTGGCTCGAGCAGGCCCGGGACATCACGGTGAGCCGGCAGGTGCTGGACAGCCTGGCGCGCGCCCTGCGGCTGACCACGGCCGAGAAGCAGTACATGTACACGCTGGCCGACACGCAGGGCGTCGTACGTCAGGAGCCCGCCGACGCGCCGAGCGCCGAGCTGCAGCGCCTGGTGGACGCGCTCAACCCGTATCCGACGTACCTCATCGGCCCGAGCTGGGACCTGCTGGCGTGGAACGCGGCCGAGGCCGGGCTGATCGGTGATCCGGCCCGGCTGCCCGGCCACGAACGCAACATCATCCGGATGGTGTTCACCGACGCGAAGACCCGCGGGCTGCTGGTGGACTGGCGCGCCCAGGCCTCCGGGCTGCTCGCGCAGTTCCGCGCGGACGCCGCCCGTAATCTCGGCGATCCGCGCTTCGAGCAGCTGAGCAACGAGCTGTCCGCCGTCAGCGACGACTTCCGCCAGTTGTGGGACGAGCACCGCGTGGCCGACTTCGGCTCGGCCCGCTGGGAGTTCGACCACCCCCGGCTCGGCCGGCTGGCCGTGGACTACGTGCGGCTGGCCGCGCTGCAGTCCCCCGGGGTGAAGATGTTCACCTGCCTCCCGGCCGACCCGGAGACCGAGGCCAAGCTGCCCGCGCTGGTCGACCCGGCCTGCGTGGCCGAGCCGACCGGCGCGAAGGTCGTGGCCGGAGCCTTCTGAGGCGGTCGCTCATCCATCTTGCCCCGCCCGTGGGCGGGCCTTCAGTGCCCTACCCGCGTTCGCAGAGCAGCGTCACGGCCGTGACCTCGCTCGTGTGCGAGGCCAGCACGCGTACGGCCACCACTCCGTGTTCCGCGTGGTGCAGCCGGCGTTCCTCGTCCCCGACGCCCGTGGGCGCGTCCTCGATGTGCCGCGTGTGCGGGTCGCTCTGGACGGCGTCACGCAGTTTGCGCAGCACCGGGTCGTCCGGGCGCCGGGCGCACGTCAGACGCAGGTCCGCGAGCAGATAGGGCGCCCAGTCCCGCTCCCAGTTCTGCAGGACGTCCTCGCGGGCCTCGTCGGACAGCAGGGCCCACTCCGTGATGTTGGCGGGCGATCGGCCGGACGGGAACATGCGCCGGAAGGCGTCGTTGGCCGAGATGACGTGCCCGGCGGCGGAGCGGACGTAGGCCATCTCGGTCTGACCGTCCGCCCAGCGCTGCCAGTGCGGGGACGCCGGCCCCGCCGGCAGCACCGGATCGGTCTTGAAGAGGTCCAGATGCGCGATGCGCAGATGGTGGTCGCTGAAGTTCAGGGCCCTCGCGACCCGCAGGAAGAGTTCGGGCGACGGAACCAGGACACCGTTCTCCAGTTTCTGATAGGTGCCCGTACCACCGCGCAGCGCCTCGTCCATGTCGGATTGACGGAGATGAGCGCTGCGTGAACGTCGTGTGGAGATCCGTGGCGGTAATCCGATGAGCTCTCGGGTGCCCTTTGCGCGATATCGCCTCAGAAGCTCCTGGTAATCGCGGTCGGTCGGCCGCTTGTGTTGCATTCTTCCCCCGGTTTTCGACTGTGTCGATGAGTTGATGCTTATTCAACTTCTATCGGAATGGTTGATTCCGTATCAGCTCCAGGGTGCGGGATCTCCTGTCGGCGCCGACAGGCGCGCACCTGAAGTGCATGCACTGGTACGGCATGCACTATAAGTGCGCTCACAAGACCGCCGTTGTCAGGAAGCTCGCCCTCCCTGAACCATTGTGTCCGGAACCGATCGGATGCTTACCCGTCCGGTTCTCACGGCACAGTGACGAAGGACACGGCGGACGCAAAAGGTTCGTCAATTCTTTCTTTGGAGTCTGTCTCCAATCACGGGGGAGCCCCGATTCACTCGGGGAGGAAAGGTGATTCCATCATGCCGCTGAATCGAGCGGTCATAGGTCGCAGTACGAAATCGGAAGCCGTCCTGGTGGTCACCGAGGACACGTTGCGCGACGCGGCGGCGCAGTTCGAGGAGCCGCTCGCGGTGTACCGGGACCCCGAGGCGGCCCGGGCGCTCGGACATCCGGCACCGATCGCGCCGCCCGCTTTCGCCGCCCGCCTGTGGTTCCGCATGGTGTGGGCCTGGCCGATGTACGAACCCGACCTCGGACGCAAGCCCGGCGCCAATCTGCTGCTGGCCGACCTGCACACGGTCGCGCACCGCCCGATCCGCCTCGGCGACCGGCTCTCCCTGACCTCGACCGTCGCGGACATCACCGAGATCAGCCGGCAGCGCGACATCATCCACATCCAGAACGAGATCACGACCGAGGACGGCGAAGCCGTCTGCAGCACGGGCTACAAGTTCGTCATCTCCCACGCGGACACCTTCGAACCGGCCGCCGCGACCGCGCAGGAGGGTGTGGCATGACCGCGAACGTCCGCTACGAGGACATCGGTGTGGGACACGTCCTTCCGGAGAAGGAGGTCGCGGTCGACCGCCTCGCGCTGTTGCTGTTCGGCGGCCAGACCATGCGGCTGGACTTCGCCGCGACCCACTGGAGCGAGCGCATCTCGCGATCCGTGGGACTGCCCGATGTGATCATGCACGGGCCCTTCACGCTCGGCAAGGTGCTGGAGATCGTCAACCAGTGGACCGGCGACCCGGGCGCCCTGGTGGAGCACCGTGTGCGCCTGGCCCGTCCGGTCCCGGTCCCGGACGACGGGACCGGAGCGGTCTTCCGGCTCTCGGGGAGCGTGGAGGAGAAACTCGACGGCAACCGGGTGCGGATCGGGGTGACCGCCGCCTCCCCCGAGGGTGAGGTGCTCGCCACCTTGCAGGCCACCGTTCAGCTCGCCTGACGACCGGGCCGCCGGCCCATCGGCAGCCCTGACCCGCGCGGGACGTCTGCCCGCGCGACGGTGCCCCGGCCCGGCGGCCGGACCCACGTGATCCGGACGCCTGCGCGCACCGCCGGACGCCCGCGCCACCCGCGGAACGCCCGCGCGCACCCGCCGCGCGCCTGCGCCTTCCACGGAACGCCTGCGCGCATCGCCGGGCGCCTGTCATCGACGTACCCCCGAACCGAACGGCCCGCAGGCGCGCATGCCGTCCACAGCCACGCACGCGCCGGCCCGCGGCGTGCTCGCACGCCGACCGCGTCGAGCAGCAGCGGCTCCCCCCACCCCGACTGTCCGAGGCGAGCCCGACCGGCTGCCGAACGCCCTTGAACCAGGAGTATTCGAGTGCGCACCCTGCTTGTCGACAACCACGACTCCTACAGCTTCAACCTCTTCCAGCTGATCGCCCAGGTCACGGGCGTCGACCCGGTGGTGGTCGTCAACGACGACCCCGCCTTGGCCACCATGCCGCTGGACGGGTTCGACAGCATCGTCATCTCGCCCGGGCCCGGCCGCCCGCAGAACGACCGCGATCTCGGCCACGTCGGTGACCTGCTGCACCGCACCGACCTGCCGGTGCTGGGTGTGTGCCTGGGCCACCAGGCCATCGCGCACCTGGCCGGCGCCTCCGTCACACCGGCCCCGCAACCGCGGCACGGCCACCTGACCACGGTCAAGCACGCGGACGACGAGCTGTTCGCGGGGATACCCACCGAGTTCACCGCGGTGCGTTACCACTCGCTGTGCGTGCAGGAGCCGCTGCCCGCCACCCTGATCGCCACCGCCCGCTCCGAGGACGGCGTGCTGATGGCGCTGCGCCATCGCGACCTGCCGCGCTGGGGCGTGCAGTTCCATCCGGAGTCGATCGCCTCGGAGTTCGGCCGGGAGCTCATCGCGAACTTCGCCGAGCTGACCCGGCAGGCCGCCGCCACGCGGATCCAGGACGACCGTGAGCCGCGCGCCGCGCGGATCCCGGCCGACGCACCGGTACGGGCCACCGGCTCCGGCCCGGCCGGCCGGATGCGGTTGCTGAGCACCGATCTGCCCGAAGCGGTCGACGCCGAGGCGGTGTTCCTCGAGTTCTTCGCCGACAGCCCGGACAGCTTCTGGCTCGACAGCAGCCGGGTGGAGGAGGGACTGTCGCGCTTCTCCTTCCTGGGCGACGCCGGCGGGCCGCTCAGCGAGGTGCTCACCTACCGGGTCGACGCCACGGCGGTCAAGGTGCGGGACGCCGCCGGCATCCGCGTGCTCAGCGGCAGCGTGTTCGACGTGCTGCAGGCGCGGCTGCGCGAGCGCGCGGTCGATCCCGGCACGCTGCCGTTCGACCTGACCGGCGGCTATGTGGGCTACTTCGGCTACGAGTTGAAGGCCGAGTGCGGCGGCAGTGCCCGGCGCAGCGCCGACACGCCGGACGCGGCCTGGATGTTCGCCGACCGGCTGATCGCGGTGGACCACCTGGAGAACCGCACCTATGTGCTCGCCCTCCACGACGAGCGGACCGAGGACGACGCCCGCGCCTGGGTCGACCGCACCGCGGCCCGCCTCGTCCAGCTGCGCCCGGCACCCGCGCCGCCCCAGGCGGACACCGGCCCCGCTCCCGACCCCGCCGAGCACCTGGTGCGCGGGCGGGCCGGATACGAGGACGACGTCCGCGCGGCGCAGCGCCAGTTGATCCGCGGCGAGAGCTACGAGATCTGCCTGACCAACAAACTGCACCTGCCCTTCGACGACGACGACACGGCCTTCTACCGCCGGCTGCGGCGGCTGAACCCGGCGCCGTACGCCGCGTTCCTGCGGATCGACGGCGTGACGGTGTTCTGCTCCTCACCGGAGCGCTTCCTGCGGATCGAGCGGGACGGACGGGTGGAGAGCAAGCCCATCAAGGGCACCGCCCCGCGCGACGCGGACCCGGAGCGGGACGCCGCGCTGGCGGCCGAGCTCAGGGCGAGCCAGAAGACGCAGGCGGAGAACCTCATGATCGTCGACCTGCTGCGCAACGACCTCGGCCAGGTCTGCGAGGTCGGCAGTGTGCACGTCGATCCCTACATGGCCGTGGAGAGCTACCAGACGGTGCACCAGCTGGTGTCCACCGTCAAGGGGCAGCTGCGTCCCTCGGTGGGTGCGGTGGAGTGCGTGCGGCACTGCTTCCCCGGAGGCTCCATGACCGGCGCGCCCAAGACGCGGACCATGGAGATCATCGACCGCCTCGAGACCGAGGCGCGCGGGGTCTACTCCGGCACCCTCGGCTACTTCGGCCTGTCCGGCGGCACCGATCTGAACATCGTGATCCGTACCGCCGTACGCCGCGGCAACGACCTGAGCATCGGCGCCGGGGGTGCCATCGTGCTGGACTCCGATCCGCACGAGGAGTACCTGGAGATGATCCTCAAGGCCGACGCCCCGCTGCGGGCCTACCGGGCCCCGCTCCCCGCTCGGGCGAGCAGCGCGGCGCGATGACCAGCTCACCGCCGGCACCGGCCGGACGCTACGTGTGGGACCCGGCCGCCGGCCGGGACGGCGCCCTGCTGCCCGAGCGGACGGCGGAGGCGGCGCCCGCCCTCGTCGCCGACTCCTGGCTGGTCGAGGACGGCAGGGTACGGGCACTGCCCGCCCACGCGAGGAGGTTCCGGGACGCCTGCGGTCGCCTGCTCGGCACGCCGCCCGGTCCGGTCACCGCCTTCCTGCGGGCGGCCACGGGCCTGCTGCCGCAGCGGGGCCGCTGGTTCCCCAGGGTCGAGGCCCGGCCCGGCGGCCACGGCCCGCACCTGACCCTGTGGCTGCGCCCGGCCCCGCCGCGCGGCGGGCCGGTGGTGCTCTGGCACCCCGGCATGGTGGATCCCCGCGCGGTGCCGTGGGCCAAAGGACCGGACCTCGTCCTGCTGGGGCGGCTGCGCGAGGCGGCCCGTGCCGCCGGCGCCGACGAGCCGCTTCTGCTGTCGGCGACCGGACAGGTCCGCGAGGGCGGTACCACCAGTCTCCTGTGGTGGCGCGGTACGACCCTGTGCGCCCCGCCACCCGGGCCGGACCTGCTGCCCGGGGTGACGCGGGCACTTCTGACCGCCGAGGTGGCCGATGCCGGCCACCGGGTGGTCTTCGAGACGGCCACCGCGCAGGACCTGGCCGGCGTGCCCGTGTGGGCGGTCAACGCCCTGCACGGCATCCGGCCGGTCGCCGGTTGGCTGAACCTGGCCGACGAGCTCCCACCACCCCCGGACTCGTCGGCCGAAGCAGAGCGCTGGCAGGCGCGCCTCGACCGGCACGCCCTGCCCGCCCACCCCGGCCTGGTGCCCGACGCCGACGATCCGGCGCCGGGCACCGCGGGGCCCCTTCCGCAGACCGACGTGGTCCGGCCGGCCCGCGCAGCTCACCGGCCGCCGGCCGGCCGGACACGCCGGCGTCCTCTGCCCGACAGCCGACTTCCCTTGCCCGACAGCCGACTTGGTTCGGCCGACCCGCAGCAGCGAGGCTGACATCGCATGTCCACCGACACCCTCACGCAACGACCGAGCTACGAGCGCGACCTGCTGGCCCAGCTCACCCGGCGCTGGGGCCGACGGGTCGCGGTGAAGAAGGACGAGCTCGACCTCGACGGGCACTTCGACCCCGGGCTGCCGGACTTCCCCGAGCATCTCGTGCCCGTGTTCGCGCTCCCCGGCGTCGAACCCCTCGACCCGGCGGCGCGCAGGCAGATCCTCGCGGCCGCGTGGATCGCGTACAACGCCAAGACCGCGGCGATCGAGAACGAGATCATCCTGCCCGCCTGCCGGCTGATGCTGGAGGAGCGCATACCGGTACGCCGCGACGACGTGTCGTACACCGCCCTGCACCAGACCATCGTCGACGAGCACTTCCACATCCTGATGTGCCAGAACGCGGTCGGGGTCACCAAGCGCCGGCGCGAGCTGGACGGGCTGGCCTTCGATCCGCGTGGCTGGGCGGTGGTACAGGGTCTCGACCGGGCCCGCGAGGGCCTGTCGGGCTTCGACCGCGACCTGGTCGAGATCGCCTTCTCCCTGGCCGCCGAGACCACCATCAGCGGCTTCCTGTCGAGCCTCGCGACCGCGCAGGACATCCAGCCGATGAACCGGATCACGGTGGACATGCACCGGCGCGACGAGAGCGGGCACGCCGTCGTGTTCCGCGAGCTCGCCGGTTCGCTCTACCGCTCGCTGGACGCGGCCGAGCGGGCGCTGTTCCGCGACGCGCTGATCAGCGGGCTGGCCGCGTTCCGCGCCGCGGACCTCGACCCCTGGGTCGGGGTGGCCGCGGCCGGCGGCCTGCGGATCGAGACCGGGCAGCTGGCCGAGTGGGCCTCCGCCCGCCCGGCCCCACGGCGCGACACCGGCCCGCTGCAGCTGCTGCTCGACGACCTCGGCATCGACCCGTCACTCGTCGAGGCGGTACCGCGGCACGGCTGAGCCGGTCCGCGCGGCCGCACCGCGCGCCGCCGCGTTCGATCCGCCACCACGGAAACCGAGGAGAAGATGTTCACCCTGACCGACGAGCTCCAGGACATCGCCCGCACCGCACGGGACTTCGCCGACGAACACCTGGCCCCCTGCGCCGTGGAGTGGGACGAGACGCACCACTTCCCCGTCGACACCCTGCGCAAGGCCGCTCAGCTCGGCATGGGCGGCATCACGGTACGGCAGGACGTGGGCGGTTCCGGCCTGTCCCGGCTGGCCGCCTCCCTCGTCTTCGAGGCGCTGTCCACGGGCTGCCCGGCCGTGGCGGCGTATCTGTCCATCCACAACATGGTCGCCACGATGATCGACACCTTCGGCGACACCCGCCAACGCGACCGTTTTCTCCCTCATCTGTGTTCCATGCAGTTCCTGGCCAGCTACTGCCTGACCGAGCCGGGCTGCGGCTCGGACGCCGCGGCCCTGCGCACCACCGCGGTGCGCGACGGTGACGCGTATGTGCTGAACGGTGTCAAGCAGTTCATCTCCGGCGCCGGCGTCTCGGACGTCTATCTCGTCATGGCCCGCACGGGCGGCCCCGGCCCGGCCGGCATCTCCGCGGTGCTGGTCGAGGACGGCACGCCCGGGCTCTCCTTCGGCCCCGAGGAGCGCAAGATGGGCTGGCATGCGCAGCCCACCCGCCAGGTCGTCCTGCGCGATGTGCGGGTGCCGGCCGCCAACCTGCTCGGCGGCGAGGGCAGCGGCTTCCGTATCGCGATGACGGGCCTGAACAGCGGGCGCCTCAACATCGGGGCCTGCTCGCTCGGCGGCGGTGCGGCAGCGCTCGAGCGCGCGGTCGCCTATCTGCGCGATCGGGAAGCCTTCGGCCGGCCCCTGATCGAGTCGCAGGCCCTGCAGTTCCGGCTGGCCGACCTCGCCACCGAGCTGGAGGCCGGCCGCGCCCTGCTGTGGCGTGCCGCGGCCGCGCTGGACGCCGGCGACGCGAACGCGCTCACCCTGTGCGCGATGGCCAAGCGGGTGGCGACCGACGCGGGCTTCGCGGCCGCCGACGGCGCCCTCCAACTGCACGGGGGCTACGGCTACCTGACCGAGTACGGCATCGAGAAGATCGTCCGCGATCTGAGGGTGCATCAGATCCTGGAGGGCAGCAACGAGATCATGCGCCTGATCGTGGCGCGCTCACTGGTCGCGTCCTGAGAGCCTGAGGCCGCCCTCCTCCGCGGCATCCTCCGCGGCGGCCCGGCGGGTGCAGCAGCCCCCGCCGGCCGGGTCGGAGTCCGCGTTCCCGGTGAAGGTGTCCGCGTCCGCCTTCACCAGGTACACCTCCCACGCCTCCCGGCCCGGCCCGTGCACCCAGACCTTGTCCTGGAGGGCGTAGCAGCAGGTCGTGTCGTTCTCCTCGGCGGTGGTCAGGCCGGCGTCCCGCAGCCGGCGGGTGGTGGCGCCGACCTGTTCCCCCGGACTCGACCTCGACGCCGAGATGGTCCAGGCGGGTCTCCTGGCTCGCCCTCGATCAGACGAGCTTGAGCGGGAGTTCGGTGATGGCGAAGTTGGCGTAGCCGGCGCGCCGCTTGGCCGGTTCGGTGCCGAACAGCTTCGCGTAGAAGGCGATCGAGGCTTCCAGGTCACTGACCCGCAGGGCCAGCGCCGCGACCGGTGTCTCCGACCGCTGCGCCTACGCCGGCGTCGTCGAACACTCGGTGTACGTCCACCCCGCCGCACGCGGCCGCGGTATCGGCGCGGCCCTGCTCCGGCAGCTGATCACGTCCACCGAGGCCGCCAGGATCTGGACGATCCAGTCCGGCGTGCTCTCCGAGAACACGGCGAGCATCACCCTGCACCGGCGGGCCGGATTCCGCGTCGTGGGAACGCGCGAACGCCTCGGCCGGCTCCACGGTGTATGGCGCGACGTCGTCCTGATCGAACGACGCAGCCCCACCGTCTGAGCCGGCCGGTACCCGAAGGGTGGTCACGCCTCCCGGGGGATCACCGGAGCCGGGTCGTCGAGCAGGTTCTGCGGGGCGTGCGGCGAAGGCGACGGCGAGCCGAAGTCCGGCGAGGGCTCGGCGTCGGGATGCGGGTGGCAGGTGAAGCCCAGGCGGGTCATCGCCAGGGTGACCTCCCGGCCGGTGAAGTCCCGTCGGTCCTGGCGGGTGACGACTTCGCCCACCTGCTTCACGGGGTAGCGGCGGCGCCCGATCGTCACGGACTCACCCGTGACGGGCTCGGGCGTGACGCCCTCCATGGAGGCCAGCACCCCGGCCTTGGTCAGCTCGAACGGATAGCGGGCGATGACACAGCGCATGATGCCTCCCAGGAAGGGTGAACGGGCTGCCGGACAGGGGACGTTCCGGCCGGTGGGCCGGTGGTGCTAGGCCGCCCGGCCCAGGGCGGAGCCGCGCCCCGCGCTACGCCGTGCCGCTTCCCCGGGAGTCCTCCCGCGCCCCGAACGGCCGCGGCGGGAGCGGGACGAGGAGGAGCCGGGAGCCGCGGCGCGACGGCTGGGTTCCGCGGCGGGCGCGGCGACGACCACGGGCACACCGGAGGGGGTCCGGGCCCCGGTGATGCGGCTCAGCTCCTCCTCCCCGGAACGCACGGCCGTGATGCGTGCCGTGACGCCGGCCGACGCCATCAGCCGCTTGAATTCACCGCGCTGGTCGGGGGTCACCAGGGTGACGACGGTGCCGGACTCGCCGGCGCGGGCCGTACGGCCGCCGCGGTGCAGGTAGTCCTTGGGATCGGTGGGCGGGTCCACGTTGACGACGAGGTCGAGGTCGTCGACGTGGATGCCGCGGGCGGCGACGTTGGTCGCCACCAGCACGGTGACGTGACCGTCCTTGAACTGGGCGAGGGTGCGGGTGCGCTGCGGCTGGGACCGGCCGCCGTGCAGTGCCGCGGCGCGGACACCGCTGTTCAGCAGGTGCTTGGTGAGCCGGTCCACCGCGCGCTTGGTGTCCAGGAACATGATGACCCGGCCGTCGCGGGCCGCGATCTCGGTGGTCGCCTGCCGCTTGTCCGCGTCATCGACGTGCAGCACGTGGTGCTCCATGGTGGTGACGGCGCCGGCCGACGGGTCGACGGAGTGGACCACCGGGTCGGTCAGGTAGCGGCGGACCAGCAGGTCGACGTTGCGGTCCAGGGTGGCGGAGAACAGCAGTCGCTGGCCGTCGGGGCGTACCTGGTCGAGCAGGGCGGTGACCTGGGGCATGAAGCCCATGTCGGTCATCTGGTCGGCCTCGTCGAGGACGGTGATGTCGACGTCGTCGAGGCGGCAGTCGCCGCGGTCGATGAGGTCCTTGAGCCGGCCCGGCGTCGCGACCACGACCTCGGCGCCGGCACGCAGCGCACCGGCCTGCCTGCCGATCGACATCCCGCCGACCACGGTGGCGAGCCGCAGGCTCACGGCACGGGCGTAGGGGGTGAGCGCGTCGGTGACCTGCTGGGCCAGCTCACGCGTCGGTACCAGCACGAGGGCCAGCGGGCGCCGCGGTTCGGCGCGCTGCCCCGCGGTGCGGGCCAGGAGCGCCAGGCCGAAGGCGAGGGTCTTGCCCGAGCCGGTGCGGCCGCGGCCGAGGACGTCACGGCCGGCCAGGGAGTTCGGCAGGGTCGCCGCCTGGATCGGGAACGGCACGGTCACTCCCTCCCGGCGGAGGGCGGCCGGCAGGGCCGGCGGCAGGCCCAGCTCGTCGAACGACTCCACCGGCGGCAGCGCGGGCGTGATCGTCGTCGGCAGGGCGAATTCACCCGACGGACGCGAGGAGCTCTGTGCCGAGGAGGGCCGACGCCCACGGCGGCTCTGGGAACCACCGGAGGAACCGGATCCGCCGGATCGGTTGTATGTGCGAGCGGAACGAGCACGGCTCATGCGAAATCTTCACGCTTTCCTGGACGCGGCACGTATCCGTCAAGGAAATCGCGCGGCGGAAAACAGCCGCGCGAAGAACCGCGAGAACGAGCCGGAATTGAGGGGGCGGACCGGATCGGTCGACGACGCCCCGAACGACACGAGCTGGGGCCCGCACCCCAAGGTGCGGGCCCCAGCTGCTGTGTAACGCGATGGTGCGCAGGTCAGGCGGGGACGATGTTCTCGGCCGTCGGGCCCTTCTGGCCCTGGCCGATGTCGAACGTCACCTTCTGGCCCTCCTGCAGCTCGCGGAAGCCCTGGGTGGCGATGTTCGAGTAGTGGGCGAAGACGTCAGCGCCGCCGCCGTCCTGCTCGATGAAGCCGAAACCCTTTTCCGCGTTGAACCACTTGACAGTACCGGTCGCCATTTTTTTCTCCTTCGGGACGGTGTTCGAAGCCGCCCTGCGCGGCTTCGGTCGCCGCGATGATCACTCCGCAGGAAAAAATTCCCGGCAACCACAACTGCAACTGACGCCGACAGTACCATGCCGCAATCGCCCCCGCACGGAAAAAACAAATTACGCTCCGCTTGCCGATCCGGGAATATCCGGCGGCACCCCGGTCGGCGACAGCAGTCCTCTTTCCCTGCCGCGCGTCACCGCGCCGCGGGCCGGGTGGCGGGCTGGAACCGGAAGGAGACGGCCTCCATCAGGCGCCTGTGCTGGGTCTTCTGGACGGCGGCGATCAGCCACCGCCCCCCGGCGTCGCGCACGACGGTGTAGGTGGCGAGCTTGCCGAGCCGCTTCGGCCGGCCCTTGCCGACGTCCCCCCGGGTGACGACGACCGCGGTGTCGGTCCCGTAGAAGCGGATGTCGGTGATGTCGAGGGTCAGCCGGGTGCCCTTGAGGAATCCGCCGAAGAGGGCCTGGTGCGCTCGGCCGATCTCCTCGCCGCCGCGGTACACGGTGCCCACGAAGGTGACGTCGGTCGCGTCCTCGGTGAAGCACCTGCCGTACGCGGTTCCGTCGCCGCGCATCCAGGCCGCGCTGCTCTCGTCGAGAAGGGAACGGATCGCGGCGGTGTCGCTCTCGCGGGCGGGCTCGACGGGGGTGCGGGTCGTCACTTCTCTGCCTCCGGTTCGGTGGACGTGCAGGACGTGGTAGCTTCACGGACGAAGTATCTGTGTTGGAGATGTTTCTTCCTTGAGGAAGATGTTAGGGAAAGGAAGGACCCGTGTCAACGCCGTCGATGCGAGCCGATGCGAGCGAGGTCTACCGTCGGTACCTGAGCGCCGTGATGCTGCACGGCCACGCCGGCGCCAAGGCGTGCGGCCTGGGTGCCACCGACCTGTACGCGCTGAACATCCTTCAGCTGTCGGGCCCGATGTCCCCCGGGGAACTGGCCGAACGCACGGGCCTGACGACCGGCCCGACGACCCGGTTGATCGACAGGCTGGAGCAGGCCGGCTACGTGCGCCGCGCCCCCGACCCCGGCGACCGCCGCAAGGCCGTCGTGGAGCCGGTGGGCGAACCGGCCGACCTGGACCGCGTCATGGCCCCGGCCCGCCAGAAGATCGGCGACATCCTCCGCGACTACGAGCCGGACCAACTGGCCGTGCTCTTCGACTACTTCACCCGGTCCGCCGCGGCCTACCAGGCGGCGGCGGAAGAACTCCGCACCGCGAACCCCGGCACCTGACCCCGGATGGAAAAGAGCTGGCCGGGCCGACGAACGAGCTGCTAGCTTGCGCTCGACCGTGACTTCGCCCGAGGAGGTGACACCCGTGAACGCTGTATCGAAGTGGGTGCTCCCCCTTTCCGTCACGGTGTGCGACTGATCAAGGTGTCGTCGGGAGCGCCTCTCCACAAGGCATTCCCGAAAGGCGAACACCCATGAACACTGTGACGATCACGCGGGTCGCTCCGGCACGGTGGGAGGCGGTGGCAGACGACCGGATCGTCGGCCGCGGAGATCTCTCGCAACGGCCCGACGGGCGGCGCTTCATCAGCATCGACGTGTGGCAGGGCGCGGTCTTCGACGAGCTCGCCGCCGCGATGCTGGCGGACCTCCCCGAGCAGCTCCACACCGTGGTCGGCGAGGCCGACCACGACCTGAGGGCGAGCTGGGAGCGGCTCGGCTTCACCGTCGGACGCCGCGAGCGGGAGTACGACCTGCCCACCGACGTACGCGAAACCGGGCTCGGCGGTCTGCGGCTCCCGCCGGATGTGACGATCCTGCCCGCCGGCGCGGCGGACGAGAGCCTGCTGCGCGCGCTGGACCGCGCGATCCGCGAGGAGGTCGAAGCCACCGTCGGCTGGCGCACCATGCCCGCCGAGGTGCTGCCCCTCCCGGCCGGGTCCCTGCCGGTGGACCCGGCGAAGTACGCGACGGCGGTCCGAGGCGGCGAGTACGTCGGTCTGGTCCGTGTCGCGCGGGTGCGCCGCCGAGCGCGGATCGGGCTGCTCGCTGTCCGGGCGGATCACCGCCGGCACGGCATCGGGCGGGCGCTGCTGGCCCACGCGCTGGGCGCGTTGCACCGGGATGGGGTCGAGTCCGCCTGGGCCGAGGTGGACGAGTCCAACGCCGCGGCGATCGCGCTGGTCGAGGGCGCCGGCGCCCGGCGTTCGGGCGGCTGCCTGGAGCTGGTGCGCCGATGACGCCCGCGAAGAGCGTGGACGTCGAGGGCATCGTCCTCGAATGCCTGCGCAACGCCACCTTCAAGGTCGAACTGCCCAACGGGCACCACGTGCTCGCGCACATCAGCGGGAAGATCCGGAAGAACCACATCAGGATCCTGCCGTTCGACCGGGTGCTCGTGGCGCTCAGCCCGTACGACCTGACCCGCGGCCGGATCCTCTACCGCTACCGGACCTGAACAGCGCGAGCGGGTGACGAGTCGGCCCGCTCCCACCTGATCAGGCGGAGCCGGAACCGCCCGCCGACTCGCTGGCGGCACGGCGGTACTCGGCGTTGATCCGCTGCGCCTCCTCGAGCTGGTCCTCCAGGATGACGATGCGGCACGCGGCCTCGATCGGAGTCCCCTTGTCGACGAGCTCCCGGGCCCGGGCGGCGACCCGCAGCTGGTAGCGGGAGTACCGGCGGTGTCCTCCCTCCGAGCGCAGCGGAGTGATCAGACGAGCCTCCCCGATCGCCCGGAGGAAGGCCGGGGTGGTGCCGAGCATCTCGGCCGCCCGGCCCATCGAGTACGCGGGGTAGTCGTCGTCGTCCAGACGATCATTCAGTGGGTTGTCCGATGTCATGTCACCTCGCTGTGCCAACGCGTCGAGGGGCCCTGGTGCCGTACGGCACCAGGGCCCCGAAGGAAATTCAACACCATCCGTCGGCACTACTGCTGTGCCGACCTGTCTGTTACCGCTCCCCGGCCCGGCAGGGCGGAGCGGGGGATCGCAGCTGCGTGACCGGGGACCACCTCCACTGAAGGAACCGGCATTGCTGGCGGCGGCTCCTCGATGTGCGAGCCGCCCAGTGCGGCCCTCAGTCCCGTCGCCATTCCGGGAACGCTGTGGCTTCGAGGCTCGAGGGCCGCACTGACCTGCGTACTTCGTATTCAGCCATCCCACCAGTTCGTGTCTGGCGGGTCTCGATCGACCGTGTCTACGTGAAGGAGCATACCCACGCCGGGTGCGAAAATCTACTCCGCGAGGAGCAGATTTCATCCCTTCGGCGGGTGGGGAAGCTTGCCGCGATCACCACGTGACCGGCCGCCGGGCCTTTCACCTGGACGGCGACACAGCGATGGGGGCCCTGCCGACGCGCGTCGGCAGGGCCCCCATCGGGATCTTGAGGGCGGTTTCCCGCCCGTACTCACATGGCCACGGGGTCGGCGCCGCCGAGCAGGGCCGACGCGACCTGGACATCCGTGTGAACAGCCGCGGTCACGGGCTCCGGGCGGCCGTGGCAGGTGAAGCCGAGGCGCGTCATGGCCCGCGTGACCTCGCCGGCGGTGAAGTCACGCGGATCCTGCCGCGTGAGGATCTGACCGACCTGCTTGACGGGGTAGCGGCGGCGGCCGATGGTCACGGAGTCACCCGTGACGAGCCCGGGCCTGACGCCCTTCATCGAGGCCAGCACCCCGGTCTTGGTCAGGTCGAACGGGTACCGGGCGATGACACAGCGCATGATGCCTCACAGGGGGGAAGTCGCGGGAGAAGGAGGGCGGGCTGCCCGGCGAGGCGGAGTCAGCGCGAGAGGGCGAGTACGCCGGCCACCCGGCCGCACCCACCGATGCCGCCGGAGCGGCCGCCCGGCGCGGGCGGCGTTCCGTCGAGGACGTCCCGCAGACGGATCCGGTCCGTGTACGTGGAGCTGTCCCGCAGGCCGGCGAGCCGGACCAGGGTGATCAGACCCGTGCTCTGGTCGTCCCCGTCGCACACGGTCAGGTACTCGACGCGGGCGCCCGCCATGACGGCCAGAGCCACCTCGACGGTCATGTCGTCGCACACCCGGGGCCCGTGCCCCTCGATGTCGTCGACCACGGTTCCGGCGGCGGAATCCGGCATGCGGTGGTGCGTCCGCGCTGACGTCAAGAGTGTCTCCTTCGGTGAGGGTGGGCTCAGGGGACCGCGCCGGACTATGCGGCCGCGTCGTTCCCGGCCCTGCGCGGCGCCCTGCGGCGCACGCCCGCGCCGACGGGCCGCCCCTGGCCGCTGGAGCCCCGGCGGCGGGAGGACGACGACGCGCGGCGGGGACGCTCCGCGACCGGCGTGGTGATCACTACCGGCACACCTGAGGGCGCCTGGGCGCCGGTGATGCGGCTCAGCTCCGCCTCGCCCGAGCGCACCGGGGTGATACGCGGGGTGATGCCGGCCGACGCCATCAGCCGGCTCATGCCACGGCGCTGGCCGGGCGTGACCAGGGTGACGACGCTGCCGGACTCGCCGGCGCGGGCCGTACGGCCGCCGCGGTGCAGATAGTCCTTGTGGTCGCTGGGCGGGTCCACGTTGACGACGAGGTCGAGGTCGTCGACGTGGATGCCGCGGGCGGCGACGTTGGTCGCCACCAGCACGGTGACGTGACCGTCCTTGAACTGGGCGAGGGTGCGGGTGCGCTGCGGCTGGGACCGGCCGCCGTGCAGTGCCGCGGCGCGGACACCGCTGTTCAGCAGGTGCTGGGTCAGCCGGTCCACGGCGTGCTTGGTGTCCAGGAACATGATCACCCGGCCGTCGCGGGCGGCGATCTCCGTGGTCGTGCGGTGCTTGTCCGCGTCGTGCACATGGAGGACGTGGTGCTCCATGGTGGTGACGGCGCCGGCCGACGGGTCGACGGAGTGGACCACCGGGTCGGTCAGGTAGCGGCGGACCAGCAGGTCCACGTTGCGGTCCAGGGTGGCGGAGAACAGCAGTCGCTGGCCGTCGGGGCGTACCTGGTCGAGCAGGGCGGTGACCTGGGGCATGAAGCCCATGTCGGTCATCTGGTCGGCCTCGTCGAGGACGGTGATGTCGACGTCGTCGAGGCGGCAGTCGCCGCGGTCGATGAGGTCCTTGAGCCGGCCCGGCGTCGCGACCACGACCTCGGCGCCGCCGCGGAGCGCGCCGGCCTGCCTGCCGATGGACATCCCGCCGACCACGGTGGCGAGCCGCAGGCTCACGGAGCGGGCGTAGGGAGCCAGCGCGTCGGTGACCTGCTGGGCCAGCTCACGGGTGGGGACGAGGACCAGGGCCAGCGGCTGCCGCGGTTCGGCGCGTCGGCCCGCGGTGCGGGCCAGGAGCGCCAGGCCGAAGGCGAGGGTCTTGCCCGAGCCGGTGCGGCCGCGGCCGAGGACGTCACGGCCGGCCAGGGAGTTCGGCAGGGTCGCCGCCTGGATCGGGAACGGTACGGTGACGCCTTCCCGGCCGAGCGTGGTCAGCAACGGTGCCGGCATGGCGAGCTCGGCGAACGTCTCGACGGCGGGCAGCGCGGGCGTGATCGTCTTCGGCAGCGCGAAATCGCCCTGCGCGGTCTGCCGGTTTCCGTAACCGCCGGAGCGGCGCGGCCCACTGGAGCGGCCCGTGCCTCCGCTTCCTCCGAAACGGTCATACGTGCGATTGCTGCGTGCGCGAGTGGTACGTGTGGGGTTCATGCGGAACCTTCCTCGATGCGGGCGCGTATCAAGGAATTTCCGCAGCAGAATGAGGCGCGCAGAGAATCGCGAGAACGGGCCGAAAGACAGGGTCGATAACCCTGGAAAATAAAGCGAGCTGGGGCCCGCACCCCAAGGTGCGGGCCCCAGCTGCGAAGTATGCGTCCGTGCCGGAGTATCAGGCGGGGACGATGTTCTCGGCCGTCGGGCCCTTCTGGCCCTGCGCGATGTCGAACGACACCTTCTGGCCTTCCAGCAGCTCGCGGAAGCCCTGGGTGGCGATGTTCGAGTAGTGGGCGAAGACGTCGGGGCCGCCGCCGTCCTGCTCGATGAAGCCGAAGCCCTTTTCCGCGTTGAACCACTTCACGGTGCCAGTAGCCATTTTGTTTCTCCTTCGGAGACGGTGCAAGGAATGCACCCTGTGTGCATTCCGAGTCGCCGTGATGATCAGCCGTCGGAAAAACCGTCTGGCAACCACACCTGCAACTGATGACGACAGTAGCACGTTGGCGTCGGCCCTGCGCGGTAAGCAATTCCGCGCCGTCTGTGGTCGCAGGAATATTTATCGTGCGCTGCGTCGATTTCTTATGTCGCTACCACAGATATTGACTCCCGGGTGTGCCGGTTTGCCGTCGAGCGCTCCCGGTCGCAACGCTGTGACCTCCTGCGATGGCCCGTAGGCGGCCCCTGTCGCCCCCACGCGACGAGATCCCGGCGAGCGCACCCGATTCCCGGAAGGAGACGAAGCCCACAGGGCGCGAGAGGCGAGCCGGCCACGCTCGATCAGCCTTGTCGGTGAGGCCGGGCAGGGCGGCGGACCAGGCGTCCATCTTGAAGAAGCCTTTGATGGGGACCATCGTCGTGCCACTCCCGACAGCAAGATCCACGGCGTTCCCGCGCGGCTGCCCGGGGCGTACGCCACCGAGGCGGTCCTCATGCGGATTGGCCAAGCACGAGTACGTGCTCGAGGTCGCCGAAGCCCTGCCCGCCGTGCGGGAGACGGTCGAGGGGCATCTGCACGACCGCGGGCTGACCCGGCAGCGGGTCCTCGCGACGGCCGTGCGCCTGCTCGATCTCGGCTTCTTCCGTGCTGCGCGTGCTCCGGACCGGAGGCACGACCGAGGGGGAGTGAGGGTCGTCAGTCGACGGGCGCGGGGTGCGGGACTCCCGCGAGGGAGGCGACGCCCGTGGTCGGACCGGCCCGGGGGCCGAGCCATTCGCACAGCAGGATCGTGGCGTCGTCCTGCAGCCGGTTGTCGTGGTGGCGAAGATGCGCGCGGATGAGGCGACGCAGGGTCTCGGGCACCGTGAGGCCGTCGATGTGGTGGCGGACCAGGAAATCGATGAAACGGGTGAGTCCGAACTCCTCACCTTCACGGGTACGGGCTTCGGTGATGCCGTCGGTGTAGAGGACGAGGCGGTCACCGGCCTGGAGCTGCTCGCGGCAGACCGTGGTGGGCAGATGCAGATCGGCGCCCATGGGGTGTGCGGGCGGGCAGTGCAGCAGGGTGGTCCAGCGTCCGTCACGGATCAGGACGGGGGGAGCGTGGCCGCGGTTGACCCAGGTCAGCATGCCGGTGGACGTGTCGAGGTCGGCAAGGACGCCGGTGACGTAACGGGTCGGGCCGAACTGTCCGAGCAGCACCCGCTCGATGGCGTCGCCGAGGTCGTCCAGGGCCGTGCCCTGCCTGCGGTGGTTACGGCAGGCGCCCACGGCGAGGTTGGCGGTGAGGCCGGCCGAGGTGTCGTGCCCCATGGCGTCGAAGACCGACAGATGGACCACGTCGTCGGCGGTGGCGTAGTCGTAGGCGTCCCCGCTGACCTCGTACGCGGGCTCCATCACGGCGCCGATGATCACCCGGTGGTCGGCGTAGGTGCGCGGCGGCATCAGTGTCCACTGCATCTCCGCGGCGACGTTCATGGGCTGGGTACGCGTCAGACGGGCGTAGGAGTCACTGGTGTCCCGGCTTCCGACGACCAACATCGCCACCAGGGCGGACAGTGCCCGCATGTCCCGGCGGACGTCCTCCCCGTCCTCCTCGGGACAGGCCAGGTACAGCACCCCCAGTCGTTCGGTGCCGTCCAGGAGCGGGACCCAGCATCCATGCAGCCCGTCCTCCCGGTCGGCGACCGGGAGGACGAGCCCGTACTGGAAGGCGCGGCCGGCGAGCGTGCCCTCGACCGACAGCTCGGCCTTGTCCTGCGGGGCGCCCTCGGCGGCGTTCAGCCCCCTGCCGGTGAGCAGCCGCAGGGTGTCGCGTTGCAGGTCCCCGAGGTAGATGAGCACGTCGCGGAAGCCCGCCGTCGCCGCGTGCTCGGCCACCCGCGACGGCAGGCGCTCGAACGCCATCAGATGGCTCTCACCCAGCAGCCCCGTCAGCATGCGCCGGACCGCACGGTCCCGATCTGTCACGAGACACCTCTCTGTACCTCACCGTCCCGATGCCACGTTCGGTACGTCCGCCCCCTCACTGCCGGCGTACGGGACGGCTCGCCGACTCGGTGGACGGCGGCCGGCCCGTCAGGGACGGGGCCGCAAGGCGCGTCCGGTCGAGGGCGGACCTCCGCCGACGTCCCTGATCAGCTCCGCGCACACGTCACGGAGTTTGATGTTGCGGTGCTGGGAGGCCTTGCGCAGCAGGTCGAACGCCTCGTCGGCCGGGCACCGCTGCCGGCCCATGACCACGCCGATCGCCTGGTCGATGACGGTGCGGGACTCCATCGCCCGCTGCAGGTCGGCGGCGTACTGCTGCGCGTCGGCGATGCGCTGCGCGAGCGCGATGGCGCCGGAGGCCTGGGCGGCGAGCGCCCGCAGACCGGCGAGATCGGCGTCGGCGAATCCGGAGACCTTCGGCGAGTACAGGTTGAGGGCGCCGGCGGTGTGCGTGTGCGCCGCGATCGGCAGGGACAGGGACGAGCGCGTGCCGCAGGCGGCCGCGTAATCCGGGTAGGGCCCCCAGCGGTGCTCGTCCAGCATGTCCGCCACGACGATTTCCTCGCCCGCGCGCAGCGCCTGGAGACAGGGCCCGTCGTCCTGCCCGTACTGGGCCTCGTCCAGCTCGGGAGCGCTCGTCCCGGCGCTGACCACGGTCAGGGGCCGCTGCTGCCGCTCAAGGGTGATTCCCACTCCCTGGGCCACGGTGGCCAGGGCCAGCGCGCTGTCCGCGAGAACCTGGAGGAACTGCTCGAGGGAGTCGGTGCTCAGCAGGAGAGAGGTCACATCCGGCACGTCCGGCACTGCATACGGTTGGTCGGTCACGATCGCTGTGTCCTTCCGGGCGCGAGGCCCGCGGGTCGGCATGGTGTGAGCCGCCAAAGACCACGGGGATCCAGCCCGAAGAGATACCTCCAGCGAGGTGGCCGACCCACTCCGGAACGGAGACGGAAACGACGGCCTCCTATTTGCCACTATCCTCCCTTTTCTCGTTTTTCTCGTTCTGGTCTTCAGGCCCGTCGCCGCAGGAGCCCCTCTCCATGGCCACCACCACCGCCCTCGTGCGGTCGTTCACATCGAGCTCGGCCGACCAGCCCTGCCGGCTCAGGCTGCCGGCCACCGTCGCGCCGGTCGCGAGCCCGAGGAATCCCATCGAGACCCTGGGAGTGTGCCCGAACATCCAGTGGTGCGGCAGCGTCACCATGAACAGCGCCGCACAGCTGCTGCCCAGATACGCCAGCCCGCCGAGCGCGAGGACGAGCACCGACAGGTACACCTGGGGCGGAGGACGGGATTGCGGGGGAAGCGGTCGAGCACCGCGTAGCACAGCACCACGCAGCCGAGCAGCGCGAGCGCCGTGTACTTGCTCCCGCCGGGCGGAGCCGTCGTCACCAGCCCGACGGCCATCGCACCGAACAGCACCCAGCACACCGTGTTCCACCGGCGCAGCGACGTGGCCCAGAAGGCGTCGGGCGAGGGAGCGGTCACAGCGGTCATGGACCCTCGACGTACGTCGGCCGTCGGCCGCCCGCCGGGCGTTTCGGCCGAGGCCGCCGCCGTGCGCACCGCTGCCCGCCCGGGCCACCAGCTCGCATCGCCGAGCAGCAGCATCGCCGACGGCAGGATCATGATGCGGACGACGAACGCGTCGAGCAGCACGGCCGCGGCGAGGACGTGGCCAGTCCGTCCGTGCCCGCCACCGCGCGCTGGACCTCGGCCTCGCAGACGCGGTGAACGTGGCGCTCGCCGCCGACTACGACACGGACGCGATCCTCACCTCGACCGACGGGAGTTGCGGGCCGTACGCCCGTTGGGCCGCCACAAGGCGTTCCGCGTGCTCCCCGACGACCTCCCGCTCTGACGCAGGAACCCCCGGCGGTCGAGTGCCCGCTCCTGCAGCGGGCTTGTACACAGCCCACGACCAGACATCCGCAGGTCGAGTCGTGCTGCCGCTGGCTCGCAGCAGCGTCATCAGGGGGAGCCATGGGGTGGATCGACTCAGTTGCCCCGGGGAATCCGCGGCCGCAGCTGCCGGAGCGGGTCAGGAACCGAGGAGCCTGCCCTTCTGGTCAGCGAACTCCGCTTCCGTGAGGACGCCCTGGGCCTTGAGCTCGGCCAGTTGCTTCAGCTGCTCGATCTTGCTGGTCATGTCGGCGGCCGGCGGAGCGGTCGGCTCGGCAGCGTAGGCCGGCTGCGGTTCGGGCGCCTGGTACTCCTGCTGGGCTGCCCATCGCCCCTGCTGTCGGCGGGACACACGGTTCGACACGGCGGTCGCCGTTCCGGCGACGATGGCCGTACGGGCGACCCCTCGGAGAAGTCCCGGCATGGCGATCTCCCTTCTCGCTTCCCCGAGGTCACCTCAGGGTGCGGTTTCGGTCGCGTCGAGCGCGGCCAGAATCGCGGGCACCGGGATTCTCCCGGAGGCGACCAGCTCGGCACCGCCGCGGCGCAGGGCGGCGGCCAACGGCGCGGCCCAGAGGTTCTCGTAGATCAGGACACCGGCGGAGTTGCCGGGTTCCAGGGCGGCGGCCGCCTCTTCGAGGTCGTCCTGACCCAGCAGACCGGAGGACGCGCCCTCGAAGACGGCCAGGTCGAGTGCGCCGTCGCCGGTGAGATCGCCGATCTCCAGGCCGGTGACGGATCCGTCGGCGTCCTTCCGGATGAACGTGAGGTCGAGGATGCGGATGACGCCCCGGTCCACCAGATCGACCAGGAGGGGCAGGCCCTCGCCGGTCATTCGGTTGCCGGGAAACTCCACGACCAGATAGTCGACCGGTCCCATTCCGATCTCGCCGGATGTGTCGACTTCATCGAATGCGTCGCTCACGGCGTCACCTCTGGGCTCGTGCGTGATTCCCCATGCCATTGCATCACCGGACGGGGAGGGGCGCACGTCGTGTGCATTGCGGCACCGCACGGTCGTTCCGGGCGGAACAGCATCGTGCGGGACACGGACCTCTGGGACATGCCCCGTCCGCGGATCAACCTCTTCACCCGTGCACACACCGGATGTGCCAGGGGCACGACGCGGCACGGATGGTCGGTCCTGCGTGCTCGTCGGCGCAGCGTCGGGGCGGGCGGTCGTGCCCTCACGCAAAAACGCCGTCACGGCGCGTCGCCGTCTGCGGTCTTGCTCGCTGATCGGCCAGTGCCACGCCAGGCCGGTCGTGGAGGAGCGGTGCAGTGGCGCCCCGGCTCAGCGAAGCCGGGTGCGATCAGCTCTGGGCGTCGGACGCGGACTGCCACGCCTTCATGCCCGCTCGGGACGCCTCCTTGGCCTGCTGCCACTTCATGGCCGCCTGCTGGGACGGGGGGACGTCCATGTCGCGGATCAGACGCCGGCCCGCTGCGAACACGGCGGAGGCGGCGAGGGCCATGCCGGCGCACGCCACCACGGCACCGGCCGCGGTGAGCACGGCACCGGCCGTGACGAGCCGAGTGTTGATGTCGATCGTCCGCTGGGACTGGTGGTGATGGTTCATGACTCCACCATCCAACGGGGGGAACCACATCGCATCCCGGCCAACGGATCAGGATATCGCTGATGGGTTCCGAAGGAGCCGGACGGCGGTGCGGTGCGGACAGCAGGCCTCAGCCGGCTTCCTGTCGATCCCCGAGGGCGTGACCCGGGAGCCGTGACCATTCCGCCCGAGGGCTACGGCCTGCTCGCGCCCGGCTGGGTCTTCGGGATCCGCGAGGTGAAGAACAGGGCGAGGAGGGCGGCGAGAGCAAGGATGGCGAGCGCGGCGCGCAGCCCGTCGAGTCTTGCCTCGGTGTTCGCGTCGAGCACCTCCTGGGACGTCTGGTCGCTCACATGGGCGTCGTCGAGGGCCTTTTCGAGCTGTGCGTCCGACAGGAAGGGCGCGCCGCTCTGGAGTTCGACGTTGGCCTGGCTCTTGACCTGTTCCGGGACCGCCGGGTTCTGTTCGACACTGCCCAGGAACGACGAGGTGAGCGCGGCGATCATCATCGACCCGGCGAGTGCCGTACCGATCGAGGCGCCGAGGTTGGTGACGGCGTTCTGGACTCCACCGACCTCCGCGCTCTGTGCTTCCGGCACCGCGGACACGGTGACGGAACCGAGCTGGGAGGCCAGCGCCCCCATGCCGAGCCCGATGAGCAGGAGGGGGACGGTGACGATCTCCCCGCCGGCGTCCGTGTCGAGGGCGGCCATCAGGATCACCGCGCCCGCGAGCAGCGCCAGGACCCCCAGCCGCACGACCCGGCGCGGTGAGACGTCCGGAAGGAGACGCGGGATCAGGATCGCGGCCGCGAGCAGGGTCAGCGACAGAGGCAGGATGCGGACGCCGGTCTCGAGCGCGGACAGACCCAGGGCGACCGACAGATAGAGCGGTACGACGAAGAACACACCCATCTGCACGAGGTACTGAAAGAAGAACAGCGTCAGACCGCCGGTGAGCTTCTTGTTCTCCAGCATGGCCGGGTCGACGAGGGGTTCCTTGTGCTGCTTCACCACGCGGGCCTCCCAGTGGAGGAAGAGCCAGATCAGCAGCAGACCGGCCAGCATCAGCCAGACGACCAGCGACACCCCGAGCCACGAGGGCGCGTCGGGCTTCGGCTTGAACCAGCCCCATTCGTCCGAGCGGAGCACCCCGTAGACGAAGATGCCGAGTCCGAGGGCGGAGAGGACGGAACCGACGAGATCGATCCGCGCGCCCTCGCCGGCCGGCGCGTCGGCGATGCGGCGGGCGAGCAGCACGATGCCGAGCACCATCACGACCTCACCGGCGAACACCCAGCGCCAGGAGAAGTACGTGGTGGCGAGACCGCCGATGAGCGGCCCCAGCGCGATCGCGACGGCTCCTGCGGCGGCGACGAGTCCGTAGGCGGCGGGACGGCGTTGAACGGCGAAGTTGCTCGCCACGAGCGTCACGATCGCGGGCAGGATGAGCGAGGCCCCGATGCCCTCGAGGAGCGCCCAGCCGATCAGGAGGACGGTCAGGTTGGGTGCGAGCGCCGTGGTCAGGGAGCCGAAGCCGTAGACGATGCAGCCGATCATGAACGCGCGTTTGCGGCCGATCAGGGCACCGGCCTTGCCGCCGGGGATCATGAACATCGCCATCACGAGGGTGTAGGCCGTGATGGCACCTTGGATCCCGGTCACCGTCGTGTCCAGGTCCTCGGCCACCGCCGCGATCGACACGTTCATGACGGAACTGTCGAGGGCCATCAGGAACTGGCCCGCCGCGAGTGCCAGCAGGACGACACGCACTGTCGCCGGCCTCGGGGCAGTGTTCGCAGTAGGCGCCATGGGTGAAGCGTGGCATTTGTTCCGAGGCCGGCCCCGCGACCCGCAACGGAAGTCAGCCGCTTGGCGGCGACCGGGTGAGCACGATCGGGACGAACGCGCCGAGCGCGAGCCCCGCCTGATGGTCCGCAACGACACGAACGAGCTGCTCGCGTTCCACGGCTTTCCGCCGGGCACTGGAGAGGCGGGCAGTGCGGCCGCCGCCACATGCGCCGTGGTCTTCAAGGTCGTCGGGTCCGCCCAACAGCGGTGGCGGGCCGTGAACGCACCCCGCCTCGTCGCCTTCGTGCGCGCCGGGCCCGATGCGAACGCGGATCCTGGTCGGGGCACCGAGACTCCGGCTGCCTGAGCAGGATGACCGCGATGACCCCGGACGCGTGGCCTGCGGCGGACCTGGTCACCGCAGGCATGTCAGTGGCACGAGGTTGACTGGCGGCCGTGGAAACCGATGCCTTCGTCGACAGCGTCTGGCGCCTGATCGATGGGAATCCCCCTGATCCGGATGAACCCATCATTCTGGAGGCACCGCCGGGCGTGAACCTGCATGAACTTGTCGCGGAATTCGGCCGGCGGGCGGGGCAGCACCGGAATGTGGCAGCGGGCGGGTTCGTCGATCCGTCGCTCAGCGGACGCACCGGCCTGCCGCTGGCCGAGCCCTTCGGGGCCGGGGAATTGCTGGAGATGCGGGGCTGGGGCTACCGGAACCGCTGGGTCGGGTGCGGCCTGGCCGCATCCCCCGCCGGCCCGCGGGCTGTCGCTGTGATCACCCACCGCGAGGACCCAGCGGCCGCCGGTTTCCCGCAAGGTGCGTCCTGGGCCGAGAAGCTGCGCATCGTCACCGGCTGGGAACCGATACCCGAGCCGCGCGTGGACTGGCCCGTCATCGAGGCAGACCTCGGCGCACGGCTGCCCAGCGACTACAAGGAGGTCGTCGACCTGTTCGGCGCGGGCAGTTTCGACGAGTACGCCGAGCTTGCCGTGCCCGGCGGCCCCGGCGCTGGTCTCAACCCGTGGAAAAGACGGATGCCTCGCTTCGGGCACACGGCGCTGGTGAGTCCCGTGGACGTTGCGGCGCAGTGCCCGGATTCCAGCGGTACGGCGACGCGCCCCGCGGTGTCGGCCTCGGCCTCGCCGTCGCACGCGGCTTCGCCGAAGGCATCGGCGGCTCCCTGGACGCCGAGGACACGCACGGGGGCGGCCTCCACCGTGCCGACGGCCCCGGGGCGCGAGACACAGGAACCGGTGGCGGCGAGGTTGTGAGTGCGCTCAATCGCCGGGCCGTTCGGCGGCGACGACCCGACGTCCGGTCAGGCGGCGTCGAGGGCACCGGCGATCTTGCGGTACATCTCGGTCAGGGCGGGGCCGGGCTCGCCCTTGTGGGCCCGCACGCCGGCGTCGAGGGCGACGCCGATGGTGCTGCGGAAGTTCTCGGCCTCGGCCGGGTCCTGCTTCTTGAGCAGGTCCATGGCCGCGGTGAGGGCGGGCAGCACATGGTCGGCGAGTTCGGCCACGGACTTGCCGTTCAGGTTCTTGATCTTCGACTTCTCGGCGAGCACGTGCCCGACCTGACCGGTCGCGGAGGTCAGGGCGATGCTGCCGTGGGTGGCGACCTTGTGGGGTGAGCCGGCGGCGTCGGCGGCGGCCATGAGGGAGACGGCGCCGTAGGCGGCGGTCCGCAGGGTGGTCTTGTCCTGGTCGGTGAGGGTGATGGCCATGGTGGTGGGCTCCTTCGACTCTTCGCGGCCCGGTCGGGTCCGCGTCGCCTTCGTTCTGGCATGGAGCTTGGGCCACCCGGATTTCACGACGGCTTCACCACGCTTTCAGTGGCAAGCGGGCGATGAGACGCGTTGAAAGCCGACCCGGACCCGCCTCCCTGCGATCGGCCCTCGGTGTGGCGCCGGGCGAGCCCCTCTTTGGGCTGGAAAACAAACAAACCCCAGGCCGATGACCTGGGGTTTCAATCTGGAGCGGGTGACGAGAATCGAACTCGCGCTCTCAGCTTGGGAAGCTGATGTTCTACCATTAAACTACACCCGCGTAAGTCGCCGACGCCCCCGAGTCCGGTGGTGTCGGAACCGTCGCCCACTGTACCTCATGCCAGGCCCCCGGTGTTCATGGACGGGGGCCTGCGTGTGTTCGCGGGGGCGGGGTATGCGGCTGCGGGGGACCGGAGTTGGGGCGTACGGTGGGGGTGTGCCGGAGGGGCTGCGCGAGGTCGGAGTGCCGCCTGGAGGGGCGTCCCTTTCATCCCGTAATGTGTGGCTTCGTCGTCAGGGCAGTCCAGCCCGGCGCGGCTCTTTGGGGAAGGGACTTCAGGACTTGATGGAGCGCACCCTCGTCCGTTGTGCCGATGGGCACGTGTTCACCGCCGCTTCGTTCCCGATGCAGCAGGCCGAGCGGCTCGGTCCCGGACGCCTCGTCCGGTGTCCCCGGTGTGCCCGGCTCCGCAGCGTGGTGCCGGTCACCCTGGTCGAGAAGCGGTAGCGGAACCCGGGAAAGATCATCATCGGCGTGCGGGACCCTCACGATTGGGGGGCTCCGCACGCCTTGCGTATCCTCGCTACGTGCTTCTCTCTGACAAGGACATCCGGGCCGAGATCGATGCCGGGCGGGTCCGCATCGATCCCTACGACACAGACATGGTGCAGCCGTCGAGCATCGACGTACGGCTGGACCGGTATTTCCGGGTGTTCGAGAACCACCGGTACCCGCACATCGACCCCTCCGTCGAGCAGGCGGATCTGACCCGGCTGGTCGAGCCGGAGGGCGACGAGCCGTTCATCCTGCACCCCGGTGAGTTCGTGCTGGCCAGCACGTACGAGGTGATCTCCCTCCCGGACGACCTCGCCTCCCGGCTCGAGGGGAAGAGCTCGCTCGGGCGGCTCGGGCTCGTCACCCACTCCACCGCCGGGTTCATCGACCCCGGCTTCTCCGGACACGTCACGCTGGAGCTGTCCAACCTCGCCACCCTGCCGATCAAGCTGTGGCCGGGGATGAAGATCGGCCAGCTGTGCATGTTCCGCCTCAGCTCGCCCGCCGAGTTCCCGTACGGGGCCGAGCGGTACGGATCGCGCTACCAGGGGCAGCGCGGGCCCACCGCCTCCCGGTCGTACATCAACTTCCATCGGACGCAGGTGTGAGCGCGAGCATGAGTGACGTGCGTGAGAATCTGACCTACGACCTGTTCGGCAAGGCCGTGCGCGAACTCGCGCAGACCATCGCCGACGACGGCTACCAGCCCGACGTCGTGCTCTCCATCGCCCGCGGCGGCGTGTTCGTCGCCGGCGGGCTCGCCTACGCCCTCGACTGCAAGAACATCCACCTGGTCAACGTGGAGTTCTACACCGGCGTCGGGACCACCCTCGAGATGCCCGTCATGCTTGCCCCGGTGCCGAACGCGATCGACTTCACCGCCAAGAAGGTGCTGATCGCGGACGACGTCGCCGACACCGGCAAGACGCTCAAGCTCGTCCACGACTTCTGCCTCGACCACGTCGCCGAGGTCCGCTCCGCCGTCATATACGAGAAGCCGCAGTCCCTCGTGAAGTGCGAGTACGTCTGGAAGCGCACCGATGACTGGATCAACTTCCCGTGGAGTGTCGAACCGCCCGTGGTGAGGCGTGCGGGTCAGGTGCTCGACGCCTGAGTCGTCCGGCGCGCAAGCCAAAGGCCCCCGGCGTTCACCGCCGGGGGCCTTTCGTGCGGCCGTACCGCACCGCAGGGGACTAGAACGTGCCCAGCTTCACGATCGACAGCAGCGCGATCAGCTGGATCGCCGACGCGCCCAGTGCCTTCGGCCACGGCAGGTCGTGCGAGCGGCTCACCATCAAGGTGAGCAGCACGCCGCACGCGACCCATGTCGCCCAGCCCAGGACCTGCACGAACGGCGCGTCGCCGCCCGCGAACATCGCCACGATCAGACGCGGCGCGTCGGTCAGGGCCATGATCAGCATGGACAGGCCGACCGTGGGCTGCCACGCCCCGTCGCCGCCGAGCTGACGGGCCAGCGTGTGGGTGACCGCGCCGAGCACGAACGACGACAGCACCATCGCCACCGCCGTGGTCAGCACGATCGGGATGGCGTTGGAGAGCGTGGCGTTGATCGCGTCCTGGCGGGCGCCGTCGAAGCCGAAGACGGCGAGCAGGCCGTAGAGGAACGTCACGACGAGGGCGGGGCCCCACATCGCGTAGTCACGCATCCGCAGGAACGTCTGGTTCGGGGACAGCACGATCCCCTTCAGCAGGGCCTTCCAGTGCAGCCGCGGGCCGGTCGGTCCGGCCGGGGCCGCCGCGCCGGCCTGGTAGGTGCCGCCCTGCGTGTAGCCCTCGTCGTACCGGACCTGCTCGTCGATGGAGAAGGCCTGGGTGTGTCCGGGCTGGTTCGCCGCGTACGGGTCCGCCGGGCCGGGGCCGTAGCCGCCTTCCGGGCCGCCGAAGTACTCCGGCTCACCCTGCGGTGGGCGCCCGCCGGCCTGCGGCCACGGCGATGCCGGGCCGCCGGCGCCGCTCGGTGGGTACGCCTGCGGGTAGCCGTACGACGGTCCCTGCGGCGCCTGCTGTCCGTACGGGGGGTGTTGCGGTCGTGATTGCGGGGCACGGCCGTCCCGGCCGCCGCGTCCGATCCTGAATCCAGCCACGTCATCGAACGTACCTGGTTCCGCACAGTGACGTGCCCACGGCAGTGTGCACGGCGGGGGTTTGCGGCCGAGCTGTGACATCCCCTAAGGGACCAACGCCGGGGACCCTGGGGTCCTTTCGGGGGTGGATCCGGGGCAGATCCGGGGCCGGTGAGTCAACCCCGCCGTAGGTCGACGGCGTCGAGCGCCGAGCCGGTTGGCGGGGATCGGCGCGGCGGCCGAGCGCGGGGCACCCGTCCGGGTGAACGGGCCGCGCAGGAAGCTCTCCTTCCCGCCCCTGACGCAAGGTCCCGTACGCACCCGCCCCACCTCCAGGACCGCCCCGATGCGTTCGACGACGGGCCCCGTGGGCGAGGATGGCTGCATGAGCGTCGTCAAGATCAATGTGCTGACCGTTCCCGCCGAGCAGCGGGAGGTCCTGGAGAAGCGGTTCGCCTCGCGGGCCCACGCCGTGGAGAACTCCGACGGCTTCGAGTGGTTCGAGCTGCTGCGCCCCGTCGAGGGCACGGACCAGTACCTGGTGTACACGCGCTGGCGGGACGAGGAGTCCTTCCAGGCCTGGATGGAGGGGCCGATGAAGGCCGCCCACCGGGGCGGTGCCGAGGGCGAGCGACCCAAGCCCGCGGCCTCCGGCTCGACCCTGTGGTCCTTCGAGGTGGTCCAGCAGGCGTCCCCGAAGGGCGTCTGACACACCCGGACCACCGGACCACCGGACGCCGGACCGCCGGACGCCACGCCGGACCGCCCAGCGGACACGACGGCGCCCCCTGCCTGTGCGGGTCAGGGGGCGCCGTCCGGCTTTGCGGGGCGGTGGGCCCGGGGCCGTTACTTCACCGGCTCCGGCTCCGGCGCGCTCTCGGACTCGGCCTCGCCCGCCGGGTCGACCGGCGTCTTGACGGAGTCGAGGAGCAGCTGGGCGACGTCCACGACCTGGATGGACTCCTTGGCCTTGCCCTCGTTCTTCTTGCCGTTGACCGAGTCGGTCAGCATGACCAGGCAGAACGGGCAGGCGGTGGAGACGATGTCCGGGTTGACGGACAGGGCCTCGTCGACGCGCTCGTTGTTGATGCGCTTGCCGATCCGTTCCTCCATCCACATCCGCGCGCCGCCGGCGCCGCAACAGAAGCCGCGCTCCTTGTGGCGGTGCATCTCCTCGTTGCGGACGCCCGGGACGGCGGCGATGATCTCGCGCGGCGGCGTGTAGATCTTGTTGTGCCGGCCCAGGTAGCACGGGTCGTGGTAGGTGATGATGCCCTCGACCGGGGTCACCGGGATCAGCTTGCCCTCGTCCACCAGGTGCTGGAGCAGCTGGGTGTGGTGGATGACCTCGTAGTCGCCGCCGAGCTGCGGGTACTCGTTGCCGAGCGTGTTGAGGCAGTGCGGGCAGGTGGCGACGATCTTCTTCGCCGACTTGGGCTTCGCGGACTCCGCGACGACCTTGCCCTCGTCGTCCAGCTCCTCGCCGAACGCCGTGTTCAGGGCCATCACGTTCTCCATGCCGAGCTCCTGGAACAGGGGCTCGTTGCCCAGGCGGCGTGCGGAGTCACCGGTGCACTTCTCGTCGCCGCCCATGATCGCGAACTTCACGCCCGCCATGTGCAGCAGCTCGGCGAAGGCCTTGGTGGTCTTCTTGGCGCGGTCCTCGAGGGCGCCGGCGCAGCCGACCCAGTACAGGTACTCGACCTCGGTGAGGTCCTCGATGTCCTTGCCGACGACCGGGACCTCGAAGTCGACCTCCTTGGTCCACTCCAGGCGCTGCTTCTTCGCCAGGCCCCAGGGGTTGCCCTTCTTCTCCAGGTTCTTGAGCATCGTGCCCGCCTCGGACGGGAACGCGGACTCGATCATCACCTGGTAGCGGCGCATGTCGACGATGTGGTCGACGTGCTCGATGTCCACCGGGCACTGCTCGACGCAGGCGCCGCAGGTGGTGCAGGACCACAGCACGTCCGGGTCGATGACGCCGTTCTCCTCGGCGGTGCCGATGAGCGGGCGTTCGGCCTCGGCCAGCGCGGACGCCGGGACGTCCTTCAGCTGCTCCTCGGACGCCTTCTCCTCGCCCTCCATCGTCTTGCCGCCGCCTGCGAGCAGGTACGGCGCCTTGGCGTGGGCGTGGTCCCGCAGCGACATGATCAGCAGCTTCGGGGAGAGCGGCTTGCCGGTGTTCCAGGCGGGGCACTGCGACTGGCAGCGGCCGCACTCGGTGCAGGTGGAGAAGTCCAGCAGGCCCTTCCAGGAGAACTGCTCGACCTGGGAGACGCCGAAGACGTCGTCCTCGCCCGGGTCCTCGAAGTTGATCGGCTTGCCGCCGCTCGTCATCGGCTGCAGCGCGCCCAGCGCGGTCTCACCGGTGGCGTTGCGCTTGAACCAGATGTTCGGGAACGCCAGGAAGCGGTGCCAGGCCACACCCATGTTGGTGTTCAGGCTGACCGTGATCATCCAGATCATGGTCGTGCCCAGCTTGATCATGGCGAACAGGTAGACCAGGTTCTGGAGCGTGGAGACGCTCAGGCCCTTCAGCGCCAGGATCACCGGGTACGAGGCGAAGTAGCCGGCCTCGTAGTGGTCCACGTGGTGCAGGGCGCCCTCCAGGGCGCGCAGCACGTAGATCGCGAGGCCGATGATGAGGATGACGTACTCGACGAAGTACGCCTGGCCCATCTTCGAGCCGGCGAAGCGGGACTTGCGGCCGGGCCGGGAGGGCAGGCTGAGCAGACGGATGACGATCAGCGTCGCGATGCCGAGCGTGGTCATCGCGCCGATGAACTCGATGTACATCTCGTACGGCAGGAAGCCGCCGAGGACCGGCAGCGTCCAGTCGGCCTGGAACAGCTGGCCGTAGGCGTTGATGATCGTGGGCGGCAGCGTCAGGAAGCCGATGGCCACGAACCAGTGGGCGATGCCGATGATCCCCCAGCGGTTCATGCGCGTGTGGCCGAGGAACTCCCGCACCAGGGTCACGCTGCGCGCGTAGGGGTTGTCGGTCCGGCTGCCTGCCGGGACCGGTTGGCCCAGCTTGAAGTAGCGGACGAACTGGCCGATGGCGCGGGCGAGCAGGGCGACGCCGACCACGGTCAGGGCCAGCGACACGATGATCGCGGCGAGTTGCATGGGGGCTCCTCGGGCCTGCGAGGGGTGAATCGAGGGAGATTACTAAGCGGTAACTTATTCAGTTCGTCTGAGACTACCCCTATCTTCCGATGCAATGTAGCCAGCCGTTCGGTGATCTGTGTCGCTGAGGCTTGCCTTAAAGGATCACAAGAAACGCGGGGCCTCGGGGAAGTCGACCGCAATCTGAACGTGTTATTCGTACCAAATTGGTACATTCACCTCTAACTTATATCCGTGCTCTATGGGATCGCCGCTGCCACCGCCGCCCTGCTGCTCACCGCCCTGCTGGCGGGAGCGCTCCGGACGCCTGCCCTGCGCATGGGGCTCATCGACCAGCGCCGGCGCGCGCGACCGGTGCCGCTGCTCGGCGGGGCGGCCATGGTGCTCGCCACCTGCCTGGTCGCCGCGGCCGGCAACTGGACCCGGCTCGCGCCGCTCGGGGACGGCAACGACCGGCTGCTCATCGCGGGCGGCGTGCTCGCCGCGCTGGGTCTCGCCGCGGACGTGTGGCGGCTGAGGACCCGGTTCCTGCTGGTGGGTACGGCCGTGGCGGCGGCCTGTGTCGTGCCGTACGACGAGACGGGCGTGCTCGGCGGGATGCTGGGCGTCGTCTTCATCGCCTTCGCCTCCTTCGCCTTCCGCTCGCTGGACCACACCGACGGCGTGGCCGGGACCGTGGGGGTGCTCACCGCCTTCGGGGTGGCGGCGTGCGCCGCGGCGGAGGTGATGGACGGGCTCGCGGTGCTGCTGAGCGTGCTCGCCGCGGCGCTGACCGGCTTCCTCATGCACGGCTGGCCGGCCGCCCGCATCGGGCTCGGCTCCTGCGGCTCGCTGTTCACCGGCTTCCTGCTGGCCTCGGCGGCCGTGGTCACCCGGTCGGGCTACGACCTGACCGGCACCGCCGCCGTCCTCGGGCCGCTTGTCGCCCTCGGCGCCGCCGATGTCCTCCTCGTCGCCCTCTCGCGGCGGCTGGCCGGACGGCCGCTGGCGCGCGGCGGTCCCGACCATGTCGGGCACCGGCTGCGGCGGCTCGGACTGACCGCGCAGGGCACGGCCGTACTGCTGGGCGTGGCCGCGGGTGCCGGGGTACTCGTGGGAGTACTGGTGCACGCCGGGTGGGCCCGTCCGAGTGTCGCGCTGTGGGTGGCGGGCGGTGCGCTGGTCGTCGTTCTCGCGCTGCTGCGGGTGCCGGTGTACCGGGTGCCGCGCCGGCGGGGGCCGGGGCAGGGACCGGGGTCGGGGCAGGGGCCCCAGACGATGGCGCGGGCGCCCCGGCAGTCCGTCCCGGCGAGTGCGCGACCGACTTTTTCCCGGGTGCAGCCACCGCGCCGACCGTCGTCGTCGCAGGTCAGAGCGCCGTTGCGTGTAAGGAACGGATAAGAGTTGAGTCCGGGTGACTCAGGTCTGTTGACCGAGCCGTGAGCCTCATGCACACTTGAGCCTGTTCCACTCAAGTCAGTTGGAGGAATTGCAATGGCACGTGCGGTCGGCATCGACCTGGGCACGACGAACTCGGTGGTCTCGGTCCTCGAGGGCGGCGAGCCCACCGTCATCACCAACGCCGAGGGCGCCAGGACCACGCCGTCCGTCGTCGCCTTCGCCAAGAACGGCGAGGTGCTGGTCGGCGAGGTGGCCAAGCGCCAGGCCGTCACCAACGTGGACCGGACGATCCGTTCGGTGAAGCGTCACATGGGCACCGACTGGAAGATCGAGCTGGACGGGAAGCCGTTCAACCCGCAGCAGATCTCCGCCTTCATCCTGCAGAAGCTGAAGCGGGACGCCGAGGCCTACCTGGGCGAGAAGGTGACCGACGCGGTCATCACCGTCCCGGCCTACTTCAACGACTCCGAGCGTCAGGCGACGAAGGAGGCCGGTGAGATCGCCGGTCTGAACGTCCTGCGCATCGTCAACGAGCCGACCGCCGCCGCGCTGGCGTACGGCCTCGACAAGGACGACCAGACGATCCTCGTCTTCGACCTCGGTGGCGGCACCTTCGACGTGTCCCTCCTGGAGATCGGTGACGGCGTCGTCGAGGTGAAGGCCACCAACGGTGACAACCACCTCGGTGGCGACGACTGGGACCAGCGCGTCGTCGACTACCTGGTGCAGCAGTTCAAGTCGGGCCACGGCGTGGACCTGGCCAAGGACAAGATGGCCCTGCAGCGCCTGCGCGAGGCGGCCGAGAAGGCCAAGATCGAGCTGTCCTCCTCCACGGAGACCTCGATCAACCTGCCCTACATCACGGCGTCCGCCGAGGGCCCGCTGCACCTGGACGAGAAGCTCACCCGCGCCCAGTTCCAGCAGCTGACGGCCGACCTGCTGGAGCGCTGCAAGACGCCGTTCCACAACGTCATCAAGGACGCCGGCATCTCCATCAACGAGATCGACCACGTCGTTCTCGTCGGTGGTTCGACCCGTATGCCCGCCGTCGCCGAGCTCGTCAAGGAGCTGACCGGCGGCAAGGAGGCCAACAAGGGTGTGAACCCGGACGAGGTCGTCGCCATCGGCGCCTCGCTCCAGGCCGGTGTGCTCAAGGGTGAGGTCAAGGACGTCCTGCTGCTGGACGTCACCCCGCTGTCCCTCGGTATCGAGACCAAGGGCGGCATCATGACCAAGCTGATCGAGCGCAACACCACGATCCCGACCAAGCGCTCGGAGATCTTCACGACGGCCGAGGACAACCAGCCGTCCGTGCAGATCCAGGTCTACCAGGGCGAGCGCGAGATCGCGGCGTACAACAAGAAGCTCGGCATGTTCGAGCTGACCGGTCTCCCGCCCGCGCCGCGCGGGGTGCCGCAGATCGAGGTCTCCTTCGACATCGACGCCAACGGCATCATGCACGTCACGGCGAAGGACCTCGGCACCGGCAAGGAACAGAAGATGACCGTCACCGGCGGCTCCTCGCTGCCGAAGGACGAGGTCGACCGCATGCGTGAGGAGGCCGAGCGCTACGCGGAGGAGGACCACAAGCGCCGCGAGGCCGCCGAGGCCCGCAACCAGGGCGAGCAGCTGGTCTACCAGACGGAGAAGTTCCTCAAGGACAACGAGGACAAGGTCCCCGGCGAGGTCAAGACCGAGGTCGAGGAAGCGGTCGCCGAGCTGAAGGAGAAGCTCAAGGGCGAGTCCGCCGAGGGCGACAACACAGCCGAGATCCGCTCCGCCACGGAGAAGGTCGCGGCCGTCTCGCAGAAGCTGGGCCAGGCGCTGTACGCCGACGCCCAGGGCGCCCAGGCCGCGGGCGGTGCTGCCGGTGCCGGTGAGCAGCCCAAGGCCGACGACGACGTCGTGGACGCCGAGATCGTGGACGACGAGCGCAAGGACGGTGCCGCGTAATGACGGAGGAGACCCCGGGCTTTGAAGAGAAGCCCGACGTCCCCTCCGGCGCCACCCCTGACGACGCCGAGCTGAAGGCCGCCTCCTCCGAGGAGGCGGCGGCCCCGGCCGGGGACGGGAACGAGAACGCGGGCCTGGTCGCCCAGCTTGATCAGGCGCGCAAGGCGCTCGACGAGCGCACGGCGGACCTCCAGCGCCTCCAGGCCGAGTTCCAGAACTACCGCCGCCGGGTCGAGCGGGACCGCGCCGCGGTCAAGGAGCTCGCCAACGCGAACCTCCTGACCGAACTGCTGCCCGTGCTCGACGACATCGGGCGCGCGCGGGAGCACGGCGAGCTGGTGGGCGGCTTCAAGTCGGTCGCCGAGTCGCTGGAGACCGTCGTGGCGAAGCTGGGCCTGCAGCAGTTCGGCAAGGAGGGCGAGCCCTTCGACCCGACGATCCACGAGGCCCTGATGCACTCCTACGCGCCGGACGTCACCGAGACGACCTGCGTGGCGATCCTGCAGCCGGGGTACCGCATCGGCGAGCGCACCATCCGCCCCGCGCGGGTGGCCGTCGCCGAGCCGCAGCCCGGCGCGCAGGGCACGAAGGCGGAGGGCGCCGAGGACAAGGCGGCCGACGACAAGGAGAGCGGTGGCCCGGACGAGGGCTGACGTCACAAGCAACCAGGGGACCATCGGAAAGGGGGTACGTCGGGGATGAGCACCAAGGACTTCATCGAGAAGGACTACTACAAGGTCCTCGGCGTCCCCAAGGACGCCACCGAGGCCGAGATCAAGAAGGCGTACCGGAAGCTCGCCCGCGAGTTCCACCCGGACGCCAACAAGGGCAACGCCAAGGCCGAGGAGCGCTTCAAGGAGATCTCCGAGGCGAACGACGTGCTCGGCGACCCCAAGAAGCGCAAGGAGTACGACGAGGCCCGCACCCTGTTCGGCAACGGCGGCTTCAGGCCGGGGCCGGGTGCGGGCGGCGGCTCCTTCAACTTCGACCTGGGCGACCTCTTCGGAGGCGGCGCCCAGAGCGGAGGCAGCTTCGGCGGAGGAATCGGTGACGTCTTCGGGGGCCTGTTCAACCGGGGCGGTGCCGCGGGGACGCGGACCCAGCCCCGGCGCGGCCAGGACGTCGAGTCCGAGGTCACGCTCAGCTTCACGGAGGCCATCGAGGGCGCCACGGTCCCGCTGCGGATGTCCTCCCAGGCGCCGTGCAAGGCCTGCTCCGGCACCGGCGACAAGAACGGCACGCCGCGCGTGTGCCCGACCTGCGTCGGCACGGGGCAGGTGGCGCGCGGCTCCGGTGGCGGCTTCTCCCTGACGGACCCCTGCCCGGACTGCAAGGGCCGGGGCCTGATCGCGGAGCACCCCTGCGAGGTCTGCCACGGCAGCGGCCGGGCGAAGTCCTCGCGCACCATGCAGGTCCGCATCCCGGCCGGCGTCTCGGACGGGCAGCGGATCCGGCTGCGCGGCAAGGGCGCGCCGGGCGAGCGCGGCGGACCGGCCGGCGACCTCTATGTCGTCGTGCACGTCGACGCCCACCCGGTGTTCGGCCGCAAGGACGACAACCTCACGGTGACCGTGCCGGTGACGTTCACGGAGGCGGCGCTCGGCGGGGAGGTCAGGGTGCCGACCCTGGGCGGCCCGCCGGTCACGCTGAAGCTGCCGCCCGGCACGCCCAACGGCCGCACGATGCGCGCCCGCGGCAAGGGCGCGGTCCGCAAGGACGGCACTCGCGGCGACCTGCTGGTCACCGTGGAGGTGAGTGTTCCCAAGGACCTGTCGGGGAAGGCTCGTGACGCGCTCGAGGCGTATCGCGAGGCGACCGCGGACCAGGATCCGCGGGCGGAGCTGTTCGAGGCCGCGAAGGGAGCTTGAGTGGGATGGACGGCCGTCGACGTAATCCGTATGAACTGACGGAGGACACCCCGGTCTACGTCATCTCGGTGGCGGCCCAGCTCTCCGGCCTCCACCCGCAGACGCTGCGTCAGTACGACCGCCTGGGGCTGGTCTCCCCGGACCGCACCGCGGGCCGCGGGCGGCGTTACTCGGCCCGCGACATCGAACTGCTCCGCCAGGTGCAGCAGTTGTCGCAGGACGAGGGCATCAACCTGGCCGGCATCAAGCGCATCATCGAGCTGGAGAACCAGGTCGCCGCGTTGCAGTCCCGTGTCGCGGAGCTGCAGGCGGCCCTGGAGGGCGCGGCCGCGGCGATGCAGCAGCGCGAGGCCGCCGTCCACGCCTCCTACCGCCGCGACCTGGTCCCGTACCAGGAGGTCCAGCAGACCAGCGCGCTGGTGGTGTGGCGGCCGAAGAAGGCCAAGGACTAGCGGCCGCGCGCGCAGCGCGAAGGGGCCCGGAGGCGGATCGCCTCCGGGCCCCTTCGCGCTGCGCGCGCGGCCCGGTCGAGCCCGAGCAGATGGCCGATATCGTTCGGTCACCTGTGCTGTTTCGTGAAGGTGAACCCCCGCTCGTGAAGGGTCGGTAAGGGGTGTTTGGCGGTGAATGGGCAGGGGTTCTCCCCGCCTTCACGGACTGAGCGGAGCGTGATGTTGCCATCTCGTTAGGTGGCCGGTCTTGACGCAAGGTGGCGCTCCCGCGTTGGCTTTTCAGTCACGTGGGTCGTGCCGCTGCACCCGCGTTTCGTACCGCACCCGAAGTGAGCCCCCGCATGCGTCGTACCGCCGTAACCGTGGCCGCGTCCACGATGATCCTCACGCTTGCCGGCTGCAGCATGCTCAACTCGACGGAGGGCGGGGGCACCGCGAGCCCCACGAAGGGCGATGACGTCACCGTGGGTCTGCTGCTGCCGGAGAAGGTGAACTCCCGGTACGAGAAGTTCGACCACCCCATCATCGCCGCGAAGGTCGCCTCCCTCACCCGCAACAAGGGCAAGGTCGAGTACGCCAACGCCGAGCAGAACGCGTCCCGGCAGGCGACCCAGATGCAGCAGATGATCGACAACAAGGTCGACGTCATCCTGCTGGACGCGGTCGACTCGCACGCGATCGCCGACGAGGTGCAGAAGGCGAAGGACGCGGGCATCCCCGTCATCGCCTACGACCGCCTCGCCGAGGGCCCGATCGACGCGTATGTCTCCTTCGACAACGAACTGGTCGGCGAGGTGCAGGGCCGCACCCTGCTCGGCGCCCTCGGTGAGGGCGCCGACACCTCCGACCGGATCGTCATGATGAACGGCTCGCCGACCGACCCGAACGCGGGTCAGTTCAAGCGGGGCGCGCTCAGCGAGCTCAACGGCAAGGTGACGATCGCGAAGTCCTACGACACCAAGGACTGGGACCCGAAGAACGCACAGGCCAACATGGCCGAGGCGATCGCCGCGATCGGCGCCAAGAAGATCGCGGGCGTCTACTCCGCCAACGACGCCATGGCCGGCGGCATCATCAAGGCCCTCAAGGCGGCCGGTGTCTCCACCCTGCCGCCGATCACCGGGCAGGACGCCGAACTGGACGCCGTGCAGCGGATCGTGGCCGGCGACCAGTACATGAGCGTGTACAAGCCCTACCCGACCGAGGCGGAGGCCGCCGCGGAGATGGCCGTCGCCAAGGTGCAGGGCAGGGACATCCAGTTCGACGCGCTCGCCGGCGACACCGTCGACAGCCCCACGCAGAAGGACGTTCCGGCCCAGCTGGTCAGCGTGGTCGCGCTCACGAAGAGCAACATCAAGAGCACGGTCGTCAAGGACGGCATCTACAAGGTGCCGGAGATCTGCACCGCGAAGTACGCCTCGGCGTGCTCCGCGATCGGGCTGAAGTAGCCGCCCGCGCCTGAGCCGCCCGCGCGTCAGCCGTTGCGCATTGGCGGTCGCAAATCGGCCGGCACGACGAAGCCGGCCGCGGCAGGCGTCCGTCACGGCCCCGTCGCCGGGGTCATGGGCACGAACACGCCGTCCGGGGCGTGCGGGACCGTCGCACCGCTGAGGTAGCCGTCAGGGTCCCGGTCGCCGGTCACCCGCAGCCCGGTCACCCGCGCCCGCTTCGGGACGTCGTACCAGACCTCGATCTCGATGAGGTCGTGCCCGCCGATCTCGACCCGCTCGTGCTGGCGGCGCACCGCCATCGCGAAGGAGTCCGGCCGCGCAAGCGCCCCGTCGGCGTTCACCAGCCGCTGCTGCGCGGCGACGTAGGTGTGGAAGGCGGGGTCGGCGTTGCGCACCCGCAGGCGCGCGGTGCAGAACTGCCCGTCGGGCTGCGCCTCGCTGTGCGTGCCGGCCACGGCGGTCAGCCCGCACCTGAGGGCGAGCACGGTGAAGACCAGGTGCCCGTCCCGGTGCTCGCCCGGAGCGCGATGCGAGGGGCGGGCGGAGGCACTCGGCGGCGCGCCGGCGGTCGCCTCGCACCCGGCCGCGCCCACGGCGGCGGCCAGGACGAGCGCGGCCGCCCGGACGACCGCGATCAGCGGGTACGTCGGTGTCGTACGCCCTGCACGGACCATGTCCGGCATTGTCGGGCCGCAGCTCGCCCAAGGGGAGAGGTCCGGCCGTCATGGCCGCGCGGCCAAGGGCGGCGAAAGGCCGGGAGATAGCGGTGCGAACCGGTGGTTTCCCTCGGTCACGCGCGCCCGAGCCGTGTTGCACAGCACGCTCCGTCCGCGCATAGTTGCGCTGCGAAGAGGCGTGAACCGGGGGTGGAGTGGGCGATGACCGGGCACGGGACGGAGGAGCACCCGCACGGTGCCGACCGACTGTGCGCGGCGGGGGACCGGGTGTACTCCCGGGCGGTGCGGCGCGGCCGGGTGACGCGCCGGGACGCCGAGCAGGTGCCGTGCCTGCTCGATCTGGCGCTGCTGCACCCCGATCCGGACGACATGGACTGGCTGGTGCCCACCGCGCCCCAGGAGGTCATGACCCGGCTGCTGCGCGGCGTGTACGACGAGGTCGCCGACAGCCAGCGCCGGGTGGGCGCGGCGGTGGCCGCCGTCGAGTGGTACGCCGGCCTCGGCGGCCGTACGCCCGCGGCGGGATCCGGGGTGGGTGAGGGCAGCGCGATCCGGGTGCTCGACGGCCTCGCGCGGATCCAGGCGGCGATGGACGAGGCGACGCAGGCCTGCACGACCGAGGTGCTGACCGTGCAGCCGGGCGGCATCCGCCGTGAGCACGAGCTGTCCGAGGGGCTGCACCGGGCGCTGGCCCTGCGCGGCCGGGGTGTGCGCATGCGGGACCTGTACAACCACGTGGCGCGGCACGGGCAGGGGCTGCTGACGTATCTGGAGCTGATGGGCGACGCCGTGGAGGCGCGCACGCTCGACGAGGTCGTGGACCGGCTGATCCTCTTCGACCGCACGGTGGCCTTCATCCCGGCGAACGCCGAGCGCACGATGGCCCTCGAACTGCGCCACCCGGCGCTGATCTCCTACCTGGTCACGGTCTTCGAGCGGCTGTGGCGCCTGGGCGTCCCGCTGAACGCGCCCATCCCCGACAGCGGTATCGAGGGCATCTCGCACCGCGAGCAGTCCATCGCGGCGCTGCTCGCGGAGGGGCACCAGGACGCGGTCATCGCCGAGCGCCTCGGCATCAGTGTCCGCACCTGCCGGGCCCACATCGCCCGTCTTTCGGAGACCCTCGGCGCGGCCAGCCGTACCCAACTCGGCGTCCGGATCGCCCAGGTGGGGCTGGACACCCCGGCCCACCTCACCTTTCCGTGCCAGGAGTCCCCGTCCGTCGGATGAGGCGGCCGGGCTTGTGCCGCCTCACTGCTCCTTGTTGAGGATTCCGGACTGGGCTATCAGATAACCGAGCTGGGCCCGGCTGCCGCTGCCGAGAGCGGCGGCCAGCTTGGCGATATGGGCCCGGCAGGTGCGCACGTTCATGCCGAGGCGGCGGGCGATGGCCTCGTCGACGTGGCCCTCCACGAGCAGTTTGGCGATGGAGTGCTGGATCTCCGTGATGCCGTCGGGGGCGGTCTCGTAGGGCGCCCCGGCGCTCAGCGGGACGGCACGGTTCCACGTGAACTCGAAGACCTTGATCAGGTAGCGCACGAGTGCCGGGTTGCGCAGTTCCAGGGCCACTTGCTGGTCGTCCCGGGCCGGGATGAACGCGACGGACTCGTCGCAGATGATGAGGCGCTCGACCAGCTCGTCGATCGTGCGGTACTCCACCTTGCCGTTGGCGAGCTGTCCCACGTAGGCCAGTTGCTCCAGGTTGAAGCGCACGGTGTGCTGGTAGAGGGTCCGGATCCGCACACCGCGGTCGACCAGGGCGGTGTCACGGTCCAGCCCCTGACGGATGGTGCGCTCGGTGAAGCGGTTGCTGGGCTGCACCGTGAGCATTTCGGCCTGGCACTGGGCGGTGGCCAGGTCGAGCGCCGCGTTGATCCGGTCGCTGCCTTCCAGCACGGTGATGGAATGGGTGGCCGACGCCATGTTTCCGTTCAGGGCCATGAACGGCTCAAAAGCATCGGACAGTTCGATTGCCCACCGCCGGCGCTCCGCGATCTCCCGCTCGATGGGCAGCAAACGCTGCGCGAGCGCAAGCGCCGGGGGGACCGGACGCAGCCAGTCCGGGTCGTCGGGATCGGGGTGGAGCAGGGCGAACTCCATCAGGCAAGGGGCGGGTTCCGCCTCCGAGCGGGAGATACGGCCTTCGCGGAGGGCACCGGCGTAAAGGCGGCTACCCTCCTCGCACAGCTCGTTCGCCGCATGGGGATGTGCCGTCTTGGACCGATTCGACATCAAATCTCCACCCCCCAGGGTCCTGAACATGCAGGAACATGATGCACCGATTGTGTGGCCATGACGTGCCTGAATGAGCCATCGTCGTACTCGACGGGGGAAGAGGGGACCTTCAAGTGAGGACGAAGCCGACTATGGGGAAAAGAGTGCTTCGCTCGATACTTGTCGCCACCTTCTCCGCCGTTGTGGCCCTCGGAGCTCTGGGTGGCCACGCCGGTACGAAGGGCGACGATCGAGCGGACAGTAAGTGGCCGGCGGTGGCGGTGTCCTCCGAGTCCGTGGCTACGGCAGACGGTGCTGGGGGCAGATGATGGCGACTCCACCTGACGACCGTTCCTTCCGACGGGAAATGGCCACCGCGTACCGATCGGGCTGGCACTTCATCGACCTGGTCACCGCCATCCCCCACAACGGGGATTCGCTGATGGTGACCGTGTTCGGTGAGCCGGTCGTCGTCACGCGCGACGACGAAGGCGACGTGCGGGCGTACCGGTGTCTGCGGCGGCCTCGGGGGGCGCCGCAGCCTGTGCGGTGTGCCATCCGGTACGGAATGATCTTTGTGAACCTCGACCAGCGCGACCACCGGCTGTCGGAGCCGGACATCTCCGACGTGCGGACCATCTCGGCCACCCCCCGCAGTGCCTGACGCGATTCCCCCGTCGTAACAGATCGCTCAGGTGCTTCCCCCCGCAGCGGCGTCACCGTGACCTGAACACGGTGACGCCGCTGCAGTTTGTGCGCGTGTGCGCCGTTCATCCCCGGCCCATGGCCCGGTCCAGTTCGATCTCGATCACCACCCGTGACGGGTTCGGCGACGGCACGCGCTCGTAGCGCTCCGCATAGCGCCGCTCCGCCTCCGCGACCCGCTCCGCCTCGGTGCGGATGAAGGCGCGGCCCTCCAGCGTGGCCCAGCGCCGGCCGGCGACCTGGCAGACGGCGACCCGCGGGCCGCCCGCGGGGCCGGCGGCCCGCACATGCGCCACCTTCGCGCTCGCCTTGTTGGTGATCACCCGGGCCAGTCCCGCCTCGGGGTCGTAGGTCACTCCGACGGGTACGACGTGCGGCGTGCCGTCGGGACGCAGCGTCGTCAGGGTGCACAGGTGCCGTTCCCGCCAGAAGGCGAGATACGGCTCGTCCGGTGCGCCCGGGTCCTGGGGGTACGCGGTCATGGGACGCAACCTACCCGCAGCGGTGGCGGACCGCCGCCGTCAGCTCTCCCCTCCCTGCCTTGAGTGGAATAGACTCAACTTTGTGTACGTTGACCGAGTCAGTACGGGGAGACGGCTGACCCCAGCACGTGTAGGAGGAGAGAAGCGAACGTGGACGCCGAGCTGACCAACCGGAGCCGGGACGCGATCAACGCCGCCGGCAATCGGGCCGTGACCGAGGGACATCCGGACCTCACCCCTGCTCACCTGCTCCTCGCGCTGCTCCAGGGGCAGGAGAACGAGAACATCGTCGATCTGCTGGCCGCCGTCGACGCCGACCAGGCCGCCGTGCGCTCGGAGACGGAGAAGGTGCTCGCCTCCCTGCCCAGCGTGACCGGTTCGACCGTCGCGCCGCCGCAGCCCAACCGCGAGCTGCTCGCCGTCATCGCCGACGCCCAGGCCCGGGCCAAGGAGCTCGGCGACGAATACCTGTCCACCGAGCACCTGCTCATGGGCATCGCCGCCAAGGGCGGCCGGACCGGCGAGGTGCTCACCCGGCAGGGCGCCACGGCCGGCAAGCTCCAGGAGGCGTTCCGCAAGGCGAGGGGAGGGCGTCGCGTGACCACCGCGGACCCGGAGGGTGCGTACAAGGCGCTGGAGAAGTTCGGCACGGACTTCACCGCCGCCGCCCGTGAGGGCAAGCTCGACCCGGTCATCGGGCGGGACACCGAGATCCGGCGGGTGGTGCAGGTGCTCAGCCGCCGCACCAAGAACAACCCCGTCCTCATCGGCGAGCCCGGCGTCGGCAAGACAGCCGTCGTCGAGGGGCTCGCCCAGCGGATCGTGAAGGGCGACGTGCCCGAGTCGCTCAAGGACAAGCGGCTCGTCGCGCTCGACCTGGGCGCGATGGTGGCAGGTGCGAAGTACCGGGGTGAGTTCGAGGAGCGGCTGAAGACCGTCCTCGCCGAGATCAAGGACTCCGACGGGCAGATCATCACCTTCATCGACGAGCTGCACACCGTCGTGGGCGCGGGCGCCGGCGGCGACTCCGCCATGGACGCCGGCAACATGCTCAAGCCGATGCTGGCGCGCGGCGAGCTGCGCATGGTCGGCGCGACCACGCTCGACGAGTACCGCGAGCGGATCGAGAAGGATCCCGCGCTGGAGCGCCGCTTCCAGCAGGTGCTGGTCTCCGAGCCGAGCGTCGAGGACACCATCGCCATCCTGCGCGGTCTGAAAGGCCGCTACGAGGCGCACCACAAGGTGCAGATCGCCGACAGCGCGCTGGTGGCCGCGGCCACCCTGTCCGACCGGTACATCACCTCCCGCTTCCTGCCCGACAAGGCCATCGACCTGGTCGACGAGGCGGCCTCCCGCCTCCGCATGGAGATCGATTCCTCGCCCGTCGAGATCGACGAACTCCAGCGCGCCGTCGACCGGCTGAAGATGGAGGAGCTGGCGCTGAGCAAGGAGACCGACGCGGCCTCCCGTGAGCGCCTGGACAAGCTGCGCCGCGACCTCGCCGACAAGGAGGAGGAGCTGCGTGGCCTGACCGCCCGCTGGGAGAAGGAGAAGCAGTCCCTCAACCGGGTCGGTGAGCTGAAGGAGAAGCTGGACGACCTGCGCGGCCAGGCCGAACGCGCCCAGCGCGACGGTGACTTCGACACCGCCTCCAAGCTGCTGTACGGCGAGATCCCGGCCCTGGAGAAGGAGCTGGAGGCCGCCTCCGAGGCCGAGGAGGAGGTGGCCCGGGACACGATGGTCAAGGAGGAGGTCGGCTCCGACGACATCGCCGACGTCGTCGCCTCCTGGACCGGCATCCCGGCCGGGCGTCTGCTGGAGGGCGAGACGCAGAAGCTGCTGCGCATGGAGGACGAGATCGGCAAGCGGCTGATCGGGCAGGGCGAGGCCGTGCGCGCGGTGTCGGACGCGGTACGGCGTTCACGCGCCGGCATCGCCGACCCCGACCGCCCGACCGGTTCCTTCCTCTTCCTCGGCCCGACCGGTGTCGGCAAGACCGAACTGGCCAAGGCGCTCGCCGACTTCCTCTTCGACGACGAGCGGGCGATGGTCCGCATCGACATGTCGGAGTACGGCGAGAAGCACAGCGTCGCCCGGCTGGTCGGTGCCCCGCCCGGATACGTCGGCTACGAGGAGGGCGGCCAGCTGACGGAGGCGGTACGGCGGCGGCCGTACAGCGTGGTGCTGCTGGACGAGGTGGAGAAGGCACACCCGGAGGTCTTCGACGTCCTGCTCCAGGTGCTGGACGACGGGCGCCTGACGGACGGTCAGGGTCGCACGGTCGACTTCCGCAACACCATCCTGGTGCTGACCTCCAACCTGGGCAGCCAGTTCCTGATGGACCCGCTGACCAGCGAGGCGGAGAAGAAGGAGCAGGTGCTGGAGGTCGTACGGGCGTCCTTCAAGCCGGAGTTCCTCAACCGGCTCGACGACCTGGTGGTCTTCTCCGCGCTGACCAAGCAGGAGCTGAGCCGGATCGCCGAGCTGCAGATCAGCCGGCTGGCCAAGCGGCTCGCCGAGCGTCGCCTCACCCTCGACGTCACGCCCGAGGCGCTGGCCTGGCTCGCCGACGAGGGGATGGACCCGGCCTACGGCGCCCGGCCGCTGCGCCGCCTGGTGCAGAGCGCGATCGGGGACCGGCTCGCGAAGGAGATCCTCTCCGGCGAGATCAAGGACGGCGACACGGTCCGGGTGGACCGCTTCGGCGAGGGCCTGCTGGTCGGCCCGGCGACGGGCAAGACGCTCTGACGGCTCAGATGCCGGTCGTGAGGACGACGTACAGCGCCCACGGGAACCACGGGGAGAACGCCAGGCAGCCCCACCACAGGGTCCACAACACCCACCGCACCGCTTTCGGCGTGCGCATCCCCGCGTCATCGCGCACACCGGGTGCGGCGGGGATCTTGCCGGCCACCGGCTGACGGGGCCCGCCCGCGTCACACGGTGAATGCCGAGAACCGCACGCGTGCGGTCGACGTGCTCTCGTAGGTCACGTCGACCGTCACGGCGTTCGCCCCGGCGCCGGCGGGCGGCGGGTGGGCGTCGCTGTTCAGATCCAGGCACAGATCCGCGCCCTCGCGGCACAGCCGCGTCTCCGGCTGCTCCCCGTAGGTGCGGGTCAGCCAGCCGGTGGCGTCGGCCCGGGGCATGCGGAAGGTGACGAGGTAGTCGGTGTCCAGCCAGGTGCGCACCGTGCAGTCGGTGTCGTACGCGCCGTCGGGCAGACTCGCCCCGCCGAAGGCGAGGGCCTCGGTGCACGAGGCCTGCTCCGGGGCGCCGCCCAGCGGATAGTCGCTGGTCGCGAACCGCACCACCGCCGTGACCAGCCATATCAGGATCAGTACCGGCAGGACCGCGACCGCCGCCACCAGCCCCCACCGCTTCCCTCTTCGGGTCATGCCGTTCCCTTCCCGCTCGTGACGCTTTCGCCTGACCGGCCGGATCATGTCAGCCCAGGGCTGACAGGTCCCGTCGGGGCTTGCCACCCCCCTCCCCCTCTGGGGGAGGATGGCGGAATCCGTACGAAGGGAAATTCACGGTGACCATCGACCCGTCCTCGATTCCGAACTTCGGGGGCCAGCCCCAGCCGCAGCCGCAAGGACCGGCGGGCCCCGTCGTCCCGGATCAGGACCTCGTGAAGCAGCTCCTGGAGCAGATGGAGCTCAAGTACGTCGTCGACGACGAGGGTGACCTCGCGGCGCCGTGGGAGCAGTTCCGTACGTACTTCATGTTCCGCGGCGAGGACGACCAGCAGGTCTTCTCGGTGCGGACGTTCTACGACCGCCCCCACAAGATCGACGAGAAGCCCCAGCTGCTGGAGTCCATCGACGACTGGAACCGCCGCACGCTGTGGCCCAAGGTCTACACCCACACCCACGACGACGGCACCGTCCGCCTCATCGGCGAGGCGCAGATGCTGATCGGCATGGGCGTCAGCCTGGAGCACTTCGTCTCCTCGACCGTCAGCTGGGTGCGCGCCGCGATCGAGTTCGACCGCTGGCTCGTCGAGCAGCTGGGACTGGAGCAGGAGATCAACGACGCCGACGAGCCCGAGGAGGGCGAGGAGTAGTCCTCCCGGACCACAGGGGCGTACGGGCGATCACGGCCAGGTACGCGCCGTAGGCGAACGACAGCCCGGCCAGGGCGCCGGCCACCACGGCCGCGTGCCAGGGCCGGGCTTTCGCCGTGCGGCAGCGGGTGGCGGACGAAGCGCAGGGGCCGCGCCCGGCGTCGAAGCGTGAGCCCCACCGGCGCTGCACGGCGAAGGAGCCGCCGAGCGGGTCGCCGGCGCGCCGGCCGACCCGCAGCACGTACGTGGCCCGGCCGAGCGGCGCGAGCCCGGCGCCCGTCCACAGGCTGTGGAAAACTCCGCGACCGCGCCGCCGCACCATCTCCCGGGTCGCGGCGGCGAGCACCGCGGCGGCGACCGCGCACCAGTACAGGAGCCCGGCGCACCGGTGGATGCCGCAGGTGGCGGCGGCGGCCCAGGAGCGACCAGTCCCGACGCGTAGCCGCCGAGCGGGCGCCGAGCAGCGCGCGCGGCCGGCAGGAGGCCCCAGGTGGGGTGGGGGCGCGCACGTGACTCGATCGAGCGAAAGTACTTGCCGAGATGGAAAGTATTTTCGTAGAGTGGGGTGCACGGGGGCGGACCGACCACCGCCCCGGACACGGGGAGGACCAGATGACCCACAGCACCGACCAGCCGTACGACCCGCACGCCGCCGCGGCGGCCCTGCACGCCGCGCGTGACGCCCAGGCGGCCGCCCGGGCCGCGCAGCGCACACCGCGCCGCTATGTGATCGCGCAGGCCGCCGCCTGCGCCGTCGAGTTCGTCGCCTTGGGGCTCACCGGGGTGTACGAGCAGTGGGCGGGCCCGCTGCTCGCGCTCGGCCTGGCCGGCTTCGTCGCCTTCATGGCCCTGATGTGGGCGGGCGTGAGGCACGGCGGGAGCGTCCCGTGGCCCCGGCGGGAGGGGCGCCCGACCTGGCGGATCCTGGTGCCGCCGGCCGCGACGATCGCCGTGGGCGGCCTGGCCGCGATCCCCTACGGCATGTCCGGCGCGCTGGTGGTCTTCGTCGTGGTCTGCGTCCTGGACCTCGGACGGCGCGTCATACGAACGGAGCACGCGTGACCGACACCCCGCCACCCGCCCTGGACCGGGAACTGCAGCATCCCACCCGGCTGGCGCTCGTCGCCTACCTCTCCTCCTGCACGGAGGCCGAGTTCGGGGTGCTCCGGGACTACTGCGGCATCTCCGACTCGGTCACCAGCAAGACCGTCTCCGCGCTGGAGAAGGCCGGCCATGTGAGCGTCCGCAAGGGCTACGTCGGCAAACGGCCGCGTACCTGGGTCGCGCTCACGCGAGAGGGGCGGCGGGCGCTCCAGGCGCACCTCGCCGCGCTGGAGGAGATCGTCACCGCCGCCCGGCGCGCGGGCGCCGAGCAACAGGGGTGAGGACAGCCGAGCGGCGTAGGTGCGGTCGGCTGAGCGGCGGAAGTGTGGTCAGCCGGCCAGTGCCTTGAGCCGCTGTGCCGCCTCCTGCAACACCTCCGTGCGCTTGCAGAACGCGAACCGTACGAAGGGTGCGCCCGCCTCGCGGTGGTCGTAGAAGACGGCGTTCGGGATGGCCACGACGCCCGCCCGCTCGGGCAGTGCGCGGCAGAAGGCGAACCCGTCGTCGAAGCCGAGCGGGCGGATGTCGGTGGTGAGGAAGTACGTGCCGGCCGTCCGGAACACCCCGAACCCCGCTTCGGTCAGGCCCGTCGCGAGCAGGTCCCGCTTGGCGCGCAGGTCCTCGCGGAAGGCCGTGAAGTACGACTCCGGCAGGTTCAGCGCCTCGGCGATCGCGTACTGGAAGGGCCCGGCGGAGACGTATGTCAGGAACTGCTTGGCCGAGCGCACGGCCGCGACCAGACCGGGCGCGGCGGTGATCCAGCCGACCTTCCAGCCGGTGAACGAGAACGTCTTCCCGCTCGAGGAGATGGTGACCGTGCGCTCCCGCATCCCGGGCAGGGCCGCCAGCGGCACATGGGCGGCGCCGTCGAACACCAGGTGCTCGTACACCTCGTCGGTCACCACCAGCAGGTCCCGCTCCACCGCCAGCTCGGCGATCGCGGTCAGCTCCTCGCGGGTGAGGACGGTGCCGGTGGGGTTGTGCGGGGTGTTGATCAGCAGCAGCCGGGTGCGGTCGGTGACGGCGTCGCGCAGCTCGTCGAGATCGAGGCGGAAGGCGCCCGCGCCGAGATGCGGGCGCAGGGTGACCGGCACGCGCGTGCCGCCCGCCATGGCGATGCAGGCCGCGTAGGAGTCGTAGTACGGCTCCAGCGCGATGACCTCGTCACCGGGCTCGACCAGGGCCAGCAGGGCGGCCGCGATGGCCTCGGTGGCGCCCGCGGTGACCAGCACCTCGGTGTCCGGGTCGAACGCCAGCCCGTAGTGGAGCTGCTGGTGCGCCGCGATGGCCGTGCGCAGCTCGGGGACGCCGGGGCCGGGCGGGTACTGGTTGCCGCGTCCGTCGCGCAGCGCCCGCACCGCGGCCTCGCGGACCTCCTCGGGTCCGTCGGTGTCGGGGAAGCCCTGACCGAGGTTGATGGCCCCGGTGCGCAGGGCGAGGGCGGACATCTCGGCGAAGATCGTCGTCCCGAACTCGGCGAGCCGGCGGTTCAGCAGGGGGCGGGCGCTGGAGGTCATGCGGGCCATCCTGCGCCGAAGCTCTGGAGTTCCTCAACTCTGCTTTGGGCCGCGACGGGGACGGGCATCTCCCGGTCACACCAAGAGCGGGGCGGCCGACGGGGGACGCCTCGCCGGACCCCGCCGGGCGGCGCCCGGCGCGGGTCCACGGGGGAGAAACGGAAGGAGGGTGACGCCGTGAGCGTGTTCTTCGGCTTCATCCTGGTGCTGATCGTCTTCGCGGTGATCGCGGTGATCGTGTCCGCCGCGCGCCGCGGCCGGCGGACCACTCGGCGGGCCGCCGGCCACCACGGCCGCAGGAGTGCCGCCGCCGGTACCGTCTACGGCAGCAGCAGCGGCTCCGGCAACAGCTGGTGGGCCGGCGGGGGCGACACCGGTGGGTCGTCGTGCGGCTCGTCCTCGGGCGGGCACCACGGCGGTGGCCACTCCGGGCACGGCGGACATTCCTGCGGGGGAGGCCACTCCTCGTGCGGCGGCGGCTCGTCCTGCGGAGGCGGGTCGTCCTGCGGGGGAGGCGGATGCGGGGGAGGCAGCGGCTGACACGGGGCAGCCGAGTCTCGAACAGGGGAACGCATCCGCACCGCGGGGCCCGGGCTCGAGTCCGGGCCCCGCGGTGAACCGTCCGACACACGTGCGGTGGGCGCGCGTACGCCTTTCCGCGGGTGGGCGTACGCCGTCGTTGAACAGTTGAGCGTTGCAGCCCTCTGAGGGATGGAAACCCTCCGAAGTTGGGTAAAAACGCTGTGGCGGCCGCACAGTTCATGATTCCCTCTGAGTCACCACCCCAGCCCCGAGGACGTCTCGCGCGGACGCCTGCCCGCCGGGCTGACCGGGCCGATCTCCCGGTGTCGACCGGGGTGTGACGGACCAACGCCCCCTGATCTTTGCGTGCTTGCGGAGCCGATCCATGCTCACGACCCTGAAGACCTCCTACACCGACACGCGCGCGGCCGACCTCGCCTGGGCCCTGGGACGCGAACCGCTCCCCGCACTGGCCACGCTCGACCTCGAACTGTCCGGCGCCAAACTTCAGTTGCGACTGCTCGGCGCCTCCCATCAGGTACTCCTGGAGGAGGAGCGGGGTGTGTGCTCGGAGACGGTGGCCTGTATCCCGGGCAGCAGCACACCCCTGCCGCTCGGTGTGGCCAAACGCGTCGGCGACTGGGAGTACGAGTTCGCCGCCCGCGTCGAGGTGCTCTCCCCGGGCTCCTTCGCGGGCCGTGCGCAGGAACTGCTGGCCCTGGTCTCCGACCACCCCAACGGTCTGGCCGGTGTCTTCCCGGGCAGCCCGCACGCCTTCACGGCGCTGCTGGCGCAGGGCCACGACGGTCACGTCCACTGGCGCACCTGGCACGCCTACCCGCAGGACGGCCAACTGGTGGCCACCCGTACGCGGGTCGGCGCCCGGGTACCGGCGGCGGTCTAGGCGCGTCCGCGCCGGCACCCGTAGGAGTACCGGCCGTCGGCCGGGCAAACGCGCCAAGGGGCAACACCACGCGTGTGGGTGACGAAGCGTGGCGGGCCTCTGACGTAACGTCACAAGCGTGATGGAACAGCACGCCCCCGCCCCGCCCGGCGCGCCGCCGTCCTGGGGCCGCCCCGCGCGGCTGCCCGTCCGCCCGGGCACGGGCCGGTTCCTGGTCCTCGCCGGTGTGTTCGTGTGCGCCGCCTGCGGACTGGTGTACGAACTCGAACTGGTCGCCCTCGCCTCGTACCTGATCGGCGACTCGGTCACCCAGGCCTCGGTCGTGCTGTCGGTCATGGTGTTCGCCATGGGCATCGGCTCGCTGGCGGCCAAGCGGCTGCGCCGGCACGCGGCCATCGGGTTCGCCGCGCTGGAGGCGGCGCTGGCCCTCGTCGGCGGATGCAGCGCGCTCGCCCTGTACGCCGTGTTCGCCTGGACGGGTGCCTGGGGCGGGGTGTGGGCGAGCGGCCCGCGCTGCCTGCTGGTCGCCTTCTCCCTCGCCATCGGGCTGCTCATCGGGGCGGAGGTGCCGCTGCTGATGGAGCTGATCCAGCGCATCCGCCGCCAGGACGCGGGCGGCGCGGTGGCCGACCTGTTCGCGGCGGACTACGTCGGCGCCCTCGTCGGCGGCCTCGCCTTTCCCTTTCTGCTGCTGCCGCTGCTGGGCCAGCTGACCAGCTCCCTGCTCACCGGCGCGGTCAACGTCGTCGCCGGTGGCGCGCTCGTCCTCGGGCTGTTCCGCCGCGATCTGAGCCGGCGCGCCCGGCGGGTGCTGCTCGCCGTGGGTCTCGTCGTGCTCGGCGTGCTCGCCTTCGCCGCCGCCGAGGTCGACGACTTCGAGCGGGCCGCGCGGCAGGCCGTGTACGGCGACGGGGTGCGCGTCGCCGTGCAGAGCGGGGTCCAGGAGATCGTCCTGACCGGCGGCACCGCCGGCCGCCCCCTCGACCTCTTCCTCGACGGCCGGCTGCGCGTCGGCGGCCGCGACGAGCGGCGCTACCACGAGGCGCTCGTCCAGCCCGCGATGGCCGGGCCGCACGCACGCGTGCTGATCCTCGGCGGCGGCGACGGCCTGGCCGCCCGCGAGGTGCTGCGCCATCCGGATGTGCGGCGGCTGCGGATCGTCGAACTGGACCCCGAGGTGGTGCGCCTCGCCCGCACCGACCCGGCGCTGGCCCGGCTCAACGACCACGTCTACGGCGACCCGCGCCTGGCGGTCACCACCGCCGACGCCTTCGGCTGGCTGCGCACGGCGCCCTCCGGGTCGTACGACGTGGTGATCGCGGATCTGCCGGATCCGGGCATCACCGCCAGCACCAAGCTGTACTCGCAGGAGTTCTACGGGCTGGCCCGGCGTGTGCTCGCCCCCGGCGGGCGGCTCGTCGTGCACGCCGGGCCGGTCGCCGCGCGGCCCCGCGTGTTCTGGACCGTGGAATCGACACTGCGGGCGGCGGGGCTGCGCACGGTGTCCTACCGGGTCGGCGGCCGGGACTCCGGGTTCGCGGCCGGACCGGACCGCACGGCCGGGGTGGCACACCCGCCGGGGGACTGGGGCTTCGTCCTGGCCGGTACCGGCGCACGGCAGCCCGCGCTGCGCCTGGACCCCGTCGGGCCCCGTCCGGCCACGCTGACCCCCGGCGCGCTCGCCGCCGACGCGCGCGCCGCGGCCGGCACGCGGGTGCCGGGGCTGTCGCCGTCGACGCTGGTGCACCCGCGGTACCGGGGCTGACCGGCTCCAGGCGGAGGGTGTTGCGCGCGCACGCGTGGCGGCCCGCCTCTCCCTCAGGGCGGGTCGCACCCTTCCCCCCGGTCGGGTCGCTCGGCACCGACGTCACGGACCGTGGGGCGGGCCGAATCCCGCGCGCGGCGGATCTCGGGCGCAACCCGTGCGGTGGGTGTGCGGTTCCCGCAACCTCCGCGGTAGTCCGCAAGGGGGAGGGCGCGGGGATCCAGGCGCGTGGGGGTGCAGTTCGCCGCCCGCTGGGTAGGCTCCGTCGACATGGAGCATGAGGTGTTCGTCCCGGTCCCCGCCGAGCGGCTTCGGGCGGCGCTCGCCGACCCCGCCCGGATCGCCCGGGCGGTGCCCGGACTCCAGCGGGACGCAGGCGCGGAAGACGGCACGGACGTCGCCGGGCGGCTGAAGCTGCGGGTCGGCGGTCATTCCGTCACCTACCGCGGCACCCTGCGGGTCACCGGCCGCGAGGATGGTTCCTGCGCGGTCGAGGGCGATGCCGGGGAGGCGCGCGGCACCGGCACGGTGAAGCTGACGCTCACCGTGCGGGCCACGGACGCCGAGGGCGGCGCCACGCTCACCTTCGAGGGCGGCGCGACGGCGGACGGCCGTATCACCGAGCTCCCCGCCGACGAGGTCGAGGCGGCGCTCACCCGCCTCCTGACCCGCTTCGCGGAACAGCTGGGGCAGGAGACGGCGCCGACCGGGGCCGCGGACATCGCGCCCGAGTCGCCCGAACAGCTGTCCACCGGGGACTTCGAGCCGGCCGCGACCAGTGACTTCGACACCGCGCCGGATGCCGATGACGCGCCGGCGCCGTCCGTCTTCGACGTCGACGTACCGCCGCCGTCGCTGGACCCGCGCGCCGACGAGGCCGCCGGGCCGCCGAGCGAGGCCGCGCCGGACCACGGCGAGCCGCAGGCCGGCACCCCGGCGGACTACACCGACCCCGGCCGGCCGCCCGCCGAGGCCGCGCACGCCCGGCGCACGATGATCGGCCGCAGCGCCGAGGAGGTCGACCACGCGCCGCCCCGCGGCCGCTACGCCCCCGTCCCGGCCCCGCAGGCGGGCTCGGCGACGTCCACCCTGCGCTGGATGGCCCCGGCGGCGGTGGCGGTGGTGGCATCGGCGATCGTGGTCGGCCGCGCCCTGCGCCGCCGCCGCTGACCCCGCCCCGGAAAGCGACGCCCCGGAGTCGCACCGCGCCCGGACCGTCGCCCGGAGTCCCACCGCGCCCGAACCGGCCCCCCGGAGTCCCTCCGCCCCCGAACCGTCGCCCCGGAGTCCCACCGCCCCATAAACCGACGCCCCGGAGTCCTCCCGCCCCCGAACCGGCCCTGCGGCGTCCGCCGGTCCCGTCGCCCCGGCGCCGACCCGCCCCAGTACTGTCGTCCCGTGAGTAACGAAGACATCACGTTGAGCGCGGGGGACGCGCAGGTCGTCGTGCGGCCCGGCAGCGGTGGGCGGATCGGGTCGGTGCTGGTCGGCGGTGTGGAGCTGCTGCGCCAAGGGGACCGCTACGGCTGCTTCCCGATGGTGCCCTGGTGCGGGCGTATCCGGGACGGACGGTTCCGGGACGGTGCCATGGTGCACCAGATGCCGCTGAACGCCCCGCCGCACGCCATCCACGGCACCGCCCGCGACGCCGCCTGGACGACCGCCCGCGTCACCGCCGACGAGGCCGTCCTGACGTACGACCTGGTCGAGCCCTGGCCCTACCCCGGCCGGGTCACGCAGGTCGTCGCCCTCGCGCCGGACTCCCTGACGCTGACCATGTCGGTCGAGACGTACGACTCGTCGTTCCCGGCGCAGATCGGCTGGCACCCCTGGTTCCACCGGAACCTGGGCGGCCAGGACGTCACGCTGGACTTCTCGCCCGCCTGGCAGGAGGAGCGCGGCGACGACCACCTGCCCACCGGCAACCGGATCGAGCCGCGGCCCGGCCCCTGGGACGACTGCTTCGGGATGCCCGGCGGTGTCGACGTCACCCTCACCTGGCCGGGGCAGCTGCGGCTGAAGGTGGCCAGCCGCGAGGAGTGGGTCGTCGTGTACGACGAGCAGGCCGAGGCGGTGTGCGTGGAGCCGCAGACCGGGCCGCCCAACGGACTGAACACCGCCCCGCGCCTGGTCACGCCCCTGGAGCCGCTGGAGGCCACGACCACCTGGAGCTGGCGGCGCCTTTAAGCTGGCAGACATGACGGACGTTCGCGCGGCGCTGCTGCAGCAGATCAAGGACAAGGCCGTGGTACACGGCAGGGTGACCCTCTCCTCGGGTCTGGAGGCCGACTACTACATCGACCTGCGCCGCATCACTCTCGACGGCGAGGCCGCCCCACTGGTCGGCCAGGTCCTGCTGGACCTGACCGCCGATCTGGAGTTCGACGCGGTCGGCGGCCTGACCATGGGCGCCGACCCGGTCGCCGCCGCCATGCTGCACGCGGCCGCCGCGCGCGGGAAGAAGCTGGACGCGTTCGTCGTCCGCAAGGCCGCCAAGGCGCACGGCCTGCAGCGCCGCGTCGAGGGCCCGGACATCGCGGGCCGCCGCGTGCTGGTCGTCGAGGACACGTCCACGACCGGTGGCTCCCCGCTCACCGCCGTCGAGGCCGTGCGCGAGGCCGGCGCCGAGGTGGTCGCCGTCGCCACGATCGTCGACCGGGCGACCGGTGCCGCGGAGAAGATCCAGGACGGCGCGGGGGTGCCGTACCTGTACGCCTACGCCAAGGACGAGCTGGGCCTGGACTGACCGCTCTCTGGACCGTGCCTGGACCTTCCGGCCGAGTCTGGGAAGATGGGGCCGACGATGACGTCGCCCCCATGGTCTAGGTCAGGGCCGTAACGCACCACACGCCCACCCGCACATACAAGGAGCGGACAGATGCCCATCGCAACCCCCGAGGTCTACAACGAGATGCTCGACCGGGCGAAGGCAGGCAAGTTCGCCTACCCGGCCATCAACGTCACCTCCTCCCAGACCCTGCACGCGGCCCTGCGCGGCTTCGCGGAGGCGGAGAGCGACGGCATCGTCCAGATCTCCACGGGTGGTGCCGAGTTCCTGGGCGGCCAGCACAACAAGGACATGGTCACCGGCGCGGTGGCCCTGGCCGAGTTCGCGCACATCGTCGCCGAGAAGTACGACGTCAACATCGCCCTGCACACCGACCACTGCCCGAAGGACAAGCTCGACGGGTATGTGCGTCCGCTGCTGGCGCTGTCGAAGAAGCGCGTCGAGGCCGGTCTGAACCCGCTGTTCCAGTCCCACATGTGGGACGGCTCCGCGGAGACCCTGGCCGACAACCTGTCGATCGCCCAGGAGCTGCTGGAGCAGGCCCGCGCCGCCAAGATCATCCTCGAGGTCGAGATCACCCCGACCGGTGGCGAGGAGGACGGCGTCACGCACGAGATCAACGACTCCCTGTACACCACGGTGGACGACGCGATCCGTACGGCGGAGGCGCTCGGCCTGGGCGAGAAGGGCCGCTACCTGCTCGCCGCGTCCTTCGGCAACGTCCACGGTGTGTACAAGCCGGGCAACGTCGTCCTGCGTCCCGAGCTGCTGAAGGAGCTGAACGAGGGCGTCGCCGCGAAGTTCGGCAAGGCCTCGCCGTTCGACTTCGTCTTCCACGGCGGCTCCGGCTCCTCCGAGGAGGAGATCCTGACCGCCCTGGAGAACGGTGTGGTCAAGATGAACATCGACACCGACACCCAGTACGCCTTCACGCGTCCGGTCGCCGCCCACATGTTCACCCACTACGACGGCGTCCTGAAGGTCGACGGCGAGGTCGGCGACAAGAAGACCTACGACCCGCGCACCTGGGGCAAGCTGGCCGAGGCGGGCATGGCCGCCCGTGTCCTGGAGGCCTGCAAGCACCTGCGCTCCACCGGCACCAAGATCAAGTAAGCGGCCCCGCCGCCGACCGAGGGCCCGGCGCCCGTGCTGCGGCACGGCGCCGGGCCCTCGGCGTGTCACAGGCGCCGGGGGCGCCGCACAGGTGATACTCCCGCGCGCGATGTCAGGGACATGCTCTACGCTGCGCTTCGCCGCGTCTCCCTCGGGACGCGGGGACCATTGGGGGGTCTCCTACATCGTGCGTAAGCGCTCTCTCTCGGCCGCGACGGCGCTCGCGGTCCTCTGCAGTTCCGCGGCGCTCGTCGCGGGCACGGCCGGCTCCGCCGCGGCGGACAGCAGCTTGCTGCTGCCGCTCAAGAGTGCCGGCGACGTCGTGGTGGACGGCGTCCACCAGCGGATCTTCATCAGCGATCCGTCCGCCGGCAAGGTCGTCGCGACCAACTACTCCGGCGCCGTGCTGGCCACCGCCTCCGCCCTGCCGGGCGTCACCGGCCTCGCCCTGTCCGACGACGCGAACCGCCTGTACGCCGCGGTACCCGGCGCCGACGCCGTCGTCGCCCTGGACACCCAGGCGGTCACCGAGCAGGCCCGGTACGCGACCGGCGAGGGCACCCACCCGCGCTTCCTCGCGCTCGCGGGCGGCAAGATCTGGTTCGGCTACGGCAGCGACATCGCCAACGGCGCCTGGGGCGACGACGACGGCGACATCGGTTCGCTGGACGTCTCCGGCGCCGACCCGGTGGTGGCCCTGGGCCAGGACACCGAGACCGCCTACTCGGGCGCCCCGCGCCTGGCCGCCTCGCCGGCGAACCCGAACGTCATCGCCGCCGCCGGCTCGTACCCCAACAGCTTTGCCCTCGCCACCTACGACGTGACGACGGGCAGCGCGGTGCGCACCGCGCGCGCCGAGGGTGACCAGAACGCGGCGCGCGGCATGACGAACGACCTCGCCTACACCCCGGACGGCACCCGCCTGATCACCGCCAACCCGGGCAACAGCCACTCCGTGTGGCAGACCTCGGACCTCACCCAGGTCGCCGGCTACCCGAGCGAGTACCACGGCGCCGCCGTGGCCGTCGCCCCGGACGGCACCGTCGCGGCGGGCTCCGACGCCGCGTACGGCGACGACGTCTTCGTCTACCGCCCCGGTGAGCAGACCGCCGTGCGGCACTACGACTTCCCCGGCACCGGCTACATCGGCAGCGGCAGCGGGGACGAGCTGGTCGACGGCGGTCTCGCCTGGGAGCCCGGCGGCAGCCGCCTCTTCGCGGTGACCCGCAACGACCGCGGCGCCCTGCGGCTGCAGCGGATGGACGAGCCGGTCAAGTCCGCGCCCGTCGTCACCGTGAAGGCACCGGCGACCGCCTCGCTCGACAAGGCGCTCACCGTCTCCGGCACCGTCACCGCGAGCCTGCAGCTGCCCGCCGGGACGCCGCTCACCGTGACGCGGTACGACGCCGAGGCACCGAACGGCAAGGCGCTCGGCACCAAGCCGCTGGGCGCGAACGGCGCGTACTCCTTCACCGACACCCCGACCGCGGCCGGCACCGTCACCTACAAGGTGACCTACACCGGGGACGCCGAGCACGCGGCCGCCGCCGCGATCGCACGGGTCGGCGTCGCCCACAAGGCGACCGCGATCAGCCTCGACCGCAACGGCACGGTCGTGAACTACGGCACGACGGTGACGTACACGGCCACCCTCGGCCCGACGTACCGGAACCGGGTCGTGGAGATCTGGGCCGACCCGTGGGGCTACGAGCCCAAGCGGCTGCTCAAGCGGGGCACCGTCGACGCCCAGGGCAAGCTGTCGGCGTCCATGTGGATGAACCGCGACACCACCGTCACCGCGGTCTTCGCCGGGGACGCCCGCAACGGCTACGCGTCCGCCAAGTCGGGTGTGTACACCCGCGCCGGGGTGACGACCACGCTGTCCCGCCACTACAAGTGGACCAAGATCGGCACCACCTGGTACCAGACCTACCACCAGAGCACCGACGCGCTGATCACCACCTGGCACAACGCCTACCCGGGCCGCTACACCCGGATCGACGTGCAGGTGTACGTCCAGGGCGCCTGGCAGACCGGTTTCTCGGAGTTCTACGAGCTCGGCAGCGACGGCAAGATGTACCTCACCCTCGAGAACGACGGCGCCGCCGGTGTGCGCGCCCGGGTGCGGTCGGTGTACGTCGACGGCTACAACGGGGACAACGTGAACGCCGGTGTCACCGGACCGTGGAAGTACTTCAACGTCACCCGGTGACAGACTGGACGCCATGTCCCTTCACGAGAACCTGCTCGGGGGTCCGCCCCCGACCCACCTGCCCGACGACCCGGAGCCGCGCGAGCTCCTCGCCAAGGGCACCCCGCCCGCCGAGGTCGCCGCGCGGTTCCCGGCGTCCTCACTCGCCTGGGCCCAGCTGGCCGACGACGCGTTCGAGCGGGGTGCGGCGGTGGAGTCCTACGCGTACGCCCGGACGGGCTACCACCGCGGCCTGGACGCGCTGCGGCGCAACGGCTGGAAGGGCCACGGCCCGGTGCCGTGGGAGCACGAGCCGAACCGCGGCTTCCTGCGGGCCCTGCACGGCCTCGCGCGGGCCGCGCACGCGATCGGCGAGGAGGAGGAGTACGAGCGCTGCTCGCAGTTCCTGAAGGACTCCTCGCCGGCCGCGGCGCAGACGCTGGGCTAGAGCGTTCTCCCTGGTGGGCCCGCCCTTGACGGGGCGGGCCTTGCCGTTTCCCCGGTGATTGCGGAGGATGCGGGTGGGGACCGGGGCCCCCGTGCCGGTAACGGCAGGGGCGGACCGCTACCCGGAGTACAGCAGGAGACAGCGATGTCCCACGAGGCTCACCAGTCCGACGAGCTTCAGACCCCGCATCTCGACTTCGAGGGCACCACGCCGTACGAGGACTACGTCAAGGCGGACGTGCTCACCCACCTCCAGCACACCCTCTCCGACGATCCCGGAGAGATGGTCTTCCTGGTCACTACCCAGGTGATGGAGCTGTGGTTCACGGTCATCGTCCATGAATGGGAGACGGCCGCGCGCGCCCTGCGCGAGGACCGGGTGCCGGTCGCGATCGATGCGCTGAAACGTTCCGTGCGCGAACTGGAGGCGCTGAACGCCTCCTGGAAGCCGCTGGGCGGACTCACCCCGCAGCAGTTCAACTCCTACCGGTCCGCGCTCGGCGAGGGCTCCGGTTTCCAGTCCGCGATGTACCGGCGGCTGGAGTTCCTGCTCGGCGAGAAGTCCGCGTCCATGCTGGTGCCGCACCGCGGCGCGCCCCGCGTCCACGCGGAACTGGAGAAGGCGCTGCACGAGCCGTCGCTGTACGACGAGGTGCTGCGGCTGCTCGCGCGGCGCGGGTACGCCGTTCCGGCGTCCGTGCTCGGGCGGGACGTGTCCCGCAAGTACGAGCCGTCCGACGCCGTCGAGGAAGCCTGGGCGAAGATCTACTCCGGCGACGAGAGCGGCGAACTGGCCCGGCTGGGCGAGGCGTTGACGGATGTCGCGGAGCTGGTGTGGCGCTGGCGCAACGACCACCTGACGGCCACGCGCCGCGCCATGGGCGCCAAGCAGGGCACCGGTGGTTCGGCCGGGGTGGCGTGGCTGGAGAAGCGCGCCCAGAAGAACGTGTTCCCGGAGCTGTGGACGGCGAGGTCCCATGTCTGAGCCGAGTGGAGCGTCCGCGGTGCCGGAGCTGGGCGCGCGGGCGGAGAAGCTGGATGCCGCGGACGAACTCGCAAACGTGCGCGGCCGTTTCGTGCTCGACGACGTCGTGTACCTGGACGGCAACTCGCTCGGCGCGCTGCCGGCGCATGTCCCGGGCCGGGTGGAGGACGTCGTCCGCCGCCAGTGGGGCGAGCTGCGCATCCGCTCCTGGGAGGAGAGCGGCTGGTGGACGGCGCCCGAGCGGATCGGCGACCGGATCGCGCCGCTGGTCGGCGCGGCGCCGGGGCAGATCGTCGTGGGCGACTCGACCAGCGTGAACGTGTTCAAAGCGCTGGTCGGCGCGGTGCGGCTGGCCGGGGACGGGCGCCACGAGATCCTCGTCGACGCCTCCACGTTCCCGACGGACGGATACATCGCCGAGTCGGCGGCCCGGCTGACGGGGTGCACGCTGCGGGCGGTGACGCCGGCGCAGGTGCCGGGGGCGCTGTCGGAGCGTACGGCGGCGGTGCTGCTGAACCACGTCGACTACCGCACCGGGCGCCTGCACGACCTGCCGTCGCTGACCGCGGCGGTGCACGCGGTGGGCGCGGTCGCGGTGTGGGACCTGTGTCACAGCGCGGGGGCGCTGCCGGTGGGGCTGGACGAGCACGGGGTGGACCTGGCGGTCGGCTGCACGTACAAGTACCTCAACGGCGGCCCCGGTTCGCCGGCGTATCTGTACGTGCGCCGTTCGCTCCAGGACCGTTTCGACTCGCCGCTGCCGGGCTGGAACTCCCACGCCGAGCCGTTCGGCATGCGCCCCGAGTACGCGCCGGCGCCCGGTGCGCTGCGGGGGCGTGTGGGCACGCCGGACATCCTGTCGATGCTGGCGCTGGAGGCGGCGCTGGACGTCTGGGACGGGGTGTCGATCGAGGCGGTGCGTGCCAAGTCGCTCGCGCTGACGGACTTCTTCCTGACGTGCGTCGAGGAGTACGTGGGCCCGGGTCGGGTCGAGTCCGTCACGCCGGTGGCGCACAGGGAGCGCGGCAGCCAGGTCGCGTTGCGGTGCGCGGACGCGGGTGACGTCATGAAGCGCCTGATCGAGCGGGGGGTGGTGGGCGACTACCGGGCCCCTGACGTTCTGCGCTTCGGCTTCACACCGCTGTATGTGGGGTTCGCGGACGTGGAGCGGGCGGCTCGGGTGCTGGGGGCTGTCTTGAGCTAGCGGCGTGCGGGTGGGCCGGTCACCCGTGACTGACGGGGGACTGCCAACCGGGCTGCCAGGACGCGGTGGTGGCCGATGTCGGTGGAAAAGTCGGACGCGTTCGTGATGAACCGTCCGACAGGAGGACCGATATGAAGACACTGAGCCGTGTCCTGGCACCCGCCCTGCTCGCGCTGTCCCTCGGAGGTCTGGCGGTGCCCGCCGCGTCCGCCGCCCCCGCGTCCGTCCCCGTCGTGCAGGCGGCCGACGACGCGGGCCTGGTGGCCGGCCGGGACTGCCGGGCGGGGGACAACCTCGACGAGATCGCCGCGAAGTTCATCTCCCGCTGCAAGAAGGGCTCGATCCGCCGGGAGTTCCCGAGCGACCGTCTCTCCCGCAGCCTCGGGGAGATCTACGACGGCAAGCAGCGCGGTGACCGCGATGACGTCAAGGCGTGGAAGCTGCTGAACGACCGCCGCTTCGACAAGTAGCGTGGATCACGTGAGCGAGACATCCGACGTACTGCCCTTCGTGGCGCTGGTGGTGATGGAGGCCACCGGCGCCGGGGAGCCCCTGTTCCAGGAGAACGTCGTCCTGGTGCACGCACCCGACGAGACCTCCGCCCGGCAGCGGGTGGAGCGGCGGGCGCGTGACGCCGAGACCGACTACCTCAACGATCAGGGGCAGACGGTCAGCTGGCGGCTGAAGGCGATCGTCGACGTCAAGGAGGCCGAGGACACCGACCTCGGCCGTGACGCCGACCTGTACACCCGCCACTTCCGGGACTGGGCCGCGTACGAACGGGTGGAGCCGCTGCTCTCCCGCGAGGAGTGACCGGCCGGCGGCTGTCGTGAACCGGAGCGCGGCCCCCGGCTACGTACCGGGCATGCGATACGACACGACAGCTGCCCCGCCCCCGGCGGGGGAGCGAGACGACCCCTCGCTGATCACCGTCACGGGAACGGAACTGGCCCGCCTCAAGCGAGGCTTCCTGGCGTGGTACCACCTGCTGGCCCCGGTGGCCATCACCGTGCCGCTCTTCCTCGGCGCGCTCGGCTCGTCGGAGGCCAGGGCCGGGCAGACGTTCGAGGTCTTCCGGAACGTGACCCTGGAGTTCTGGGGCGTCCTGGTGCCGATGACGGCCGGGCTCGCCGCCGCCCTGTCCGTGCGCGCCGACCAGGACGCCTGGCGCCTGCTGCTCTCCTACGGCGTGCCGCGCGGCAGGTACTTCGTCGGGAAGGTCGCCGCGCTCGGGGTGCTCGGATTCCTCTCGGCGACCGTGCTGCTGGTGATGCTCTCCCTGGGCGCCGCGCTCAGCGGACGCTTCCCGGACGCGCTCGGCACCGTGGCCGCCGCCGTCTATCTGCCCTGGCTGGTCGGCCTGTCCATGACCGCGCTGGCGACGCTGGTCGCCGTGGCGTGGGGCATGGGACCCAGCATCGGCGTGGGCGTCGCCGGACTGCTGTGCGGGGCGCTCGTCTCGGACAAGGTGTTCTGGTATGCGGTGCCGTTCGCCTGGCCGATGCGGGTGGTGCTGCCGCTGGCCGGCATCGGGCCGAACGGTGTGCCGCTGCCCAAGGACAGCCCCGTCACGGATCCGGGGGCCATTCCGGTCGCCGTCGCTCTCGCCGCCGTGCTGGCCGCCGTCCTGCTCGCCGTGGGCCGGCTGCACATGACCCGCAAGGAGATCTGACATGGTGCCCGCCCTGCGCATCCGCGACCTGCACAAGCACTACGGCACCCACCGTGCCCTGGACGGCGTCGACCTGACCGTGGAGTCGGGAGAGGTCTATGGGCTGCTCGGCCCGAACGGCGCCGGCAAGACCACGCTGATGAAGGCGCTGCTCGGGCTGCAGCGGCCCACCTCCGGGAGCATCGAGATCCACGGCCGCCCGGTGGGCCGGGACAGCCTCGCCGAGGTCGGCGCGCTCATCGAGGTGCCCGGGCTGTGGCCGCAGCTGACCGCCGACGAGACGCTGCGCATCCACGCCCGGCTGCGCGGGGTGCCGAGGGAATGGATCGAGCCCGCGCTGGAGCGGGTCGGCATGACCGGGGCGCGGGAGCGCAAGGTCGGCGCGTACTCGCTCGGCATGCGCTGGCGTCTGGGCATCGCGGTGGCGCTGCTGGCGCGGCCGCGGCTGATCGTGCTGGACGAGCCGACGAACGGCCTCGACCCGGTGGGCATCCGGGAGATGCGCGGCATCATCCGCTCCCTCGCCGGGCAGGGGGTCGCGGTGCTCATCGCCAGCCATCAGCTCGCCGAGGTGGCGCAGGTGTGCGACCGGGTCCAGGTGCTGGTGGCCGGCAGCACCCGCTATGAGGGCCCGCTGGACGGGCTCGCCGTCGACGGAGATGTCGAGGCCGGCTTCTTCCGGCTGGTGGAAACGGCCGGTGCCGGCATCCGGTGAGGCCGTCACGGTGCGGTCCGGCCGCCCTGGGTGCGCGGGCGGCCGGACCGCACGGCCTCGGGGCGGGTCAGCCGGCCCGGCCGACCGGGCGGCCGGGAGCGTCGATCAGCCCCAGTTCGGCCGCCCGCGCGTGCAGTTCGCTGCGGCCCGACACCCCGAAGGCGTCGTACAGCTTGCGGATACGGCGGTACATCGACCGCTCCGAACAGTAGTTGCGGCGCGCGATCTCCGACACCGTCGCCGAGGTGCACAGCATCCGCAGCAGAGCGGCGTCGTAACCGCCCGGGCGGGGGGCGAGGGCGGGGTACGGCTCGGTGCCGGGCGCGGGGACGGGCGGCCGTATCGGAGCGCCGTCCGGCAGGACACACAGCCGGAAGGCCGGACGGCCGGCGGCGGGTGAGTCGGTGTCGGGCGAGGCGTGCGCCCGGCAGCGCGCCAGCAGCAGGTCGATCTGCCGCTCCTCGGGAATGGCGAGGTTGAGGACGCAGTTCGCCCCCGAGCGTATGGCGTTGTAGGTGAGGTGCCCGGACACGTCGTCGGTGACGGCGATCAGCAGCGCCATCGCATGGCGGGTGCGCAGGGCCCGCAGCCGGTCCGCCTGGAGTTCGCTGGACACCGGCAGGAGGACGGGCAGCCCGGGATCACCCGGGGCGGCCAGCTGGGAGTCGTCGACGAAGTCGACGCGGTCGAGGCCGGCCCGCAGCGTGCTGAGCGGCGTGCCGGGCGTGGAGAACGGCCGCTTCAGGCCGGTGTGGGCGAGGACGTGGAGCGACGTGGTGACGATGAGCTGGGTCAAGACGGTGTTCCCCCGTGGTTCGCAAGGTCGGTTCCGTACGGTTCGGTGCCCGACCGGTGGATCCTGAGCTTCGGTGTCCTGCGTCATGGGTCCTGGTGTTCAGGTCGGCATGCGGTCCTCGGACGTGCTGCCCCTGTGTGGCGGGGCAGCAGGAACCGCGCCGCCCCGGTGGGAGCGGCGCGGTGGCGGGCTCCGGTGGTCAGCCGGCGGCCCTGCACAGCTTCAGGGTCTTGCTGAGCAGTGAACCCAGACTGATCGGGTCGCCGTCGTCGCCCTTGGCGCGCAGCGGCCCGATGTCGTGGTAACCCGCGTCCCGCGCACGGTCGTTGAGTGCGTAGGCGGTGCCGTCGGGCGCGGTGAAGACGGCCTGGGTCCCCTTGCGGCACTCGGCGGTGCCGTGGTCGACGGTGAGCGGCCAGGTGTATCCGAGGTTCTCGGCGCTCATCCGCTGTGCAGTGGAGGTCGGGCTGGGCAGCGGGTCGGGGTGGCCGGTGGCCGGGTGGCTGGTGCCGCTGCCGCCGCACGCGGTGAGGGCGAGCAGCAGGGCTGCCGCGCCGGCGAGTGTCACCGGCAGGGTCGTGCGGGTCCGGGACGGCCGGCCACAGCCGGGAGTCGATGTCTCGGATGTCATGAACTGGCTACCTCGCTCTCGGGAGAGGCGGACGGGGTGACAGGGTGTCCGGTGGCTCGGAGCAGGGCCGCGTAGCCGTCCTCCAGCGTCGGCTGCACCGGCCGGGCGTCCGGAGGCGGCACGGAGGCGACCACGCGGTACTGGGGGCCGTCGGCGGTCGTGAGCGCGCTGACCACGTCGGCGCCCGGCGGCGGCGCCGCGGCGCCGGCCGGCAGCAGATAGGTGCAGCCGGCGGCCTGGCTGATCAGCGCGGACGTGGTGTCGTGGAAGACGAGTCGGCCCGCGGTGAGCACCGCCACCTCGGGGCAGGTCTGGGCGACGTCGTCGAGGATGTGCGTGGACAGCAGCACGGTGCGGTGGCCGCCGAGGTCGGCGAGCAGTGCGCGGAACCGCATCCGCTCGTGCGGGTCGAGCCCCGCGGTGGGCTCGTCCACGATCAGTACCGTCGGATCGCCGAGCAGCGCCTGGGCGATGCCGATACGGCGCCGCATGCCGCCGGAGAAACCACCCAGCCGCTCCCCGGCGCGGTCCTCCAGACCGACCTCGGCGAGCCGGTCGCCGACCTGGCGGCGGCGTTCGCGTTTGTCGTGGACGCCCTTGAGGACGGCGATGTAGTCGAGGAACTCCCGTGCCGTCAGGTCCGGATACGGCGACAGCTCCTGCGGCAGATAGCCGAGGGTGCGTTTCATCGCGGTCAGGCCCGCGGTCGTGGCCAGGTCGTGCCCCGCCACGACGACGCGGCCCGACGTGGGTTTCAGCACGCCGGTCAGGATGCGCAGCAGCGTGGTCTTGCCCGCGCCGTTCGCCCCGAGCAGGCCGACCGTACCGCCCTCGATGTGCAGGTCCACGTCCTCCAGGGCGCGCCGGCCCCCCGGGTGAACCTTCGTCAGGGATTGCGTCGTGATGTTCATCGGGGTCGCTCTCCGTGTCGTCGTGGGCGTGCGGCGAGGTGACCGAGGACGTGGCACACCACGGCGGTCAGCAGCACCAGTGCGAGGTTCAGGCAGGCGGAGGTGCCGGTGGCGTCCGGGCGCAGCGGGCCGGCGCCGTCGCGGGCCGCCCAGACCGACGGCGCGTCCGCCCATGCCACGAGCGGATAGCCGCCGAGCGGCGACAGCACGGTGCCGGTGGGCGTCGGCAGCGGGGAGAAACGGGGAGGGAACTGGGTCGCCCACAGCCACACCGCGACCAGGACCGCCCGCGCGGCGGCGACCGGCATGAGCAGGCCCAGCAGCCCGGCGAGCGCCGTCGCGGCGAGCGCGGCGGGAACGACGGCCGTGACCAGGGCGGTCAGCGCCGCCGCGAGGGGGCGGGCGTCGGCGTGGGCGAGCGCGAGAACCGCACCGTAGACCAGCAGCAGGGCGGCGATCGGCGCGAGCGCGGTCAGCAGGGGGCCCAGGAGGGCACCGGTGCTGCGCGACAGACGGCCGGTCGGAGTGGCCGTCAGCAGTTCCGGCATGCCGCGGGTCCGCAGACCGCGGCGCGGCAGGTCGGTCGTCGCGAGGGCCAGGCCGAGCGCGCAGAACGTGTTGACCAGCACCGCGGCCGCGCCCACGCGGGTCGCGGGGTCGGCGGCGGCGGTGACCACGGGCGAGGTCAGCGCGAGCAGCAGGCTCAGCGCGGCCAGCGGGAGCACGGCGGCCCACACCGTGCGGCGCCGGGCGGCCATGAGGGCCTCGTAGCGGACGCTGCAGAGGAAGACGGTCATGGGGTCACCCGGGTCGCGGGGGATCGGGGGGTGGGTGCGGTGGCCGGGTGGGTCGCGGCCTCGGGTGCGGAAGGCGGGCGTGCCGAGTCGCTCTGGGCTGTGGGGGGTTGGTGGAGGCTGGCCTGTGCCTGGGCCGGTGCGCGCACTCAGTTCTCCTTGTCGTGGGGGGTCAGGGCGCCGGAGCGGTCGCCGTCGGCGAGGGTGCGCAGGGCCAGCGCGGTCAGTACGGCGCCGGCCGCGAGGGCCGGCACGCCCTGCGGTGCGCCCTGTGGCGCGACGCGGTCCAGCAGCAGCAGTTTGGCCAGGCAGACGGCGATGACCAGGGCGGTGCCGGCTCCGGCCGAGCCGCGGCGGGCGGTGCCCCACACTGCGCAGCCGGTCAGCAGGGCGGTCAGGCCCGCGAGTTCGGTGAGCGTCGTGGCGGGGCGGATGTCACGGCCGGTGGCGGTGAGCAGGCCGACCAGGGCGGTGGCCGCCAGGACCGCCAGGGCGGTGGGTGCGCACAGGCGGCGGGCGACGGTGTGGGGGTAGCGGGTCGGGAGGGTGAGGTGCAGCTCGGTCATCGTCTCCCGGGCGACGACGGAGGCGCAGGCCAGGGCGGTCGCGGCGGGGAGGGCGGTGGTGAGGAGGGCGCGGCCGAGGAGGGTGCCGTCGGGGTCGTCGCCGGTGGCCATCGCCGCCCAGGCGACGAGGGCGGCGGCGCAGGGCAGGACGAGGGCGGCGAGGCCGCAGCGGCGGGCCTCGTGCGGCCAGGCGCTCATGACCTGCTCCTCCCGTTGCGGTGTTCCGGCGGGATCCGTCGCCGCCTCGCCAGGCGGGGGATGACTGGCGAGGGGCGGCGGACGTGTGGTGTACGTAGCGGTGGGGGTGGGGGGCGGTTCACGGAAGTTTCGGGATGGCTGGGGGCGGGTGCCTGCGGCGCCGGGCCGGTTTTTGCCAGCGGGTTTCGTTGTGGCTGGTCGCGCCGTTCCCCGCGCCCCTTTTGTGCCTGCGGCGGCCCGTTGCGGTGTGTGGGTGGAAGGCGTCGCGCATTCGGTTCGCTGGGGGTCGGGGCCGGGGGGCGGGGGTGTCCGTCGTCCGGCGGGTGCGCGAGCCTCACCCTCGGGTGGGGTAGCGGCGCATCGACCCCGTTGCCCAGGCCAGCAGCGCTGCTGACGCCGTCAGGGTCCAGGGGCTCGTGGACAGGACCGGGTCCAGCAGGGCGCGCAGGGGGGTGGAGAGCAGGCCCTGCGGTCCGGTCAGTACGCCCAGTGCCCACAGTCCGGCTCCCGCCGCCGCGCCCGCCGCCGGTGCTATCCGTACCGACAGGGCCAGCGCCAGGGACGACGCGAGGAGGGCCTCGCCCAGCCAGCCCGCGACCACCGGCCACCACCCGGGCCCGCCGATGAGGGCCGAACACACCACCGCCAGCGCGAGGTCGGCGCCGATCACCACGACCATCCGGGCCAGGAACACCGTCCCCGGCGGCACCTGGAGGGTGAACATCAGCTCCCCGCGTGGATCGCGCCGCGGCGACGCGACGACGAGCCCGGCGAGGACGATCAGCGCCACGCAGGCCGCGCCGAAGAGGCGGGGGCCGAGCCGTCCCGCGTCCAGGAGCGGGGTCACCGCGGCGGCGACCAGCAGTCCCACCGCACTCAGCGGCGCCCACAGCCTGGGCAGCAGCGCCGCCTCCGTGCGCGCCAGCTGCCAGGCCAGCCGCCAGGGCGCCGGCGAGCGCGCGGGGGCCGGGGACGCCTGCGGCGGGGCCGTGGCGGCGGCACCCGAGAGGGCCGGGGCCAGCAGGGTGTCGAAGCCCGGTACGGTCGCCTCCGCGCTCTCCGCGCTCTCCGCCTTCCGCACCGCGACGCCCAGCGCACGCCAGTCCGCGAACCGCGCCCGGCAGCCGGTGCAGCCGTCGAGGTGACGGCGGTCCTCCTCGGCGGGCACGCCGCGCAGGAGCCCGATCAGCTCCTCGTCCGCAAGATGGTCTCTCATCGTCGTCCCGTTCCTTCCAGCCGCGAGGCGGCGAGCATGCTGCCCAGTCGCCTGCGCGCATGGGACATCCGGCTCTTGACTGTGCCCACCGGGATGCCGAGGACGGCCGCCACCTCCGGATAGGCGAGTTCTTCCACGAGGACCAGGCCGAGCACCTCCCGCAGATGTTCGGGCAGGGCGCGGACGGCCTCGCGCAGCTCCGTGCGTTCGGTTTCCACGAGGACCTGCTCCTCCACCCCGGGCTCCGGGTGCGGCACGTGCTGGGCCTCGGCGAGGTCCGTGAACCGGGGCCGGGAGCGGCGCAGCTGGTTGTGGGCCTGACGCCGCGCGACACCCAGCAGCCAGCCGCGTACCGAGGACTCGCCCCGGAAGGCCGCGGCGGACCGCCACACGGCGAGCCACGACTCCTGGAGGATCTCCTCCGCCACCCCCTGATCGGAGGTGAGTCTGCGGATGAGGCGCAGCATGGCGGCCGCATGCCGCTCGTAGAGGGTCCGCAGGGCGGTCTGGTCACCACGCGCGGCCGCGGTCAGCAGGGCTTCGTCCGAACACACACGTCGTACGTAGCGCCTGAGCGGGCGGCGGTTCACACCAGTGCGTCGGGATTCGGCCGCCGCTCGGGGCGCCGTGCGGGGCCGTTCGGAATCCGGGGTTCCAGCCTCTGCCAGCGGACTGCCATTCCTGCCAGGCCGCACGGGAGCTGTTGAGTACGTCCGAAACGGCATGGTTCCGTGATCACGGATCGATCCGACGAACATTCATCCGGTTCTGACGAAGGAGCCTTTCATGGGCACCCACGGAGTTCAGTACGACGAGGCGGACCTGTTCGACCTCGACCTGGAGATCGGCGTGGAGAAGTCGGTCGCCGGTCCGGCCATCACCTCCGTTTCCTACTGCACGCCCGGCTGCACCAGCGACGGCGGTGGCTCGGGCTGCAGCCACTGCTGCTGACCGCCCTCGGCCCGGGGCCGGCCGGTTCTCCCGGCCGGCCCCGGGCCTCGCCCGGCATCCACCGGTGCCCGGGAGCAGTCCGCGAGGAGGGGAAGAAAACCTTGGGGGAGTCCTTGTTCCGTGCCGGAGACGTCTTCCTGCTCCGTGCACCCGTCGCGCAGGCCGCACCCGGCCTGCCCCTCCCGGCGGACGGCACCCCGCCCGCCGATCCCGCGGCCTGCGCCGCGCTGCTCGCCGCGGCCGCCGCCGACCCGGTGCTCGACGAAGCCCTCGCCGTGGCCTCTCCGGCACTGAGCGCCCTGGTCCACCGCGTCGCCCGGCACGGTGGCGGCGGTCTCAAGGCGAGCCGGCTGCGCCGCGCCGCGCTCGCCGTCCTGCGCTACGACATCCGGATGCGGACCCGGCCCACCCCCTTCGGCCTCTTCGCGGGCGTCACGGCCGGCGAGTTCGACGTCACGGCGAAGGCGGTCCGCGGCCCGGGCCACCGCACCCGCACGCACGCCGACCAGCGCTGGCTCGCCAAGGTGACCCACCGTCTGGAGCGCGACCCGGCCGTCCTGCAGGCGCTGACCGTCCAGGCCCACCAGGCACTGACGGTCCGCGGCGACCGTCTCGTCCTCACCGCCCCCTCGGCGCCGGACGCCGGCCCCGACCCGGACGGCGAGGGACGCGCCACGGTCTCCGTGCGGCACACCCCGGTCGTGGCGTGGGTCGTGCGGGAGGCGCGTACGCCCGTGTCGTACCCGCTGTTGGCGCAGCGGCTCACCGCTGCCTTCCCGCAGGCGCCCGTGGACCGGCTGCACCACCTGCTGGGGGAGCTGGTCCGGCAGGAGATCCTGCTGACCGGGCTGCGTCCGCCCCTCGACGGCGAGGACCCGCTGCGGCACGTCCTGGCCGCCCTCGACCCCGTCACCGGGGCGTCGGAGGAGACCCGGCACACCGTCGACACCCTGCGCCGGCTCGATCGCGAGCGCGCCGAGTACGACGCCCTGCCGCTGGGCGCCGGACGGGACCGGCTGCACGCGCTGCTCGACACCGCGCGTTCCGTCGCGGCGGACGACACCCCTTTGCACATCGACACCCGGCTCGACGCCACCCTGCACCTGCCGCACGCCGTGCGCGCCGAGGTGGAGCGCGCGGTGGACGTCATGGTGCTGCTGTCGCGGCCCAAGCGGGGGCTGTTCGCCCTGCGCGACTACCACCGGCGGTTCCTCGACGTGTACGGCGCCGACCGCCTCGTACCCGTGCTGGACCTGCTCGATCCGTCCACCGGGCTCGGCGCGCCCGCCGGGTACGGCTGGCCCAACAGCGAGGCCGCGCCCGCAGCGCCGGACGACCCGCGCACCGCCCGGCGCGAGCGGGCCATGGCGCGGCTGGCCGCCGCGGCGCTGCGCGAGCGGCGGCGGGAAGTGGTGCTCACGGACGCCGACCTGGCCGAACTGCGCCACGACGGCGCCGGCGAGCGGGCGGACGCGCAGAACTCCTGCGAGGTCACCGTGCAGGTCGTCGCCGCGTCGGCGGAGGCGCTGACCGACGGCGACTTCCTCGTCTTCCTGTCCCCCTCCCCGGGCTCGCACCGGGCCGGGTCCACCTTCGCCCGGTTCGCCGACCAGGACCCCGCCTGGCGGGAGCCGTTCGCCGCCCTGCACCGGGACACGCCCGTCCACGTCGAGGGCGCGCTCGCCGCCGATCTGGCCTTCCGGCCGCGGTCGGGCCGGGCGGCCAACCTCGCCCACACCCGGCCGGCGACCGGCCGCCGGATCTCCGTCGGCGTCCCCGACGCGCCCGGTGTGGAGGAGCTGCGCCTCGCGGACATCGCGGTCGGCGCCACCCTCGACCGGCTGACCGCCGTCCACCTGCCGACCGGGCGGGAGATCGTCCCCGTCCTCGGCAACATGGTCAGCGCCCCGGCCCAGGCGCCCAACGCCGTCCGGCTGCTGTGGGAGATCGGCCTGGAGGGGCAGCGGCTGTGGGAGCCGTGGAACTGGGGGCCGCTCGCCGACGCGCCCTGCGTGCCCCGCATCCGCCACGGCCGCTTCGTGCTCGCGCCCGCCGTCTGGCGTCTCGACGAACTTCGCGCCCTCGGGGGTGGGGAGCACGGCGCGGACGGCCCCGAGGGCACCGCCTGGGACCGGGCCGTCGCCCGGTGGCGCGAGCGGTGGGACGTACCCCGCCATGTCCTCGCCGTCACCGCCGACCAGCGGCTGCTCCTCGACCTCGGCCACCCCTGGCACCGGGAGCTGCTGCGCGACCAGGTACTCAGGCACCCCGACCTGATCGCCCAGGAGGTGCCCGGTGAGCACGAGGGCCTGCTGGACAGCCCGCTGGCCGGGCACACCGCCGAACTCGTCGTCCCGCTCACCCGCCGCTCCGGCACCCCGGCCCACCGGCCGTACGCCGGGCGCCACTTGCCGCAGCGGGCCGTGCACGGCCTCGGCGGCGACTGGCTCCACCTCAAGCTCCACGGCTCCGCCCGCACCCAGGACGACCTGCTGCGCCTGCACCTGCCCCAGCTGATCGGCCGGGCCCGCGAACTGGGCGCGGACCGCTGGTTCTTCATCCGCTACACCGACGACGCCGGCCACCACCTGCGCCTGCGTCTGCGCGGCGACCGGCGTGTGCTGTGGAGCGTGGTGGCCCCGGCGGTCGGCGAACTCCTCGGAGACTGGCAGCGGCAGGGGCTCCTGCGCGGCCACACCGTCGCCCCGTACGACCCGGAGACCGAGCGCTACGGCGGGGCGGCCGCACTGGCCACGGCGGAGGAGGTCTTCCAGTACGACAGCGAGGCCGCCGTGGAGTTGCTGCGCATCGTCCACCAGGGCGCCCCCGGGAGCGAGGGCCTGTGGGCCGGCGGGCTCGGCCTCGACGCCCTCGCCGTCGTCTCCTGCGCCGCGCTCGCCCACGCCTTCGGGCCGCCCGAACCCGGGCACCCCTTGCTCACCGAGGACTGCGGGGACGACGCGGCCGCCGCCTGGCTGTCCATGACCGGGTCACGGCGCGACCTGCCCGACGCCTATCGCGCCCGGCCCGCGTACTGGCGCCGTCTGGTCGACCCCCGCGGCGGCTGGCCGGCCCTGGCCGCCGACCCGCTGGGCGCCCGCGTCCTGGCCGCCCTGCGGGAGCGCGACGCGGCCGTGCGGCGGCTCGCCGCGCAGGTCAGGGCGGCCGACGAGACACCGGAGGGCCGGGTCGTGGGCAGCCTGATGCACATGGTGTGCAACCGGCTGTTCGGCGGCTCGACCGCACGGGAGACGACCGTCCTCGGCATCGCCCGCGGCGCGGTCCAGGACCACCTCAACCGTCGGAGGCACCAGTCATGAGCTCCCTCGCCGGCACCCCGGCAGCACAGCGCACGGGCGCCGGGCGCGCCGTCACCCTGGTCGCCGAACGCCTCGCCGACCCGGACGCGGTGGCCGCCGTAGCCTCGCGCGACGACAACCGGGACCCCGTGTACGACGCGGTGATGTGGGGCCCGCTGACCCTCGCCAACGGTCTGCCCGGCACCGCCCTGCTGCACGGCGAACTGGCCCGCGAGGACCCCTCCTGGCGGTCCGTGGCCCACCGCCACCTCGCAGCGGCCGGCCGCGCGGCGCCCACCGCGCCCAGCCGCGGCCTGTTCTCCGGCCCGGCCGCACTGCTCGCCGCCGCCCAGACCTGCGCGGGCCCCGAGGGCCACTACGCCTCCCTGCGGCACCGCCTGACGTCCTGGGTCGCGAGGGACCAGACCGAACGCCTCGCCGTCTTCCGCGCCCGCGCCGACGCGGGCGGACAGGGCGTCGACTGGGCGGCGTACGACCTGGTCAACGGTCTGTCCGGCACCACCCGGCTGCTCCTCGACGCCGTCGACGACCCGGCCGAGCGCTCGCCGGAGGCCGCTCGGGCGCTGGAGGAGTCGCTGCGCCACCTGGTGGCGCTGACGGAACCGGTGACCGTCGACGGCCCGGACGGGCCGCGGAACGTGCCCGGGTGGTGGGTGCCGGCGGCCCTGCAGGTCAGTGAGCGGGACCGGACCGCGTATCCGCACGGCGACTTCAACCTCGGTATGGCACACGGCATCGCCGGGCCGCTGGCCGTCCTCGCCGCCGCCGCCGAACGCGGCCACCAGGCACCGGGCCTTCAGGAGGCCGCCCACCGGATCGCCGAGTGGCTGCTCGGGTGGACGCTGATCGATGACGCCGGACCCTACTTCCCGGCCCGCGCCGGCTGGGAGGACGAGACCGCCGGCTCGCGCCCGCGTGCCCTGTTCACCCGGACCGCCTGGTGCTACGGCACCCCTGGCGTCGCTGCCGCGCTGCACCGGGCGGGGGAGGTCTTCGGGCAGCCGATCTGGCGCGCGTCCGCGGTCGCGGCACTGCGGGCGGCCCTGCGGCGCGAGGAAGACAGGTGGGCGATCGAGGGCCCCACCCTCTGCCACGGGTACGCCGGGCTGCTCGCCGTGGTCTCCCGGGTCGCCGAGGTGTCGGGCGACGCCGAACTGCACGCCGGGCGCGACCGGCTGACCGGCATGGTCCTGGACTGCCTCGACGAGGACGCCCCGTTCGCCTTCCGGCACCTGATGCGTTTCCCGGCCGCCGCCCGCTCGCCCGTCCCGCACCGGGCGCTGAACGTGGCCGGCATGCTCGAAGGGGCCGCCGGAGTCGCCCTCGCCCTGCTGCCGGTGACGAACGGGCCTCGCCCGTGGGACCGCTGTCTGGGGCTGGCGTGAGGGCGGCCGGGCCCGCGGCGGCGGGCACGGCCGATCCGCGGACCCGGTCCGGCGAGGAGGTCCGCACGCCCGCGTTCGACGTCCGGGGCCTCGTGGTCCGCTACGGTCGCGTCACCGCCGTCGACGGCGTCGACATCTCCTCCCCGCCCGGCCGCATCACGGCACTGCTCGGCCCGAACGGGGCGGGCAAGTCCAGCCTGATGGGCGTGCTGTCCACCGCGTCCCGCCCCGACGCGGGCAGCGTGCGGATCTTCGGGCACGACGTGCGGCAGGCCCCCACGGCGGCGCGCCGCGCGCTGGGACTGGTCTTCCAGGAACGCACCCTCGACAAGGAGCTGTCCGTCGAGCGCAACCTCTGGTTCCATGCCCGCCTGTTCGGCATGCGCCGTGCCGACGCCCGCGAGCGCATCACCCTGATGCTGGACCTGTTCGGCCTCGCCGACCGGCGTCGGCAGCCGGTGGAGGAACTGTCGGGCGGGCTCGCCCGGCGCGTGGAGATCGCGCGAGCCCTGCTGCACCGCCCCGGCCTGCTCCTCCTCGACGAGCCGACCAACGGCCTGGACCCGAGCGCACGCGGCGCCGTCTGGGCCGACCTGACCCGGCTGCGCGACGAACTGGGCGTGACGGTCCTGTACTCCACGCACTACATGGACGAGGCCGAGTACGCCGACGAGATCGTGATCATGCGCCAGGGGCGGGTCGTCCGGCAGGGCAGCGCCGCGCGGCTGAAGTCCAGCCTGGACTCCTCGCGGATCGTGGTGGCCAGCGGCGACGACCGGCTCGCCGCGGACCAGCTGCGGGCCGCCGGCTTCGACCCGCTGACGGAACCGGACGGGATCGCCGTGCACTGTGCCGACCCGGAGGGCCGGATCGCGGACGTCGTCCGCGCCCTGGACGTGCCCGGTCTGACGGTGTCGGTGCGGCATCCGTCGATGAACGACGTCTACCTGGCGGTGGCGCAGGACAAGCGGGTGGGAACGCCATGAGCACAGGTCTTCTGCCGGCCGTCGCCGACAGCGCCGGGGCCCGGTCGGCATCGGGCGCGCGGGCGGTCGCCGTCATCGCCCACCGGGACCTGCTGCGCCAGCTGAAGCGGCCGGGCGTGCTGTTCAGCCAGGCCGTGCAGATCGTGTTCTTCGTTCTGGTCTACGCCGTCGGCTTCGACGGGATGATCGGCGCGGTACGGCCCGGGGTGCCGTTCAGCGCGTACGTCTTCCCCGGCATCATCGCGATCCAGGTCGTGTCCATCGGGGTCGCCTCCGGCCAGACGTACGCCTGGGACCGCGAGTACGGCGTGCTGCGCGAGCTGCTCGTGGCGCCGGTGCCGCGGATCTGCCTGCCGCTGGGCAAGGTCGTGGCGGGCGCCGGGACGGTGACGGTGCAGAGCATGCTGATGCTGGCCTTCGCCCCGCTCGCGGGGGTGCCGATGACCCCGCGGCGCTTCTGCCTGGCCGCTGGCTGCTACGCGCTGTCCGCGGCGGTGTTCAGCGTCCTCGGACTGTGCCTGGCCACACTGATCAAGCGGGTCCAGACCCTTCAGGCGACGGTCCAGCTCGCCATGTTCCCGATGCTGTTCCTGTCGGGCTCGGTCTTCAGCCCCGAGGACGCGCCGGGGTGGCTGTCCGCCGCGATGCACCTCAACCCGATGACCTACGCGGTCGACCTGGCCCGTCAGTCCCTGCTGGGCGGGCCGGGCCTGCTGCCGTGGTGGGGCGACCTGGCGGCACTGGCAGGGGTGCTGGTGCCGGCCCTGGGGCTGCTCCGGCTGAGGAGCGGGCGGTGAGCGGGGCAGGGACGGAACCGGCGCGGGACGTCCTGCCGGGGGTTGTGGGCTGGCTGGAGCGGAACCTGTGTTTCTTCGACCCGGAGATGTGGGAACGCCACCTGCCCCGCCGGCCCTTCTCTGCCGGGCCGCTGCTCGAACTCCTCGGCTTCCTGCGTCTGTTGTCCGATACGCCTGCGCCTGCGCCGGTCCGGCCCGTGTCCGAGGGCCTGCGCGCGGGTGCGCTGGCGCTTGCCGAACAGGTCGTGGACACAGCGGAGTTCACACGGCGGCTGCGGCGCGCCGACGAATTCTTCCCCTACCACCTCAACCTGGTCGCGCTGCAACACCTGATGGGCCGCCCGCGGCCCGGCCTGCTGCACAGGTGCGAGGCCCTGCTCGTCGCGGGCGCGGGCGGCCACTTCCAGCCGCACCGGCCGCTGCTGTCCCGGCTGGAGCTGCGCTACGTCGCCGACCGGGCCGGCGTGGCGGTGCCCCAGGGCGTGCCCGGCCTGGCCGCCCTGTACCGCCAGAGCCTGCCCGGCCTGGGCGCCGATCCGCTCGCTCTGGACGACACGGAGGTCTACGCATTCACGCACGCGCTGTTCTACGCCACCGACTTCGGCGCCCATGCCCTGCCGCCCGGCGCGGCCGTGGACGACACCGTCCGCGTGCTGCTGGCCTCCCACCTGATCGGCGGCCACCTGGACCTGCTGGCGGAGCTGCTGCTGTGTGCGGACGTGGTGGGCCCGGAGGAGACGGACCTGGTGCGGCGGGGGTGGACGGCCCTGGCGTCGGCGCAGCGGCCCGACGGCGCGGTACCCGGCCCGGTCCATCGCCCGGCGGTGCTGGCGGGACTGACGGGGGAGAAGGCCGAGGCGTACCTCTTCGGCACCTGCTACCACACGACCCTGGCTACGGGGCTGGCGGCGGCGGCACGGCTGCGGCAGGTGAGCCGGCCGGTGCCGCAAGCCCCGTCGCCGTGCCTGCCGGAGTCCGCCGCTGAGGGGGCACCGTCGCCGTATCCACCCGTCGGTGCGGATCCCGACGCCGTACGTGAGTGGGCCGGGGCCGTCGCGGCGGCGGCTGCGCACGCGACGGAGCCGGACCGCGGGCGATGGGTCGAGGCGGTGGCCGGAGCGCTGGTGCTGTGCGCCCGCCGCCGGGACCGGCCGGGGCTGGAGGCCGTGCTGGGGGCGGCGGGGGTGCTGGGGGTGGCGGGGAGTCCGCTCGTGCGGTCGGCTACGGCGCGCCTCGCGGCGGGGTGGTGCGGCTGAGCCGGCGGCGCGGGGTGTCGTTCGGCTTTCGTTTGTCTGCGGGGGCGTTGTGGTTGCTCGCGCCCACGCGGCGGCGCATGTCGAATACAGCCCCGCGCCCGTCTTTGTGCCTGCGGCGGCCCGTTGCGGTGCGGTGGGTGGCTGGTGTCGCGCCTGCGGTGCGTTGTGGGTCGGGGCCGGGGTGGGGGGTGTCCGTCCTCGGTCCGGCCGGAAGCCGGAGCCGGGCTCCCCTCCCGGCTCACGCACCCCCGACAGCAACCCTTTGCCTTCAGCGCAGTACACCCTCATTTCCGTCGGCGTACGCCCCCGCCTTCGCCGCCTCGTACGCCGCCCGGGCCGCCCGCTGCGCGGCGGCGGGGCCGGGGGCCGTCCCCGTCGTCAGCAGCTCGTAGTACAGGGGGGCCGAGACCGCCCGTACGACCGCTCCCGCATCCGTCCCGCGCGGCAACTCCCCTCGCTGCGCGTCCTGTTCCACGCACTTCGCCCACTCCGCCGCCCGTACCTCGCGGAACCGCCGCAGCGCCTCCGCCGTGCGCGCGTCGCAGGCCGCGGCCGCGATCACCGCCCGGAAGAGGGACCCCTGCCGGGGATCCGCCAGGGTGCGCTGCACCAGGGACGCGTGCGCCCGCAGATCCCCGAGTACCGCTCCGGTCTCCTCCCGCGGCAGCGACTGCTCGGCCATGTCCGCGAGCAGATCGGCGACCAGGCCCGTCACCGACCCCCACCGCCGGTAGACGGTCGTCTTGCCGACCTCCGCCCGCCGCGCGACGTCCGCGAGGTCGAGCCGGTCGAAGCCGTGCTCCACGAGCGCGTCCCCGGCTGCCCGCAGCACGGCCGTGCGGACACGTGCGGTGCGCCCGCCGGGACGTACGGTGCCGGGTTCGGCGGACATAACGGCCTCCTTGGTGCACGGACGGGTTACCCCGCCAGCGTAACGAAACAGCAGGACCATTTAGCCTTTCACCGAGCGTGACATCCACGTGTCCGTGCACGTCATCGGCCTGGTACCGTCCCGGCCAACGGCCGATTTTTTCCTCCTGGTCCGTCTCATCTGGTCGCCGAATAGGTTTCATCGCTGAGAGGTTGGAGCATGCCGGACGACGTCGCCGCAGCCCGGGCCGCCGCCGAGGAGGAGTCGGCCTTCTCGCATCCGCCCGTCGACCCCGACGCCACCGCCGCCTACGGCGACCACCCCGACCAGGTGATCGACTTCTACGCCCCACGCGTCCAGGCCGGCCCGACCGCGGCCGCCCCCCTGATCGCCGTCCTGCACGGTGGTGCCTGGCGGGCGCCGTACGACCGGCGGCACATCAGCCCGTTCGCGGACTTCCTGGCGCGGCGGGGGTTCGCCGTGGCCAGCGTGGAGTACCGGCGGGGGAGCGCCACGGAGGGTGACGCCGTCGCGGGCCGTTGGCCGGAGACGTTCGACGACGTCGCCGCCGCGCTGGACGCGCTGCCGGGCCTCGCCCGCGAGGCGCTGCCGCAGGCCGACGCGCGCCGCACGGTCGTCACCGGCCACTCCGCCGGCGGTCACCTCGCCCTGTGGGCGGCGGCCCGGCACGTCCTGCCCGCCGACGCGCCCTGGCACACCGACCGCCCGGTGCCGTTGCGCGGTGTGGTCGCCCTCGCCCCGATCGCGGACTTCACGGTCGCGGAGAAGCTCGATGTCTGCGGCAACGCGGCCCGTCAACTGCTGGGCGGGGGAGAGGCGTTCGTCGAGCGCCGGCCGTACGCGGACCCGGCCCTGCTGCTGCCCACCGGCATCGCGACCACGCTCGTCCAGGGCCGCGCCGACCTCGACGTCCCGCAGGCGGTCGCCGAGTCGTACGCCGATGCGGCGGCGAAGGCGGGGGAGGTGGTCGGCCTGACGCTGCTGGAGGACGTGGGCCACTTCCCCCTGATCGACCCGGCGGCGGACGCGTGCGCGGTGGTCGCGGAGGAGATCGCCCAGCTGGCGTGGTGAGGTCGTGGTGAGCCCCCGCGTTCACCGCCTTCACCGAGCACGTCGAGGCGGAGCCCCGTCGTACCCGTAGTACCTGAGAGCTACGCCGCAGATGAGCTCCCCGGCGTGACGCGGGTGAGGCGCCGCGCTCCGTAACTTCCTTGTCAGGCAGGCCCGGTGGACGGGCCGCACGGCGGGGAGGCGATCGGTGGACACGGGGGAGTACGGCGCACGGCAGAACCCGGCGCGACGGCGAGGACGGCGACTGCTCCGCGCGCTGCTGGCCGCACTGATCACCACCGCGGTCGTGCTGCCCCTCTCCGCCGCGGCCCGGCCACAGATCCCCGCCCCGGCCCCGGCGCAGCTCCCGCCCGTGACCCGGGCCACGCTGCCTCGGGCGTACGCCGCGAACCGGGCCAACGCCCTGGAGGCGGCCCGGATGGCCGCGGCGTACGGCGCCACGGCACGGGCGCGGGCGGAACGGGCCCTGGCGGAGCGCCGGCTGCTCGCCTTCGACGGCCGCGGAGCGGGCCGCGCCATAGAGGTGCTCGGCGACCTGGCCCGCGCCGACCGGATCGCCGTCCTCGTACCGGGTTCGGACACGTCCCTCGGCACCTACGCCCGCTTCCGCGCGACGGCGACCGCGCTCGCGGCCCGCCTCGGCAGAGAGGCACCACCGGGGACGGCCACCGCCGTGGTGGCGTGGCTCGGTTACGACACCCCGGGCACGGTCAGTACGACGGTCCTCACCCCGGACAGGGCGGACCAAGCCGCCCCGGCGCTGCGGGACTTCATACGGCAACTGCACGTCATCGCGGGTCCCTCGGCCCACGTCACCCTTCTGTGTCACTCCTACGGCTCGGTGGTGTGCTCTCGTGCGGCGGACCGGCTGGCCGTGGACGACATCGCCCTGGTCGGCAGCCCGGGCACGGGCGCCGACGACGTGGCCGCGCTGCACACCACCGCCCGGGTGTGGGCGGCGCGCGGCGGCGACGACTGGGTGGCCGAAGTGCCGCACGTGCGGGCGGATCTGTTCGGGACGACCGTCGGCTTCGGTACGGACCCGGTGGACCCGGCGTTCGGTGCCCGCGTCTTCGCGGCCGGCGACGGCGGGCACAGCGACTACTTCCGGCCGGGTTCGGTGTCCCTGGCGAACCTCGCCCGGATCGTGCTCGGCGAGCAGGCGGAGGTGTCCGGTGCGTGAGCGTTCGACGCGGACGAGAGCCGGGAGGATCGCAGCCCGGATCGCTGCCGCCACCCCGGCCGACCGGGACCGGGCCGTGGACGCGCTGCGGGCCGTCGCCATCTGCGGTGTGGTGCTCGGGCACTGGCTGGTGACCGCACTGGTCGCCGAAGGCGGCAGCCTGCACACCGCGAGCCCGTTGCGGTCGATGCCGTGGCTGGCCCCGGTCTCCTGGGTCTTCCAGACCCTGGCGGTGTTCTTCCTGGTCGGCGGGCACTCCGCGACCCGCGGTCTGGCGGCGGCACGGCGGCGTGGCGTTCCCTACCGGCGGTGGCTGGCGGACCGGCTCGGGCGGCTGTTCCGGCCGGTGGCGGCCCTGCTGGCGCTCTGGGCGGTGGCGGCGGCGCTCCTGGTGGTGACCGGCGCCGAGCTGACCTGCGTGCACACGCTGGTCAAGCTGGCGCTGTCACCCCTGTGGTTCCTTGTGGTCTTCGCCGGGCTGACGGCGGCGACTCCGCTGCTGACCCGGCTCAACCCGCTGTGGCCGCTCGCCGTCGTCCTCCATGTGGACCTGGTGCGCTTCGGACTCGGCGGGCCGGCCTGGCTCGGCTGGGTGAACGTGGTGGCCGGCTGGCTCGTGCCCTACACCCTGGGCGCCGCGTGGACGAGGGGTGAGCTGGAGCGGCGGCGGGCCGGGTGGCTGCTGCTGGGCGGGGGCGTCGTGGCGACCGTGGTGCTGGTGGCATGGGCGGGCTATCCGGCGTCCATGGTCGGGGTGCCGGGCGCGGCGGTGTCCAACCTCGACCCGCCGACCCTGGCCGCCGTCACGTTCGGGCTGGCCCAGTGCGGCCTGGCGCTGTTGGTGCGCGACCGGTTGCGCCGGGCCCTGCGCCGGCCGGTGGCCTGGGCGGTGGTGGCGTTGGTGAACCTGTCCGCGATGACGATCTTCCTGTGGCATCAGACGGCTCTGATGGCCACCACGGCCGGCGCGCTGCTCGTCGGTCGGCTGCCCGGTCTGCACACGGCGCCCGGCGGCCTCGGGTGGGTAGCGGCCCGGCTGCTGTGGCTGCCGGTGTTCGCGGTGGTGCTGGGCGTGTGCTGGACCGCCTTCCGATGGCACGAGCAGGGCGGTTCGCGGGGCCGGTCCCGGGTGGTGCGCTCGCACCGCCCGGCGGATCGCCGGACCTCGGGGGATGCGCGCCATGTCTAGGCTGAGCGGCGTGACGGAATCGGGGGTGGGCCGGGTGGTGCTGCGCTGGCTCCGGGTGCTGCGCGACGACCTGTGGACGATGCGTGCGGACCCCCTGCCGCCGTTCGTGTGGCTGCGCTGGTTCCCGCACGGCCTGCTGTGTCTCGTCGCGTTCGGGGTGACGTTCGGCGCGGTGGCGCAGCTGGTGAGCAACGGCGGCGTCGGCGGGCAGCTCGCCTTCCTGATCGGGCTCGCGCAGGGCGGTGCGGTGGTGTTCGCGCTGTGGCGGCCGGTGCCGGCGTGGTGGTTGTCCATGGCCGGCACGCTGGTGGGCGCCGTGGAGGTGCGGCGCCAGCTGATGGCCGGCGGCGCTCACGACTTCACCTGGCCCTGGTCGTCGGCCGGGATCATCGGGCACATGACCGTGCTGCTGCTGCTCGCGTTGCGGGTGCGCACCCGGGTGTCGGTCGAGGCGCTGGCCGTGACCGCGCTGTTCACCTATGTCGCGCAGGGCGTGTGGGGCGCGTCCCGCTACACGCCCACCGGACTGCTCGCGGTCATCCTGTCCACGGTCGTCGTGGTGCTCGGCGTCGCCTTGCGCGGTCGCCGCGAGGCCCGCGCCCAGCTGGAGCAGCAGACCACGCTGACCGCCGAGGAGCGGGCCCGGCGCGCCCTGCTGGAGGAACGCAACCGGATCGCCCGGGAACTGCACGACGTGGTGGCCCACCACATGTCGGTGATCTCCATCCAGGCCCAGGTCGCGCCGCATCTGGTCAAGGACCCGCCGCAGGAGCTGAGGGAGAACCTCGCCGGGATCCGGCAGAACGCGCTGGAGGCGCTGACCGAGCTGCGCCGGGTGCTGGGCGTGCTGCGCTCGGAGCTGCCCGAGGACCTCGGCACCCTCGGGCAGGGCCGCGACACCGCCGGTCCCGGCACCGCGCCCGACGCCCCGCAGCCCACCCTGGACCGGCTCGGCAGCCTCATCGACAACACCCGTGCCGCCGGCCTGGAGATCCGCACCGACATCCGGGGCGACGCGGTGCCGTATCCGCCGGGGGTGGAGCTGTCCGCGTTCCGCATAGTGCAGGAGGCGCTCAGCAACGTCCTGAAGCACGCGCCGGGTGCCGCCGTGCGCGTCGAGGTCGTCCACTTCCCCGACGGTCTCTACCTCGGGGTGACCAACTCCCGCCCGACGCGCCCCGCCACGGAATCCTCGGGCAGCGGGCACGGGCTGCTCGGCATGCGGGAGCGCGCCACGATGCTCGGCGGTCATGTCATCGCCCACCCGACCCTGCACGGCGGTTTCGCCGTCTCGGCGTTCCTGCCCCGGGACGGCCGCCCGTTCGCCGAGCGGCCGGTGCCGCCCCCCAGATACGACGTGGAACTCATCTTCCCGACAGGAGACGACCTCGCATGACGAGCGGCCCCACCCGCGTACTGATCGCCGACGACCAGCAGATGGTCCGCCAGGGCTTCACCGTGCTGCTCGACACCCAGCCCGACATCGAGGTGATCGGGCAGGCCGTCGACGGGCGGGACGCGGTGGCGAAAGTGGCGGAACTGGCGCCGGACGTCGTCCTGATGGACATCCGCATGCCCGAAATGGACGGCATCGAGGCCACTCGCCGCATCAAGGCCGCCACCCCCGAGGTCAAGGTGCTGGTGCTGACCACCTTCGACCTCGACGAGTACGTGTACGACGCGCTGCGTTCCGGCGCGGCCGGGTTTTTGCTGAAGGACGCCTCCGCGGACCAGCTGGCAGAAGCGGTGCGGGTGGTGGCGGCCGGGGACGCGCTGCTCGCGCCGGGCATCACCCGGCGGCTGATCACCGAGTTCGCCCGCCTCAACGAGGCGCCCCGCGCTCCGTTGAAGGAACGGATCGCCGACCTCACCGAGCGCGAGACGGAGGTGCTGGCGCTGATCGCGCAGGGCCTGTCCAACGCGGAGATCGCCCAGCGCCTTGTCGTCGCGGAGCAGACCGTGAAGACCCACGTGGGCCGCATCCTGGTGAAACTGGGCCTGCGGGACCGCACGCAGGCGGCGGTGTTCGCCTACGAGTCGGGCCTGGTGCGGCCGTCCGGCTACTGACACGGCCCGGCCCGGTCGGTACCCGTAGTACTTGAGACGGACCCCGCAGGACCCCTCTCACTGGTGACGACCGGGCCACCCGGCCCGGCCTACCGTGTGGAGCGTGACCGAGACGACCCCCACGCACAGCACACCGCCGCAGGGCGCGGACGGCGGGTACGCCGCGTACAAGCCGCGCAGCCCCGAGGTCCGGGCGGCCGTGCAGGCGCTGCGCGGCCTGCGGCAGGACCTGCTGCACGACGCCTTCGCCTACCGCCCGCTGCCCCGCAGGTCCACGGACGGTCCCCTTCTGCGCGCCGTGCCGGTGCGGCTGCGGCGGTTCGTCGTGTGGGCGCCGCACACGGTCGTGGGTGGGCTGGCGCTGCTGGTCTGGATGATCGGCGCCACGCGCTCACCGGGCTGGCCGCCGTATCTGCTGATGAGCTTCCTGCCGGCGGCCGCCGTGCTGCTGACGCTGCTCAGGCCGGTCGCCGCGTTCTGGCTGTCGCTGGTCTCGGCACCCGTCCTGTGCGTGGTGGACCCGCTGTGGGACCTGTGGCCCTTCCAGCCGGGCAGCTTCGTCGCGCACCTGTGCGTCATGACGATCGTGGCGATCCGCACCCGCCCGCGCACCGCCGCCTGGATGTGGCTGCTGACGTTGGTGTACGGGGGGATGGCCGAGCTGCTCGCGCATCCCTTCGAAGGCACGACCACGATGCCCATGCTCTTCCTGTCGGCGGTGCTGCTGCTCGCCGTCACCGTCTGGCACATCCGCCGGGACGCCGAGCAGGAGGTCACCGCCCAGCAGACGGTCACCGCGCACGAGCGTTCGCGGCGCACCCTGCTGGAGGAGCGCACCACCATCGCGCGCGAGCTGCACGACGTGGTCGCCCACCACATGTCGGTCGTCGCCATTCAGGCGGAGGCCGCGCCGTACCGGGTGCAGAACCCACCGGAGGAGCTGGAGAGAGCCTTCGCCACGATCCGGGAGAACGCGGTGGCGGCCCTGACCGAGCTGCGCCGCGTGCTGGGCGTCGTACGGGCGGAGGACTACGAGGCCCCGGAGGCGCCGCAGCCCACGCTGGCCGACCTGGACGCCCTGCTGGCCAATGTGCGCCAGGCCGGCCTGGACGTGGACAAGGGGGTGACGGGCGCGGTGCGCGAGCTGCCGCAGGGCGTGGAGCTGTCGGCGTACCGGATCGTGCAGGAGGCGCTGAGCAACACCCTGCGGCACGCGCCGGGCGCGAGCGCACGGGTGGAGATCGGGTACGTCCTCGGCGGGCTGGGCCTGCGCATAGTCAACGGCCCGCCGCCCGGCCCCGCGCCGGTCAGGAAGTCACCCGGCGCCGGGCACGGCATCACCGGCATGCGGGAGCGGGTGACCATGCTGAACGGGGAGATGACGGCGGGCCCCATGGCCGACGGCGGCTACGAGGTGGCGGTGTTCCTGCCGGTGACCGCGGTGGCGGAGGGCACCCCATGACGATCCGGGTACTGATCGCGGACGATCAGATGATGGTCCGGGAGGGCTTCTCGGTCCTGCTGAACGCGATGCCGGACATCGAGGTCGTCGGCGAGGCGGTCAACGGCCGCGAGGCGGTGGACCGGGTACGCGAACTCGCCCCGGACGTGGTGCTGATGGACATCCGGATGCCCGAGCTGAACGGCATCGAGGCGACCCGGGAGATCGTCGCGGCGGACGCGTCGGCGAAGGTTTTGGTGCTGACGACGTTCGATCTGGACGAGTACGTGTACCAGGCGTTGCGCGCGGGCGCCTCCGGCTTCCTGCTGAAGGACGCCTCGGCCCGCCAACTCGCCGACGGGGTCAGGGTGGTGGCGGCCGGTGAGGCACTGCTCGCGCCGTCGGTGACCCGGCGTCTGATCACCGAGTTCTCGCGGCTCTCGGACGCCCCGCGGCTGCCGTCGGCGGCGCAGGCGTACGGGGAGCTGACCGAACGGGAGACGGAGGTGCTGGTCCTGATCGCCCAGGGCCTGTCGAACGCGGAGATCGCCGAGCGCCTCGTGGTCGCCGAGTCGACGATCAAGACCCATGTCAGCCGCATCCTGGTGAAGCTGGGTCTGCGCGACCGCACCCAGGCGGCGGTGTTCGCCTACGAGACCCGCCTGGTGACCCCCGGCTGACGGCCGGGTGCGCGGCACCGGCGGCGCGGCGGCGGTGGGCCGGCGGCGGTGGCCCACCGGGGGGCGACGGACGCCGGGCGGGCGTCCCCGCCCGGCGGCCCGGGTCAGCGGGCCGCCCGGCCCGGCGGCCGGGGTCAGCGGGCCTCCCCGCCGTCCTCGCCGTCCCCGACCGCCTCGCCGTTCTTGCTCTTGCCGTCGCCGAGGCGGTCGGTGAGCGGTTCCAGCAGCAGGCCCACGGTGGCGACGGCGACGGCCGGCAGCAGGGAGTGGGCACGAACCCCCGGTGTCCACTCCAGCAGCATCACGCCGACGAGGAACGCCGACAGCCAGCCGAAGGCGGCGTCGCAGACGCGGGCCACGGACGGTGACGGGTGCAGCGAGGCGCGCACGAGCGCACGCGCCGGCACCGTGATGGCCATGGCGACGGCCGCGCACGGGCCCATCAGCAGCAGCGCCCACAAGACGGGCAGGACCCCGTCGAACTCCACCGCGTCGGGGAAGACCGCGGCCGTGACGAGCAGGACGAGCAGGAACACCAGCCCGACCAGCCCGGCCACGAACAGGACGAGCCCCCCCACGACCAGGCGGGCGAGCCGCTTCTCACCAGGCGTCGACGGTTCGTCATCCATCCGGCTGCCCTCGCTTACGCGGCGATGATGATGATCGCCTTGGCGAGGTCACTGGCGATGTCGTGCGGTATCCCGGCCTTCATCAGCGCCAGGGCCAGCGCGTGCTCGCCCCAGTTCTCCACGGCGTCGATCGCGTCGGCGATCTTGTTGCCGTTCTTGGCGACGTACTTGGCCGCCTTCGGCGAGACCCGCTTGAGCACCTTGCCCAGCCACACCCCGCCGTGCCGGAAACCGGCCACGACGAGCTTGCGGACGATGGTGCTCCAACCGAACCCCGGCATCGGCTTGCCGGGGGCCTTGCCCTCCAGCCGGTCGGCGTAGGCCTCGAACTGGGCGATCTCGGCGGTGTCGGAGCCCCCGTCGGCCTTCATCCGCTCAATGAGATCCCGCACCTCGGCCGCGGTGAACGTCGGCTCGCCGGTGTCGGTGACGGTGGTGCGGGCCACGCTCTGCGCTTCCGTGGCCTCGGCCAGCGGAGCCGTAACCCCCAGAGCCATCGCTGCGGTGGCCACGATCGCGGCGGCGCGTATGGCAGTCGACGATGTCACGTCGGTGTTCCCCTCTTGTGCAGTTGTGCAAGTGGTGCCTGTTGGTCAGACAGACACGACGCGGTCCGCCCCCTCTCCTCGGCCGCTGGTCGGGCGACGGGAGCGGGGCAACCGTGACAGAGGTGATCTTGTAGAACAACAGCCGCCGAAGACAACGGCTTTGAGCAAGAACTGAGCAAGGACCGAACCGGCGGCCGCGTCGGGGAACGACGGCCCGCACCGCACCCCTGGCCAGACGGCAGGCTCCCGCGTTAGCGTCCGTGCATGTCAGCGGTCACCGACCTCGCCTTCGACCCCTGGAACCCGCACTTCGTCGACAACCCGTACCCCGCCTACGCCGAACTGCGCGAGCGCGGCCGGGTGCTCTACTACGAGCCGACGAACCAGTGGCTGGTCCCGCACCACGCGGACGTCTCCGCGCTGCTGCGGGAGCGCCGGCTGGGGCGGACGTATCTGCACCGGTTCTCGCACGAGGAGTTCGGGCGCACCCCGCCCCCGCCGGAGCACGAGCCGTTCCACACGCTCAACGACCACGGCATGCTCGACCTCGAACCGCCGGACCACACCCGCATCCGGCGCCTGGTGTCCAAGGCGTTCACCCCGCGCACGGTCGAGCAGCTGAGGCCGTATGTGCACGCGCTGGCGGGCGACCTCGTCCAGCGGCTCGTCGACGCGGGCGGCGGGGACCTGCTCACCGATGTGGCCGAGCCGCTGCCCGTCGCCGTGATCGCCGAGATGCTGGGCATCCCGCAGAGCGACCGGCATCTGCTGCGCCCCTGGTCGGCGGAGATCTGCGGGATGTACGAGCTGAACCCGTCCGAGGAGACGGCGGCCAGGGCCGTGCGGGCGTCGGTGGAGTTCTCCGACTACCTGCGCACGCTGATCGCGGAGCGCCGCGCGAAACCCGGCGAGGACCTGATCTCCGGGCTCATCGCCGCGCACGACGAGGGCGACCGGCTCACCGAGCAGGAGATGATCTCCACCGCCGTCCTCCTCCTCAACGCCGGTCACGAGGCCACCGTCAACGCCACGGTCAACGGCTGGTACGCCCTCTTCCGCCACCCGGACCAGCTGGCCGCCCTGCGCACCGACCGCTCACTGGTCCCCACCGCGATCGAGGAGCTGATGCGCTACGACACCCCGCTGCAGCTCTTCGAACGCTGGGTGCTGGACGAGATCGAGATCGACGGCACGACGATCCCCAGGGGCGCGGAGATCGCCATGCTCTTCGGCTCCGCCAACCACGACCCGGCCGTCTTCGCCGACCCCGGCCGCCTGGACCTCACCCGCCGCGACAACCCGCACATCTCCTTCAGTGCCGGCATCCACTACTGCATCGGCGCCCCCCTGGCCCGTATCGAACTGGCCGCCTCGATGAGCGCCTTGCTGACCAAGGCCCCCACACTCACCCTCGCGGCCGAGCCCGCACGCAAGCCGAACTTCGTGATCAGGGGCTTGGCGGGGCTGCGGGTGGAGGTGGGGTGATCACTCGTTCGGGATGATCACCGATCGATCCCCGGCGGCCGCCGACGCGGGTTCGTCACGCTGGTGCTCGCCTGCGAAGGGAGGCAGCGTGACGGTTATGGCAGAGCGCGCTTCGTCGTCCTTCCCGACCCGGTCGCCATCGATCTCGACACCGAGGAGCTCAAGCAGTACGTCGACTGGGTCACCCTCCGAGGTCCCGCCTCCGCACCCCCGCCAGCCCTACGGCGACCAGCACCGCCGCCAGCCCCAGCAGCACCCCCACCGGCCCCCACGCCATCTCCCCGCCCGGCAGCTTCGGCAGGTGGCCGAAGGGGGAGAGGTTCACAACCGCCCGGGGGGCGTTCAGCGCCGGGCCCACCCAGCCGATCAGCAGGACGGCGCCCGCGACCGCCCAGGCCGCCACCGCGAGCCGGGGCGCGAGCCCGTACAGCAGGACCGCCACCCCGCCGATCACCCACACCGCCGGTACCTGCACCAGACAGGCCCCCAGGATCGCGCCCGGCTCCTTGCCGTAGCCGGCGGCGAAACCGAGGCCCGTCAGGAGCATCAGCAGGACCGCGCCGCCGAAGGCGATCAGCAGATGCCCCGCGGCCCAGCGCAGCCGGCCGACCGCGCCCGCCAGGACCGGTTCCGCGCGGCCGGAGGTTTCCTCGCCGTGCAGGCGAAGCACCGAGGCGACGACGTACAGGGCGGCGATCAGGCCCATCACGCCGGTCATCGACGCCAGGAACGTGTCCGTCAGACCCGAGTGGCCGCCCATCCGCTCGAAGATCTCCCGGGCCCGCGCGTTGTCCCCGACCAGATCGGCCGCGCCCTCGGTCATCCCGCCGTAGACCACCCCGGCGAGGAAGAAGCCCGCGGACCAGCCCAGCACGTTGCCGCGCTGCAGACGCCAGGCCAGCGCGCCCGCCGTGCCCAGCCGCCCCGATGCCGGTCCCGGCCGGGCCGGCAGGAAGCTCAGGCCCACATCCCGGCGCGCGGCGAGGACGTAGGCCACCACCGCCTGTGCGAGCGCGGCCGCCGCGAACAGCGGCAGCACCCACCAGCGTTCCCCGGCGAAGGCGCGCAGGTTCTCCAGCCAGCCGAGCGGTGACAGCCAGGTCAGCGCCGACGAGCCGTCGTCCCGCGCCGCGTCGCCGGCCGCGCGCAGCACGAACGCGGCGCCCAGCGCGGCCGCCGTCAGGCCACGCGCCAGGCGGGCGCTCTCGGTCAGCTGGGCGAGGATCGCGGCGAGCGTGGCGAAGACCAGGCCGGTGCCCGCGACGCCGAGCGCGAGGGCCACGGCCCCCGCCGCGCCGTGCGCGGCCAGGCCCGCCGCCAGTACCAGCGCCAGTACGGCGTTGGCGGCCGCCGCCGTGAGCAGGGCGGCCGTCAGGGAAGCGCGCCGCCCCACCGCGCCGGAGGCGAGTAGTTCCAGCCGTCCGCTCTCCTCCTCGTCGCGGGTGTGGCGTACGACGACCAGCAGGCTCGTCACCGCCGCGAGCGCACCGGCGTAGACGCCGACGCGCCAGGCGGTGAGCGCGCCGAGGGAGTCGCCGAAGACAGGGCCGACCATCGCGCGCAGGGAGGCGTTGGCGGACATCTGGCGCAGCAGGTCCGCGCGGTCGGCGTCGGTGGCGTACAGGCTCTTCAGCGTGTTCGGCATCGACAGGACCATCAGGGCGTTCACCGCGATCCACGCCGGGAGCGTCAGCCGGTCGCGGCGCAGGGCGAAGCGGGTGAGGACGCCGGTGCCGGCCAGGGCGGTCATCGGGCCACCTCTTCCCGGGTGCCCTGGTAGTGGCGCAGGAACAGCTCCTCCAGGGTCGGCGGCGACGACGTCAGGGACCGCACGCCGCTCCCGGCGAGGGAGCGCAGCACGGCGTCCAGCTTGTCGGTGTCGACCTGGAGGCGGACCCGGCGGCCCTGGACGTCGAGACCGTGCACGCCGGGCAGGTGGGCGAGCCCGTTCGGCGGGCCCGCGAGTTCGGCGGTGACGCTGGTGCGGGTCAGGTGGCGCAGGTCGGTGAGCGAGCCGGTCTCCACGGTCCGCCCCTTGCGGATGATGCTGACGCGGTCGCACAGTTCCTCGACCTCGCTGAGGATGTGGGACGACAGCAGGACGGTCCGTCCCCGCTGCCGCTCCTCGGCGACACAACGCTGGAAGACCCCCTCCATCAGCGGATCGAGGCCGGAGGTCGGTTCGTCCAGGATCAGCAGGTCGACGTCCGAGGCGAACGCGGCGACCAGCGCGACCTTCTGCCGGTTGCCCTTGGAGTACGTGCGGCCCTTCCTGGTCGGGTCCAGCTCGAAGCGGTCGATCAGCTCGGCGCGGCGCCGCGCGTCCAGGCCGCCGCGCAGCCGGCCGTACAGGTCGATGACCTCGCCGCCGGAGAGGTTGCGCCACAGGGTCACGTCGCCGGGGACGTACGCGATGCGGCGGTGCACCTCGACGGCGTCCCGCCAGGGGTCGCGGCCGAGCACCTGCGCGGCGCCGGAGTCGGCGCGCAGCAGGCCGAGCAGCACCCGGATGGTGGTGGACTTGCCGGCGCCGTTGGGGCCGAGGAAGCCGTGCACCTCGCCGGTCTCGATCTCCAGGTCGAGCCCGGCGAGGGCGTGGGTGCGGCCGAAGGACTTGTGCAGTCCGGACACCGAGATGGCCTTCGTCATGGCTCCGAACGTACGCTTCTTTCAGAAACTTGTGAAGCTAAGGAAGGATCGAAACGCAAGATAGGCTGGACACATGGTCGACGAGACGGTGGAGCGGCAGACCGGACGGGACGCCGAGGCGGTGTCGCGCTTCGTGGAGCACTTCGCGGCGCAGCTCGTGGAGGCGGGCATGCCGCGCATGCCGTCCCGGGTCTTCGCCGCGCTGCTGGCCTCCGACACCGGGGCACTGACCTCCGCCGAGTTGGGCGAGCAGCTGCGGATCAGCCCGGCCGCCGTGTCCGGTGCGGTGCGCTATCTGTCCCAGGTGCACATGGTGTCCAGGGAGCGCGAGCCGGGCTCGCGGCGCGAGCGGTACCGAGTGCACAGCGACCAGTGGTACGAGGCGCTCACCAACCGTGAGGCGATCATCAAACGCTGGGAGGACGCCCTGCGCGAAGGCATCACCGGCCTCGGCGCCGACACCCCGGCCGGCGCCCGCCTCGCCGAGACGCTGGCCTTCTTCGAGTTCATCGAGCAGGACGTCGCCGGGATGATGGAACGCTGGCGGGCGTACCGGGCGGCACGGCGGGGGTGACCGGCGCCCGAGCCGGCGCGGCGTCGCCCCCTCACCTCACTGCGCCGCCGGCACCGTGAGTGCCCACGCCCCCTGCGCCACCGTCCACGTCCGCCGTCGTACCGGGCCCGAGACCGCCGCGTCCGCGCGGTAGCGGAAGTCCGCCCCCGTGACCGTCACCCGGCGGCCCGTCGCCCGCAGCGGGGTGGCCGCCGCGCCGACCGACACCGGCCGCACCTCGACCTCCGCGAGCCCCGCGGCCCCCGGCAGCACCGACACGCCCGACACCGGCTGCTCCGTGCCGACCAGCAGCTTCCCGTCGACCTCCACCCGCAGCCGGGCCGGACCGTCGGCGTCTGCCGCCGCGCGGACCTCGCGGGCGGGCACCAGCGCGTGCACGAGGGACCGGCAGGTGCGCAGCCACGGCCGTACCGCGTCCGTGCCCTCCGCCCCCGGCGGGACCTCCCGCAGCGGCGGAATCCGCAGCTCGCCCAGCACCACCCCGTCGCTGTCGTCGACCAGCAGGTCCAGGCGCCGCTCGGCCCCGTCGAGGACGGCCCGCGCCGCCGCCACGGCACCCGTCGGCACGCCGAGCGCCCGCATCACGGACAGCCGGCCCCCGACCGGGACCACCGACAGCGCGCAGCCGGCCAGCTCCCGGCGCCGGTGCAGCAGGGTCACCGCCCACGCCAGGGTGCGGTCGTCACCGATCACGACCGGCCTGCGGGACCCCCGGCGGAGCAGCATCCGGGCGAATTCCTCCGGGCCCTCCGGCAGGCACACTTTCGTCGCCGCACCCGCGCTGAGCACGTCTTTCGCGATCCGGACGGACTCTGGGTCCGTCCGCCGGGCGACCGGATCGATGATCACCAACAGCTGGTCGGACATCGCGAAGGTCGCCACCTCGGTCCTGCCTCGCTTCCTCGGGTAGCATCTTGGTGCAAGAGCCCCTTGCGCTATTGCGCCAGGGGCTTCGTCTATTCCGGGGCATCCGGTCCGACGGTAGCGGCCAACGACGGCCGTGGTGCACGCGGCGGAACCCTTCCGCGTACGCCCCTGACCTTGGACATGCCCCGCCCGGAAGGGGTGTACGCGCGTGCCCGCACTTGTGCTGCTCGGTGCTCAGTGGGGTGACGAGGGCAAGGGAAAGGCCACCGACCTGCTCGGTGGATCGGTGGATTATGTAGTGCGCTATCAGGGCGGCAACAACGCCGGCCACACAGTCGTCGTCGGCGACCAGAAGTACGCACTGCACCTCCTCCCTTCCGGAATCCTCTCCCCCGGTTGTACGCCCGTCATCGGAAACGGTGTCGTCGTCGACCCGTCGGTCCTGCTCTCCGAGCTGAGCGGTCTGAACGAGCGCGGCGTCGACACGTCGAAGCTCCTGATCAGCGGCAACGCGCACGTCATCACGCCGTACAACGTCACCGTCGACAAGGTGACCGAGCGCTTCCTCGGAAAGCGCAAGATCGGCACGACCGGGCGCGGCATCGGGCCGACCTACGCGGACAAGATCAACCGCGTCGGCATCCGGGTGCAGGATCTGTACGACGAGTCGATCCTTCAGCAGAAGGTCGAGGCGGCCCTCGACGTCAAGAACCAGATCCTCACCAAGCTCTACAACCGGCGCGCCATCACCGCCGACCAGGTGGTCGAGGAGCTGCTGGGCTACGCCGAGAAGATCAAGCCGTACGTCGCCGACACGGTGCTGATCCTGAACCAGGCCCTGGAAGACGACAAGGTCGTGCTCTTCGAGGGCGGCCAGGGCACGCTGCTGGACATCGACCACGGCACGTACCCCTTCGTCACCTCCAGCAACCCGACCGCCGGTGGCGCCTGCACCGGTGCGGGTGTCGGCCCGACGAAGATCAGCCGGGTCATCGGCATCCTCAAGGCGTACACGACCCGGGTCGGCGCCGGTCCGTTCCCGACCGAGCTGTTCGACGAGGACGGCGACGCGCTGCGCCGCATCGGTGGCGAGCGCGGTGTCACCACCGGCCGTGACCGCCGCTGCGGCTGGTTCGACGCGGTGATCGCCCGCTACGCGACCCGCGTGAACGGCCTGACCGACTTCTTCCTCACCAAGCTCGACGTGCTCACCGGCTGGGAGCAGATCCCGGTCTGCGTGGCGTACGAGATCGACGGCAAGCGCGTCGAGGAGCTGCCGTACTCGCAGACCGACTTCCACCACGCGAAGCCGGTCTACGAGATGCTGCCGGGCTGGAGCGAGGACATCAGCAAGGCGAAGTCCTTCTCCGACCTGCCGAAGAACGCGCAGGCGTATGTGAAGGCGCTCGAGGAGATGTCCGGCGCGCCGATCTCCGCGATCGGTGTGGGCCCGGGCCGGGACGAGACGATCGAGATCAACTCGTTCCTGTAGTGCTCGCCTGATCCTCTGACACGTGCGGGCGCCTCCGGCAAGCGGGGGCGCCCGTTTCGTGGTCCAATCGGGGCATGCCCCTCCGTGAGGCGCCGTGCCAGGGCCCGTACGGCGGTGAGGTCCAGGGCACGGAGTGCGGTGAACGAGCCCGCTTCGAGGTGATCCGGCACCGGCGGGCCCCCCTGCACGTCTGCCCCGTCCACCTGGGCCCGGCGCTCCTGCTGGCCGACGGGGTGCTGTGGCCCCCGGACATCCGCCTCGTCGGTTGACCGCCGCTGCTGTGGCCCCGGACATCCGCCTCATGGGTCGACCGCCGCTGCTCTGTCCCCGTTTCGCCGCGTGGTCTAGAGTCCCCTCGGCAAGATCGGCCAAGATCGACAATGCCGACAAGATCGGCACGAGCCGTCACAAGGGGGAGCACGTGGGGGACACGGACGCGCACAAGAAGGTGGTCCAGCACTTCTTCGAGGCCGTCAGCGAGCGGCGGCTGGAGGACCTGCCGCAGTTCATGGCGGCCGGCGTGGTGGACCACAACAAGATCATCCATGGTGAGGCGGACGAGCCCGGGGCCGCCTTCGAGGGACTGCGCCAGCAGGTCGCCGCGTTCGACCCGCTCACCGTGCAGGTCGACGAACTGCTCGCGGAGGGCGAGAAGGTGGTGGCCCGGGTGACACAGCGGGGCGTGCATCGCGGCACCCACCCGCGCATGCCAGAGCCGACCGGCCACGCCTTCGAGATCGAGGCGATCTGGATCTTCACGATCGCCGACGGCAAGATCTCCGAGATCCGCGCGGTCAGCGACCGCCTGGGCCTGTTCCTCCAGCTCGGCTGGCCCTGGCCGCAGGCGGACTGACACCCCGGCAGTCACTGAGGGCGCCACACCGGGGCGTCCGCGGCGCACGGGCCGCGGGCGCCCCGGGCCAGTGGTCACGCGAGCGGGCGAACCCTGCTGACCGGACATAAGGTGAGTCCGTAGGGGCGTGCATCGACCATGGAGAAGGTGAGCGCGATGCGCCTGCTCGTCAAAGCCAACGTGGACACGGAACGCGGCAACGAGGCCATCCGCAGCGGCAAGATGCCCCAGATGGTGAAGGAGATGCTGGAGCACATCAAGCCGGAGGCGGCCTACTTCGGCCCGATGGACGGCCACCGGACGATGCTGCTGGTCGTCGACCTGCCCGACAGCTCGCAGCTCCCGCCCACCCTGGACGTGCTGTACAGCGAACTGAACGCCTACGTCGAGGTCACCCCGGTGATGAACATCGAGGAACTCCAGAAGGGGACGGCCCAGCTTCAGTGACCGGACCGGCCGTCAGCTGAACACGATCATCGAGCCCTGCGCCAGACTTCGCGTCGCCGCCGCGTGCAGCCCCAGCCACACGTGCCGTTCGCGGGCGAAAGGGCTCGGGTCGTAGGGCGCCGGCTCGGCTGGCTGCTCCAACTCCGTTGGCTCCAGAGGCGGCTGCGGCGCTGCCGGCGGGTTGGCCGGGTCGATGCCGAGGGCCGGGGCGACCTGCTCCAGCTCCCGCAGCAGTCCTTGTGAAGACCCCAACGGGCCGCCACCCGCGAGGAGTTCATCATTGGCCAGCGGGTGCGGGAAGTCCAGCGGCACGTACGCGCCGGCGTGGTCGTAGTGCCAGACCAGGTGGGACTGCTGGGCCGTCGTCTCGAACATCTCCAGCAACTGCTCGTAGTCCCCGCCCAGTTCGTCCACCGGAGTCACCGGCAGCCCGCACAGCTGGAGCAGGTGCGCGCGCCGCAGGAAGTGCAGCGCGTCGTAGTCGAACCCGGCGACCGGGCCGACGTCTCCGGACAGTCCCGGCATGTACTGGTACACCGGCACCGGCGGCAGGCCGGCCTCGGCGAGCGCCGCGTTGTACTGGGCGAGTTCCTCGGCGAACGGGTTGTCGGGCGCGTGGCACAACACGTCGACGAGCGGTACCAGCCACAGGTCACAGGCCAAAAGTAGCTCCTCACACAGCAACGGCGCACGCCTTGGTCAGGGCAGCGTATTCGCTGTCACCCGCCCCCGTAAGACGCGGGGGTGTGTCCCCGTCAGCCGTCGTTTTCCCCCGCGCCCGGCGCCTCACCCCTGTGGGCCGCGAGCTGTTCGATCAGCGCCAGGGAGTGCGCGTTGTACGACGTGACGATCGACCGGGCGGTGGCGGTGTCGCGCCGGGACAGGGCGTCGACCAGCTCGGTGTGGCGGGCCCACAGGTGGCCGCGCAGATCGGTGAGCCGCCGCAGATGCTGCACCGCGCACACCCAGGACTGCACCCGCAGGCGGTGCAGGAAGCCGGCGAGGTAGGGGTTGCCGAACAGGGTGCTCAGCTCGCGCCAGAACCTCAGGTCGTAGCCGATCAGCACGGTCAGGTCACCCGCCCGCGCCGCCCGCTGCGCCTCCTCCGCGCGCCGCCGCACCCCGGCGGCCGCGGCCGCCACCTGCGGTTCGTGCAGGTCCCGGTAGCCCTTGTGGCCGTCGTCGAGGGCCGTGAACATCCCCTCCACGACCAGGCCGCGGGCCTCGATGATGCCCCGGTAGTCCGCGACGGAGTACTCGTGCACACGGAAGCCGCGGTGCTGGTCGGCCTCCAGCAGGCCCTGCGCGGCGAGGTCGACGAGCGCCTCGCGCACCGGCGTCGCGGAGACGCCGTACTGCTCGGCGATCTCCTTGACCGTGAACTCCTGCCCGGGCTTGAGCCGGCCGGCCAGCACTTCGTCGCGCAGTGCGTCGGCGATCTGCTGCCGCAGGGTGCTGCGGGTCACGGCGCCGGTGCCGGTACTGCCGGGCATGGTCGTGGGAGCTCCTTCCGGAACGCGCGCAGGTGGCGGGCTCGCAGGGTGTCTACGAGCACGCCACCTTACGCGTTCGGGCCACCGGGGGCGCCCCCCGCGGGAGCTACGCCGTGTACTCGTCTGCGACCGACAGGGCCGCGTCCAGCGCCGCGAGGCCCTCCTTCAGCTCGGCCTCGCTCACGTTGCACGGCGGGACGACGTGGGTGCGGTTCATGTTCACGAACGGCCACACGCCGTGCGCCTTGGCCGCCGCCGCGAAGGCCGCCATCGGCGCGTTCGCCTCACCGGCCGCGTTGTACGGCACCAGCGGCTCGCGCGTCTGCCGGTTCTTCACCAGCTCCAGCGCCCAGAACATGCCGGTGCCGCGGACCTCGCCGACGCTCGGGTGCCGCTCGGCCAGGTCGGTGAGGGCGGGGGCGAGCACCGTCTCGCCGAGCCGGCGGGCGTGCTCGACGACGCCCTCCTCGGCCATCACGTTGATCGTCGCCACGGCCGCGGCGCAGGCCAGCGGGTGCCCGGAGTAGGTGAGCCCGCCCGGGTAGGGCCGCTTGGAGAAGGTCTCGGCGATCGCCCCGGAGATCGCCACACCGCCCAGCGGGACGTATCCGCTGTTCACGCCCTTGGCGAAGGTCATCAGGTCCGGTACGACGCCGAACAGGTCGGCCGCGAACCACTCACCGGTGCGGCCGAACCCGGCCATCACCTCGTCCAGGATGAACACGATCCCGTACTTGTCGCAGATCTCGCGCACCCCGGCGAGATAGCCGGGCGGCGGGACCATGATCCCGGCGGTGCCTGGCACCGTCTCCAGGATGATCGCGGCGATCGTGGCCGGCCCCTCGAAGGCGATGGTCGTCTCCAGGTGCTCCAGCGCCCGCGCGCACTCCTGCTCCTCCGTCTCGGCGTAGAAGCGGGAGCGGTAGAGGAAGGGCGCCCAGAAGCGGACGACACCGCTGGTGCCGGTGTCGCTGGCCCAGCGGCGCGGGTCGCCGGTGGCGTTGATCGCCTGCTGGGTGCCGCCGTGGTACGAGCGGTACGCCGAGAGCACCTTCGGACGGCCGGTGTGCAGCCGGGCCATGCGGATCGCGTGCTCGACGGCGTCGGCGCCGGCGTTGGTGAAGAAGATCTTGGCCAGGTCGCCCGGGGTGCGCTCGGCGATCAGCCGGGCCGCCTCCGAACGCGCCTCGACCGCGAAGGCCGGCGCGAACGTCGTCATCGTCGCCGCCTGCTCCTGTATCGCGGCGACGACCTTCGGATGCTGGTAGCCGATGTTGGTGTAGACGAGCCCGCTGGTGAAGTCGAGGTAGCGCTTGCCGTCGTAGTCCCAGAAGTACGACCCCTCCGCGCCGGCGACGGCGAGCGGGTCGATCAGGTCCTGCGCGGACCAGGAGTGGAACACGTGCGCGCGGTCCGCGGCCTTCACCGCGGCGCCGGTCTGGGGGTCGGGCAGATGAGGGGTCATGTCGGCGAGCGTAAATGTCCGCGATGCGGAAGCGGTATCGGCGTCCTGTCTGTGGACAGGGCCTTTGCGCGACAGGTTGTCGATGCGGGTTCCGTCTCTCCGGGGCGTCATTGACAGCAATCTGTCGTAGTGACAGCCTGCTGTCATAGGCAGATTCGCTGGAGGCAGCCATGAGCAGCACCGACCGCAAGCCTGTGCACCTCGCCGTCTACGACACCCTCGCCGACTGGGAGACCGGCCACGCCACCGCGCACCTCGCGCTCGCCGGCTTCCCCGTCCGCACCGTCGGCCCCACCCGTGGGCCCGTGACCAGCATCGGCGGCCTGCGCATCCAGCCCGACCTCGCCCTGGAAGAGGTACGCCCCGAGGACAGCTCCCTGCTGATCCTGCCCGGCGCCAACGACTGGAACGCCGAAGGCGACCCCCTCGCCCCCTTCGCCCGCACCGCCCGCGGCTTCCTGGACGCCGGTGTCCCGGTCGCCGCGATCTGCGGCGCGACCCGCGGGCTCGCCCGCGAGGGCCTCTTCGACGACCACGCCCACACCAGCGGGGCGCCGCAGTACCTGGCGGCCACCGGATACGCCGGCGGCGACCGGTACGTCGAGACGGACGCCGTCACCGACGGCCTGCTGATCAGCGCCGGGCCCACCGAGCCGGTCGCCTTCGCGCGGGAGATCTTCCGGCTGCTCGGCGCCTACGACGAGCGCGTGACCGACGCCTGGTACCGCCTCTTCCACGACTCCGACGCGACGGCGTACGCCGAGCTGCAGCAGGCCGGCGCCCGGTGAGCCGAGCCCGTCAGGAACTGCTCAGCCGCACCGCGCTCGGTGTCTTCCGGCTCAACGGGCAGTTCCTTGCCGTGGCCGAGGAGCTGGCCCGGCCGGCCGGGCTGACCGCCGCCCGGTGGCAGGTCCTGGGAGCCGTACTGGCCGAGCCGCTGCCGGTCGCCGGGATCGCCCGCGCGATGGGCATCACCCGGCAGAGCGTGCAGCGGATCGCCGACCTGCTGGTGGAGCGGGGGCTGGCCGAGTACCGGCCGAACCCGGCCCACCGCCGTGCCAAACTGCTCGCGCCCACCGAGGCCGGGCGCGCGGCCGTCGCCCGTATCGGCCCCCGGCACGCCGCTTTCGCCGACCGGCTGGCCGACTCCTTCGGGGAGGCGGAGCTGGCATCCGCCGTCGAACTGCTGGAGCGGCTGGCCGTGGTCCTGGACAAGCTGGACCCGGCTGTTACGGAACCGTAGACACCGGCCCGTCCGCCTGCGCCGACCCCGCAACTATCGTGGGTCCGTTGCACAGGGGGAGGGGCAGGGCATGGAGAAACTGGGGCCGGGGGATCCGCACCGCATCGGCGTCTACCGGCTGCTGGCGCGGCTCGGTGCCGGCGGCATGGGGCAGGTGTATCTGGCCCGCTCCGACCGGGGACGCACGGTCGCCGTGAAACTGGTGCGCGAGGAGCTGGCCGCGCAGGAGGAGTTCCGCGCGCGCTTCCGGCAGGAGGTGCAGGCCGCGCAGCGCGTCGGCGGGCACTGGACGGCGCCCGTGCTCGACGCCGACACCGAGGCCGCCGTGCCGTGGGTGGCCACCGGGTACGTCGCCGGACCGAGCCTCGAGCGGGTCGTCGGCCACGACCACGGCGCCCTGCCGGAGCGCTCGGTGCGCATCCTGGCGGCGGGCCTCGCGCACGCCCTCAAGGACATCCACGCGGCGGGCATCGTCCACCGTGACCTGAAGCCCTCCAACGTGCTGGTGACGATCGACGGTCCCCGCGTCATCGACTTCGGCATCGCGCGGGCCCTGGAGACGCCGGCCCGGGAGGGGCTCACCCGCACCGGTTCGCTGGTCGGCTCGCCCGGCTTCATGGCGCCCGAGCAGGTGCGCGGCGACCGCATCACACCGGCCTGCGACGTCTTCTGCCTGGGCTCGGTGCTGGCCTACGCGGCCACCGGCACCCTCCCCTTCGGCTCCGCCACGACCGGGGTGCACGCGCTGATGTACCGCATCGCCCAGGAGGAACCCGACCTCGAGGGCGTGCCGGAGGGCATCGCCGACCTGGTCCGCGAGTGCCTGCGCAAGGACCCCGGAGCCCGCCCCACCCTGGACCGCGTCCTGGAGCACACCGGCGCGGAGGACACCGTCACCGACGGCCGCTCCCGCGACCCGTGGCTCCCCGGCACCCTGGTCGCCCAACTGGGGCGCCACGCGGTGCGGTTGCTGGACACGGAGAACCCGGAGGGCGCGGGTCCGGCCACAGCGGGTGCGGCTCCGGACGCGCCGGATGCCGGGGGTGACGCGAGGGCGGCCGACGGTGCCGCACCCGACGCCGCGAAGGCGGTTGCGGGCGGCGGTGCCGAGGCTGCCGTGGCAGGCGGGCCGCCGGCCACGGCACCGGACGCTCCCAGCGGTGCCCCGGGTGCCGTCTCGCCCGCCCCGGTCGCCCCGGCCGGCGCTCCGCGCATCGTGGCGGAACAGCCGGCCGCCGTGCCCGGCGCCGCTCCCGAGCACGGTTCCGCCGCCGACGCGGCCGCGGCGCCCGGTGTGCCCGGCCCCCGGGACGGGGCAGCCGGACCGCCTCCGCCGGGGCAGCCGGGGCATCTGCCGACGATGGCCGCCGGAGCGGGCGGCGGCGCGGCGCGCGGCACCGGCGCGGCACCGGGCACGGCCGCCCCCGCGCAGACGCCTCCGCACGGCCACCCCCAGGCGGCCGGGCCGGCACCCACCCCGCACACCCCGCCCCAGCCGGGCCACCCACCCGCGACGTACGGCGTCCCCCAGCAGCCCGGCGTCCAGCACGCGCAGGCGCCTGCGCCGCAAGGGCCGTACCACGGGAGCCCCGGTTACCCGCAGACCCCGGTGGCCCCCGCCCCGTACGGCCACCCGCACCCCCAGTCGTCTCCCGCACCCGGCGCCTACGGCCACCCGGGGCAGCCCGGTGGGTGGGCAGGGCCGGGGTACGCGGGGCCGGGCGGCGGGCTCGGGGCCACGCCGCCGTACGGGCCCCCGCCCTTCGGACAGCAGGAGCCCCCGCGCCGCAGCGGCCGTTCCACCGTGCTGCTCGTCGTGATCGCGGTGATCGTCGCGCTCGCCGCGGGCGGCTCGGTGTACGCGTTCATGAGCGGGGGCGGCTCCGGCAAGGGGTCCCACCCGTCCCCGACCGCGACCGGCGCGCAGCCCTCCCCGCAGCCGGCCACCGACGCCCCGTCCCCGACCCCGACCCCGAGCCCGTCCACGCAGAACGGCGCCGTTCCGCAGGGGTACCTCGGCACCTGGGCCACGACCATCGACAACGGGACCGGCCTCAACACCCGCGTGCTGACCATCCGCCAAGGCGAGGTGGGCGACGCGGTCCTCACCCTCGTCGCCGAGGGCCCGGCCGGCAGCGGCACCTACCACTGCGAGTTCACGGCCTCCCTCAGCGCGGCGCCCGGCCCGGACGGCCCGCTGCAGATCGGCCCGTCGACCGTGATCACCGGCCCGTCGGCATCCTGCTCACCGGGCGCGGCCACCGAGGTCACCCTGCTCCCGGACGGCAGCCTGGAACGCGTCAACACCAGCAACGGAGAAAAACTGACGTACACCCGCCAGAGCTGACCCCCGGCTGAGCGAGCTCACAGCCGACGAGACGGCAACCCCGCCCGGGGCGCGGGGCTGCATCTGATGTGCGGCTCCGCCGCGCGGGCGCGACCAGCCCCCACGCACCCGCAGCCGCAAAGCGACCGGCACCCACCCGCACCCAGCCCCCCAACCACCTCAACGAGGCTCAGGCGGCCGCTGCCGCGGCATGTTCGGCCGGGTGCCGCCGCCCGGCGGCATCGGAAAGCGGCCGTGCACGACCGTTCCGTCCTGCCGCGTCCCGGGGGAGGCCACCGCCGACTGGATGCCGAGCGGTGCGGAACCGGTGCGGAACTCCACCATCCAGTCCGCCGTCTCGGTGCGCACCAGCTCCGTGATGTCCTCGGAGAAGCGTCGCAGCACCCCCAGGCACCGGTCGGCGGCCTCGCTCGCCGTGCCCTCCGTCGGGCCCAGCACCTCGCGCACGCTCTCCGAGGCCCAGTCGAACTGGAGCACCTGAAGCCGGCGCTGCACGGCCTGCGCGGTCGCCACGTCCCTTATCCAGCCGGACGTCACGCCGAAGAACCGGTCCACGCCCACGCACGCCACCGCCAGCATCAGCGCCAGATAACCCCAGGGCGCGACGCCGCCGATCACGCCGGTGAGGTCCAGCAGCGGCAGCGCGGCCCCGGCGACCGCGCCCAGGGCCGCCCCGGCGCGCAGCAACCGCGCCCCGCGCCGCTTCCACACGCGGTCGGCGAGATACCAGGCCGACGTCTCCAGCGCCCCGCGCTCCACCCAGCGGTACAGCTCGTTCAGGCGCTGCGCGGGCTCGCCCCAGTCGCCGAGCGGGAACGCCCGCCCGGTCAGATCGCCCGGCCGCAGCCCGGCCGCACCCTCGCCCCACCCGTCCTGAGGCGGACCCTCGGGCTGCATCTCCGGCTGACCCACCCCGGCACTCCCTACTGATCCCGACCGACCGCGACCGATCACGCTGCGTGACCCAGTGACCCATGACCCAGTGACGCGTGATGCTGATGCGCCGGACCCTTCCTACCGCCCAATGGGTGGCGAGGGGTGACCTTTGGCCTCTTTTCCGCCCGGAAGAGGGCCTTGATCAGGTATAGGAGACGAGATCGACTCACTCGAAAGAGTGGCGGGGCGATGCCCTCCCGGACCACGTAGGCTCATTCCGAGAGCGGTAATTCCGCACGGAACGCGCGCACCGACGCCAAGGAGCTGAAGACGTGATCCCCGGTGGTGGCCAGCCGAACATGCAGCAGCTGCTGCAGCAGGCGCAGAAGATGCAGCAGGACCTTGCCAGGGCCCAGGAGGAACTGGCGAACACGGAGGTCGACGGCCAGGCGGGCGGCGGCCTGGTGAAGGCCACCGTGACCGGCTCCGGAGAACTCCGCACGCTGAAGATCGACCCCAAGGCCGTCGACCCGGAGGACACCGAGACGCTGGCCGACCTGATCGTGGCGGCCGTCCAGGCGGCCAACGAGAACGCGCAGAACCTCCAGCAGCAAAAGCTCGGCCCGCTGGCGCAGGGACTGGGCGGCGGCACCGGCATCCCCGGTCTGCCGTTCTAGTCACCTGTCTTTCTGAGTCGGGTCTCGGCCCTCTACCGTACGTAGTGACAGGAACCCCAGGAAGGACGGCAGTCCGTTGTACGAAGGCGTGGTCCAGGACCTCATCGACGAGCTGGGGCGGCTGCCCGGCGTCGGTCCCAAGAGCGCCCAGCGGATCGCCTTCCACATCCTCCAGGCGGAGCCCACGGACGTACGGCGCCTCGCGCACGCCCTCCTCGAGGTGAAGGCGAAGGTCCGCTTCTGTGCGACCTGCGGCAACGTCGCGCAGGAGGAGCTGTGCGGGATCTGCCGTGACCCGCGCCGCGACCCGGCGGTCATCTGCGTCGTGGAGGAACCGAAGGACGTCGTGGCGATCGAGCGGACCCGCGAGTTCCGCGGCCGCTACCACGTGCTCGGCGGCGCCATCAGCCCGATCGAGGGCGTGGGCCCCGACGACCTGCGCATCAGGGAACTCCTGGCCCGGCTGGCCGACGGCACGGTCACCGAGCTGATCCTGGCCACCGACCCCAATCTCGAAGGCGAGGCGACGGCGACGTACCTCGCCCGCATGATCAAGCCCATGGGCCTGAAGGTCACCCGCCTGGCCAGCGGCCTCCCGGTGGGTGGCGACCTGGAATACGCGGACGAGGTGACCCTCGGCCGCGCCTTCGAGGGGAGACGACTGCTAGATGTCTGACGCCACGCTGCACGCGACCGACCCGAACCCTGACGACTTCGTGGTCCAGATCGCGGACCAGATCGAGAGCTTCCTGGTGGCCGTCACGGAGGTGGCGAAGGGCGACGAGCCGGCATCGGCGGTCCCCTTCCTCCTCCTGGAGGTCTCCCAGCTCCTTCTGGCCGGCGGTCGCCTGGGTGCCCACGAGGACATCGTCCCCGACGAGCGCTACGAGCCCGACCCCGGCCCGGAGCAGGACGTGGACGAGCTGCGGGAGAACCTCGCCCGCCTGCTCGACCCCATCGACGTCTACTCCGAGGTCTTCGACCCTTACGAGCCGCGCACCGCCCCGGTCCCGGCCCGTATCTCCGACGACCTCACCGACGTCATCACCGACCTGCGCCACGGCATGGCCCACTACCGCGCCGGCCGTACCTCCGAGGCGCTGTGGTGGTGGCAGTTCTCCTACTTCTCCAACTGGGGCTCCACGGCCTCGGCGGCCCTGCGCGCCCTGCACTCGGTCCTGGCCCACGTCCGCCTGAACCAGCCCCTGGAGGAACTGGACGGCCTCGACACGGACCAGTCGGACCTGGGCGACGACACCCTGGAGTTCGAGGCGGGCCGGGTCATGGCCCAGGAGATCGGCGGACCGCTGGGGATCCACCCGGGCAGGTGACGGCGAGCAGCGCCTCCGCGTCGACGTACGGCGCGGTCGGCGTCGGCGCGCTGTACCAGCGCAGGGGCCAGGTGTCGCCGTCCAGCGCCGGTACGCCGATGTAGGTGACGGTGCGGTCCGCGCGCCGGCCGAACCGCTGCACGCCGAGCGGCCAGTCGTGGCGGTGCACGCTCCCCGGCGGGAGCAGGAAGTACACCCACCGGCTCCCGCCCCCGCCCGCGCACACGATCGGCCCCGCGTCGTCGTCGGCCCGCTCGATCAGCCCCTCGGCCACGGCCTGGCCCCTGCGCCCCTCGATCCGCACGGCGTCGAAGTGCACGCCCGCCAGGCGCAGTCGATGGCCCTGGGCGGGGACCCAGGAGGGCCGGTGAATTCTCTCGGTCATGGTCACACGGTGGCTTCCTGGTGGCTACGGTCGGTAGTGACCCAGGTGATACACGGCGCGGTGTACCGGTCGGAGGTGCGTTCAGTGACCCAGCCGCCCCCCATGTGGCGCTTCATCGGCAACCAGTTGAAGCGCTGGCGTACGAAGGCCAACGTTTCGCGGGAGGAGTTGGCCGCCGCGTCGAACTACTCCCCGGACACCATCAAGGCCATGGAGCAAGGGGTTCGGATGCCGACGCCCCGAGTCCTCGACGTGGCGGACGAGTTGTGCGGGGCGGAGGGATTACTGAGCGCGGCCAAGGACTACTTGAGCAGGGAGAAGTTTCCGCCGCGGGCGCAGGAGTTCATGGAGCGGGAGAGGGAGGCGATCAGCTTCTGGTGGTTCGAGGTCACGCACATCCCGGGGCTGCTGCAAACGAAGGAATACGCGCGGGCGCTCATGGAGAACCACGTTCCCCTCCTGGATGAGGAGACTGTGGAAGAGCGGATCGCAGCTCGGCTGGAACGGCAGTCCATCCTCGCCAGGCGGAAGCCACCGGTGGCTTTCAGCTTTGTGATCTACGAGGCAGCTCTGCGGGCCCCCCAAGTCAACGCTGAGCAGTTGCTCCGCCTGCTGGAGGCCTCTCGCCTGTCCAACGTGGCACTTCAGGTGTTGCCCTTCGAGCGGGTTGTCGCGTCCGCGCTCATGGGGCCGATCGTTCTGCTGGTGAACCGCGATCACGAGCGGTTCGCCTATACAGAAGGCCAGTTGGGTAGCCACCTTTCAGCGGACCCGGCGGTCGTCAGCCGCGCCAACGAACGGCTTAGCATGATTCGCGCGGAGGCTCTCAGCCCAGACGAGTCTGCCCGTTTCGTCGAGCGGATGGTGGATCAGCCATGAGCGACCAGATGAAGTGGTTCAAGTCGAGCTACAGCGACTCGGAAGGCGCCGCATGCGTCGAAGTAGCCGCCACCTCCACCACCATCCACATTCGCGACTCGAAGACCCCCGCGGCCCCGCATCTCGCCGTCCCCGCCCCCGTCTGGACGGCGTTCATCGCCGCACTTCAGCCCGGGGCTTGAGCCTCGGGCTTCGAGCTCTTCCCCTGGGTTTTGGGCTGGGTGAAACCGACCAACCAACCAAGCCTGTACGTGAGTTGAGGCGTCCTACCTCGAAAGAGTGACGTTCCGTGGTCAGCTTGCGCCGGAACGTAAAGCCGCTCTAGGTTCGCGGCACATAGATCGGCCCCGGTCGGTGCGCCAACACCGGCTCCGGGGCCTCGACCTACTCATCGAACGGACACTTCGATGGCGGCTTGCGCCTACCCTAATCCCGTCCTGCCGTCCCCGTCCCACCCCCTGGCCAAAACGGGGTACGGAAAGCGCTCCGTGGGTGACGAAGACCCGCACGCAGAGCAGGACTTCGCACACCTGCCCGACCGCGAACGCGACCTCGCGCTCTACATCGACCACCTGCACGACGGCCACGCCATGGGCTACAAGGCGATCGCGGCGCACCACCCCCGCTACGGTCAGCAGGCCGTCCGTTCGTCGATGAAGCTCCTGACCGTCGCCGGCCACCTGCGGCACATCCGGGAGCACATCACCGTCGAGGACAACTCGATGCGCTGGGTGACGCGGACGTACTGGTCGCGTACACCCAGGTCACCGGAGTGGTGGGCGGAGTTCGCGCGGGCGCGCAAGGGCCGGATCGTCACGGAGGCGTACGCCCCGGGCCTGGCGCGCACCGAGGAGCCGGAGCTGCCGGAGGAGCCGCTGGAGGAAGCCGCTCCGGAGGAGTCCGGCAGCGCCGCCTACCGCACCCTTGCCGAACTCAGGGACGCCGATCCCCGCATGCCGCTGTCCGATTCGGACTGCCAGGCCCTCGAAAACCTCGCCGCCGAGTGGCTCTCGCGTGGCGCGGCGCCGCACGACATCACCAAGGCCCTGACCGACGGACTTCCCGCGACGGTCGCGAACCCGGGGGGCCTGGCCCGCAACCGATTGGAGACGAAGATGCCGCCGAAGAAGGCGAAGATCCGGCAGAAGGCCACCCGCCGGGCCCGGATCGACCGCGTGATCATGTGCTGCGTCACGTGCGACGCCGACGAACTGACCACGAAAATCGTGGACGGCCTGTGCCTCGACTGCCGGGCCGAGATCGAGGCGGAGGAGGCGGCAGGACCGCTCCCCGGATACGTCCCGGACACCTTCCTCACCGCTCCGGCCCAGGGCACCGGCGTCGTCGACGTCACGCGCTGGGCGGACGAGGTGCGCCGCGCGGGCGGCCTGCGCCCGAAGGCCGCGAGGGGCGTATGAGCGTGCAGGACGTGCCGGTCCGGGCACCATGGAGTCGAGGAGGCGACGCCATGACCCCCAGGACCGAGCAGCACCGGCCGCAGATGTCCGTCGAGGAGTTCGAGGAACTGGAACGCCACGCCCCGGAGACTGTGCGGCTGGAGTTCATCGGGGGAAAGGTCCAGGTCAAGCCGGTGACCGATGGCAACCACGACCACATCATCGCCTGGCTGCAGAGGCTGTGCATGCAGCATCGGCCTGAGCTGTGGCTCTACGGGGACCGTGGGATGAAGGTCGAGCGCTACCGCAAGGGGCGGGCGCGCCCGGACGGCGTTCTGGCGCCCTTCGGGTTCCCGGTGGGGCATGGAGACTGGTCCGGTGCGGAGGGCGTGCTCATGGCCGTAGAGGTCACGTCGTACGACTCCGACACGCACCAGCGTGACCGAGTCGAGAAACCCGACGCCTACGCCGCCGCCGGCATCCCCGTCTACCTGCTCATCGACCGCGACGACGGTACCGTCACCGTCTTGAGCGACCCGGAGGACGGCCGCTACCGCCTCCAGCTCAACAAGCCTTTCGGCACCGTCGTCGAGCTTCCCGAGCCCGTGAACATCCCCCTCGACACGACCCCCCTCAAAGACCTCGCCGGCTGACCGTCTCACCATGTGACCCGACCCACATTCCGCGTGCCCACCGCCCCCCTGGGCATGAGCCTGTCGGACGCGAGCGGCCCGGACATCTCACGATGCGGTATCCCGAGGGGTGAAAACGGGCGCTCGATAGACTGAACCGACCGCGGTACACCGGCGTATCTGCGGAAAGAACACAAACGGAGCGAGGAGCGCACGTGGGCCTTGTCGTGCAGAAGTACGGAGGCTCCTCCGTAGCCGATGCCGAAGGCATCAAGCGCGTCGCCAAGCGGATCGTGGAAGCCAAGAAGAACGGCCACCAGGTGGTCGCCGTGGTTTCCGCGATGGGCGACACGACGGACGAGCTGATCGATCTCGCCGAGCAGGTATCCCCGATCCCTGCCGGGCGCGAGCTCGACATGCTGCTGACCGCCGGGGAGCGGATCTCGATGGCCCTGCTGGCCATGGCGATCAAAAACCTGGGCCACAGCGCCCAGTCGTTCACCGGAAGCCAGGCAGGTGTCATCACCGACTCGGTCCACAACAAAGCCCGGATCATCGACGTCACGCCGGGCCGTATCCGGGACTCGCTGAACGAGGGCAACATCGCCATCGTCGCGGGCTTCCAGGGCGTCAGCCAGGACACCAAGGACATCACCACGCTGGGGCGCGGTGGCTCCGACACCACGGCCGTCGCGCTCGCTGCGGCGCTCGACGCCGAGGTGTGCGAGATCTACACCGACGTCGACGGCGTGTTCACCGCCGACCCGCGTGTGGTGAAGAAGGCCCGGAAGATCGACTGGATCTCCTTCGAGGACATGCTCGAGCTGGCCGCGTCCGGGTCCAAGGTGCTGCTCCACCGCTGTGTGGAGTACGCCCGCCGCTACAACATCCCGATCCACGTCCGGTCCAGCTTCAGCGGGCTTCAGGGCACGTGGGTCAGCAGTGAACCGATTGGGGACAAGCAGGTGGAGCAGGCCATCATCTCCGGTGTCGCGCACGACACCTCCGAGGCCAAGATCACGGTCGTCGGCGTGCCCGACAAGCCGGGCGAGGCGGCCTCCATCTTCCGCACGATCGCCGATGCCGAGATCAACATCGACATGGTCGTGCAGAACGTGTCTGCCGCGGCCACGGGCCTGACGGACATCTCCTTCACGCTGCCGAAGACCGAGGGCCGCAAGGCCATCGACGCCCTGGAGAAGAACCGCTCCGGCATCGGCTTCGACTCGCTGCGCTACGACGACCAGATCGGCAAGATCTCCCTGGTCGGCGCCGGTATGAAGACCAACCCGGGCGTCACCGCGGACTTCTTCACCGCGCTGTCCGACGCCGGCGTGAACATCGAGCTGATCTCGACCTCCGAGATCCGTATCTCGGTCGTCACCCGCGCCGACGACGTGCCGGAGGCCGTCCGCGCGGTGCACACCGCCTTCGGGCTCGACTCCGACAGCGACGAGGCCGTCGTCTACGGAGGCACCGGGCGATGACCGCCCGCGTCCGCACAGGCGTACGCCGATGAAGGACCGTCCGACGCTCGCGGTCGTGGGTGCGACCGGAGTCGTCGGCACGGTTCTGCTCCAGATCCTGTCCCAGCGCAAGGACGTCTGGGGCGAGATCCGCCTCATCGCCTCGCCGCGTTCGGCCGGCCGCAAGGTGGCCGTGCGCGGCGAGGAGACCGAGGTGCTCGCGCTGAGCGAGGAGGCCCTCGACGGGGTCGACATCGCGCTGTTCGACGTGCCCGACGAGATCGCCGCGCAGTGGGTGCCGATCGCCGCGGCCAAGGGCGCCGTCGTGATCGACAACTCCGCCGTGTTCCGGCTCGACGGCGACGTCCCGCTCGTCGTGCCCGAGGTCAACCCGCACGCCGTACGGCTGCGGCCGCGCGGGATCGTCGCCAACCCCAACTGCACCACCCTGTCGATGATCGTCGCCCTGGGCGCGCTGCACGCCGAGTTCGGGCTGCGCGAACTGGTGGTGTCGTCGTACCAGGCCGTGAGCGGTGCGGGACGGGCCGGCGTGGAGACGCTGCGGCGGCAGCTGTCCCTGGTCGCCGGTACGGAGCTGGGCACCGGCCCCGGCGACGTACGGCGGGCCGTCGGCGACGACACCGGGCCGTTCCCGGAGCCGGTCGCGCTGAACGTGGTCCCGTGGGCCGGGTCGCTGCGCGAGGACGGCTGGTCCTCGGAGGAGATGCAGGTGCGGGACGAGTCCCGCAAGATCCTCGGCCTGTCGTCGCTCCCGGTCGCCGTGACCTGTGTCCGCGTCCCCGTCGTCACCACGCACTCCCTCACCGTCCACGCGCGTTTCCAGGACGAGGTCACCGTCGAGCACGCCCGGGAGATCCTGGCGACCGCGCCGGGCGTGGTCCTGGTCGACAACCCGGCCGCGGGCGAGTTCCCGACGCCGGCCGACGCCGTGGGCACCGACCCGACCTGGGTCGGCCGGGTCCGCCGGGCGCTGGACGACCCGACGGCGCTGGAACTGTTCGTGTGCGGGGACAACCTGCGCAAGGGGGCCGCGCTGAACGTCGCGCAGCTCGCCGAGCTGGTGGCGGCCGAGCGGGGCTGAGCCGTACCCCCCGCTCCCCTGGTCGGAAAATCCGGTCGTTCTGTCAGTGGTCCTTTGTAGGATCTGTGGAAATTGTGTGATCAGGACGATGGTCCGGACCACTTGAATCGTGCCACCAGGCGTTCGAAGATTTTTCTCCCCGCCTCCGCAACCGCGCGGACGGCGGGGAGCGTCTTTGCGATCGCCCTTTTCCGGGCTGCGGGAGGCGCGTGGGTCAGGGCCTGGGGGCGGCCCGTGCCGGGCGGGACGCCCGGTCGCAAACGGACATAGGGGAAGAGCGGGGCTGATGACGGCACACGACTCAGTGTCGGGCGGCGCAAATCCGGCGCCGGGCGCGTACAACCCTCGCGGGGGGAAACGGGTCCAACTGGCGTGGCAGAGGTACTCGACTTTCCTGCGGCTGCGCGCGGCACGGCCCTTCGGCCCCGTCCGCCGGCCCTTCGACCGCGCATGGCCGGCCCGTCCCGTGGCATGCCGGTGATCGCGCCCATGCCCGCAGCGCGGCCCGCCCGCCTCCCCGGTCAGCGTGACGGCGCCGACCAGAGCGAGGCGGTGGCGGCGGGTACGACCGTCGACCACCTCACCGAGACCTACCGGGCGCACTACCGCTCCCTGCTCGGTCTCGCCGCTCTCCTCCTCGACGACACGGCCTCCTGCGAGGACGTCGTCCAGGAGGCGTTCATCCGCGTCCACTCCGCGCGCAAGCGCGTCCGTGACCCGGAGAAGACCCTCGCCTATCTGCGCCAGACCGTGGTCAACCTGTCCCGGTCCGCGCTGCGCCGCCGCATACTCGGCCTGAAGCTGCTGTCCAAGCCGATGCCGGACATGGCCAGCGCCGAGGAGGGGGCGTACGACCAGCTGGAGCGGGACGCCCTCATCCAGGCGATGAAGGGCCTGCAGCGCCGTCAGCGCGAGGTGCTGGTCCTGCGCTACTTCGCGGACATGACGGAGGCCCAGGTCGCCGAGACGCTCGGCATCTCGCTGGGCTCGGTGAAGGCCTACGGCTCGCGCGGCATCGCGGCCCTGCGCGGGGCGATGGGGGCACGGGCATGACCAAGCAAGCAGAGGGCGGCGACTCCCACGAACGCCATGAGCCGTACGCCTGGCACGAGCCGGGTTCGCCACGCGAGCAACACCCGAAGCCATCGCACGCTGGGAACGGAACTGTGAACCACGGCCCCGACGACCAGAGCCCAGAGGGGCTCGACTCGGACGAGCTGGCCCTGCGCCGGATGCTGCACCAGGCGGTCGAGGAGATCGAACCGCGCGAGGGCGGCCTCGACCTCCTGCGCCGTGCGGTCCCGGCCCGCCGGGCCCGTAAGCGGCAGGCCGCCGTGGGCATGGCGGCGGCGGCCCTGTTCGTGGGCACCGCCATCCCCGCCCTGGTGCACGTCTCGCAGGCGACCGGCACCGACGCCGACCCCTCCATCGCCGCCAACAGCTCCCAGGCCCAGGGCGGCACCGGGCAGGGCAAGGACCCGAGCGGCGGGCAGACCTCCGGCACCGGGGCCACCGGCCCCGCCCGTGACAAGGCCGAACCGGGCACGAAGGACCCAGGCAAGGGCAAGGCCGGCCCGGGCAGCGCCGCCGCCCCCGCCGGCACCGGGCCCTCCGCGTCCAGCCCGGCGAGCGTCCCGGAGTGCACCTCCGCGCAGCTCGGCGACGCCGCCGCCACGGCCGAGGCGCCCGACTCCGCGGGCATCGTCTACGGCACCTTCCGCATCACGAACGTCTCGGACGCCAAGTGCGCCGTCGTCGGCTCCGGCACGGTCGGCTTCACGGCGCAGGGGGCGGCCGAGGCGGCGAAGATCTCGGTCGTCGAGCACACCGCGGGCGACGCGGCGGCCTCGCTGCCCGACCCGTCGCTGTACGTGTCGCGCCTGGTCCTCGCGCCCGGCTCGGCCTACGACGTGAAGTTCGCCTGGGTGCCCTCGTCGACCTGTCCCACGGGCGGCGGCGGCACGAGCGGCGGCACGACGGGGGGCGGCGGTGCGGACGGCGGCTCCGGCAACCCGTCACCGGACCCGTCGCCCAGCCAGGACGCGGCCGCGGACCCGGGCACGTCCACCGGCGGGGAGACCGGCACCACCACCCAGCTGGTCACCGACGGCGGCACGGCCGACGGCAGCGTGGTCGTCACGCACACCGCGCAAGCCGGCTCGCCGTCGGCTTCGGTGACGGTGACGGGCGCGTGTGCGGGGACGGTCTACCGGACGGGGCTGCTGGCGGAGTCGTAGTCCGCGTCCCCGGTCGCGCCGGGGCCGGCGTCGGCTTCGGTGTCGGGGAGCAGGCCCAGGCTGGCGTCCTTCTGGAACTCCACCTCGCGGCGCAGCAGCCGGAACCACATGAAGACGACGAAGCCGGCGAAGACGAACCACTCGCCGGTGTAGCCGAGGTTCTGGAACGCCTTGAGGTCGAGGCCGGTGTCCGAGGGCGCGCTCGCGGGCACCGCCTTCATCCCGGCGTCGCCCTTGGCGAGGGTGACCCACGCGGGGTAGACGTCGTACGGCACCAGGTTGACCAGCGTCGCGGAGCTGATCGCGGCGGTCTGCCCGGCCGGGAGGCCGCCCTTGGCGCTGACGCCGTTGTCGCCGGGCGTCTCCGGAGCCTGGAGCGCGCCGGTGACGGTGACCCGCCCGGCCGGCGGGGCCGGGGCCTTCGCCGGGTCCGCGTTGCCGGGCAGCCAGCCGCGTACGACGGGCAGGGCCTCGCCGCCGTCGACGCGGAGCAGGGTCAGGACGTAGAAGCCGTGGCGGCCGTCCAGCTCCCGGTCGGGTACCAGCAGCTGACGGTCGTAGTGGCCGGTGGCGGTGGCCTGCCTGCCGGAGGTCGCCTTGTCCACCGGCAGCAGCTCGGCCAGCGGGCGCGGGGCCTCGGTGTGCGCGGCGGTGGCGGTGGCCTCGGCGTCGCGGTGCTCGTCGACGCGGGCCTCGAAGCGGCTCAGCTGCCAGGAGCCCATGAAGATGCAGAAGGGGATGGCCAACAGCACGAAGACGTTGATCCCCCACCAGCGGGGCGTCAGCAGAAACCGGTACACGCCTTCAACGGTACGGGTGCGCTGCGCCGGCTTGGGCGCGGGGGGCGGGTGGGGCGGGTGCGGGTTTTCGGGTGCGGGTCCGTCGTGGCCGGTCGCGCAGTTCCCCGCGCCCCTTCAGGCGGGTGCAGGCACCGGGTGCCTCAATCCGCGGGCATGCGTGCCTTCCCGAAGCTCTTCGAGCAGGGGGGAACCCCCAGGCGGCGCGGGCGGCAACCGGCCGGCGCCGGGCGAGCGCCGGGCTGGCGCACCCATCCCCGGCCGGCCACAGTGCCGGTGCAGGCAAAGGCCGGGCGCGCAGCCCGTCCGCAGTGCGGCGCAGGTTGTCCACAGGCTGAGGAGGGGCACGGCCAAACCGCCGGAGGACCAGGCACTATGGGCCCATGACTGAGAGCAACGGGTCCGTCTCGCAGGGACGGCAGCAGAGCCAGGAAATGCCGGACTGGGAGAAGCGCTTCCGCGCGCCCCGTGTGTCCCTGCCGGACTGGGCCGAGGACGCCCCGGACCGGTCGCTGTTCGTGTCGAACGCGACCGGGACGTACGAGCTGTACGCCTGGGACCGGGCGAGCGGCGAGCAGCGCCAGGTGACCGACCGGCCCAACGGCACCACGGACGGCGTGCTCTCCCCCGACGGCCGGTGGATCTGGTGGTTCGACGACAAGGACGGCGACGAGTTCGGCGTCTGGCGCCGCCAGCCCTTCACCGGCGGCGCGGACGAGCCGGGCGCCCCCGGCCTCGGCCCCTCTTACCCGGCGGGTCTCGCCCTGGGCAGAGACGGGCGTACGGCGGTGGTGGGCCGCTCCACCGACGAGGACGGTACGACGATCCATCTGGCGCGCGAGGGCCAGGAGCCGGTGGAGATCTACCGGCACCGGGAGTCGGCCGGCGTCGGCGACCTCTCGCACGACGGCACGCTGATCGCCCTGGAGCACACCGAGCACGGCGACGCCATGCACTCCGCGCTGCGCGTGGTCCGCCCCGACGGCACCACCGTCGCCGAACTGGACGACACCAAGGGCGGCACGGTCGAGCTGGGCCTGGAGGTCCTGGGATTCGCTCCCGTCGACGGCGACACCCGGCTGCTGATCGGGCACCAGCGCCGCGGCCGCTGGGAGCCGCTGGTGTGGGACGTGGCGACCGGCGAGGAGAGCGACCTGGCGCTCGAGCTGCCCGGTGATGTGAGCGCCGAGTGGTATCCGGACGGCAGCGCCCTGCTCATCGCGCACAGCTTCGAGGCGCGCAGCGAGCTGTTCCGCTACGACCTCGCGGCGCGCGAGCTGACGAGGATCCCGACCCCGCCGGGCACGGTGTCGGGGGCGACCGCCCGCCCGGACGGCGCGGTGGAGTACCTGTGGTCGTCGTCCGCCGAACCGTCCGCGGTGCGCTCGACGGTCGGCGGTGTGGTCCTGGACCCGCCCGGCCTGAAGTCCCCCGGCTCGGTGCCGGTGGAGGACGTGTGGGTGAAGGGGCCCGGTGGCCGTATCCACGCCCTGGTGCAGAAGCCGGCCGGGGTCAGCGGGCCGCTGCCCACCGTCTTCGACATCCACGGCGGTCCCACCTGGCACGACAGCGACTCCTTCGCCGCGGGCCCGGCCGCCTGGGTCGACCACGGGTACGCGGTCGTGCGGGTCAACTACCGCGGCTCCACCGGGTACGGCCGGGCGTGGACCGACGCCCTCAAGCACCGGGTCGGCCTGATCGAGCTGGAGGACATCGCCGCGGTGCGCGCCTGGGCCGTCGAGTCGGGCCTGGCGGATCCCCAGCGGCTGGTCCTCACCGGCGGTTCCTGGGGCGGTTACCTCACCCTGCTGGGGCTGGGCGTGCAGCCGGACCTGTGGACGCTGGGCATCGCCGCGGTGCCCGTCGCCGACTACGTCACCGCCTACCACGACGAGATGGAGGCGCTGAAGGCGATGGACCGCACCCTGCTCGGCGGCACCCCCGAGGAGGTCCCGGAGCGCTTCGAGGCGTCCTCGCCGATCACCTATGTCGACCAGGTCAAGGCCCCGGTCTACATCTCGGCCGGGGTGAACGACCCGCGCTGCCCGATCCGCCAGATCGAGAACTACGTCAAGCGGCTGCAGGCCCGCGAGGCCGTCCACGAGGTGTACCGCTACGACGCCGGGCACGGCTCGCTGGTCGTGGACGAGCGGATCAAGCAGGTTCGGCTGGAGCTGGACTTCGCGGAGCGGTACCTGCCGAAGCGGTAGGGGTCGTCCCTGCCGGTGCTCCGGTGGAACCAGCCGCCGGGTGGGGCAGTCTGTCCCCTCGTGGGAACGGTTCCGAGTCAGAGCGCCCCGGCCGACGCGGCCGCGCACATGGTGGTGTGCGGGGACGACGCGCTCGCGCACCGGCTGGCCGCCGAGCTGCGCGGTGTGTACGGAGAGCAGGTCACGCTCGTCGTGCCGTCCGCGCAGCGCACCGTCCGGCCGCCGGTCGTCGGCCGGGCCCGGGCGGTGTCGGCGGCGCTGCTGGACCGGGTGGTCGGCGCCGCCGTCAGCCTCGGCGCCGCGGGCGGTGCCAACGGCGGTGCCAACGGCGGTGGCAACGGTGGTGGTGACGCGGCCGGCCGGCAGGAGCGGCTCGTGGAGGCCGTCGAGCCGACCGAGGTGGTGCTCGCCGACGCGGGCGTGGAGCGGGCGGCCGCGCTGGCGCTCGTCTACGACGACGACGAGACCAACATCCGTGCCGCCCTCACCGCCCGCCGGCTCAACCCGCGCCTCCCGCTCGTCCTGCGGCTGTACAACCGGCGGTTGGGCCAGCACATCGAGGAACTCCTCGACCAGGCAGCCGCGTTGGCGACCGGCGAGGACACCGGCGACGCGTCGACGACCGTACTGTCCGACGCCGACACGGCCGCGCCCGCGCTGGCCGCGGCCGCCGTCGCCGGCACCACCAAGGTCGTACAGACCGAGGGGCTGTTGCTGCGCGCGGTCGAACAGCCGCCGGGGCGCGGACAGCAGACCACCCCCGGCCTGGCGACGCTGGCGCTGCTGTCACCGCCCGGGGGCGGCACGCCGGGTGCGGAGGGCGGTGACGAGCGGGGCCCCGAGCTGCTGCCCGACACGGCGGCGGTACGCCAGGCCGCCGGGCGGTGCGGCCGGGTGGTGCTGGAGCAGGTGGCGTACGCCGGTGACGGCACGTCGGCGCCGGTGGCCGGGGCGCGGCGCGGCATCGGGGGCGTCGTACCGCCGCTCGGGTCGCTGTTCTCGCGGCGGCTGCGCTGGTCGCTGGCCGGGCTCGCGGGCTGTGTGCTCGCCCTCGCGGTCGCCCTGTGGCTGGTGACCGGGGTGCATCCGCTCGGGGCGCTGTATCTGACGCTGCTGGACCTGTTCGCCATCAACGATCCGGCGGTCGGCGCCACCACCGGCCGGCAGATCCTCCAACTCCTGTCCGGGCTGGTCGGGTTGCTGCTGCTGCCGGTGCTGCTGGCCGCGGTGCTGGAGGGGCTCGGCACCTTCCGCAGCGCGTCCGCCCTGCGCAAGCCGCCGCGCGGACTGAGCGGGCATGTGGTGCTGCTCGGCCTCGGCAAGATCGGCACCCGGGTGCTGACGCGGCTGCGGGAGCTGGACGTGCCGGTGGTGTGCGTGGAGGCCGGTGCGGAGGCGCGGGGGCTGGCCACGGCGCGGCGGCTGCGGGTGCCGGTGGTGCTGGGGGACGTGACGCAGGAGGGCGTCCTGGAGTCCGCCAAGATCCATCGGGCGGCGGCGCTGCTGGCGGTGACCAGTTCCGACACCACGAACCTGGAGGCGGTGCTGTACGCCCGCGGCATCCGCCCCGACCTGCGGACCGTGCTGCGCCTGTACGACGACGACTTCGCGACCGCGGTGTACCGCACCCTGCGCGCCGCGCACCCGCACGCCCGGACCCGCAGCCGCAGTGTGTCCCACCTGTCGGCGCCCGCCTTCGCGGCGGCGATGCTCGGCCGGCAGATCCTCGGCGCGATCCCGGTGGAGCGGCGGGTGCTGCTCTTCGCGGCGGTGGACGTCGCCGGGCATCCGCAGCTGGAGGGCCGCACGGTGGGCGAGGCCTTCCGCGCCGGGTCGTGGCGTGTGCTGGCCCTCGACACGGCGGCGTCGGCCGAGCAGCCGGCCGAGCCGGACGCGGCGGAGCCCCGGCCGTCGGGTCTGGTGTGGGACCTGCCCGAGACGTATGTGCTGCGCCCGCAGGACCGGGTGATCCTGGCGGCGACCCGGCGAGGTCTTGCGGAACTGCTGGGCCGGCGCGGCCGGGCGGCCGCTCAGCGGACCTGATGCGGGACCCGTGCGGCGGACGGCCGGCCCGGACGCCGGGAGTCCCAGCCCAGTCCGGCGAGCGCCCGCGCCCGCGCCTCCACCACCGCCATGCGGGCCCGGCGCTCGACCGGGTCCACGTGGGAGGCCTGGCCGGTGACCTGGCCGTCCCACTTGCGGTAGTACAGGCCGACCTCCCGCGTGAACCAGCCCGGGCTGACCGCGTCCAGGGCGAGCAGCAGGCCCGTGTCCTCGGAGGCCGGCAGCGCCATCCAGCCGCCGAGGGCGAGCAGCAGGTCGCGGCGGACGAAGAGGGTGGCCGGGTGGACCTGGGCGCGGTAGTCGTTCGCCGCCCAGAAGCCGAGCACCGCGCCCCGCTCGAGCGGCCCCTCGTCCGGGTCGCCGGGGAAGCCCACGGTCGTGCCGTCCGGCAGCAGGTCCAGAGCGCGGGAGGTGGCCCACCCGAGTCCGGGGTCGGCCTCCAGTGCGGCCAGGTCACGGGCGAGCGTGCCCGGGGCGAGCCGGTCGTCGGCGTCGAAAACCTTCACATACTCACCGTCGGCGTGCGCGAGCGCGAGGGTGCGGGCGACACCGGGACCGCCGCGGCGCCCCTGCCGGAAGGTGATCCGGGGGTCGTCGGGGACGTACGGGCGTACGGCGTCGCTCTCACCGTCCTGCTGGATCACCCAGTGCCACGTCCAGCCGTCGGGCAGCACCTGCGCACACAGCGAGGCATGGGCGTCGGGCAGAAAGGGCGCCGAGGGAGCGTGGACCGCGGTGACGATGACGACGCGCCGGCACACGGGCGACCCCCACCTGCCTTTCCGTAACAGAGACGAAGCGCTCAGCAAGGAACCCGGTCGCTGATGACGGGGGAGACACCAGCGACCGGGCCGATTCCAGCGTAACAAGCCCTCCGTACACCGTGGAGGCACCGGTCACCCTCTTTTGCACGCTGTGGAAAGGTGACCTCTGTGCGAACCGTCCGGCCAGGTGAAAGATGCGCCGCATGACTCCCTCCGCGAGCCTGCTCGCCGTGTTCGCCCACCCGGACGACGAGTCGCTGTCCGCGGGTGGTCTGCTGGCCCGGCAGGCCGAAGCCGGGGCGCGCACCGCCGTCGTGACGGCGACGTGGGCCGAGGGCACGGGACGCACCGTCGAGCTGGCGCAGGCGCTGCGCGTCCTGGGCGCCGGTGAGCCACGGCTGCTCGGTTACGCCGACGCCCGCGTCCCCGACTCCGCGCCGGGCGCGGCCCGCCTCCTGGACGCACCGCTCCAGCAGGCGGTACGGCGGCTGGTGGCGCACATCCGCGAGATCCGCCCCGACGCCGTCGTCACCCACGACGCCCTCGGCGGGCTGACCGGCCACCCCGACCACGCCCGCACCCACCGCGTCACCGCGCTCGCGGTGGCCGAGGCCGGCCGGCCCGAGCTGCATCCCGGCACCGGCGCCCCATGGCGTCCGCGCGCCCTGTACCTGGCCACCCACCCCGACTCCGCCGCCCGCGCGCTGGGCCCGCGCCTGATGCGCCCCGGCCGCCCGACGCACAGTGTGCCCGACGCGGAGGTCACCACGACCCTGGACGTGCGCCCCTGGCTCCCGCGCAAACTCCGCGCGGTGCTCGCCCACCGCAGCGAGGTCGAGCGCGGCGCACTGCCGGGCCGCGTCGCCGCACTGCAACCAGCTGAACAGGAGCGGCTGATGGGGACGGAGTGGTACATCCGCCGGGACGGCGATGGTCTCGCCGAGGCCTAGGGCTCCGGGCACGGTGGGTCGTAGGACAGGCGGGGCAGGTATTCGTGCCATTTCTCTGCGGTCAGGACGCCCCGGGTGGTCGCGCAGATGTGGTGGATCGCCGTGTCGACGTCCAGGCTCCACAGGCGGACCGTGTCCGCGCCGCTGGAGACGCCGAGCATGCGGCCCGTCGGGGCGAACGACAGGAAGCTGCCCGTGCGGGCCCGGGCGCTCATCGCCGCGCCGATCGGCTCCGCCGAGGAGGGGTCGGCCACGTCCCACAGCCGTACGGTCGTGTCGTTGCCGCCGCTGGCCAGGGTGCGGCCGTCCGGGCTGAAGGTCAGGGAGACGACCGCCTCGGTGTGGCCGGTGAGCCGGTGGCCGAAGCCGGTGGCGCGGCGGGGGTCGGTGACGTTCCACAGCCGGACCGTGTCGTCGTCGCTGCCGCTGGCCAGCGTGTGGCCGTCGGGGCTGTAGGCGAGCACGTTGACCGGCCCGCGATGCCCGGTGAGGGGGCGGCCGCGCGGCACGGTGTGCGCGGGGTCGGTGACGTTCCACAGCCGGACCGTGGCGTCCGCGCTGCCGCTGGCCAGGGTGCGGCCGTCCGGGCTGAACGCGAGCGTGTAGACGTACCCCTGGTGTCCGGTGAGGGGTGTGCCGAGCGGGCGGGGGCGGGCCGGGTCGGTGACGTTCCACAGCTGGATGGTGCGGTCGTCGTAGGCGGACGCCAGGACCCGGCCGTCCGGGCTGAACGTCAGCGCGTCGCCCCCGGCGTAGCGGATGTGCAGCGCGAGCGGCGGGGCGTAGGCCACGGGGTGCGCGGGATCGGTGACGTTCCACAGCCGTATCTCACTGCTGGCCATGAGGACGGCCAGGGTGTGCCCGTTCGGGGAGAACACCATCCGCCGGATGTGGCCCTGCCCGGGGGGAAACGGTTGTCCCAGGCGCACCGGCCGCCCCGGCGCCGTGACGTTCCACAGCCGGACCAGGCCGTCTTCGGCGGCCGTCGCCAGGACGCGCCCGTCCGGACGGAAGGCACCGACATGCCCCGCCATGTCCGACGTCGGCACCGACCACAGCCGCACCCTCCCGTCCCCGCTGCCCGTCGCCAGCGTCCGCCCGTCCCGGCGGAAGCCGACGGTGTACATCTCCCCGCTGCCGCCCGCCAGCGGCTCTCCGACCTGCGAGGGATACGCCGGATTCGTCACGTTCCACAGGCTGGCCGTGGAGTCCGCGCTTCCGGCCGCGAGCAGGGTGCCCTGCGGATTGAACGCCACCGACCAGATCGGGCCCGCGTGCCCGGTCAGCGGTGCGCCGAGCCGCCGCGGCCGGCGCGGGTCTGCCACGTCCCACAGCTGCGCCGTGTCGTCGGCGCTGCCGCTGGCCAGGGTCCGCCCGTCGGGGCTGAACGCCACGGAGTGCACGGTCGCCCGGTGCCCGGTCAGCTCCGCCGGCAGCTGCCGCGGGCGGTGCCGGTCGGACAGGTCCCACAGCCGGATCGCCGCGTCGTCCCCGCCGGCCGCGAGAGTGCGCCCGTCCGGGCTGAACGCCACACAGCGCACGGCGGCCCCGTGCCCGGCCAGCGGTTCCCCGAGCGGCTTCGGGCGGGCCCGCTCGGCCAGGTCCCACAGCCGTACCGTGTGATCCTCGTCGGCGGAGGCCAGGGTGCGGCCGTCCGGGCTGAACGCCAGCAGGTAGATCGTGCCCGCGTGCCCCCGCACCGGAGCAGTGAGCGGACGCGGCCGGGCCGGGTCGGTGACGTCCCACAGCCGGATCGTGCCGTCGTCCGAGGCGCTGGCCAGGGTGCGGCCGTCGGGGCTGAACACGGCGCTGCTCACCCAGCTGGCGTGCCCGGTCAGCGGCCGGCCAAGTGGTTTCGGGCGCCGCGGGTCGGCCACGTCCCACAGCCGTACGGTGCGGTCGTAGCCGGCGCTCGCCAGCAGGCGGCCGTCCGGGCTGAACGAGGTCAGGTACACGGCACCGGTGTGTCCGGTGAGCGGGGTCGCCAGCGGCGCGTTCACGATCGACACCAGCCGGTTGCGGGTGCCCTCGTCACCCGGCCGCAGCCGGTGCGCCACCAGGTCGATCTGCGCGGACAGCGACGGGTCGGTGTCCTGCACCCGGTCCGCCTCGGCGACGACCTGCTCGAACACGGCGTCGTCGCGCTGCTGCCAGGCGACCACGGCCGCACCGGCCGCCACCACCGCGAGCGCCACCAGCGCCGACACCGCCGCCCGGCTGATCCACACCGTGCGCCGGCGCAGCCGTACCGAGGCGGCCAGGAACTCCACCGCGCCGCGCGTGAGCAGGGTGTCCCCGGCGCCGTGCGCCCAGTTGCGGGCCTGGTCCAGCCGGGAGCCCCGGTACAGCAGCGAGGAGTCGCGGTGCGAGGCCTCCCAGGCCCGGCCGTCCTCCTCCAGCCGCTGGCGCAGCAGGTTCCCGGAGCGGTCCTCGTCGATCCAGTCCCGCAGCCGCGGCCAGGCGTGCAGCAGCGCCTCGTGGGTGATCTCCACCGTGTCCGCGTCCAGCGTCACCAGCCGTGCCCGGACCAGCGCCTCCAGCGACTCCTGCGTCTTGTCCGGATCGGCGGCCTCCGCGGCCAGCTCCCGCCGGGTACCGCGCCGCCGGGTGGCCTGTGTGTCCTCGCCGAGGCGCACCAGCCGCAGCAGCAGCAGCCGCGCGGCCGTACGCGCCGCCGGGTCCAGGTCCGCCCAGGCCCGCTCGGCCGTCGCCGCGACCGCGCCCTGGATCCCGCCCGCCGCCCGGTAGCCGGCCAGCGTCAGCCGGCCGCCCTTGCGCCGCTGCCAGGTCGCCAGCAGGGCGTGCGACAGCAGCGGCAGCACCCCCGCGTCGTGCGCGCCGCGCGGGCCGTCCGCGCCGACCTCCCGCACGATCAGCTCGGCCAGCCCCGCCTCCAGCTCCAGGCCGACCGCCTTGGCCGGACCGGTCACCGCGTCGCGCAGCTCGGCGCCGGTCAGCGGACCGAGCACCATGTGCCGGTGCTGGAGGGCGTCGGCCAGCTCGGGATGCGCGAGACAGCGCTCGTAGAAGTCGGCACGAATGCCGAGGACGACGAGTACGGGGGGATCCTCGCCCGCGCAGACGGCGTGCAGCAGCCGGACGAAGGCGCGCCGCTCGTCCTCGTCGGCGCAGAGAGTGAACGTCTCTTCGAACTGGTCCACGATGACCACCGGCCGGGTCCCGTCCCCGGCCCAGGCGGCGACGGCGCCCCGCACGGCGTCGGGGTCGGGGCCCGTGGACGGTTCCTCCGGGGCCTCGGGCGGCCCGGGGGAGGCCGCCGGCAGCCCGGGGACACGGCGGCGCAGTTCGGCGAGGGGATGGGGGCCCGGCACCATCTGCACCACGGTCCGCTCCGGGCCGTCGTCGAGGACGCCCTCGCGCAGTGCGGGCACCAGACCGGCGCTCAGCAGGGACGACTTTCCCGCGCCCGAGGCGCCCACCAGCATCGCGAGGCCACCGGTGCGCTCGGCCGAGCGCAGCAGTTCCACCAGGCTGTCCGTGCTGCGCCGCCGGCCGAAGAACCAGCGCGCGTCCTGCTGCCGGTAGGAGGCCAGCCCGCGGTAGGGGCACACCCCGCCGGGCACGGACGCGTTCTCCTCGGGCTGCGGCGGGTCCTGTCCGGAGTGCGCGGGGCGCTCCACGACCGGGTCGGCCACGGCGCTCTCCCACAGCCGCTGCCACTCGCCGAGGTCGTACAGGCCGGGACTCACCGGGGTGGGCTGCGAGCGGCGGGCCTGAGGGATGAGCACCTGGAGCACCGCGGCGAGGGCGGGGAACTGCGCGGGTACGTTCCGCGCCCGCCGCCAGTCGCTGATCCGCTGCGCGGACACACGGACGGGTCGCCCCCGCTCGTCGACGCGCTGCAGCCGGACCACGGCCTCGGCCACGCGCTTGAGCGGCGGGTTACCGGCCTCGCCGTACAGCAGCGCGAGCCGTTCCGCGAAGGCCGTGCGTGCCCCTGAGTCGGAACTCAAGGTGTCCCACCCCTTACTTCCCCCGCGTCTTCCGTCCGGACCGGAAAACTCACCCTATACGGCTGACCTGCGCGGACGCCGCCGGACGAACGGATCGGCCTCCTCCGGACGGGCCCGCTCTGGCAGGATCCCAGATCCGCCGCTCTCGACCCGCGCCGACCGCCGATACGGCCCGGGTCGATACCGTCCGCACCGCTCGGTACCGGTCCGCACGAGGGGAGGGACCGGTGCCGGACGGTGCGACGGGCGGGGTCTCGCCTTGGGTGAGGGGAACGCCGGGTTACGGCTTGCCGGCCTGGGCGAGGGTGTGGGCGACGAGGGCGTTGGCGTGGCCGTGGCCCAGTCCGTGTTCCGTCTTGAGCAGGCGCACGAGGTCCATGTGCTTCGCGGGCAGCGCCGCCCGGATGACGTCCTGCCACTCGGCGATCGGACGGCCGTACTTCTTCTCGATGGAGGGGAAGTAGGAGGCGGGTCCCTTGACGGCGTCGGTCATCTCTGCGGCTCCCTCGTCGTGCTGTCGCTCTTTTCGTGTCACGTCTTATGACCGGTGACCGGGCGACGACTGATCGGCCGGTGGGAGTGGGCTGCGTCACATGCCGGTTTCCGGCCTCCCGCACGGGCCCTGCTACCCCGCTGTTGAGTCTTTCAAGCTTGCGCAATCCGCGGACCATTACACTCGCCAGTCCTCACCTTCCTCCGGGGGACGTATGACGTGTGGTGGACCGCCGGCGCCCGAGCTCGCCGTCGTTTTCGAGCGGGTGCTCGACCGGGCCCTGGAGTGCGGACCGGTCCGGGACGCCCTCGGCCGCGCGGCCGGCGCGGTCGACCGCGAACAGCTGCGCAACCGCGCGGTGCGCGAGCGTACGGCCATCGCCGCCGCGGCGGAGGCCGAGTACCGGGACTACGCCCGCCTGCTGCCCACGGCGTGCGGACCCGCTGCCGACGCCGCCGCGGGACCGGCCGGCGCACGCCGGGTCCTGCCTCCTCCGGCGGTGCTCCTGCCCGGCGTGTCCGCAGTGGTGGCGGCCGCCTTCCTGCTGACCGGGTACGGCCTGCGCTTCTTCGACGGTCGCCCCTACGTGGGCGACGGCTTGCTCACGGCGGGCCTGCTGATCGGTGCCCTGGCCGTGGGAGCGGCGGTCGCCGACGTGGTCTGGCTGTGGGCGACGGGGCCTCGGGAGGCGGATACGGCGGCCGACACGGTCGTAGACGCCGAACGGGCCAGGGAGCTGTGGGAACTCGCCCTGCTGGAGCGCGGGGTCGTGCCCTTCCTGCTCGACCGGGTGGGGGAAGCGCTGACGGGGGAGCAGGCGCCCAAGGGCTTGTCCTGATCCGCGCGGGTCGCAGGGGCGTCGCCGCCCGGAGCAGGCACAGCAGGATGACAGCCGAGTCGGCCGACAACAGCGCGGACAGCACGGCCCCGGTGGCCGCCGTCCACAGGGCCAGGCCCACGGCGGTGAAGAGGGACGGCCACGCCCGCACGGCGGGCGCCGGCCCGCGGAGAGCGGCGACCCGCCGGGGCGGGATCCGACCAGTCGTCCGGCAGGGGATTGCCCGGCAGTTGCGCGGTGCCGACCACCATCAGCAGCGCCAGGCACGCGGTGCTGCACAGGGCCATGACCGTGGACACGCCGGTCAGCAGCACCGTCGCCGTACGGGGATGCGGGCGCCCTTCGGCCAGGCGCTCCTCCGCCAGGCGCGCGACGGGTCAGGCGGTCAGCGGCAGCACCAGCGGAAGGAAGACGAAGATCCCCGTCCGCCGCTCCTCTCTCCTACCGCTCCTCGCCACCGGCCCGGTCCAGCAGTTCGCGCAGCAGTTGCTCGTCGCCCTCCGGCAGCCCGGTGACGAAGCTGGCGAGCACCGCCCGCCGGTCCTGTTCGCCGTCCAGGACCTTGCGCATCCGCAGCGCGGCGAGCCCGGCCGGGTCCGCGGCAGGCATCCACACGAACGACCGCCCCTCACGCCGGCGCGTGACGGCGTTCTTGGCCAGCAGGCGGGCGAGCACCGTCACCACGGTGGTGTACGCGAGGCCGGCGGCCAGACGCTCCTGCACCCAGCCCGCGGTCACCGGCCCGTCGGCCTCGTGCAGCGCGGCGAGCACCCGCGTCTCCAGCGTGCCGTTGGCCCTGCGCCGACGGTGCGACTGCGGCTCCGGTTCCCGCACGCCGCCTCCCTTCCGCCTCCGCTCGCCCGGTTCCCCGTGGGGTGAGCGTCACATCGTACAAAGGCGCGGTCGCTCGCAGCCGTACGAACGAAGGCGGTGGGGCACCCCTTCTACGATGGGTGGGCGCACAGGCGCCTGCTGGGAACAGGGTGGGACGGGAGAGGGCTGTGACGGAGAGCGCCGGGGGCTTCGAGGACCCGCCCGCCGAGGTGCTGGCGGAGGCGGCCGCCGCGTTCGGACTGCTCGCGTCGACGGCCCGGCTCCACCTGATGTGGGCCCTGTCGCAGGGCGAGAGCGACGTGACGCACCTCGCGAACCGGGTGGGCGGCGCGCTGCCCGCGGTCAGCCAGCACCTGGCCAAGCTGAAGCTCGCCGGGCTCGTGCGCTCCCGGCGCGAGGGGCGGCGGCAGATCTACTACATCGACGACCCCGATGTCGTCACGCTGGTCCGGGTCATGGTCGGCCAGATGACCGCCCGCGCCGACCAGCCCGCCGTTCCGGCCCACCGGTTGCGCCGGATCGGCGGCTGAGAGCGTTACGACCCCGAGGCGGTCACGGCATCGTGCTGTGACGGACGTCGCGGAACCGCACGTGGCTCACGTGCCTCCCCTGTATAGGGATGGTGGTGCCGGACAGGTGCCGTACTGCCACAGCTCGATGTTTGTTAGATTGCGCAATTACGCAAGCAAAGTGCCCGAGCGAGCGTTCAGGGGAGTGGCAGATGAGCGAGCCGTGGAACGGCCCGGGCGGCCGGACCACGCGCAACCGCGGCACCCGGGTGCCCGGCGGGCGCGGACCCGGGGCGGACGACGGGCACGGGCCCGGGCCCGGTCCGGACGGCGGGCGCCGTACAGCGCAGAGGCCGCCCCGTCAGCGGGACCGCCGAGGCGAAGGCGCCGGCCCACAGGGCGCCGGCCCGCAGGGACGCTCCCGCCCGAACGGCAGCGCACGCCGACGGCCCCGGCAGCTCGGGCGGGGCAGGCGCCTGCTGAGGGCCGCCGGAATCTGCCTCTCGCTCCTCGTCCTCGTCACGGCCGGCGCCGGCTGGTGGTTCTACGAGCACCTGAACGGCAACATCAACAGTGTCTCGCTGGACGGCAAGGGCGGCACGGAGACGGCGGACGCCTTCGGCCGTACCCCGATCAACATCCTGGTCATGGGCTCGGACGGCCGCACCAGCGAGGAGGACTGCAAACTCGGCGGCGGCTGCGCGAAGACCGGGGTGCAGAGCGGCAGGAACGCGGACGTGCAGATGGTGGTGCACATATCCGCCGACCGCTCCAACGCGACCGTGATGAGCATCCCGCGCGACACGATGACGCAGGTCCCGGCGTGCGAGAACGCGTCGACCGGCCGCTCGACCCGCGGCTACTACGGCCAGATCAACAGCGCGCTGGAGTACGGCCCGGCCTGCCAGGTGGCCACCGTCCACCAGCTCACCGGCATCCCCATCGACCACTTCGTGCAGCTGGACTTCTCCGGCGTGGTGAAGATGTCCGACGCGGTCGGCGGCGTCTCGGTCTGCGTCAGCGACGACGTCTACGACACGTACTCGCACCTGAAGCTTTCGCGGGGCCCCCACACGCTCAAGGGCGTGGCGGCCCTTCAGTTCGTCCGCTCCCGGCACGGCTTCGGCGACGGCAGCGACCTGGGCCGTACCGTCTCCCAGCACATCTTCCTCAGCGCGATGATCCGCAAGTTCAAGAGCGCGGGCACGCTCACCGACCCCACCGCGGTCTACGACCTCGCCGACGCCGCGACCAAGGCGCTGACCGTGGACGACGGCCTGGACAGCGTGCGCAAGCTGGTCGGGCTGGCGACGGACATCGACAAGGTCCCGACCAACGCCATGACGTTCACGACGATGCAGACCGCCCCCGACCCGCGCAACCGTGACCGTGTGGTGGTGGGCCCCGGCGCGAAGACGCTCTTCGCGACCATGGCGAACGATCAGTCGCTGTCGGCGGCGCAGGGCGCGAAGCCCTCGACGACGGCCTCGCCCACCGGGGAGGCCACCGCCGCGCAGTCCACGCCGCCCGTCCCGGCGTCGCAGATCGCGGTGACGGTGGAGAACGGCACGGCGATCACCGGCCGGGCCTCCGCGGTCGCGACGGCGCTGACGGAGCAGGGCTTCAGCCGGAGCACCAGCACCGCGAACGCCCCGAGCCGCACCGCGGCGACGACCCTCACCTACGGCGCGGGACAGAAGGCACAGGCCGAGACCCTGGCGAAGGCACTGAACCTGCCGGCCCCCCATCTCAAGGAAGGCACCGGCGCGGGCCTGACCCTGGTGATCGGCAGCGACTGGCCGTCCGGCATGAGCTACCCGGGCACCGCCTCAACCCCGGCCCCTGCCGACACCAAGGCGGCCACGACCGACGCCCACGCCCAGACGGCCGACCAGGCCAAGACGTGCGCCAAGGTCAGCCCGTACAAGACGGTCGAGCTGAACGGCGTACCGATGACACCGGCCCAGGCGTACACGGCAGCCCGGACCCGACCGGACTCGGACGCGTGAGCCCCTCACCGCTTGCGTAAAGCCGTCGGCGTGCCGACGAGCGGGAGGACGAAGGGGAGTTCCTCTTGCGAATCTGTATTCGATCAATTCCGGCAGCGAAGAGACCGATCAAGCCACATGCGGTTCAGTCCCCTTGCCGGAGCGCGGCGGGAAGGCAGCATGGTCGGGCGTGAACAGCGCGCCGAGCCGCACAGAGATCGCCGGGGGTGTTCGTGGATCAGGCATGGCCACCGTCCACCTTTCTCGGCCGGTTGCGCGACGCGACGCGCGTCGAACTTCTGCGGCAGGGGACGCCGATCACCTATCCGCCGCATCGCGCGCTGCTTCAGCAGGGCGACGACAGCAGGCACGTCCTGCTGCTGACGAGCGGGGTGGTCAAGGTCGTCGCCAGTACGGAGAGCGGCTACGACATGCTGCTCTCGGTGCGCATAGGGGGTGACCTGGTGGGCGAGATGGCGGCGTTCGAGGAACGGCCCAGGTCCGGCACGGTGATCGCGTGCGGTGACGTCACCGCACGGGTCATCCAGGTGGGAGCCCTGGAGACCTTTCTCACCCGTCATCCGGACGCCATGCGGGCCATCCTCCACATGCTGTGCGCCCGGCTGCGCTGGGCCAACCGGCGCCGGATCGACTTCCGGGCCTACGACTCGCTGACCCGGCTGGCCCGGGTGCTGGCCGAGTTGAGTCAGGCATACGGCCAGCCCCTGCCGGACGGCGACGGCAGGCGGTGCGACCTCGGCGTGACGCTCACCCAGGGGGAGCTGGCCTCTTTGGCCGGTCTGGCGCTCAACACGGCCGAGAAAAGCCTGGCTGCTCTGACCGCCAAGGGACTGGTGGAACGCAGTTACCGAACCATAACCATCTGTGACGTTCCGAAACTGCTGGAATTCGCCAAAGTCGTGGCTCACAACCCGTACTGATACGGGATCAGTTCCCGGCCCTTCTCCTAGCCTCTCGTGCACGCGCTACATAGGCGGTGTTCGCCTATGGCCGCCTGCCCAGAGAGGAATGATCGGGTGGTTGAGTGGCCCGGGTTCTACCCCTGCACATGCATAGCCGTGGACGCACAGGCCTACGGGGAGAGGAACGACCGCAGGCAGTCCGAAACCCAGCATGACCTGCCGCGCCTCCTCGACCGCGCCGCCAGGGGCGCCGGTTACGACCGCGCTCAGTGGCAGATCCAGCGCAAGGGCGACGAGCAGCTCGCGGTGCGTCCCGTGGACGGCACCGAGCCGCGTCTGGTCGACGACTACGTCCGCCATCTCGCCGCGGAACTGCGCGAGTACAACTCCGAGCGCGTCCCCCGGGCCCGGCTGCGGCTGCGGACCGTGGTGCACCAGGGACTCGTGGAACTGGCGGACAACGGCTTCGCCGGTAGGCCGTGGTGGCCACGGCGCGTCTGCTGAACGCACCCGCCCTCTACGACGCCCTCGCCGCGCACCCCGAGGCTGACCTGGCGGTGCTGCTGTCCGACGACGTGTTCCGGTCCCATGTGGCCGGTGGCCACACGACGTTGCGCACCGGGGACTTCACCCGCGTCGCCGTGCACGTGAAGGAGTACGAGGCTCCGGCCTGGCTGCGCGTGCTCGCACTCGACGCCGCCACCGCCTCACACGAGCACGGTTCCGCGGCCCCGGCGTCAGGGGAGCCCACGGCGGGGCGGCCCGCGCCTGCCGCCGCGGGCGGCGCGCCGGGGATCAGCAACGACTACCGTGCCGACAGCATCAATGTGACCAACATGAGCGGACCCGTGGACGCCCGGGGCGCGGTCTTCGGCTTCGGGAGCACCGGTGCCTGACGCCTCCGACCCGGACGGCGGGCCGGTCGCCACGGACCTCCCTTCTGCCGGGGAGTACGAAGCACCCGACACGTCACAGGAGGCACCCGCGGCACCGGACGACACGGGCCACGCGCCGGCCGGGGAGGCGGGCCCCGGCCGAAACGCGGCCCCCGAACGGCGCAAGGAGCCGGACGAGCGCGAGGAGGACGAGCGCGGCTACGACGATCTGAGCCGCGTCCACCAGCTCGTCAACAACAACTTCTACGGTGTCGTCGACGCCTCCTCAGCCGCGTTCGGTTTCGGTACCGCCTCGTCCCCAGGACTCGCCCCCGGCACCATCGACCCCGAGAAGGCCGACCGTGCCCTGCGCTTCTACGTCCCTCCGCAGCCCTGCTTCGACGAAGCACGTACCAAGCTGCGCGACCACGGGCTCGTCGTGCTGACCGGCGAGGACAACTGCGGGCGCAGTGCCGGCTCCCTCGCTCTCCTCAGGGCGGTCCTGGGTGAACAGGCCAGGCTCCGCTCCTTGTCACCCGCCAATGCTCTCGCCGACCTGGCCGGCTCACGGGACCTCAAGGCAGGACAGGGGTACGTCATCGTCGACTACGTCGGCGAACTGCACGTCGAGGCCGTGCAGGCGTACGGGATCGAGCGGTTGAGCGAGAAGCTGCGCCGCCAGGGTTCGTATCTGGTGATCACGGCGGGGGACACGGCCCATCGGCGGCTGGCGCTGCGGGACCACTGCGTTGCCTGGCAGGCCCCGGATCCCGTGGTGCTGTTCGAGCACTGCAGGAGCCGGTTGCCGCACGCCCCCCTCGAAGCGGACGCTGAGCGGGAACTGCTGCGGCGGATCGGCGAACAGCGACGGCCCGCGGACGTCGTCGCCGCGGCCGTGACCCTGTCCCGGGAAGGTGCGGAGTCGGCGCTGGACACCCTGAGGGACCGGTACCGGGAGCGGGTCCACGAGTGGTTCAGCCGAAGGCCGTCCGCGGGCGACCTGCTCCCCCTCGCGGCCCTGGCCTTCGTGGAGGGCATCCCCGAGCGGAAGTTCGAGAGGGACTGTGCCGCGCTCGCCGCTCATGTGCGCACGTTCGAACTGAGCGGTGAGCAGACGCTCGCGGAGCTGGGCGGCTCGACAGCGACACCGCTGAGCGGCGCCGTGGACGACCAGTCCCGCGTCCGGTGGCGGGAGCACGCGGTCGGGCTCGTGACGACCGAACACCGGCCCGGCCCGGGACGTGACGCCGGCCGTAGCGAGCGGCGCCTGGTGTTCACCTCGCCCCGCATCCGTGAACTGGTCATCGCCGAACTGCACGAGCTGTACGGCTACGCGCTCTGGTACCCGATGCGCCAGTGGCTGAGCGAACTGGCTCTGCTCGCTGACCTGGAGACCCGCACCGAAGTGGCCCGGGGTGTGGCACTGCTGGCCCGGTACGCGCTGGTCGAGGTCGACGAGAACCTGCTGAAGGTGTGGTCCGACGGCTTCACCAGCCAGCGGGTGACCGCCGCCCTGACCCTGCAGTTCATGTGTGAGTCCGAGCACCTCGCTCCGCAGGCCCTGAACACCGTGCTGAGCTGGACGGACAACAACGGCCCCGGCCGGGCGGTGACGGCGGCCATGGCGCTGACGGGCCGCCTGGGCTCGCTGTACCGCATGGAGGCGCTCAACTGGCTGTGGTTCCTGACGCACCGCGGCGAGCGCATCGCCTTTTCGGCCCGCCGTTCCCTGGTCCTGCTGCTGCAGAGCGCCGAACAGGACCCCGAGCGGGCCCTGCTCACGCTCCGGTACGCACGGACCGTCCTTCGCAACGCGGCGCCTGGTTCCCGGGAGCGGGTGATCGCGCTGCGCAACGCCGCGCAGCTTCTGGAAGCCGCCCGGCTGGACGCTCCCGAGCCCGTCGCCGCGGCCCTGCTGCGCGCGGTCCCGGACAGTGCCCGCCACCTCGGGGCGCTGTGGGCGGATGTCCTGCACAGCAGCAACCGCAGCAGGGCCGTCGGCGCGCTGTGCCGGACGCTGGTGCAGCTGCGCGACGACCCGTCCGTGACGGAAGCCGTGCGCGAACTCGGCGACGTCATGCGGGATGTCATGAGCCCGCGCCAATGGGCGGCGCTCTGCCGGCACCTGCCCATCGCCCTGAGACACCCCGACTACGCGATCCCCGGAACCCGGGAGCTGGCGCAGGTGCTCCTCGGCACACTGCGCGGCCGGCCGGGAGGCCGCAAGGGCCCCGCCACACCCTCCCTGTCCACCCCATCCTCCCCTTCCGCTGAAGGAGGCCGAGTCAAGTGAACTACCCCGTCATAACCGAGCACATCCTGGCCACGGTGCAGGGCGCCTGGTGGTCCCGGCGCCGCCGCCGGGAAGACGTGCCCCCGCTGCCGCCCGGCGCCGCCTACGTCTTCCGTACCGGCGGCAACTACCGCTTGTTCCCCGAGGGCATGGTGTTCGACCCGGCCCATCCCGATGTGCTGGACGCCTCCTCCGTCAGCCTGGTCGACACCCGGGCGCGTCTGGTCGACGTGGACCGCCCGCTGCCCTCGGTGAGCGAGGCGGACACCTTCACGATGCGGACGTCCTTCACCTGCCAGGTGATCGATCCGGCCGTCGTCGCCCGGCAGGGCATCATCGACGTCACCGTGCCCCTGCGCGCCTATCTGATGGGCGACGGCGAGCTGCCGAGAGTGAGTGCCGGACACCGTGTGGAGGAGATCAACGCGGTGCGCGCCGAGGTAGGCCACCGTATGACCGCCTACAGCGCGATCGTGCCGCCGCGGGTCGCCGGCATGAGCGTGGAGTTCGTCAGCGCCGAGGTGCACGCCGCCTCGGACGACCTGCGCAACTGGGAGCAGAAACTGCGTGACGAGCGGCGCGCCTGGGAACTGCAGCGCGGCCAGCGTGACTTCGAGACCGAGGACGCCCAGCGGATCGCGGAACTGTTCGCCCAGGGCTCGGATCACGTGGACGCCTTCGGTGTCGCCCGCAAGGAGATCGACGTCACCGAGGTCGCGGCGCGCATCCATCGGATCACCGAGGAGGAGTCGGTGCGCCGGCACAAGGCCGAGGTGGCGGACCGGACCCACGCGCACGCGCAGGAAACGGCGGAGGTGCAGCTGCGCCGCGAGCTGCTGCTGACGCTGCTGCGCCAGATGGGCGGCAGCGAGTACGTCGACTACCACCAGGTCCTGGACCAGGTCCTGCGGGAGACCGGCGGCCTGGCATCGCCCGTGGCCGGGTCCGCCGCCGACTCCGTCCGCATGGTCGAGTCGGGTCCGGCCGGCCGCGGTCGCGCGGCTGACGGCCGCGACGGCTCACGCGACCCGCAGGGTGGCTTCGTCAAGGACGAGGACGATCTCGTTGACTGACTTCGCGACGAACCACGTGACGGCTTCCCGCAACGCTTCCAGCAAGGCGAAGCGCCAGGCCGCTGAGGGCGGCACGGCCACCCGGGCGGCGCGCGGCACCGGTCAGGGCGCCGCGTCCCGTGCGGTGAACGGCCGGGCCACCGCCCGCACGACGGCGCGCGGCACTGGTCAGGGCGCCGCGTCCCGTGCGGTGAACGGCCGGGCCACCGCCCGCACGACGGGGGACGGCCCCCGGCCGGGCCCGTCCGGTGACGCGATGCCGGCGCCGGCTGCCGGCCGCCGCCCGATCGTCCTCGACGTGGCGGGGCGTCTGCGCACCCTGACCGGCGTCGACGAGGAGCTGCTGGCGCGGGTCCGGTACGAGCGGAGCAAGTACACCGCACTCGGCGGGGTGGTGTTGGGCACGTCCGTCATCGCGGCGTTCTCCATGTGGAACTTCGCGAGCGAGGCACTCGGTCGGCCCTCCCCCGTCGCGCTGGTACCCGCGGCCATCTGGATGCTGTTCGTGCTCAACCTCGACCGCTGGCTGGTCACGCCACAGCCGAACGCGCGGCGACGGGTCGGGCCCCTGGTGATGCGGCTGCTGATCGCCCTGTTCGTCGGCGTGGTGATCGCCGAACCGCTCGTGCTGCGCATCTTCCAGACGGCGATCGAGAAGCATGTCGCCGATGAACGCTCCGACGCCATCGACCAGTTGCGCACGAACCTGATCCGCTGCAACCCCGTACCGTCCACGACGCAGACCGCCACCCCGGCGGGCTGCGACACGGCGTACATCCTCTCCTTCGGCGCGGCGCCCGGCGAGCGGGCGGAGGAGCTGACCACCCTGCGCTCCGACGCAGCCGCGTTGCAGAAGCGTGTGGACGGGGAGACCAGCACACTGGACGCCATCGATTCCGAGGTGCGGGACGAATGCCGTCGGCTGATCTACGTGGTGGCAACGGGACGTCTTGAGCGGACGTCGGAGTGCCTGCGCCTGCGTGAGAAGGCACAGGACTACCGCAACACCCACCGCACCAAGGAGAACGAGCAGCGACTCGCCGCCATGAACAGCCGCATTTCGGTGATGGAGAGTGAGCTGACCTCGTCCCGGGGCGACTTCCGCAAGGCGCGGGCCGACGCCATCGACCGGCGGCTGGCCGAGGAGCGGGGCAAGCAGAAAGAGATCGGTGCCCTGGAGCGGATCCGGGCGCTCGACGAACTGGCGAGCGGAAACCCTTCGCTGGCCGCACGCATCTGGTTGGTACGGCTGTTGTTCGTGTTCCTCGACGTGCTCCCCGTGCTGGTGAAGTTCCAGAGCGGCGAGACGACGTACGACCGGATGCTGGCCGACGAGAGCAACAGCGCAGTGAAGATCCACGCCGAGGAGGTCCGGCTCACGGAGCGCCGGGCCCTGGCGAATCTGGAGATGGCCCAGGACAGCATCGAGCAGGAGGTGCGCCGCCACCGCGCCGAGCAGGAGGCGGCGTTCCGGGAACACACCGCGGCCATGAACATTCGGGTCCGGCAGGCGATCAACGCACTGGAGGACGAGATCCGCCGCTCGTCGGCCGTCTGACACCACTGCCTGCTCCGAACAACGACCCGCGGCCGCCTCGCACACGGGGCGGCCGCTTGCCGACAACGCGAAGGAGGAACAGCCATGACCACGCCCGGCGAAGACGCGGGTCCGAGCACCAGCACCCCTTCCGACGGGGGAGCGCAGCTCACGAGGATCATGCTGTCCGAAGTCCGTGAGGAACTCGTCAAGGCCGACAGCAGGGCCGGCATGATGCTGGGGCTGCTGGGCGCGGCCCTGACCGCACTGCTCGGCGCGATCGGCAGCGGCGCCGTCGAGCCGCGGCACTACCCGGTCGCCGCGCAGTTGCTCCTCTGGACGGGCTGCGCCTGTTGTGCCCCGGCGCTCGTCCTGCTGGGCCTGGCCGTGACCCCACGGCTCGGTCGTCCCCACCGCTCCCGAACCCACTACTTCGGCGACGTGAGGATGGCGTCGATCACGCACCTGGAGCAGACCATCCGCCAGACCGACCCCACGGTCCGCGACCTGAGCCAACTGGTGACCCTGTCCCAGATCGCCTGGACCAAATACCGGTGCATCCGCCACGCCCTGATCTGGGGAACCGCATTCTGCGCCCTCACCGTGCTGGGCGTGGTGACGGGAGCGACGGCGTAGCGCCGGCCCACGCGAGGCAACAGAAGACGGCCACGAACCACTCAGGGGCCCGACCCCTCCCAAAAGGGCTGCGCGGAATACCGAGACCGCTGTCCATCCAGGTCGCGGCCGCGCAGGAGGTCGCCGAGGAGAGCCGGCTGGGCAGCATGGTGCAGCAGCCCGTGTCCACGGGCCGGGTGATCGCGGTGACGTCGACTAGCTAGCCGTGACCCGTACTCCCTATCACTTTTGGAACACATTCAGGGAGCCGCGCTTCAACGGCCCCGAGGAGCTCAGTGTTCTGGGGTACTGGGCAAGCGACATCGGGGAATACCCGCTGAACGTTGTCGAAGTGATCGATGTCGTGAGGCGGGCGCGGTCCGAGGTCCCTTTCACTCCGCAGGACTGGAGCGGAAACGCCCGCGGCGCGACCATCAGTGCCCACGGCGTTGAGGTGGAGCACTACTTCGTGACTCACCTGCGGGGCGAGTTCACGCTGGACGAGGCGCTCATTGTCCTGCGGGACCTCTGGGACCACCACGTGCTGCGACGTCCCGAGGAGGCCGGGGACGCCTGGAGCCAGTACGCAGGAAGGACCGGGCGGAACCCGCTCGCCGGCCTTCGTGACCTCACGGTGTGGTCACCGCCGGCGCTCGTTTCAAGCCGTCGCGCTCGTTGAGAACAGAAAGCAAGCACATGTCCCAGGACGTCATCGCTCTGACACCGCGGATGCCCGACACCAAAAGCCTGCTGGCCGCATTGCACGCCGGCGGCCCGGACCTGCGCGTGAACCGGGCCGGTGGAGGAGCCGTCGCTCAGTTGTGCACGGACGATGGGCAGCTCCTGGTCTCCGTGGAAGCACCCCGGTACCTGCAAGTGCCCGGCGAGGCGGAGCGGTTGCTGGGGGCCGGCCTTCGGACAGAGGAACCGGTGTGGTGGACCGAGGTGCGGGCTTCCACCGCCATCGCAAAGGCCAGGCTGCTCGCTGGCTCGGTCGCGGGACGGCTGACGGCGCTGCTCGGCGGCACCACATGGCCGCCCGAAGTCGCCCAGACCGACGTCGTGACCGTGCCCCCCACGGGCGCGGAGACGGTCCCGCCCGCTGACGTGGACGTATTGACCGATGCGGATGTGCTGACCGACAAAAGCGTCATCGTCATCTACGACCGCCCCGTCGTTGCCGCTACAACATGGCTGACCGAAGTGGTGCGAACCGTGGCGCAGGACCGACGGGAGCTGTATCTCGTCACGTCCCCCAATACCCGGCTGAGCCTGCCCACCCGCACCGTGCTGGAGCGCATGCCCGCACGCTGGGTCGTACGCCACCCCGAGAACGGCTACTACGACGCCCTCTCCGGAGCCATACTGCGCTGGCACGACGGACGTTTCACCCCCGCTGCCGACAACGGCCTCCGGATCGCGGACGCCTTCCAGCCTCCCCTCGGCAAGGGCGGTGAACGGCAGTTGCTGCTGTCCATCCGTACCATCTACCCCGCCCACGAGCACCTGGTACTCGGTGGCGCTCTGGAGGATGCTTGGCAGACCCTCACCGGGTCGCCGCCGGCCGGATGGGCCACCGCCGAGCCCGTCAACGTCCCTTGGTCGCCAAGGCAACTGACCGACCTGGCCCGCAGCCGCGCCCGCCAGGCCCAGCCCACCTGGGCGGTCGCGGTAGGCACCGTCGACCGCCCTGCGATCGCCACCTTGCGCATCGCTCACACGCGAGAGGGCGTAGAGGAGCACATCACCCTGGCTCTCGGCTACGCCGCGGACGAGCGAGCCCCGATCGAGTTGCTGCCCCGGCTCGCCGGTTCCCTTGCGGCCCGGCACAACCTCGCCACCATGATCAGCGAACTACGTGTGGCGCGCGCGGACCTGACTATTCCGGCCCACTACGAACCGCCGTCGATACCGGTCTCTCTCACTCTCGGGCCGGATGCCGTGGCCGACCTCGACATCAGCCATGCCCGCAATGCCCTGCCGGACAACACCCCGACTCAGCTCGGCCCTGCCGCTCGCCCCGCCCTGCACTACCCGCTCGGCGACGGCACCGACCCCGCCGCCTGGAAACGCCTGCGACACATCGACGAACACCTGAAATGTGGAAGCGGGACAGGCGCCCGACCGTCCTGACGGACACCGTCCTCTCGGCTCCCGCTGCTGCCCAGGCGCGTGCCCCATCTTCCCCGGCAAGCGGTACCTGGACTGGCAGATCGACGACCCTGCTGGTGAGGGTGTCGAAGCCGTCCGACCGCTTCGGGACGCTGTCGAGCGACGCGTACGCGGCCTGCTCGCCGACCTTGGCATCTCGACGGCGACATGACGGCCGTCAGCCTCGCCAGTCAGCCACCGAACAGGCTCTCCTCGCCGTACTTGCGCAACTTGCGCGACTTGTGCCTGCTCGCGTGCGTACTTACCCTGCGGACCGACACACCAGCGGGCCCCAGCGCGATCGCGCCACCGACCCATGAACTCAGGACTCAGACCTTCATCCCGTTTTCCCTCGTGTGCTGCATCTGCCACGGGGGATCCGCGCAACGCCCTCACGCGAGGCGGGAGCCGTTTGGGAGCCGGACCCACAAGTCGGCTCCCAAACGGCTCCCAAAACGACCCCGGAAACCACTCAGGGGCCTGACCCGCTCTGCGGATCAGGCCCCTGACCTGGTACTACGGCGTCGGGGTGGCGGGATTTGAACCCACGACCTCTTCGTCCCGAACGAAGCGCGCTGCCAAGCTGCGCTACACCCCGATGTCGCTGCTTGTCGCGGCGACGTCGTTTACTTTAGCCCACCGGCGGCTGGAGACGAAATCCGGTTCCGGAGCGCGGGCGCGGGTGGCGGCGCAGTGGGTTGGGGCGGGCGTGGTCGAGGATCACGAGGGCGATCGCCAGGGCGTAGAAGGACAGGCCCAGGAGCAGTGCGTTCGCCAGCACGCTCTTGTAGCCGTGCTGCTCCACGTCGAGGAAGGGGTAGAGGTAGCGGGCCGGTGTGCCGGGCAGCAGGAACTCCGCGCGGACCAGGGAAAAGGCCAGGTAGGCCAGGGGGTACACGAGCCACGTCACCGCCTGGCGCAGGTGCAGGTGGCCGGGGGTGGTGAGCAGCAGCCAGTCCAGGACCGCGGCTGCCGGGGCCACCGTGTGCAGGAGCTGGTTGGCCACCGCCTGCCAGCCGGTCGGGGCGCCGGCGCCGGCCATGGCGAACGGGCTCGCCGTGTTCGCCAGGAGCAGGTGGTAGACGAGGGCCGTGATCACGACGTAGAGCAGCGTGGCGCCGGTCAGGGCCGAGGGGAGGGGGCGGCGGGCCGTCCAGGCGCGGCGGGCCGAGAAGAGGGAGACGACGGCAAGCAGGATGCCGCTCTGGATCGTGAAGTAGGACAGCACTCGCGCGGGGCTGCCCAGGAGGATGTAGAGCGTCACTCCCGCCGTGGCGAGGAGTGTGAGCAGCGCGCGGTACGCCGCTGTGAGCGGGCGGCGTCTCGGGGGGATCACTGCCGCGGCGGGGACCGGTGAGGGCAGTACGGCGGGGTGGGTTCCCGGTATCGCGGGCAGGTCCGGGATGTCCCTGGGTATGGGGGCGGTCATGCTCCCAAAGTTAGGTGGAAAGGGGCGAAGAGGGGCTTTTGGGATAGGCCGTCCGGGGTATTCCCCGGGCGGCCCGTCCACTCCGGGACTCTCCGTGCCACCTCACCCGGCAGTCGCCGTCAGTCCTTCCCCACCAACGTCAGCAGCGTCGCCTCCGGCGGGCAGGCGAAGCGGACCGGGGTGTAGCGGTTCGTGCCGCAGCCCGCGGAGACGTGGAGGTAGGCGGTGCGGCCCTCCGCCGTGTGCGTGGACAGGCCCTTCACGCGGTCCGTGTCCAGGTCGCAGTTGGTGACCAGCGCCCCGTAGAACGGGATGCACAGCTGCCCGCCGTGCGTGTGGCCGGCCAGGATCAGCGGGTAGTCGTCCGCCGCGAAGGAGTCCAGCACCCGCAGGTAGGGCGCATGGACCACGCCCATCGAGAAGTCGGCCGAGCCGGAGGGGCCGCCGGACACCCGGGCGTAGCGGTCCCGCTTGATGTGCGGGTCGTCCAGGCCCGTCATCTCCACCGAGACCCCGTCGATCTTCAGCGTCCCGCGCGTGTTGGTCAGGTTCAGCCAGCCGGCCGCGTCGAAGGCGTCACGGAGGTCCTCCCAGGGGTTGTGGACCACGCCGACGGCGGGCGGGTTGCCGTTCAGACCGTGCTTGCCGTGGACCTTCTCGACCAGGTAGCGGGCGGGGTTGCGCAGCCGCGGGCCGTAGTAGTCGTTGGAGCCGAAGACGTACGCCCCCGGGAACTCCATCAGCGGGCCCAGCGCGTCCAGGGCCTCGGGCACGCCCTCGGGATCGGAGAGGTTGTCGCCCGTGTTGATCACGAAGTCGGGGCGCAGGCCGGCCAGGGAGCGCAGCCAGCGCTGCTTCTTGCGCTGGCCGGAGACCATGTGGATGTCGGAGACCTGCAGCACGCGCAGGGGGCGCATCCCGGACGGCAGGACCGGGATCGTCACCCGTCGCAGACGGAAGGAGCGGGCCTCGAAGCCCGCCGCGTACACCAGACCGGCGGCGCCAGCCGCCGCGATCGACAGGGGGACCTTGTATCGCGCGCGCATGCGGACATCGTGTCAGATGCGCCCACCCCGCCGCGCCGGCCTGTGGACAACCTTCCGCCCGGGCAACCCGAACACCCCGCGGGAGCCGGGCTGGGGGCGCCGTTTTAATCAACGGGCGTCGCGCCTGCCGCACCTGCGACAATCACTCCCATGACCACGCTCAAGTCGAAGCTGCAGGAAGACCTCAACGCCGCGATCAAGGAGCGCGACGAGCTGCGCTCCTCGACGCTCCGGCTGACGCTCGCCGCGATCACCAAGGAGGAGGTCGCGGGCAAGGAGAAGCGCGAGCTCTCCGACGACGAGGTGCAGAAGGTGATCACCCGGGAGGCGAAGAAGCGCCGGGAGGCCGCCGAGGCCTTCGCCCAGGGCGGTCGCGCCGAGCAGGCGGAGCGGGAGAAGGCGGAGGGCGAGGTCCTCGCCGCCTACCTGCCCAAGCAGCTGTCCGACGACGAGCTGGAGGCGATCGTCTCCCAGGCCGTGACGGAGGCCAAGGCCGCCGGTGCCGAGGGCCCGCGGGCCATGGGCGCCGTCATGAAGATCGTGAACCCGAAGGTGGCCGGCCAGGCCGAGGGCGGCCGCGTCGCCGCCGCAGTGAAGAAGCACCTCGCGGGCTGACCCCGGCCTCTGCCACCTGCCCGCTTTTCCGCGTCACGACGACGGGGGCGCCCCTCGCGCAAGGGGCGCCCCCGTCGTCGTGTCAACCGACGCTCCGGTCGTATACCGGCTGACGGTCCCGTCTCCGTATCCCCCGCCGGTACCCCTCGCCGTTTCACCGCCGGCGGCGAGGGGGGACCGGTCACGGTCCGTTGCCGCCGTGGCCGCGGCCGTTGTTGCCGCCGTTGCCCTGGCCCTGGAACAAGCCGTCCGGGAGGGTGAAGGACGGCAGCGGGAAGGGGAGACCGTCGTTGCCGCCGTTGGTCTGGCCGCCGCCGTTGTTGCCGTCGTCACGGCCGTTGCCGTCACCCTTGTCGGTGGGCTTGTCGCCGCCCGGGATGTCGACGAGCGTGAAGTCGGGGGCGGGCCTGCCCTGCAGCGCCCCGGACATCATGTCCTTCCAGATCGGGCCCGGCACCTCGCCGCCGTAGACCTTGTCGTGCCAGACGCCGCCGATGGAGATCTGCTGCATCTTGCGCTTGTGCGCCGGGTCGCCGACCCACACCGCGCCCGCCATGTTCGGCGTGTAGCCCACGAACCAGGCCGCGAACCGCTCGTCCGTCGTACCGGTCTTGCCCGCGCTCGGTCGGCTGCCGAGGCCCGCCTGCTTGCCGGTGCCGTCCTCGACGACGCCGCGCAGCAGCGTGTTGACCGTGTCGGCGGTCTTCTCGGACATCGCCCGCGAGCAGGTCGACTTCGGCACCGGGAGCGACTTCGTCTGGTCGCCGACCCGCTGCGCGATCGACTCGATGGCGACCGGCGTGCAGTACATCCCGCGCGAGGCGAAGGTCGCGTAGGCGTTCGCCATGGTCAGCGGGGACACCTCCTGGGTGCCCAGCGCGATGGAGGGGCGCTCCTCCAGCTTCTTGCCGTCGGCCCGCTGGACGCCCATCCGCTGCGCCATCTCGGTGACCGGGCAGATGCCGATCTCGCTGATCATCTGCACGAAGTAGGTGTTGACGGACTTCGCCGTCGCCTCCTTCATCGCGTACGGGCCGGACTCCGACTCGTTCTCGTTGGTGAGTCGGACGTTGCTCTCGTCCCACTTCCTGCCGTCACAGGCCGCGACCGGGTGCGGGTAGTCCATCGAGTACGGCGAGGGGTACGTCTTCGTGGCGGGCATGCCGCCCTCCAGCGCCGCGGCCGCCACGATCGGCTTGAACGTCGAGCCGGACTGGTAGCCCGCGCCGCCGCCCATCCGCTGGTTGACCGAGAGGTTGATCTGCGTCTCGTTCTTCCCGAAGCCGTACGGCCGTGACTGGCCCATCGCGAGGATCTTGCCGGTGCCGGGCTGGACGACCGACGCCGCCGTCGCCACGTCGTCGCTCTTGTTCACATGCCGGCGCACCGAGTCCTGCAGCGACTCCTGGGCCTGCGGGTCGAGGGTGGTGTGGATGGTCAGGCCGCCCTGGTTCCAGAGCTTCGCCCGCTCCGCGCGCGTCTTGCCGAAGGTTCGGTCGGTCAGGAAGACCTCGCGGACGTAGTCGCAGAAGAAGCCGGCGCCCTTGGCCGCCGTGATGCAGCCGTTCTTGGGCCGGCTGACCTTCAGGCCGAGCGGGGCCGTCTTGGCGCGGTCCGCCTCGGCCTGCGAGACGTCGCCGACCTCGGCCATGCGCTGCAGCACGATGTTGCGCCGCTTGGTGGCCTCCGCCTCGTCGTTCACCGGGTCGTAGCGGCTCGGCGACTGGACGATGCCGGCCAGCAGGGCCGACTCCTGGAGGTTGAGGTCCTTGGCGGACTTGGAGAAGTACCGCTGGGAGGCCGCCTCGACGCCGTAGGCCTGCTCACCGAAGAACGTGATGTTCAGGTAGTTCTCGAGGATCTTCTTCTTGCCCAGCTCCTCCTCGACCTGGATCGCGAACTTCAGTTCCTTGATCTTGCGGCCGAGGGTCTGCTGGGTGGCCTCCGCGACCTTCGTCGGGTCGTCGCCGGCCTCCTCCACGAAGACGTTCTTCACGTACTGCTGGGTGAGCGTGGACGCGCCCTGGGCGACGCCGCCGCTCTGCGCGTTCTTGTTCAGCGCGCGCAGCACACCCTTCAGGTCGATCGCTCCGTGCTGGTAGAAGCGCGAGTCCTCGATCGCGACGATCGCCTTCTGCATGTACGGCGAGATGTCCTTCAGGGCCACCACCGTGCGGTCACGGGAGTAGACCGTGGCGATCTGGCCGCCGTCGGCGTCGAGGATGGCGGTGCGCTGGCTCAGCGGCGGGGTCTTCAGGCTGACCGGGAGCTCGTCGAAGCTCTCCACCGAGCCCTTGGCGGCCAGGCCGAGCGCGCCGACCGCGGGCAGCGCGATACCGGCCAGCACCGCTCCGGCGAGCACACTGACCCCGAGGAACTTGGCGGCCTGCTGCGTGGGCGACAGGCCACCGCCCGAGCGCTTCTTTGGCATGAGGGCAGCCTACGTTCTCATTCGCCGGACACGCGTATATGCCTTGGCCTAAGCTGCTCTCAACTGTCACAGCAGTGCGGCCATGTATCAATACGTCCGGCGGTCCCGCATCGTTCCGGAGGCTTCCTGTTCGCAGACGTTTTCTGCGGTGGCGGCGTGTCCGAATCCGCCTCGTGTGTCACGCTGCGCCCCATGTGGCGAGCCGGATCTGTCCCGCTTTGCCGGGAGAGCCGTGTATGTCGTCGGCTCACTCGCCCGGGTGATCTGCCGCTTCCCCATAGTCCGTTCGGGCCATTCAAGATTGGGCCCGCTGGGGGTGTTGCGCTGTGCCCACCTTCCGTAACGTCCTCAACTGGCGGCGGTGAATATGCCGCTGCCGCCGTGGGGGAGCCTCGATTCGGGAGAGGACGGCGCCGGTATGGGCTGGGTAACCGACTGGAGTGCGCAGGCGGCCTGCCGCACTACCGATCCGGATGAACTGTTCGTTCAGGGAGCAGCGCAGAACAGAGCCAAGGCGGTGTGCACCGGATGTCCGGTACGCACCGAATGTCTGGCCGACGCGCTCGACAACCGCGTCGAGTTCGGCGTGTGGGGAGGCATGACGGAACGGGAGCGCCGCGCGCTGCTGCGCCGGCGACCGACCGTCACCTCCTGGCGCCGGCTGCTGGAAACCGCGCGCACGGAGTACGAACGCGGCGCGGGCATCCTGCCACTCGACGACGAGCAGGTGTACGCGGCGGTGAGCTGACAGGCACCGCGCGCAGGCGCAGGGTACGGCGTCTTCGGCCGACGGTGAGCATGCTCTCGCCGTCCGCGCTGACGTGCTGGTACGCCGACGTGCTGATACGCCGACGTGTTGCCGGTTGTCGCGCTACGGCAGTTCCGGCCGGTTGGTCGCGAGTCGCGTTCCGATGTCCCGCAGCCCCGCGAGGTCGTGCACATCGCCGGGCAGCGCGGCCACTTCGGTCACCGCGACCTCGGGGTGGAGCGCGGTGAAGCGGTCGCGTGTGCGCTGCTCGCGGGAGAGCAGCTGCATCCGCTCGGCGTGCAGTCGCAACAGATCCGCGGTGAGTTGATCGACGTTCCGGATGCCGTCCTCGGCGGGCGGGGGAGCCTCGTCCTCGGTGCCGTCAGGGTTCTCGGTGACCTCGGCGTGTGTGGTGCCGTCGGAGTTCTCGGTGCCTTCGGCGCTTGTCGATACGGAACTTCCGTACGTGTCGGGAGAGTTACGAAGTCCAGCTTTCCCGTCCCCCTGATCCACAATGCCGGCTTCCTCAAGATTTTCCGCAGCGGCAAGCGCCCGCTCGGCCGAGAGCTGGGCGGCGCCGCTGCCGTGGACGCGGTTGAGCACCAGGCCGGCGAGCGGCATCTTCTCCGCCGCCAGCCGCTGCACGAAGTACGCGGCCTCGCGCAACGCGTCCCGCTCCGGGGCCGCCACCACCAGGAACGCCGTCCCCGGCGCCTGGAGCAGCTTGTACGTCGCGTCCGCGCGCGTGCGGAACCCGCCGAACGTCGTGTCCATGGCCGCCACGAACGTCTGGACGTCCTTGAGCAGCTGACCGCCGAGCAGCTTGCCGAGCGTGCCGGTCATCATCGACATGCCGACATTCAGGAACTTCATCCCGGCCCGGCCGCCCAGCTTCGCCGGCGCCGTCAGCAGCCGGATCAGCCGGCCGTCCAGGAACGAGCCCAGCCGCTTGGGCGCGTCCAGGAAGTCCAGCGCGGAGCGGGACGGCGGGGTGTCGACCACGATCAGGTCCCACTCGTCCCGGGCCCGCAGCTGGCCCAGCTTCTCCATCGCCATGTACTCCTGCGTGCCCGCGAAGCCCGCCGAGAGCGACTGGTAGAAGGGGTTGTTCAAGATCGCGGCCGCCCGGTCGCCGTCCGCGTGCGCCTCGACGATCTCGTCGAAGGTGCGCTTCATGTCGAGCATCATCGCGTGCAGCTCGCCGCCGGCGGACTCCTCGATGCCCTTGACCCGGCGAGGGACGTTGTCCAGCGAGTCGATGCCCATGGACTGCGCGAGCCGCTTGGCGGGGTCGATGGTGAGCACGACCACCTTGCGGCCGCGCTCGGCGGCGCGCAGGCCGAGCGCCGCCGCGGTCGTCGTCTTCCCGACGCCGCCGGAGCCGCAGCACACCACGATGCGCGTCTTCGGGTCGTCGAGGATCGGGTCCACGTCGAGCACACGCGCGGGCGAGAGCCCGCGGGCGCCCTCCGACGCGCGGGCCCCCTCCGAGGCGTGGGCCGGGTCCGGGCTCATGCGATCCCCTGCTTCCGCAGTTCGGTGGCGAGTTGGTACAGGCCCGCCAGGTCCATGCCCTCGGCGAGCAGCGGCAGCTCGTGCAGCGGCAGGCCGAGCTCGCCCAGCACGGCCCGCTGCTCCTGCTCCAGCGCGTGCCGCTCGGCGTACTCCTCGGCCTGCTCCAGCAGCGGGCCCACCAGCCGATCGGCGTGCCCGCCGCGGCGCGCCCCGCCGAGGCCGGCCGCGGACAGCGACTGCGCGAGGGCCGCGCGCGGCGTGGTCCGTACGAGGTCCAGCTCGGTCCCGTCCAGCAGCCCGGGCCGCACCATGTTCACGATGATCCGGCCCACCGGCAGCCTCGCCGACCGCAGCTCGGCGATGCCGTCCGCGGTCTCCTGGACCGGCATCTCCTCCAGCAGGGTGACCAGGTGCACGGCGGTCTCCGCCGACTTCAGCACGCGCATCACGGCCTGCGCCTGATTGTGTATCGGGCCGATCTTGGCGAGGCCGGCGACCTCGTCGTTGACGTTCAGGAACCGGGTGATGCGGCCGGTGGGCGGCGCGTCCATCACGACGTAGTCGTAGACGAACCGCCCCGACTTCTCCTTGCGGCGCACCGCCTCGCACGCCTTGCCGGTCAGGAGCACGTCCCTGAGGCCGGGCGCGATGGTGGTGGCGAAGTCGATCGCGCCGAGCTTCTTCAGGGCGCGGCCGGCACTGCCGAGCTTGTAGAACATCTGGAGGTAGTCCAGCAGCGCCAGTTCGGGGTCGATGGCCAGCGCGAACACCTCCCCGCCCCCGGGGGCTACGGCGATCTTGCGTTCCTCATAGGGCAACGCCTCCGTCTCGAAGAGTTGCGCGACGCCTTGCCGGCCCTCGACCTCGACGAGAAGCGTCCGCTTCCCCTCCGTCGCGAGGGCCAGCGCGAGGGCCGCGGCGACCGTCGTCTTTCCGGTCCCGCCCTTGCCGCTGACGACCTGGAGCCTGCTCACGTCTTCGAGCGTAACCAGTCCGCGTCCGCGTCAACCCGCAGGCTGTGGACAACGGGGTGGCGACGAGTGCGCCAGGTTGTGGAAAACCGGGGTCACGAGACGTCACGGGGGCAGGTCGAAGGGGCGGTGCGGCGCAGCGGCTACAGTCCCCCCATGACCAAGTGGGAATACGCAACCGTGCCGCTGCTCGTCCATGCCACGAAGCAGATTCTGGACACCTGGGGCGAGGACGGCTGGGAGCTCGTCCAGGTCGTGCCCGGCCCGAACAACCCCGAGCAGCTGGTGGCCTACCTGAAGCGGGAGAAGCAGGCATGAGCGCCGTCGAGGAGAAGCTCGCCGAGCTGGGGCTGACCCTGCCGGAGGTCGTGCCGCCGCTCGCCGCCTACCAGCCGGCCGTGCAGTCCGGCCCGTACGTGTACACCGCGGGTCAGCTGCCCATGGTCGAGGGCAAGCTGCCCGTCACCGGCAAGGTGGGCGCCGAGGTCACCGCCGAGGAGGCCAAGGACCTGGCCCGCACGTGCGCCCTCAACGCCCTGGCCGCCGTGAAGTCGGTCGCGGGCGACCTGGACCGCATCGCGCGCGTCGTGAAGGTCGTCGGCTTCGTCGCCTCGGCGTCCGACTTCACCGGCCAGCCGGGTGTGGTCAACGGCGCGAGCGAGCTGCTCGGCGAGGTCCTGGGTGACAAGGGCGTGCACGCGCGCAGCGCGGTCGGCGTGGCGGTGCTGCCGCTGGACGCACCGGTCGAGGTGGAGATCCAGGTCGAGCTGGCCCCCTGAGCCACCGCATCGGATCACCTCTCGAACATTCGCTCACCACGGGATAGCCTCCGGCCATGGCGAATGGGCAGTGGTTTCCCCCGGACTGGCCGGACCGCATCCGCGCACTCGCGGACGGCACCCTCACTCCGGTCGCGCCCAAGCGCGCGGCGACCGTCATGCTGCTGAGGGACGCCGACGGCGGCCCGGCCGTCCACATGCTGCGCAGACGCGCCTCCATGGCCTTCGCCGGAGGCGCGTACGCCTACCCCGGCGGCGGCGTCGACCCGCGCGACGACGACGCCCTGGTCCGCTGGGCGGGCCCCACGCGCGCGTGGTGGGCGAAGCGGCTCGGTGTGGACGACGAGCCGGCGGCCCAGGCGGTCGTCTGCGCCGCCGTGCGCGAGACGTACGAGGAGGCGGGCGTCCTGCTCGCGGGCCCCACGCCCGAGTCGGTCGTCGGCGACACCACGGGCGACGACTGGGAGGCCGACCGCGCCGCCCTGGTCGCCCGTGACCTGTCCTTCGCCGAGTTCCTCGACCGCCGCGGCCTGGTGCTGCGCTCGGATCTGCTGGGCGCCTGGACCCGCTGGATCACCCCCGCATTCGAACCCCGCCGCTACGACACCTGGTTCTTCGTCGCCGCCCTGCCGGCCGGCCAGCGCACCCGCAACGCCTCCACCGAGGCCGACCGGACGGTGTGGATCCGCCCGGCCGACGCGGCGGCGTCGTACGACAAGGGCGAGCTGCTGATGATGCCGCCCACCATCGCGACCCTGCGTCAGCTCGCGCCGTACGCGAGCGCCGCCGAGGCGCTGGCCGCGGCGCCCGGCCGTGACATGACGCCCGTGCTGGCCCAGGCCCGGCTGGAGGACGGCGAGGTGGTGCTGACCTGGCCGGGCCACGACGAATTCACCAAGCACGTACCGACGCATCCGAGCGGTGGAGCCTGAGCATGACCGACGCCAGCACCCTTCCCGGCCAGCCGCGCGGCGCGGTCCGCACCGGCCCGGCGACAGCGCGCGCGGTCAACGTCCTCGCGCCCAACGCCTCCGCGATGACCCTGGACGGCACCAACACCTGGATCGTCTCCGAGCCGGACTCCGATCTGGCCGTCGTGATCGACCCCGGCCCGCTGCACGAGGGTCACCTGCGGGCGGTCGTCGACACCGCCGAGCAGGTCGGCAAACGCGTCGCCCTCACCCTGCTCACGCACGGCCACCCGGACCACGCCGAGGGCGCCGCCCGCTTCGCCGAGATCACCGGCACGCGCGTGCGGGCCCTCGACCCGGCGCTGCGGCTCGGCGACGAGGGCCTGGCCGCCGGGAACGTGATCACGGTCGGCGGGCTGGAGCTGCGCGTCGTCCCCACGCCCGGGCACACGGCGGACTCCCTGTGCTTCCACCTGCCGGCCGACCGGGCGGTCCTCACCGGTGACACGATCCTCGGCCGCGGTACGACCGTCGTCGCGCACCCCGACGGGCGCCTCGGCGACTACCTCGACTCGCTGCGCCGGCTGCGCTCGCTGACCGTCGACGACGGCGTGCACACGGTTCTGCCCGGCCACGGGCCCGTCCTGGAGGACGCCCAGGGCGCCGTCGAGTACTACCTCGCCCACCGCGCCCACCGCCTCGCCCAGGTCGAGACGGCGGTCGAGGACGGCTACCGCAGCCCGGCGGAGGTCGTCGCGCACGTGTACGCCGACGTCGACCGCTCCCTGTGGCCGGCGGCGGAGCTGTCGGTACGGGCCCAGCTGGACTACCTCAGCGAGCACGGGCTGATCTAGGCCGACGCGCGCGTGCTCTTCGTGTCGTGCACGCGCGTGTACTCCTGCGCGAGCCGGGGCCCGAGGCCGTCGAAGTAACGCCGTGGAACGGCCCTGCCCGCCACCGGGTCGTGGCCGTACCGGGCGGCCTCGCGCAGCCGCCCGGCGCGCGCGGGGCAGTACCCGGCGCACACCTCGGCCATCTCGTGCAGGTCGCTGCGGCCAGACGCGTGCGGCGCCGCGCGGGAGCGACTCATAGACGTACGCGCCGTGCAGCCGTGGCCCGCACAGGGCGGGCAGCCGCTCTCGGGCGGCTGCCACGACCGGGCGGAACGGGGGCTCCGGCTGCCCTATGTCGCCGCGCCCGGGGTCAGCGCGAGCGCTTCGCGAGGCGCTCCACGTCCAGCAGGATCACGGCGCGCGCCTCCAGGCGCAGCCAGCCGCGCCCGGCGAAGTCGGCGAGCGCCTTGTTCACCGTCTCGCGGGACGCGCCCACGAGCTGTGCCAGCTCCTCCTGCGTGAGGTCGTGGACGACGTGGATGCCCTCCTCCGACTGCACGCCGAAGCGGCGGGACAGGTCAAGCAGGGCACGCGCGACACGGCCGGGCACGTCGGAGAAGACCAGGTCGGACATGGCGTCGTTGGTCTTGCGCAGGCGCCGGGCGACGGCGCGCAGCAGCGCGGAGGCCACCTCGGGGCGGGCGTTCAGCCAGGGCTGGAGGTCGCCGTGGCCCAGGCCCAGCAACTTGACCTCGGTCAGCGCGGTCGCCGTGGCCGTACGGGGGCCCGGGTCGAACAGGGACAGCTCACCGATCAGCTCGCCGGGGCCGACCACCGCGAGCATGTTCTCGCGCCCGTCGGGGGACGTGCGGTGCAGCTTCACCTTGCCCTCGGTGACGACGTACAGCCGGTCACCGGGGTCACCCTCGTGGAACAGGGAGTCGCCGCGTGCGAGGGTCACCTCCGTCATGGAGGCGCGGAGCTCCGCGGCCTGCTCGTCGTCGAGCGCCGCGAAGAGCGGGTTGCGCCGCAGAACGTCGTCCACGAGTTCTCTCCTATTCGACCTGCTCAGGGGATCTTGTTCCCCCGGTGTACCAGGGGTCCGTGGTGCCCATTTTGCCGGACGGTCCAAACAGTGTGATCTGTCACAAGGATGCCGTACACCTGTCCCGGGGTACGCGGCAGGGGGCCAATTGGAGGCCGATCTTCGCGGTCCGGGGCGGATGTCGGTGCCGGGCTCTAGGCTGGCCGAGTGTCCAAATCGCCGGTGAGAGCGCAGGCCAAGGGGGCTGGGCGGGTGGTTGTACGTCGCGATTCCGCTGTGGGCGAACAAAGCTCGGACGGTGCTGAAAATGCGACAAACGCCACACTCGGGGCGGTGGGGGAGAAGGCGGCGGACAGGAAGGGCGTGAGGAAGACGGCAGCGGCAAAGAAGGCGGCGAAGGAGTCGGCGACGGCGAAGGAGCCGACGGCGGCCAAGAAAGCGCCCGCGAAGAAGACGGCTGCCGCCAAGAAGGCAGCGCCCGCGAAGAAGACATCGGCGGCCAAGAAGGCTCCCGCCGCGAAGAAGGCCGCCGTCAAGAAGGCTCCCGCCCTGAAGAAGGCGATCGTCGCCCCCAAGAAGGCCACCGCCGCCGTCAAGGGCGTCCCTGCGGCGCAGCCGATCACGGAGACGACGCCGTCGGGCGAGTCCCGAACCGCCCTCGTCCGCCGCGCCCGCCGGATCAACCGCGAGCTCGCCGAGGTCTACCCCTACGCCCACCCCGAACTGGACTTCACCAACCCGTTCCAACTGCTGGTCGCGACCGTCCTGTCCGCCCAGACCACCGACCTGAGGGTCAATCAGACGACCCCGGCGCTCTTCGCCAAGTACCCCGCCCCCGAGGACCTCGCCGCGGCCAACCCCGAGGAGGTCGAGGAGATCCTGCGCCCCTGCGGCTTCTTCCGGGCCAAGACCAGGTCGGTGATAGGGCTGTCGCGGGCGCTGGCGGAGGAGTTCGGCGGTGAGGTCCCCGGCCGGCTGGAGGACCTCGTCAAGCTGCCCGGCGTCGGCCGCAAGACCGCGTTCGTCGTGCTGGGGAACGCGTTCGGCCGGCCCGGCATCACCGTGGACACCCACTTCCAGCGGCTGGTGCGGCGCTGGAAGTGGACCGAGGAGACCGACCCGGACAAGATCGAGGCCGCGGTCGGCGCGCTGTTCCCGAAGAGTGAGTGGACGGATCTGTCGCACCATGTGATCTGGCACGGCCGCCGCATCTGCCACGCCCGCAAGCCCGCGTGCGGCGCCTGCCCCATCGCCCCGCTGTGCCCGGCGTACGGCGAGGGCGAGACCGATCCGGAGAAGGCGAAGAAGCTGCTGAAGTACGAAAAAGGCGGCTTCCCCGGCCAGCGGCTCAACCCGCCGCAGGCCTATCTCGACGCGGGCGGCAAGCCGGCCCCGCCGCTGGGGGCCGGGGGCTGAGGTCCGATGACGGAACGGTCCCGGTGCCGGGCGGAACGATCTCGGTGTCGCCGGACGTTGGACTGGGCAGGACGACGGGGGTGGCGATGACGCGTGCGAGCAACACACAGGGCGGCCCGGTGACGCTGAGCAAGGACGGGCTGCCGGACTGGCTGGACCCGGTGGTGCGAGCCGCCGAGACGGTCAAGCCGCTGCAGCTCAGCCGCTTCCTGCCGCCCGAGGACGGCGCGGGACGCCAGTCGGCCGTGCTGATCCTGTTCGGCGAGGGCGAGCGCGGCCCCGAGCTGCTGCTGATGGAGCGCGCCGGTTCCCTGAGGTCGCATGCCGGTCAGCCGTCCTTCCCGGGCGGCGCCCTCGACCCCGAGGACGGTGACCCCGCCGGGGACGGTCCGCTGCGGGCGGCGCTGCGCGAGGCCGAGGAGGAGACCGGTCTCGACCCGCGCGGGGTGCAGCTCTTCGGCGTGCTGCCGAAGCTGTACATCCCGGTCAGCTCTTTCGTGGTCACGCCGGTGCTGGGCTGGTGGCGCGAGCCGAGCCCGGTCGGCGTGGTCGACCCGGCCGAGACCGCGCGGGTGTTCACGGTGCCCGTGGCGGATCTCACGAACCCCGCCAACCGCGCCACGACCGTCCACCCCAGCGGCCACCGAGGCCCGGCGTTCCTGGTGGAATCGGCGCTGGTGTGGGGGTTCACAGCCGGTGTGATCGACCGTCTGCTGCACTACTCCGGCTGGGAGATCCCCTGGGACCGCGACCGCCAGGTCCCGCTCGACTGGCGCGCATGACAGGGTGTCTGACGTGAACGTGCTGGACATCCTGTTGCTGGTCGCGGCCGTCTGGTTCGCGGTCGTCGGCTACCGCCAGGGCTTCGTCGTCGGCATCCTGTCGGTGATCGGCTTCCTCGGCGGCGGTCTCGTCGCCGTGTACACCCTGCCGGTCATCTGGGCCGCGCTGACCGACCACGCCGAGGTCAGCACCACGGCGGCGGTCGTCGCGATCGTCGTGGTGATCGTCTGCGCCTCGGTCGGGCAGGCCCTGACCACCCACCTCGGCAACAAGCTGCGCCGGTACATCACCTGGTCCCCGGCCCGCGCCCTGGACGCCACCGGCGGCGCGCTGGTCAACGTCGTGGCAATGCTCCTGGTGGCGTGGCTGATCGGCTCCGCGCTCGCGCAGACCACGCTGCCCACGCTGAGCCGGGAAGTGCGGGGCTCCAAGGTGCTGCTGGGCGTGTCGGAGGCGATGCCCGCGCAGGCCGACACCTGGTTCAAGGACTTCACCTCGGTCCTCGCGCAGAACGGCTTCCCGCAGGTCTTCAGCCCGTTCGCCAACGAGCCGATCAAGGAGGTCCAGCCGCCCGACCCCGCGCTCGTGAACAGCCCGGTCGCGGTGCGCGCCCAGAAGTCCATCGTGAAGGTGATGGGCACCGCGCAGGGCTGCGGCAAGGTCCTGGAGGGCACCGGCTTCGTGTTCGGCGAGCGCCGCGTGATGACCAACGCGCACGTCGTCGGCGGCGTCGACGAGCCCACCGTGCAGATAGGCGGCAAGGGCCGCAAGTACGACGCGACGGTCGTCCTCTACGACTGGCGGCGCGACATCGCCGTACTGGACGTGCCGGACCTGGACGCGCCCGCGCTGCGGTTCTCCTCGCAGGACGCCGCCAGCGGGGACGGCGCGATCGTCGCCGGCTTCCCGGAGAACGGCTCCTACGACGTGCGCGCCGCCCGGGTCCGCGGGCGGATCACGGCCAACGGCCCGGACATCTACCACCGTGGCACCGTCAGCCGTGACGTGTACTCGCTGTACGCGACCGTCCGCCAGGGCAACTCCGGCGGCCCGCTGCTGACGCCCGACGGCAAGGTCTACGGCGTGGTGTTCGCGAAGTCCCTGGACGACGCCGAGACCGGTTACGCGCTCAGCATGGACGAGATCAAGGACGACATCGCCAAGGGGCGTCAGGCGAAGCAGCAGGTCGACAGCGACAGTTGCGCGCTCTGAGGGACACGTGCGCGGGGTTGCGGTCCCGGCGGCCCCCGGGCTGCTCAGTCGCGCGTGTGACGCAGGCGCACGGAGACCCAGCGGGCGCGGCGGCGCAGGATGAGCGAAATGCCCACCCGGGGGTCGTTCCCCGTGAGTTGCGGAGTGCCGCCTCGCTGGTGGGAGCTCAGGGTGCTGCCCGAGCGGCGGTTGCGTGCCACGTCACTGTAGTCGTGCGTCCAGCCCATACCCGGACGTCTGCCCTCTCCCAAGGTCGATAACCGCCCCGCAGGCCCCCAATTGGCCTATGCGGGGGGCAATTGGCCGTTCGAAGCACAGGAGTTCGGAACCCGATACCGGGCGCGGTCATTCCGTCACCGATCGGGTTCGGGGTCCTTCAGCCAATTGACCAGTTCGGTGGAGAATGCGACCGGGTCCTCCTCGTGCGGGAAGTGCCCGAGGCCGTCGAACAGACGCCAGCGGTACGGTGCTTCGACGTACTCGCCGGAGCCGGCCGCGCTGCGGGTGCGCATCACCGGGTCGAGCGAGCCGTGCAGATGCAGCGTCGGCACGCGCACGGGCCGCTTCATCCGCCGGTAGAACTGGACGCCGTCCGGCCGGCCCAGCGAGCGCACCAGCCAGCGGTAGGGCTCCACCGAGCAGTGCGCCGTGGAGGGGATGCACATCGCGCGCTGATACGTCTGCACCGCGTCGTCCTCAGGCAGGCGCGGTCCGGACCAGTCCCGGATCAGGCGCCCGACCAGCGCGCCGCCGTCGGCGGTGAGCTGCCGTTCGGGGATCCATGGCCGCTGGAAGCCCCAGATGTGCGAGCCGGCCCGGGACTGCCGGACGTCGGCGAGCATGGCCGAGCGCCAGCGTCGCGGATGCGGCATGGAGGCCACCACGAGCCGGCGGACCAGCTTGGGGCGCATCACGGCCGCCGTCCAGGCGAGATAGCCGCCCAGGTCGTGGCCGACCAGCGCGGCGTCCGGCTCGCCCAGAGAGCGGATCACGCCGGTGATGTCGAGGGCGAGGTTGGCCGGGTCGTAACCGCGGGGCGTGCGGTCGCTGCCGCCGACGCCTCGCAGGTCCATCGCGACGGCCCGGTACCCGGCGTCGGCCAGCGCGGTCAGCTGGTGCCGCCAGGTCCACCAGAACTGCGGGAAGCCGTGCACCAGCATGACCAGTGGGCCGTCACCGAGTTCCGCGATGTGGAAGCGGGCGCCGTTGGCGGCGACGTCCCGGTGCTTCACTCGTCTGCCGCCGGGGATGTCGATGCGTACGTCCGAGGCGGCCGGCTGCGGCTGGGCCGAGGGGGTGGCGGGGTCCGTCATGAGGATGAGCGTGCCACAGCCTCGATGGCCTCGGGCTTGCGGTCCTCAAGCGCCAGCACCTCGGGACGCGGGTGCGGCTTGGCGTTCTGCAGCACGCCCGCCGTCTCCTTCATGGACGCGGCGACCTTCTGCGGGCCCTTGCTCTTCTTGGCCTTCTTGGCGAAGACGACGCCGATCAGCGCGAGCAGGCCCGCGATCAGGACGTTCGCGGCGAAGGACAGCAGGAAGCACCAGCCGAGGTTCCAGCCGTCCTGGCCGTTGTGGCCGCCGGTCCAGGCGTGGATGCCGTAGGCGAGGGCGAAGTTCAGCATCGGCAGTGAGAACACCAGGACCGCGCCGGCCACGCTGAACGCGCCACCGCTCATCGCGCCCTTCTTGACGTCCTGCTTGAGCTGCGCCTTCGCCAGCGCGATCTCGTCGTGCACCAGCGCCGACATCTCGGTCGTCGCGGAGGCGAACAGCTGGCCGATGCTGCGTTCGGCGCCGACCGGGCTGCCGTCGGGTGCGCTCATCGCGGTCTCCCTCTCTCGCGTTCGGGTCCGTATCCGCCTGACGTGTCCGCGTACGGCGTCGGGTCCCGTCTTTTGTACCGTCCCGTCAGATCATGCCGGACGGTCGTCCTCCTCGCCTTCCCCGCCCGCCACTTCGGCTACCGTGTGCCGCGCCTCATGCCGTACGGCGGTCCTCGGCGGCGTCCTCCTCGCCGGTACGGCGTTGCCCGGCGCTCCCGCTCTCGGCAGCGGCGGCATCGCGTTGCGCGGCCTTCTCCTCGGCGGTCCGCCGGTGTTCCGCGGCCTTGCGCTCGTAGAGGGCGGCCATGCGCAGGTGGTACTCCGGGTCGTCCTCCTCGTAGATGTCCGGGATGCCGTCGAGGTCCTCGTCGCGCTCCTCCACCTCGACCAGACGGCGGTACCTGGCGTTGCGGATCTTCAGCAGCACCGTCGCCGCGGCCGCCGCGATCACCGACCCGGTCAGTACGGCGGCCTTCACCTCTTCCATGAGAAGCGCGTCGCGTGCGAAGGCCAGCTCCCCGATCAGCAGCGAGACCGTGAAGCCGATCCCGGCCAGCGACGCCACCGCGAAGACGTCCGCCCAGGCCAGGTCCTCGTTGAGGGTGGCCCGCGTGAACCGGGCGGTCAGCCAGGTCCCGCCGAAGATGCCGATCGTCTTGCCGATGACCAGGCCGAGGACGACGCCGAGGGTCTCCGGCTTGGTGAAGACGTCACCGAGCGCGTGTGGCGTGAGTGACACGCCGACGCTGAACAGCGCGAACAGCGGCACGGCGAGCCCCGCCGACAGCGGCCGCACCCGATGCTCGATGTGCTCGCCGGGGGAGTGCTGCTCGCCCTCACGGGTGGTGCAGCGCAGCATCAGCCCCATCGCGACGCCGGCGATGGTGGCGTGGATGCCGCTGTTGTACATCAGCCCCCAGATCACCACCGCGAGCGGCACGTACACGTACCAGCCGCGCACCCCCCGCCGCAGCAGCAGCCAGAAGACGACGAGGCCGACGGCCGCGCCGCCGAGCGCGGCGAGGTTGATCCGGTCGGTGAAGAAGACCGCGATGATCAGGATCGCGAAGAGGTCGTCGACGACGGCGAGGGTGAGCAGGAAGGCGCGCAGCGCGCTCGGCAGCGAGGTGCCGATGACGGCGAGCACGGCCAGCGCGAACGCGATGTCGGTGGCGGTCGGCACGGCCCAGCCGCCGAGCGAGCCGCCACCGGTGAGGTTGGTGATCGCGTAGACGAGCGCGGGCACGGCCATGCCGCACAGCGCCGCCACGACGGGCAGTGCGGCGGCTCTCGGATCGCGCAGGTCGCCGGCGACCAGCTCGCGCTTGAGCTCGATCCCGGCGACGAAGAAGAAGACCGCCAGCAGCCCGTCGGCGGCCCAGTGCGCCACGGAGAGGTCGAGTCCGAGCGCCGACGGGCCGAAGTGGAAGTCGCTGACGCTGTGATAGCTGTCCCGCAGCGCCGGGATGTTCGCCCACACCAGGGCCGCGACCGCGGCGAGAAGCAGCAGCACACCGCCGACGGTCTCGGCGCGCAGCGCGTCCGCGACGAAGGTCCGCTCCGGCAGCGACAGCCGGTCGAGGACCTTGCGGGCGGTGGTGGGGCGGGGCGCGGTCACGGTGGGACCTCCGGTCGGTGGGCAGGGCTGAACGCTTGCCGACCAGACTTCCCGGCGCACCTGTGATCCTGACGAGGATCCTCGCGTCGTCGACGCTTTGCTTAGTTTACCTAAGCGGCGAGCCGGAGGCACCGGGAGACCGGGCCGGGATACGGCACGGGCACCCGGCGCGCTGCGCTCCGGGTGCCCGTGACCTCGACCGGTCAGTCCTTGGATCCTGCGTTCCTGTGGTCCTTCATGCTGTGCCCCTGTGCCCCTGTGCCCCTGTGCCCCTGTGGCCCTGTGGCCCTGTGGCCCTGCGGTCCCTTGGGACTGTGGTCAGTCCTCGCTCGGCGCCTTCGGCAGCTTGTCCTGGATGAGGTCCATGACGGTGGAGTCGGTGAGCGTGGTGACGTCACCGAGCTGCCGGTTCTCGGCCACGTCGCGCAGCAGCCGGCGCATGATCTTGCCGGAGCGGGTCTTGGGCAGCTCCGCCACCGGCAGGATGCGCTTGGGCTTGGCGATCGGGCCCAGGGTGGCGCCCACGTGAGCCCGCAGCTCGTCGATCAGCTTCTCGGTCTCGGACGCCGTGCCGCGCAGGATCACGAAGGCGACGATCGCCTGCCCGGTCGTCTCGTCGGCGGCGCCGACGACGGCCGCCTCGGCCACCGACGGGTGCGAGACCAGCGCGGACTCGACCTCGGTGGTGGAGATGTTGTGCCCGGAGACCAGCATGACGTCGTCGACGCGGCCCAGGAGCCAGATGTCGCCGTCGTCATCCTTCTTCGCGCCGTCACCGGCGAAGTACTTGCCCTCGAAACGCGACCAGTAGGTGTCGATGAACCGCTGGTCGTCGCCCCAGATGGTGCGCAGCATCGACGGCCACGGCTCGGTGAGCACCAGGTAACCGCCGCCGCCGTTGGGCACCTCGTTCGCCTCGTCGTCGACCACGGTCGCGCTGATGCCGGGCAGAGGGGTCTGCGCGGAACCGGGCTTGGCGGCCGTGACCCCGGGCAGCGGCGAGATCATCATCGCGCCGGTCTCGGTCTGCCACCAGGTGTCCACGACCGGCGTGGTGTCGGCGCCGATGTTCTTGCGGTACCAGATCCACGCCTCGGGGTTGATCGGTTCACCCACCGAGCCCAGCACGCGCAGGCTGGACAGGTCGAACTTGGCGGGGATGTCGTCGCCCCACTTCATGAACGTCCGGATCGCCGTGGGGGCCGTGTAGAGGATCGTGACCTTGTACTTCTGGACGATCTCCCAGAACCGGCCCTGGTGCGGGGTGTCCGGCGTGCCCTCGTACATCACCTGGGTCGCGCCGTTGGCCAGCGGGCCGTAGACGATGTAGGAGTGGCCGGTGACCCAGCCGACGTCGGCGGTGCACCAGTAGACGTCCGTCTCCGGCTTCAGGTCGAAGACCGCCCAGTGCGTGTACGCGGTCTGGGTGAGGTAGCCGCCGGAGGTGTGCAGGATGCCCTTCGGCTTCCCGGTCGTACCGGACGTGTACAGGATGAACAGCGGGTGCTCGGCGTCGAACGCCTCCGGTGTGTGCTCGGTGCTCTGCCGCTCCACCAGTTCGTGCCACCACACGTCCCGGCCCTCGGTCCAGGCGACGTCCTGGCCCGTGCGGCGTACGACGAGCACGTGGTCGACGTTGTCCACGCGGCCGACCGCCTCGTCCACGGCCGGCTTGAGCGCGGACGGCTTGCCGCGCCGGTAGCCGCCGTCGGAGGTGATGACCACGCGCGCGTCGGCGTCCTGGATGCGGGTGGCGAGGGCGTCGGCGGAGAAGCCGCCGAAGACCACCGAGTGCGCGGCGCCGATGCGGGCGCAGGCGAGCATGGCGATCGCCGTCTCCGGGATCATCGGCATGTAGATCGCGACCCGGTCGCCCTTGCGCACACCCAGCTCCAGCAGGGCGTTGGCGGCCTGGGAGACCTCGTCCTTGAGCTGGGCGTAGGTGATCGCGCGGCTGTCGCCGGGCTCGCCCTCGAAGTGGATGGCGACCCGGTCGCCGTGGCCGGCCTCGACGTGGCGGTCGACGCAGTTGTACGCGACGTTGAGCTGCCCGTCCTTGAACCACTTCGCGAACGGCGGGTTCGACCAGTCCAGCGTCTCGGTCGGCTCCTCGGCCCAGCTCAGCCGGCGGGCCTGCTCGGCCCAGAAGCCGAGCCGGTCGGCCTTGGCCTGCTCATACGCCTCGGCCGTGACGTTGGCGTGCGCGGCGAGCTCGGCAGGCGGCGAGAAGCGACGCTCCTCCTTGAGGAGGTTCGAGAGGGAAGGACCTTCGTTGGTTGCCATCCGAACACCGTCCAAAGTGGTTTAGACCAATCAACGCCCTTGATTCTCCGAGGGGTCGACGGGGCTGGTCAACCCCCTCCCGCATCCTGTCACCCGTTCACGCCCGGGTCACGGCCCCCCACGGCCCTCGGAGGTTCTCCCCCTCGAGGGCCGCGCCTACCCAACGCATTCGGCTCGCAACCGAGCGCGGCCAGGCCGTTGACGCATGCGATCCATGAGCCGATGCGCTCCTGCACCAGGCTTTCGGACCTGCCTCAGCGGCGGCGGCCGGCGCCGGCCACCTGGGCCGGGGTCACTGCGAATGCCTCGCCCGGGACCGCCTCAGCCCGGCACTCCGGCCGCCCGCACCCGGTCGAATCGCTGCCCTGCCACCTCCTCTCCGTCTTCCGTCCCGGTGAGCAGGTACGCCTGTGCCTCGCTCACGTCGAAGTACATCCCGTGCAGCTCCAGTTCCCCGTCCCGCAGTGCCCGGGCGACCGACGCGTGGGAGCGCAGATGCTCCAGCTGCTGTACGACGTTGGCCAGGCACAGCTGCTCCACCTGGTCGGCGGGCAGCCGCCCGGCCAGCCGCGGCCGGGGCCGGCCGGTGTCGGCCATGCGCTCCAGACTCGGCAGCCCGTGCCGCAGCCACCGCTTCAGCGGCGTCCGCGCACCCCCCGGCTCGGTGCCGAGCAGCGCCTGCATGGCGCCACAGCCGGAGTGCCCGCACACGGTCACGGACCGGACCTTCAGCACGTCCACCGCGTACTCGATCGCCGCTGCCACCGAGTCGTCTCCGCCCTCCGCGCCCGGCGGCGGCACGAGGTTGCCGACGTTGCGCACGACGAACAGGTCGCCCGGACCACTGGAGGTGATCATCGACGTGACCAGCCGTGAGTCGGCGCAGGTGAGGAAGAGCTGCGAGGGCCGCTGCCCCTCCCGCGCCAGCCGCGCCAGCTCCTCCCGGACCAGCGGGGCGGTGTTGCGCTGGAAGGCACTGATCCCGTGGGTGAGCTGATAGGCGTCGGCCGGCCGGGAGGCGCAGGGCCCATCCGCGGGCGCGGTGATCGGTGCGTCGCCCGCCTGCTTCGCCGAAGGCGGATCGCTCGGCGGTGCGGTGAGAGGCACCGCGCACTGGTGGTTGCGCCATGGTGTCCAGGGGAGGCAGCGGCAGCCCGTGGCGGTGGATGCCGGACCGCCGTGCGCCGGTCTCGTGCCGGACGCCGTGGTGGTGGGGGTATCGGCAGGGCCGGCCGGGTGGGTGCCGGGGCGGCGGCCGGTCAGCTCGACGGTGCCGCCTTGGGCGGTGTGCGTCTTCTGCCAGTCCTGCAGGGCCTCGTACGCCGCGTGGTCCATGAAGGAGCCGTCCAACTCGACGACGATGTCGGCGCCTTGCGGCACGAGATGCAGGGCCCGGCTGAGCCGTGGCACCGCGAGGAAGGTCAACTGTCCCCGGACGCGTACGTGATGAACTCCCTTCTCCTGGTGGTGCGTGATGCGGGTGTGCGCGAGGCGGTTCAGGGCGACGGCGACGGCCACGGCGATCCCCAGCGCCACCCCCTGCAGGACGCCGAGGGCCACCACGCCGAGGGTGGTGACGGTGTACGCCACCGCTTCCCGGTGCCGGGTCACCGTCCGGATGTGGTGAAGGGACACCATCTGGATGCCGACGGCCATCACCAGGGCGGCGAGCGAGGCGAGCGGGATGAGCTCCAGGAGCGGGACCATCAGCAGCGCGGCGACCACTACGAGAGCGCCGTGCAGCATCGTGGAGTTCCGGCTCACGGCACCCGCGCGCACATTCGCGGTGCTGCGCACGGCCACCCCCGCGACGGGCAGCCCGCCGAGCGCCCCGGAGACGATGTTCGCGGCTCCCTGCCCGAGCAGTTCGCGGTCCAGGTCCGAGCGGTGGACGCGGGGGCCGGGCCCGGGGCGCGAGGAAACCAGTTTGTCCACGGCGACCGCGCCGAGCAGCGACTGCACGCTGCACACCAGGGTGATGGTGAGCACGGCGGCGATCAGGCCGGGCACCGGGCCCTCGGGCAGTGCCGGCAGGGCGTGACTGCGCCAGGAGGGCAGATCGACTCTGGGCAGCGTGAGCCCGGCGAGAGCGGCGGCCGCGGTGCCGGCGGCGACCGCGACCAGGGGCGCGGGGAGCGTGCGCAGCAGGCGTCCGGCCCGGCCGGGCAGGCGCGGCCACAGCAGCAGCACCGCCAGGGTCAGCGTGCTGACGGCCACGGCGGCCGGCTGGAGCCCGGCCAACTGCGCGGGGAGCGCCCGGAGGTTGGCGAGAACAGAGCTCTGCGGGTTGCCGCCGAGGACGATGTGCAGCTGGGCGACGGCGATGGTGACGCCGATGCCGGCGAGCATGCCGTGCACGATGGCGGGGCTCACGGCGAGCGCGGAGCGGGCCACGCGCAGGAAGCCGAGGCCGAGTTGAGCCACTCCGGCGAGGACGGTGATGGCGCAGGTCGCCCGCCAGCCGTAGCGGTGGATGAGGTCGGCGGTGACGACGGTGAGGCCGGCGGCGGGGCCGCTTACCTGAAGTGGGGAGCCGCCCAGGCGGCCGGCGACCAGGCCACCCACCGCGGCGGCGACGAGACCGGCCTGCAGGGGCGCGCCGGTGGCGAGGGCGATGCCGAGGGACAGAGGCAGCGCGATGAGGAACACCGCGATCGAAGCGGACACATCCGCCCCCGCGAGCGGGAAGCGGCGGTGCGGTGCGGGTGGCGGGCTGTGCGGCGGGTGGACGCGCTCGGTGCGCGTCGCGTGGTCCGCGCGGGCTGGGGTGCAGGCTGACATGTTCCCGTCTCCTTCGGGGCAGCGCGGTCGCGGATCCGGCTCCCGGTCGAGCGTGGGGCCGGTCGCGGCCGTGGGTCACGAGTGCAGCGGCGGGATGTACCAATAACGAGTAAATGGATCGTAATGCAGAGTAAAGGGCAAGCAAGGGCATTCCGCGCAAACGGGGTAACTAATCACTCGCTAGGGGGAAGTGAGCATTTCATCGGCTTGTCGTACTAATTCCTTCTCGGCCCCGTGCGACCTTGACGGCGATGTCGGCTGAGCCCGGCCCGGGCCCCGGCCGCGCACCGTCAAGACGCCCTCATCGGCGTTGGCCTGAGAGAAGGAAGAAGGTGGGCGGAAGATGGCCGCCACCCAGAGGATCGCCGCAGGCGCCGTGGCCGCCGCGGCCGTTGCCGCATCGCTGGCCGGTTGCACGATGGGAACCGGCGGATCCGGCGGAGAGCGGGAAGGGGCCTCCGGTCCCCAGAAGCACAAGCCCGCGGCCGCCCCCAAGAGTGCGGTCCGGCTCATCGGCGACGGCTCCACCGCCTACACCGGGGCGCAGCCGCATCTGCCCAGGCCCGAGCGGCTGAAGCCGGGGCAGAAGCCCCCGCAGTTCGTGGTGTTCTCCTGGGACGGTGCGGGCGAGGACAGCCAGAAGCTCTTCTCCCACTTCCGTGAGGTCGCCAAGGCCAACCACGCCACGATGACCTTCTTCCTCAGCGGCGTGTACATGCTGCCGGAGGACAAGCGCGACCTGTACCGGCCGCCTCAGCACTCGCCGGGCCGCTCAGACATCGGCTTCAACGACAACCAGGGCATCGCCGACACCGTCAAGCAACTGCGCCTGGCCTGGCTGGAGGGGAACGAGATCGGCACCCACTTCAACGGCCACTTCTGCGGCAAGAACGGCGGCGTGGGCGAGTGGTCGGTCGACGAGTGGAAGGACGAGATCGCCCAGGCCAAGCAGTTCGTGAAGTCCTGGAAGACCAACACGGGGATGGCGAAGGCGGCACCGCTGCCCTTCGACTACGACAAGGAGCTGATCGGCGCCCGCACCCCGTGCCTGGAGGGCCAGAAGAACTTCATGAAGGCTGCCCGTGAACTGGGCTTCCGCTACGACACCAGCGGCGTGAACAACCAGGTGTGGCCCGGCAAGAAGGAGGGCCTGTGGGACCTGTCCATGCAGCTGGTGCCCTTCCCCGGCCACTCCTACGAGCAGCTGACCATGGACTACAACTTCATGGTCAACCAGTCCGGCACCAAGACCCAGGGCGATCCCAGCATGTACGACCGGTGGGGCGACCAGATGCGCGACGGCCTGCTCAAGGGCTTCCAGCGCGCCTACGACGGCAACCGCGCGCCCCTGGTCATCGGCAACCACTTCGAGTCCTGGAACGGCGGCACCTACATGCGCGCCGTCGGGGACGTCGTCAAGGAGGTCTGCAACAAGCCCGACGTGCGCTGCGTGTCCTTCCGGCAGCTCGCCGACTGGCTGGACGCCCAGGACCCGCAGACCCTGGCCAAGCTGCGCAGCCTGGAGGTCGGCGAGGCCCCGAAGGAGGGCTGGGCGTCCTTCCTCGGCGGCCGTCCGGCACCGGCGCCCAAGGGTGTCCCCGGGGCGCCGGCCGCCAAGCCGTAGCCGTATGCCACTCGCTCACACGGCAGCGGCGATCTCCTCGCCGAGCACGAAGTCGGGGTCGACCTGCGCCGCCAGGTCGGCCCCGGTGCGCGCGTTGCCCCAGGACTGGGCGTTCTTCAGATGGAAGTGCACCATCTGCCGGGTGTAGCGCGTCCAGTCGCGTCGTGCGTACGTCGCGTCGGCGGCCGCGTGCAACTCCCGCAGCGCGAGACGGTTGGTGTCCTCCAGGAGGTCGAACCGGGGCGGGCGGCCCTTCTCCATGGCGCGCACCCAGTCGGAGTGCCCCACCGTCACCAGCAGGTCGTCGCCGGCCTGGGCGCGGAGGAAGTCGACGTCGTCCTGGCCCTGGACCTTGTTGCCGACGACTTTCAGCGCGACGCCGAAGTCGCGGGCGTACTCCTTGTACTGGCGGTAGACGGAGACCCCCTTCCTGGTGGGCTCGGCGACGAGGAACGTCATGTCGAAGCGGGTGAACATGCCTGAGGCGAAGGAGTCCGAGCCCGCCGTCATGTCCACCACGACGTACTCGCCGGGCCCGTCCACCAGGTGGTTCAGACACAGCTCCACCGCTCCCGTCTTGGAGTGGTAGCAGGCGACCCCCAGGTCTGCGTCCGTGAAGGGGCCGGTGACCATCAAACGGACGGCGCCGCCGTCGAGTTCCACCGGCCGGGCGCAGGCGTCGTAGACCGGGTTGTCCTCTCGGACCCGCAGCAGCCGGGAGCCCTCGCCCGGCGGCGTCGTCTTGATCATCTTTTCGGCGGAGACGATCCGCGGATTGCTGCCGCGCAGGTAGTCCTTGATGAGCGGCAGGTGCTCGCCCATCGCCGGCAGGGCGGCGGCCTCCGTCTCGTCGAGGCCGAGGGCGGCTCCCAGATGCTGGTTGATGTCGGCGTCGACGGCGACGACCGGCGCGCCCGCGGCCGCGAGATGCCGCATGAACAGGGAGGAGAGGGTGGTCTTGCCGCTGCCGCCCTTCCCGACGAAAGCAATTTTCATGTTCACCAAGCGTAGTCGAGAGATTGCGGTGCGTGGCCGGTCTGCGTGAAGAAGACCACTCCTTCGTGGGCCGGAGGGCCCGGGTGCGTACTGTCGTACCCATGAGTACGACAGGCGCGACCGCCGATCCTCTCGCCGCCCTGGGCGACCTCCCCGGTGTTGCCGAGTCCGTGGAGTCCGTACGCAAGGCCGTGGACCGGGTGTACGGGCACCGGATCATGCGTCGCCGCAGTCCCGCGATCACCTCCGAGGCGGCGCTGCGCGGCGCCCGCGGCTCCGCCGCACTGTCCGGCGCCGACTGGGCGCTGGAGGAAGTGCGCCGACGCACCGACTTCGGCGGTGACGACGAGGCGCGCATGGTGGGCGCGGCGCTCCGGCTGACCGCCGAGGCGGGGCAGCTGCTGTCCATCTGGCGGCAGTCGCCGCTGCGGGTGCTGGCGCGGCTGCACCTGGTGGCGGCCGCCAGTGACGACGACCGGGTGGGGCGGCCGCGGCAGGCCGTCGAGGGCGTCGACGAACCGCTGGTCGAGCTGGCGCTGCCGAGTGCGGCCGAGGTCTCCGGCCGCCTGGAGGGGCTCGCCGACCTGATCATCAAGGGCAGCTCGGCGCCCGCTCTGGTGACGGCGGCCGTCGTTCACGGGGAGCTGCTCGCGCTGCGGCCGTTCACCTCCCACAACGGCCTGGTCGCGCGTACGGCCGAGCGGATCGTCCTGATCGGCAGCGGTCTGGATCCCAAGGCGATCTGTCCGGCCGAGGTGGGCCATGCCGAGCTGGGCCGGGCTTCCTATCTGGCGGCCCTCGACGGGTACGTCTCCGGCACGCCCGACGGCATGGCGGCGTGGATCGCTCACTGCGGCCGGGCGGTGGAGCTGGGCGCCCGCGAGTCGACGGCCGTGTGCGAGGCGCTGCAGCGCGGGGCGGCGTAACCGCAGAGGGGGCGCACCCGACAGGGGTGCCGAAAAGGGTTGCGGCGGTACGAGGAACTCGTACCGCCGCTGGCATGTTCACCCAGTTACCATGCGTCCTCGATATATGCCCATCAGGTCGGGAACTTCGCCCGTCACCTGGTGCGGCTGGCCCGTAATCGACGGGTCGACGTCGCGTGGGTGCCCGGTGTTCATGCTCGGTCCGTGGGGCCAAAATGCGTCGTAAAGGTGATCCTCGCGGATGTCCTTTGGTCTCGCGGGCCGTTAAGTCCTTTTTACTCCAGACCGGGAGCAAGCGAAAGCCCTGCCTACACTTCTTTACTTTTGATCTCAAACAGTATGTAAACGGACGCCTCGGGCTCGAATGGCGGGCGGTGCAGGTCAGGCCACGCCCGGGCGACGGCGGCTCGCGTACCAGACGAGGCCTGCCGTGGCCGCCGCGGCGCCTATGGCTGCGGCCACCACCAATGCCGGCCGCGGCGGGACCGAGAGCCCCGGAATGCGCTGCTTGAGGCGCACCGGCCGGTGGAAGTCGAGGACCGGCCACCCGCGCGCGAGTGCCTCGCGGCGCAGGGCGCGGTCGGGGTTGACGGCGTGGGGATGGCCGACGGCCTCCAGCATCGGCAGGTCGGTCGCCGAGTCGCTGTAGGCGTAGCAGCGGGTCAGGTCGTACCCCTCGGACGCGGCGAGCTCCCTGACGGCCTCCGCCTTCGTCGGGCCGTAGGCGTAGTACTCCACCTCGCCGGTGAAACAGCCGTCGTCGCCCACGACCATGCGGGTGGCGACCACGCGGTCCGCGCCGAGCAACTCCCCGATCGGCTCGACGACCTCGGCGCCGGAGGTGGAGACGATCACGACGTCGCGGCCCGCGGTGTGGTGCTGCTCGATGAGGGAGGCGGCCTCGTCGTAGATGATCGGGTCGATCAGCTCGTGCAGGGTCTCGGCCACGAGCTCCTTGACCTGCCGCACGTTCCAGCCGCGGCACAGCGCGGAGAGGTACGCGCGCATCCGCTCCATCTGGTCGTGGTCGGCGCCGCCGGCCAGGAACACGAACTGGGCATATGCGGTCCGCAAGACGGCGCGGCGGTTGATCAGTCCGCCCTGGTAGAACGACTTGCTGAAGGTGAGCGTGCTCGACTTCGCAATGACCGTCTTGTCCAGGTCAAAGAAGGCCGCTGTGCGGGGCAAGGAGTGGTTTTCCACGCCCCAGAGCATAGGGGCAGCCCATTCGGCGTAAGGTGGGGCGTGTGGGTTTGCCTGAGAGGCCTCTCGGGTACACCATGGAAGTCACGGATCGTTCGCGACCGTGCTAACCCGGTCCGACTCCTCCCCCCCCGAGTCGGCCGTGGAGACGACCCCCGCTCTCCCCCCCGGCGGGGGTCGTCGCATGTCCGGGTGGGTTTCTCCCTTTTCTGCATTTCTGCATGGCTGTCCTGTGTCGGCAGGGAGACGGATGAGCTTGAGCGGTCATGTCCATGACTAATTACTGTGGGTAGCACCAGTGCTGCGCTGTGGAAAGTCGCACACGCACCGGACAACGGTCACCGGTATGGGTGACGGCGATATTCACAAGCCCTGAGCCGTCCACAGTTATCCATCAAGATCCACACGATTTCCGACTTCACTGCACCGTGATTCCAACGCGTCCCGCTCACGGCGAGTTCGTGGCCGGTTCCCATTGGCGGGCGCGTATGGCCGGTTTCCGTCGGCCGTTCATATGGAGGCCGCTTGCCGGCTCTTCACACGTTCGGGAATCGCGCGGCCCGGAGGCCACGCGCCATGCAGCGAAGGGGATGGAAACCGTGGCCGGAACCGTCACACACGACCCGCCGCCCGCCACCTCGGGACGCCAGGGCCGACCGCTCATCGTCACCGAGGACGCCGAGCTCCTCGACGACCTGCTGCGCCTGTGCGCGGCCGCGGGCGCCACACCGGAGGTGCACCACTCGGTGCCCGAACCGCGCGGCAGCTGGGAGGCGGCCCCGCTCGTCCTGGTCGGCGACGACGCCGCCGGACGGGTGCGCGGCACCACCCGCCGTCGCGGCGTGGTCCTCGTCGGGCGGGACCAGGACGACTCGGGGGTGTGGAAACGAGCCGTAGAAATCGGCGCCGACCACGTCCTGATGCTGCCCGACGGCGAACAGTGGCTGGTCGACCGCATCGCGGATGTGGCCGAGGGCGTCGGCCGACCCGCCCTCACCGTCGGCGTCATCGGCGGGCGCGGCGGCGCGGGAGCCTCCACGCTCGCGTGCGCGCTCGCCGTCACCTCCGCGCGTGAAGGCCTGCGCACCCTGCTCGTCGACGCCGACCCACTGGGCGGCGGCCTCGACGTCCTCCTCGGTGGCGAGAGCGCCGAAGGACTGCGCTGGCCTGCGTTCGCCGCCTCGCGCGGCCGGGTCGGCGGCGGCGCCCTGGAGGAGTCACTGCCTCAACTGCACGCGTTGCGCGTGCTCAGCTGGGACCGCGGCGACTGCGTCGCCGTGCCCCCACAGGCCGTACGCGCGGTGCTCGCCGCCGCCCGCCGCCGGGGCGGCACCGTCGTCGTCGACCTGCCGCGCCGCCTCGACGACGGCGTCGCCGAGGTGCTCGCCCAGCTCGACATCGGCCTGCTCGTCGTCCCCGCCGAGTTGCGGGCCGTCGCCGCCGCCGGGCGGGTGGCGTCCGCCGTCGGCATGGTCCTGAAGGACCTGCGGGTCGCCGTGCGCGGCCCCTACGCACCCGGCCTCGACGACCGCGAGGTGGCGCGGCTGCTCCAACTGCCCCTCGCCGGTGAAGTGCCCCTGGAATCGGCCCTGCTGCGCCCAGGAGAGGGCAAGGCGCCGCCGGGCGCGGCGGCACGCGGGCCGCTGGCCCGGTTCTGCACCCACTTCTGGGAGCGCGCCCTGATCGAGGCGGGTGCCGCATGAACGCCCTCGACGCGACGACCGGAGCGGAACTGCTGGACGGCGTACGCCGCCGACTGGCCGCCAGCGGCGCCGAGCCCACCCCCGCGCGCGTGGCGCAGGCGCTGCGCGAACAGGGCCGGGTCCTCGGCGACGCGGAAGTCCTCGGCGCGGCCGAGCGGCTGCGCTCGGAACTGGTCGGTGCCGGGCCGCTGGAGCCGCTGCTGGCCGACCCGACCGTGAGCGACGTGCTGGTCTCGGCGCCGGACCGGGTCTGGGTGGACCGCGGCGCCGGCCTGGAGCTGACCGGCGTCACCTTCCCCGACCCGGCCGCCGTACGACGCCTCGCGCAGCGCCTCGCCGCCGTGGCCGGGCGGCGCCTGGACGACGCGCGTCCCTGGGCGGACGCCCGGCTGCCCGACGGCACCCGGCTGCACGCGGTGCTGCCCCCGGTCGCCGTCGGCTGCACCTGCCTGTCACTGCGGGTCGTACGGCCGCGCGCCTTCACCCTCGGCGAGCTCGTCGCGGCGGGCACCGTGCCGCCGGGCGGGGACCGGGTGCTGCGCGCCCTGCTGGCGGCCCGGCTGTCCTTCCTGATCAGCGGCGGCACCGGCAGCGGCAAGACGACCCTGCTGAGCGCGCTGCTCGGCCTCGTCGGGCCGGACGAGCGCATCGTCCTCGCCGAGGATTCCGCCGAACTGCGCCCCGACCACCCGCACGTCGTACGCCTGGAGGCCAGACCCGCCAACCAGGAGGGCGCCGGCCTGGTGACCCTCGAGGACCTGGTGCGGCAGGCCCTGCGGATGCGGCCCGACCGGCTCGTCGTCGGCGAGGTGCGCGGGGCGGAGGTCGTGCACCTGCTGGCGGCGCTCAACACCGGCCACGAAGGAGGCTCGGGCACCGTCCACGCCAACGCGGCCGCGGACGTCCCGGCCCGCCTGGAGGCGCTCGGTACGGCGGCCGGGCTCGACCGGGCCGCGCTGCACAGCCAGGTGGCGGCCGCCCTGTCGGTCGTCCTGCACCTGGTACGCGACCGTGCGGGCCGTCGCCGTATCGCCGAGGTGCATGTGCTGGAGCGGGACCCGTCCGGCCTGGTGCGGACCGTGCCGGCCCTGCGCTGGGGCCGGGAGGCGTTCGTGCGCGAGGAGGGCTGGGAGCGGCTGAGGGAGCTGCTCGGGAGCCATGGGGACGGATGTGACGAGGGCCCGGGCGTGACCGGTACCCGGGGAGGTGACGGGGATGGGTGACACGCCGTGGGGTGTGGTGCAGGCGTCATGGGCTGCCGCCGCGGCCTGTCTGGGGATGGCGGCCTGGCTGGTCGGCGGCGACCACTTCAGGGCGCGGCGGGCACGGCTGGTGCTTGCGGGCGGGGGAGCGGTGGCTGCCGGGGGACTGGCGACGGCTGGGGGCGTGGTGACCGCCGGGGGAATGGCGGCTGCCGCGCCGCCTGCCTGGCCCGATCTCGCCCAGGAGCTACGGCGGTTGCGCGCGCGGTGGCGCCCCGAGTGGTGGGCCGCGTTCGCCGGAGCACTGCTGGGCTTGCTGGGCGGCTCGCTGCTACCGGTCGTCGCGGGGGCGGCCGGGGTGCCGCTGCTGCGCCGGACGCGACTGGCCGGAGCCGCGCAGCGCACGCGGGAACGGCAGGGGGACGCCGTCATCGCGCTGTGCGCGGCGCTCGCCTCAGAGGTGCGCGCTGGCCGGCAGCCGAGTCACGCGCTGCTGAGCGCGGCGCGCGAGTCCGGTGGCCTCGGGGACGGCCGGGCCGCCGTCCTGGCGGCGGCCCGCTTCGGCGGGGACGTCCCGGCCGCGCTGGCGACCGCGGCCCGGCAGCCGGGCGCAGACGGGCTGCTGGGGCTCGCCGCCTGCTGGCGGGTGGCCCTGGATCAGGGTGCGGGCCTCGCGGCCGGACTCGACCGGCTCCAGGCGGCCCTGCGGGCCGAGCGCGACCAGCGCGCCGATCTGCGCGCGCAGTTGGCGGGCGCCCGCTCCACCGCGGTGCTGCTCGCCGGCCTGCCGGGCCTCGGCCTGGCCCTCGGCAGCGCGCTCGGCGCCGATCCGCTGCGGGTGCTGCTGCACACCGGCGCCGGCCTTGGCTGCCTGCTCGTCGGCGGGCTGCTCGAGGCGGCGGGCGTGTGGTGGGCGCTGCGGATCGTCCGGGCGGCGGAGCCGGTGTGAGAAGTCCGTGTGAGGAGTCCGCGTGAGGCGCGGGAGACGACCGGAGACCGAGAGGAGTGAGGCGTGGTGAGCGCGGAGGTTGTCCACAGGCTGGGGACGGTGATGGCTCTGGTGCTGGGCCTGGCGTGGGCGGCGCGGTGGCTGGAGCGGGTGCGGCGTGAGCGGCGGGTACGCAAACGGCTGACCGGGTTGCTGGGCCGCGAGGCCGGATCAACGGGCCGCAGGATACGGCTGGGCCGCGCAGGGGGGCGCCTGCTGCCCTCGATGGCCGTGGTGGGCGCGGGATGGGCCGTCGTCGGCGGGATCACCGGCGCCGTCGTCGGCGTGGCCGCCGCTGCCGGGCTGGCGTACTGGCGCCGTCGGCAGTCGGCGGACATTGCCGGCGCAGGACTCACAGCGGTGGAAATACGGGAAGCGGAGCGCCAACTTCCCCTCGCCGCCGATCTGCTGGCCGCCTGCATCACCGCGGGCGCCGGGCCGGTGGACGCGGCCCATGCCGTCGGAGAGGCCCTGGGCGGCCCGCTCGGACAGGCGCTGGCGCGCGGAGCGGCGGAAGTACGGCTCGGCGGCGAACCTGCCGGAGCCTGGCGCAGGTTGGCGGCGCTGCCCGGGGCCGGGGCGCTGGCACGGCTGCTGGAACGGGCCGACGTGAGCGGGTTGCCGGCGGCGGAGCCGGTCGCGCGTATCGCCGCGGACGCCCGCGCCGACTGGACACGCACGGCGACGGAACGGGCCAGACGGGCGGCGGTGATGGTGACCGCGCCGGTAGGGCTGTGCTTCCTGCCCGCGTTCATCGTGATCGGCGTCCTGCCCGTGGTGATCGGACTCGCGGGCGGCGTGCTGGAAGGAGGTGGGTGAGGGCGGAGCGGACTGCTGTGAACGGACGGCGCGGGACTGACTGACGAACGGAAAGAGACCTTACGGGGGTTGAGATGTACAAGGCAGTGAAGGCACGGCTGCGGGTACTGCTGCACAAGGCACGCACGGGGGCGCGGAGGGACGCCGGAATGGTCACCTCCGAGTACGCGGTCGGCGTGGTCGCGGCGGTGGCTTTCGCGACGGTGCTCTACAAACTGGCGACGAGCGAGGCGGTCTCCGCGCAGCTGCAGGCCCTGATGAATCGGGCGCTCGGTGCGGCGGTGTGAACGATGTGGAGAGCGGTGCGGGGCGCGGCGCGGCGACGGCGGGTTCGTGACGGCGGAGACGGCTGTGGCACTGCCGGTGCTGGTCCTCTTCGCCACCGCGCTGGTGTGGGGGCTGCTCCTGGTCGCGGCGCAGGTCCAGTGCGTGGACGCGGCGCGGACCGGAGCGCGAGCGGCTGCCCGTCAGGACCCGGTCGAGGAGGTGATCCGGCTCGCGCGGGACACGGCTCCGCGCGGCGCCCGGGTCACCGTCGGCCGGGAGGGCGACCAGGTCCGGGTGGTCGTCGAGGCGAGGCCCGCCCTGTTGCACGGGCTGTCCTTCGAACTGCGCGAGGAGGCCGTGGCGTTGGCGGAGGAGACGGTGGGGGCGGAGCGGTGAGCCGGCGGGGAACGGTCGGGCGGGGAGCGGTCGGGCGGGGAGGGCTGGGGCGGGGAACGAGACAGGTATGTGGCCGGTACGCGTTCGGCAGGTATGCATCCGGCCGGTACGCATCCGGCCCGGACCGCGGCTCGGCGACCGTGTGGAGCGTCGGTGTGATCGCCGTGCTGTGCGTGGTGTTCGCGGCCGTGCTGGCGCTCGGGCACGCTGTCGTGGTCCGGCACCGCGCGGCCGGCGGCGCGGACCTCGCGGCGCTCGCGGCGGCGGACCACTGGGCCGAGGGCACCACCGCGGCCTGCGCCCGGGCGGCCGGCGTCGCGCGGGCCCAGGGCGTACGGCTGGTGCGGTGCGCGATCGTCGGCGAGACCTCCGACGTGACGGCTGGGTCGGGCCGGGCGCCGTTCGCCGCGGAGGTCAGGGCGAGAGCGGGCCCTGCGGGGCGGACACCGACGGACCCTCTGCCGAGCCCGGAGGAACCCCCTCGCCCGGGTTCTCCACCGGGTGCTCCATCGGGCTCTCCTCCGGCGTCTCGCCCGGCTTCTCTTCCGCCGTCCCGCCCGGCGTCTCCTCCGGCATCGCGCCAGGCTTTTCCTCCGGCGCCCCCCGCAGCAGCACCGTGAGCAGGCGTACGGCGCCCCGTTTGTGCAGCGGGTCGTTGCCGTTGCCGCACTTGGGGGACTGGATGCAGGAAGGGCAGCCGGCCTCGCACTCGCAGGAGGCGATGGCCTCGCGGGTGGCGGCGAGCCAGGCGCGCGCGGTGTGGAAGGCGCGTTCCGCGAAGCCGGCGCCGCCGGGGTGGCCGTCGTAGACGAAGACCGTCGGCAGGAGCGTGTCGGGGTGCAGCGGCACCGAGACACCGCCGATGTCCCAGCGGTCGCAGGTCGCGAAGAGCGGCAGCATGCCGATGGACGCGTGTTCGGCGGCGTGCAGGGAGCCAGCGAGGATCTCCGGGGTGATCCGGGCGGCGTCCAGCTGGTCCTCGGTGACGGTCCACCACACCGCGCGCGTGCGCAGCGTCCGCGGAGGCAGGTCGAGTTTCGTCTCGCCGAGCACTTCGCCGGTGATCAGCCGCCGGCGCAGAAAGGAGACCACTTGGTTGGTGACTTCCACCGAGCCGTAGCACAGGCGGCCCTCGCCCCACGGGATCTCGACGTCCGTCTCCAGGACGGAGATCGCGGTGGTGTCGCGGGCGACGGTCGAATAGGGCGGGCTGGCCTGCTCCACGAGGGCGACGGAGTCCTCCAGGTCGAGGGAGCGCACGAGGTAGGTGCGGCCCTGGTGGAGGTGGACGGCGCCCTCGTGGACGGTGCCGTGCGCGGCCGCGGCGTCGACCGTGCCGAGGAGGCGGCCCGTGCCGGTCTCGACGACCTGGACCGGGCGGCCGCTCGTCCCGCGGATGTCGGTGAGGTCGGCGGCCCGCTCGCGGCGGGTCCAGTGCCAGGCCTTCGTCCGGCGGCGCAGCAGCTTGGCGGCCTCCAGCTGGGGGAGCACGTCCGCGCAGGACGGGCCGAACAGTTTCAGGTCGTCCTCGACCAGTGGCAGTTCGGCTGCGGCGGCACACAGGTGCGGGGCGAGCACGTAGGGGTTGTCGGGGTCGAGGACCGTCGACTCCACCGGTCGGTCGAACAGGGCTTCGGGGTGGTGGACGAGGAAGGTGTCCAGCGGATCGTCGCGGGCGATCAGTACCGCGAGGGCGCCCTGGCCGGAGCGGCCCGCCCGTCCGGCCTGCTGCCACAGGGACGCGCGCGTGCCCGGGTAGCCGGCGATGAGGACGGCGTCCAGGCCGGAGACGTCCACGCCGAGCTCCAGGGCGGTCGTCGCGGCGAGACCGAGCAGTTCGCCGGAGTGCAGGGCGCGCTCCAGGGCGCGGCGTTCCTCGGGCAGGTAACCGCCGCGGTAGGCCGCGACACGCCGGGCGAGCGAGCGATCCACTTCGGCGAGCCGCTCCTGGGTGATCACCGAGATCAGCTCGGCGCCACGCCGGGAGCGGACGAAGGCGACGGTGCGTACGCCCTGCACGGCGAGGTCGGTGAGCAGATCGGCCGTCTCGGCGGTGGCGGTACGCCGAACGGGTGCACCTTTCTCCCCTTGCATCTCGGTGAGCGGGGGCTCCCAGAGGGCGAACACCAGTTCACCGCGCGGGGAGGCGTCGTCGGCCACCTCGACGACCGGCAGCCCCGTCAGACGCTGGGCGGCCACGGCGGGCTCGGCGGCGGTCGCGGAGGCCATCAGGAACACCGGGGAGGACCCGTAGCGGGCGCACAGCCGACGCAGTCGGCGCAGCACCTGGGCGACGTGCGAGCCGAAGACGCCGCGGTAGGTGTGGCACTCGTCGATGACGACGTACCGCAGGGACTTCAGGAAGGAGGCCCAGCGCGGGTGGGAGGGCAGGATCCCGCGGTGCAGCATGTCGGGGTTGGTCAGCACGTAGGTGCCGTACTGGCGGATCCACTCGCGTTCCTCGAACGGAGTGTCGCCGTCGTACACGGCGGGCCTCACGGCATGCCCGAGCGGCTGTGAAAGTTCCTTCACCGACCGGCACTGGTCCGCCGCAAGCGCCTTGGTCGGGGCCAGGTACAGGGCGGTGGCGCCGCGGCCGTTCGGGGCCTCGGAGCCGTCCAGCAGGGCCGAGAGGACCGGGACCAGATAGGCCAGGGACTTGCCGGAGGCGGTGCCCGTGGCGACCACCACCGAGTCGCCGTCCAGGGCGTGCTCGGCGGCCTCGGCCTGGTGGGCCCACGGATGCTCGATCCCGCAGGCCCGCACGGCAGCGATCACTTCCGGGCGGATCCGGTCCGGCCAGACGGCATGGCGGCCCGCGCGCGGGGGCAAGTGCTCCGTATGAGTGATGCGCGACGCCCGGTTCGGGCCCGAGGCGAGCCTGCCCAGGACAGCACCCGGCTCCGGGCGGGACACGGGTTCCGGGGCGGGTCGATCGGAGCGGTGATTCTTGGCCATCGGCACCGAGTGTGTCACTGGCGTGACGGACAATGGAGTCAAGGCGTCGTGCACGCCTGCCGGTAAGTGATTGAATGCCATCGCGGCTGGCGAACCGTCCTTGGGGCTGTAAGCCGATGTGTCCCGAGGGACGACCGCTCGATAGCAAGGTGCTGGAGGATCCGTGGACCTGTCCCTGTCGACCCGTACCGTCGGCGATCGTACGGTCGTCGAGGTCGGTGGCGAAATCGACGTATATACCGCGCCCAAGCTGCGCGAGCAGCTGGTCGAGCTGGTGAACGACGGGAATTTCCACCTCGTCGTCGACATGGAGGGCGTGGACTTCCTCGACTCCACCGGGCTCGGCGTGCTGGTGGGCGGACTCAAGCGGGTGCGCGCCCACGAGGGCTCGCTGCGCTTGGTCTGCAACCAGGAGCGCATTCTGAAGATCTTCCGTATCACCGGTCTGACCAAGGTGTTCCCGATCCACACCTCGGTCGACGAAGCGGTGGCGGCCACCGACTGAGCCCGCCGCCCCGGCATGCCCGGGACGGCCGAGTTGAACACCAGGGGGACCGGGCCCGTGCGGCCCGGCCCCTCGACAGCACGCCCGTAGTTGCGAGGGGGATGCATGGCCACCGTTGAACTCCGCTTCAGTGCGCTGCCCGAGCACGTCAGGACCGCCCGACTGGTGGCGGCAGCGGTGGCGCGCAGGGCCGGAGTGGACGAGGCCGTCCTCGACGAGGTCAGGCTCGCGGTCGGCGAGGCCTGCACGCGTGCTGTCGGACTGCACCGGAGCAGCGGCATCAGTGCCCCCGTGAAAGTGCTGCTGATCGAGGAGGAGAAACAGTTCTCCATCGAGGTCGGCGACGAGGCGCGGCACGCCACCCCAGGCGGGGGAGCGGCCGGTGCCGAGGGCGGTGACGCCGATGCGGAGGTCGAGGAGGACGAGATGGGCCTGGCGGTCATCTCCGGCCTCGTCGACGACGTGGAGGTCACCGCCGGGGAGCACGGCGGGCAGATCCGGATGACGTGGCCGGCCACACCGCCGGCCACGGCGCTCACCTGACCGCCGCGCGATCACCCGCGACCACCGAAGGGCCCCCTCGTGGGGCCCTTCGTCTTGTGCGGATGTCAGTGGGCGCACCTACAGTGGTTCACGCAGCGCATCGCCTCCGACGTGACGCGTAAGGGGCGAAGCATTTCGTGAAGTAATTCACGATCTAGGTGTCACCGGAGAGGTGTCGGTTAAAACCGCCCCGGGAATGCTTTCAGGGCATTACCGTGCGACGGCGAATTCCGTTTCCCGTGCCCTGTTTACATCGGGAGCGGGTACCTACAATCCGTCCACATCGTGAGCTCAGCCCAAGCGTCAAGGAGGACGAATGGCGGAGCTTTCCATCTCACATCGATTGGGCCACCCCTCGACTCTCGCAGCCGCGGTACTGACCGACGACAACCGGATCCTGGTCGTGGTCATCGGCGCCGTCGCCCTGGCCGCACTGGTGGTCGCGGGCGTGCTGCTACGCCAGGTGCTCGCGGCGGGCGAGGGCACCGACAGCATGAAGGAGATCGCGGCCGCCGTCCAGGAAGGCGCTAACGCCTATCTGGCCCGGCAGCTTCGCACGCTCTGCGTATTCGCCGTCGTCGTGTTCTTCCTGCTCATGTTGTTGCCCGCGGACGACTGGAATCAGCGGGCCGGGCGGTCGATCTTCTTCCTGATCGGCGCGGCCTTCTCGGCAGCCACCGGCTATATCGGCATGTGGCTCGCCGTGCGCAGCAATGTGCGGGTCGCCGCGGCGGCCCGGGAGGCGACTCCGGCACCCGGTGAGCCGGAAAAGGATCTCACCGCTGTTTCACACAAAGCGATGAAGATCGCTTTCCGTACGGGTGGCGTCGTCGGCATGTTCACGGTGGGGCTCGGCCTGCTGGGCGCGTCCTGCGTGGTGCTGGTGTACGCGGCGAACGCGCCGAAGGTGCTGGAGGGCTTCGGCCTCGGCGCGGCACTGATCGCGATGTTCATGAGGGTGGGCGGCGGCATCTTCACCAAGGCCGCCGACGTCGGCGCCGACCTGGTCGGCAAGGTCGAGAAGGGCATTCCGGAGGACGATCCGCGCAATGCCGCGACCATTGCCGACAACGTGGGCGACAACGTCGGCGACTGCGCCGGCATGGCCGCCGACCTGTTCGAGTCCTACGCGGTCACCCTGGTGGCCGCGCTGATCCTCGGCAAGGCGGCCTTCGGCGACGCCGGTCTCGCCTTCCCGCTGCTCGTTCCCGCCATCGGGGTGCTCACGGCGATGATCGGCATCTTCGCGGTCGCGCCGCGCCGCGCCGACCGAAGCGGCATGAGCGCGATCAACCGCGGCTTCTTCATCTCCGCGGTGATCTCGCTGGCGCTGGTCGCGGTCGCCGTCTTCGTCTACCTCCCGGGGAAGTACTCCGACCTCGACGGAGTCACCGATCTGGCGATCCGCGGCAAGGACGGCGACCCGCGCGTGCTCGCCCTGGTCGCGGTGGCGATCGGCATCCTGCTGGCCGCCGTCATCCAGCAGCTGACCGGCTACTTCACCGAGACCACCCGCCGCCCGGTCAGGGACATCGGCAAGACGTCCCTCACCGGCCCCGCCACGGTCGTCCTCGCCGGAATTTCCGTCGGGCTCGAATCGGCCGTGTACACCGCCTTGTTGATCGGCCTGGGCGTGTACGGCGCCTTCCTGCTCGGCGGTACGTCGATCATGCTCGCGCTGTTCGCGGTCGCGCTGGCCGGCACCGGCCTGCTCACCACGGTCGGCGTGATCGTGGCGATGGACACCTTCGGGCCGGTCTCCGACAACGCCCAGGGCATCGCCGAGATGTCCGGCGACGTCGAGGGCGCGGGCGCGCAGGTGCTCACCAACCTCGACGCGGTCGGCAACACCACCAAGGCCATCACCAAGGGCATCGCCATCGCCACGGCCGTGCTCGCGGCGTCGGCGCTGTTCGGGTCGTATCGCGACGCGATCACCACGAACGTCCGCGACGTGGGCGAGAAGCTCACCGGTGCGGGCGCTCCGCTGACCCTGTCCATGGACATCTCCCAGCCCAACAACCTCGTCGGCCTCATCGCGGGCGCGGCGGTCGTCTTCCTCTTCTCGGGGCTGGCGATCAACGCGGTGTCGCGGTCGGCGGGTTCGGTGGTGTTCGAGGTGCGCCGGCAGTTCCGTGAGAAGCCCGGGATCATGGACTACACGGAGAAACCGGAGTACGGCAAGGTCGTCGACATCTGCACCAAGGACGCGCTGCGCGAGCTCGCCACGCCCGGGCTGCTCGCCGTCATGGCGCCGATCTTCATCGGGTTCACGCTCGGTGTCGGTGCGCTCGGCGCGTATCTGGCGGGCGCGATCGGCGCGGGCACGCTGATGGCGGTATTCCTCGCCAACTCCGGCGGAGCCTGGGACAACGCCAAGAAGCTCGTCGAGGACGGCCACCACGGCGGCAAGGGCAGCGAGGCGCACGCGGCGACGGTCATCGGCGACACGATCGGCGACCCGTTCAAGGACACCGCGGGTCCCGCCATCAACCCGCTGCTGAAGGTCATGAACCTGGTGTCGCTGCTCATCGCGCCCGCGGTGATCAAGTTCTCCTACGGCGCGGACAAGAGCATCGGGGTGCGGGTGCTGGTCGCGGTGCTCGCGTTCCTGGTGATCCTCGTGGCGGTGTACGTCTCCAAGCGGCGCGGTATCACTGTGGGCGACGAGGACGATGACGCCGAGCCGTCGTCCAAGTCGGCTGATCCGGCGGTGGTTTCGTAGCCCGGCAGCGGTCCTGATCGGCGAGTGATCGAAGGGGGCTTTCCCAAAGAGCGGGCGGACTACGCGTGTTGGCGCGGTGGCCGCCCGCTCTGCTGTGTGCGGCGGGGTGCGTGGATCGGGTTCGTGAGCCTTCTCTCGCTTGGTGCGAATAGCTTCAAAAGGGGTCTAAGCGGGCATCCGGAGTGCGGGTGGCGCCTGGGTGGCGTGTATGTTCCGGGGCCGAGAGCCATGGAAGGGACCAATCCGGTGAACAAGAAGCTCGCGGCCGCACTGTCCGGCGGTGCGGTACTGGTACTGGCCGTGTCCGGATGCAGCAGCAGCGACAACGGCAACGAGAAGCTGGATGCCTGGGCCAAGCAGGTCTGTGACGCCGTTCAGCCGCAGGCGAAGAAGATCGAGGCCGCGAACGCCGCGATCCAGAAGGAGACCTCGGACAACAGCGCCCCCAAGGACGTCCAGGCGACCGACGCGCGGGCCTTCCAGGACATGTCCGACGCGTACAAGGCGATCGGGGCCGCGGTGCAGCGCGCCGGGGCGCCGAACGTGGACGGCGGCGAGAAGAAGCAGCGCGACGCGGTGACGGAGCTGAACGCGCTGTCCGCGAAGTACGCGGCGCTGAAGAAGCAGGTTGACGCGTTGAACACCTCGGACCAGGGCAAGTTCGCCGACGGGCTGAAGGGGATCGCCACCGACCTGGACAAGCTCAGCAAGAGCGGGAGCGATGCGCTCAAGAACCTCGAGGAGGGGGACGTCGGTAAGGCGATGAGCAAGCAGGAGAGCTGCAAGAGCGCGTCTGCGCCGGCGGCGCCTTCGGCTGCGCAGAGCTGACGCCTTCGTCTCTCGATCGGCCGCTGCGGTGTCGCTCGGCTTCGGCTGCGGCTGCGGCTGCGGCTGCGCTGTGGCTGTGGGTACGGCTGCGTCTCGGGATGCTGGTGTGTTCAGGTGCGGCTGCCTCCGCGGGTGCGGTCGCGGCTGCGACGGGCGCGGGGTTGCGGGACACAATGGGGGCGTGAGTAACGCCACCCTCTCTCCCTTGCCCTCCGTCGACCGTGACGTCGCCGGCCGGCTGCGCGATGCGCTGCTCGGTGCCTCCTTCACCGCTGACGGGCTGCTCGAACTGCTCGGTGCGCCCGCCTACGCGGCGCTGGCGCGCAGTGAGACCGTGCCCGCACTGCGGGCGACCCGTGGTGACACGCCGCTGGAGGCGCTCGTACGGCTGTTCCTGCTGCAGCAGCCGGTGCCGCTCGCGCGGGTCGCGGGTGTGCTGCCGGTGGACGCGTGCCTGGAGAGCGGGTGGCTCGTCGCGGTCGGTGGCGACGAGGTCGCCGCCGCCGTGGACGTGCGCCCGTACGGCGGGGCCGATGGGAAGGACTGGTTCATCGTCTCCGACCTGGGGTGCGCGGTCGGGGGCGCCGGCGGCATCGGCAGCCGGAACGAGGAGGTCGTGCTCGGGGTCGGCGGGGCCTCCACGACCTTGGCGGGGATCACCGTCCGTACGCCGGTCGCTGCCGCGCTGGACCTCGGCACCGGGTCGGGCATCCAGGCGCTGCACGCCGCTCAGCACGCCACGCGGGTGACCGCGACCGACCTCAATCCGCGGGCGCTGCACATGGCCGCGCTCACGCTGGCGCTGTCCGGGGCGCCCGAGGCGGATCTGCGCCAGGGGTCGCTGTTCGAGCCGCTGCGGGGGGACGAGACCTTCGATCTGATCGTGTCCAACCCGCCGTTCGTGATCTCGCCCGGTGCCCGGCTGACCTACCGGGACGGCGGGATGGGCGGGGACGATCTGTGCCGCTCGCTCGTTCAGGGGGCAGGGGAACGGCTGAACGCGGGCGGGTTCGCGCAGTTTCTCGCCAACTGGCAGCACGTCGAGGGGGAGGACTGGCAGGACAGGCTCAGGTCATGGGTGGCCCGCGGCTGCGACGCGTGGATCGTGCAGCGCGAGGTGCAGGACGTCACGCAGTACGCCGAGCTGTGGCTGAGGGACGCCGGTGACCACCGTGCGGACCCGGCCGAGTATCAGGCACGGTACGACGCCTGGCTGGAGGAGTTCGAGGCGCGCAAGGTGAAGGCCGTGGGCTTCGGCTGGATCACCCTGCGCCGTACGGACTCCGACGAGCCGTCGATCACCGTCGAGGAGTGGCCGCACCCGGTCGAGCAGCCGCTCGGCGACACCATCCGGGCGCACTTCCGGCGGCTGGACCACTTGCGCGCGCATGACGACGCGGCGCTGCTCGCGGCCACCTACCGGCTGACCGCCGAGGTGGTCCAGGAGCAGGTCGGGCTGCCCGGCGCCGAGGACCCGGAGCATGTCGTGCTGCGGCAGAACCGCGGCATGCGCCGGGCCACCAAGGTCGACACCGTCGGCGCGGGCTTCGCCGGCGTCTGCGACGGCACGCTGAGCGCGGGCCGCATCCTGGACGCGATCGCCCAGCTGATGGGCGAGGACCCGGTGCTGCTGCGCGACCGCACCCCCGCACAGATCCGGCTGCTGGTGGAGCAGGGGTTCCTCGAGCCCGCGGAGTGAGGGCCTGCGGAGGGAGGGCCGGGCCCGCGGAGGGAGGGCCCGCGGAGTGAGGGCCCGCGGAAGGAGGGGCTCGCCCCGATGGGGCGCGCACCCCGCACCCGCCGTTTGAGCGCCCGCAGAGTGAGGGGCTCGCCTGATGAGGTGTCCACCCGGCCCACCGTTCGAGGACAGCCGTCCAGCCGGCGCCGGCCGCATGCGGGCACCCGCCGTATGCGGCCGACGCTGGATGCCGCCGCTCGCCGTATGAGGGCGGACGCCCTCCGAATCAGCGGGCGGGCGGGAAAAAAGTCACGGCGCGAAAAATAGGCGGAAACGTTGTCCCGGCGAGTGGGCCGAGATCGCTTCGGGGTGATCGGCGGCGTGCCGTTCACCCGCGGTTCGCCTGCCCGCCGTCCGCGCGTGTCACCCTCCCGGCACCGGGCACTCGCGGACGGGAGAACAGGGGCACGCCAGCCATGGAGAGCGGACCGGCGATCTTCGCAGGAGCGGTGTTCGCCCTGTTCGGAGGCGCACTGACGGTGTGGACCGCGGTCCGGGTCCGCAACGGCGAGCCGGTCGCCCACGGTGTGAGGCCGGTCGCATCGACGGCCCTCGCGGCGCTCGCGGCGATGGCCGCCCTGGGTGCCGGCCTGTGGTGCTTCACCCAGGTCTGAGGCCGCCCGGCGGGCTCGACCCCGGGTAATTGGAATGTCACGCTCCGGACAGGGCCGAAACGGCGGCCGGGCACTCCGGGCGGCAGGATCGGCGTTTCTCGGGTTACCGTTCGAGTGGCCGTTGCGGGCTTTTCCCGTTTGACACGGGGGCGGGATGTACCGTCACACTCCGCAGCGTCACCAGCGAGCGCGCCGACGGGACCGGCGGTAGAGCCCACGGCGAGCGCGCCCCGAAGTGAAGACCCGACCCCGGGAACAAGGCCTGGGGAGGCCCAGCCTCGACCGGAGAGAAGAGCGAAGTTGTCCCCGACCAGCGAGACCGCACAGGGCGGCCGCCGACTCGTCATCGTCGAGTCGCCTGCCAAGGCGAAGACGATCAAGGGCTATCTCGGCCCCGGCTACGTCGTCGAAGCGAGCGTCGGGCACATCCGCGACCTTCCCAACGGCGCCGCGGAGGTGCCGGAGAAGTACACAGGCGAGGTCCGCCGTCTCGGCGTGGACGTCGAGCACGACTTCCAGCCGATCTATGTCGTCAATGCCGACAAGAAAGCCCAGGTCAAGAAGCTCAAGGACCTGCTGAAGGACTCCGACGAGCTCTACCTCGCCACCGATGAGGACCGGGAGGGCGAGGCGATCGCCTGGCACCTCCAGGAGGTGCTCAAGCCCAAGGTCCCGGTCAAGCGGATGGTCTTCCACGAGATCACCAAGTCCGCGATCCAGGCCGCCGTGGCCAACCCGCGCGAGCTCAACCAGAAGCTGGTCGACGCCCAGGAGACCCGCCGTATCCTCGACCGCCTCTACGGCTACGAGGTCTCCCCGGTGCTGTGGAAGAAGGTCATGCCGCGGCTGTCGGCCGGGCGTGTCCAGTCCGTCGCGACCCGTCTCGTGGTGGAGCGGGAACGCGAGCGCATCGCGTTTCGTTCCGCTGAGTACTGGGACCTGACGGGCACCTTCGCGACCGGCCGCGCGGGGGACTCCTCGGACCCGTCGTCGCTGGTCGCGCGCCTGCAGACCGTCGACGGCCGGCGGGTCGCGCAGGGCCGCGACTTCGACTCCCTGGGACAGATCAAGAGCGCGAACACCCTCCACCTCGACGAGGCGAACGCCCGCGCCCTGGCCGCCGCCCTGGAGAACACGCAGTTCTCCGTGCGGTCCGTCGAGTCCAAGCCGTACCGCCGCTCGCCGTACGCCCCGTTCCGTACGACGACGCTGCAGCAGGAGGCCAGCCGCAAGCTCGGCTTCGGCGCGAAGGCGACGATGCAGATCGCGCAGAAGCTGTACGAGAACGGCTACATCACGTACATGCGTACGGACTCCACGACGCTGAGCGACACCGCGATCGCGGCCGCCCGCGCCCAGGTCACGCAGCTGTACGGGGCCGACTACCTGCCGCCGCAGCCGCGGACCTACGCCGCCAAGGTGAAGAACGCGCAGGAGGCGCACGAGGCGATCCGTCCCTCGGGCGACCGTTTCCGCACGCCGGCGGAGACCGGTCTGACCGGTGACCAGTTCAGGCTGTACGAGCTGATCTGGAAGCGGACCGTCGCCTCCCAGATGAAGGACGCGACGGGTAACTCCGTCACCGTGAAGATCGGCGGCACGGCCACCGACGGGCGGGACGTCGAGTTCAGCGCGTCCGGCAAGACGATCACCTTCCACGGGTTCCTCAAGGCCTACGTCGAGGGCGCCGACGACCCGAACGCCGAGCTGGACGACCGCGAGCGCCGGCTGCCGCAGGTCGGCGAGGGCGACGCGCTGTCCGCCGAGGAGATCACGGTCGACGGGCACGCCACCAAGCCCCCGGCCCGCTACACCGAGGCCTCGCTGGTCAAGGAGCTGGAAGAGCGCGAGATCGGCCGGCCGTCGACGTATGCGTCGATCATCGGCACGATCCTCGACCGCGGCTATGTGTTCAAGAAGGGCACGGCCCTCGTGCCGTCCTTCCTGTCCTTCGCCGTGGTCAACCTGCTGGAGAAGCACTTCGGCCGGCTCGTCGACTACGACTTCACCGCCAAGATGGAGGACGACCTCGACCGCATCGCCCGCGGCGAGGCGCAGGCCGTACCGTGGCTGAAGCGCTTCTACTTCGGTGAGGGCAACGCTGAGGGCGCCGCGGCCGACGCCGGCAACGGCGACGGCGACCACCTCGGCGGCCTCAAGGAACTGGTGACCGACCTGGGCGCGATCGACGCCCGTGAGGTGTCCTCGTTCCCCGTCGGCAACGACATCGTGCTCCGCGTCGGCCGCTACGGGCCGTACATCGAGCGCGGCGAGAAGGACACCGAGCAGCACCAGCGGGCCGACATCCCGGACGACCTGGCGCCGGACGAGCTGACCGTCGAGCTCGCCGAGGAACTGCTCGCCAAGCCGAGCGGCGACTACGAGCTGGGCACCGACCCGGCGACCGGCCACACGATCGTCGCCAAGGACGGCCGCTACGGCCCGTACGTCACGGAGATCCTCCCCGAGGGCACGCCGAAGACGGGCAAGAACGCGGTCAAGCCGCGCACGGCGTCGCTGTTCAAGTCGATGTCGCCGGACACGGTGACCCTCGAGGACGCGCTGCGGCTGATGTCGCTGCCGCGCGTCGTCGGCACCGACGCCGAGGGCCAGGAGATCACCGCGCAGAACGGCCGCTACGGACCGTACCTGAAGAAGGGCACGGACTCGCGGTCGCTGCAGTCCGAGGAGCAGCTCTTCACGATCACGCTCCAAGAGGCGCTGGAGATCTACGCGCAGCCCAAGCAGCGCGGTCGGGCGGCAGCCAAGCCGCCGCTGAAGGAGCTGGGCGACGACCCGGTCAGCGGCAAGCCGGTCGTGGTCAAGGACGGCCGCTTCGGGCCGTACGTCACGGACGGGGAGACCAACGCGACCCTGCGCTCAGGCGACAGCGTCGAGACGATCACCCCCGAGCGCGGCTTCGAGCTGCTCGCCGAGAAGCGCGCGAAGAGCCCCGCGAAGAAGACGGCGAAGAAGGCGCCCGCCAAGAAGACGGCGGCGAAGAAGGCCACCACGGCCAAGAAGACCACGACCGCCAAGAAGACCGCGGCGAAGAAGACGACCACGGCGAAGACCGCGGCCAAGAAGACGACCGCGAAGAAGACCGCGGCGTCCAAGGCGGCGGCCGAGGACTGACGGCCCGTCGGCTGACGTACGGTCCGGCCGCGGCCGGCACCCGGCGCGTCCGGCATTCGCGAAAAGGCACGCCCCGGCACCCATAGCGGTGTCGGGGCGCGCGTCTGTTCGGACGGTCGCCGGTGACTGTCGGTGGCGCCCGATAGTCTGAATGCATGACGCGAGCCGACCAGCCAACGGCCCCCCACCCGGATCCGGACGACGCCCTGGTAGCGGACTCCCGCGAGCGCGCCGTCCGTGCGCTGCTGCGCCATCCGCAGCTCAGGCGGTTGTGGAGCGCGCAGTTGGTGGGGGGTGTCGGAGACGTCCTTGCCCTGCTGGTCCTGGTCCTCCTCGCCCTGCAGGCGGCGATCGGCCAGGGCTCCTTCGGCGGCGGCTACCGAGGCGTGGCGTTCGCAGTGGCGACCGTCTTCGCGGTGCGCATACTGGCCACCCTGCTCTGCGGCGCGATCCTCCTCGGCCCGCTGACCAGCCTGACCTCGCCGGACGGTCCGCTCGACCGCCGCTGGACCATGGTCGGCGCGGACGGCGTGCGCGCGGCGCTGCTCATCGTGGCGCCCCTGTGGATCGACTGGACGCCGAGGAACGCGCTCGCCCTCCTGCTGGTCACCGCTTTCCTCACGTCGGTCGCCGAGCGCCTGTGGGCGGTGTGCCGGGAGAGCGCGGCCCCCGCGCTGCTGCCCGCCCCGCCGCCCGAGGGCGCCACGGTACGGCCGCTCCCCGACCACCTGGACACGCTGCGCCGTCTGTCCCTGCGGACCGGTTTCGTCTCGATCCCGCTCGGTGCGGCAGCCCTGGTCCTCGCCGCGCTGCTGAACAACCTGCTGGGCACCGGCATCGACTGGTTCGACCAGCACACGGCGGCCCTCGCCTCGTACCTGGCGGCCGGCCTGTTCGCCGCCTCCCTGTCCGTGCTGACCCTCCTCGAGCTGCCCGCCACACGCACCCCGCGCGCCCGGTCGCCCCTGGAGGGCCTGCGCCGCCCGAAGACCGGCACCGGCGCCGACAAGGGCCGCACCGGCGCGATCCCGCTGCTGGTGTTCGCCTGCGCGGCCGTCGCTGGGGCGATCTCCGCCGCCGTCGCCGTGTGCGTGCTGCACGCCAAGGACCTGGGCGGTGGCCCGGTCCTGTACGGCCTGCTCGTCGCCGCGCTGACCGGCGGCGTCGTGGTCGGCATCCGTACGGCGCCGAAGGTGCTGGTGTCGCTGTCGCGGCGCCGGCTGCTGTCGCTGTCCATCGCCTTCACCGGCATCGCCCTGCTCGCCGCCGGGCTCGTCCCCGACGTCACCAGCGTCCTGCTGCTCGTCGCCCTGGCCGGTGTTGGCGCGGGCGTGGCCGCCAATACCGGGCACACCCTGCTCGACCAGGAGGCCGAGGACCACCGCCGGTCCCGCATCACCGAGCACCTTCATGCCGTGGTCCGGGTCCTGGTCGCCCTCGCCGCCGTGGTGGCACCCCTGGTCGCCGCCGGGATCGGGCCGCACCGCCTGGAGAACGGCAAGTTCGTCTTCGCGCACGGCGGCGCCGCGTTCACGCTGATGCTCGTCGGCGCGCTGCTGCTGCCGGTGGCCGTGCTGGTCCTCGCCAAGGTCGACGACCGCGCGGGCGTCCCCCTGCGGCACGACCTGCGGGACGCGCTGCTCGGTGACGACCCGGTGCAGTCGCCCGCCGCCGGCGGCTTCTTCATCGCCCTGGAGGGCGGCGACGGGGCCGGCAAGTCCACACAGGCCGAGGCGCTCGCCGAGTGGATCCGGGGCAAGGGCCACGAGGTCGTCGTCACGCGCGAGCCGGGCGCCACGCCGGTCGGCAAGCGGCTGCGCTCGATCCTGCTGGACGTGTCGTCGGCCGGTCTGTCGCACCGCGCGGAGGCGCTGCTGTACGCCGCCGACCGCGCCGAGCACGTCGACACGGTCGTGCGGCCCGCCCTGGAGCGCGGGGCGGTCGTCATCTCCGACCGGTACATCGACTCCTCCGTGGCCTACCAGGGCGCGGGCCGCGACCTTTCCCCGACGGAGATCGCCCGGATCAACCGCTGGGCGACCAACGGCCTCGTACCGCATCTGACCGTGCTGCTGGACGTGGCGCCGGAGACCGCGCGCGAGCGGTTCACGGAGGCGCCGGACCGGCTGGAGTCGGAGCCGGCGGAGTTCCACGCGCGCGTGCGCTCCGGCTTCCTGACGCTGGCCGCGGCCGACCCCGGGCGCTACCTGGTGGTCGACGCCGGTCAGGAGCCCGAGGCGGTCACGACCGTCATCAGGCACCGGCTCGACCAGGTGCTGCCGCTGTCCGACGCCGAGATCAAGGCGCAGGAGGAGGCCCGGCGCAAGGCCGAGGAAGAGGCGCGCCGCAAGGCCGAGGAGGAGGCCGCCCGCAAGGCCGAGGAGGAGCGCCTGGAGCGCGAGCGCCAGGAGGAGCTCGCCCGGCTGCGCGCCGAGGAGGAGGAGCGCAAGCGGCGCGAGCTGGAGGAGGCCCAGCGGCGCGAGGCCGAGCGGCAGGCCGAGGAGGCCCGGCAGCGGGCCGAGGAAGCGCGTCGCCGTGCCGAGGAGGAGCGGGCCCGGCTGCTGGCCGAGGAGAAGGCCCGCGCCGAGGAGGAGGCCCGCCGCAAGGCCGAGGAGGAGCAGCGGCGCAAGCAGGCCGAGGAGGAGGCCCGGCTGCGCGCCGAGGCCGAACGGCAGCGCCTGGAGAAGCAGCGCAAGGCCGAGGAGGCCCTGCTGCGCGCCGAGGAGGCCCGCCGGGCGGCGGAACAGGCCGCGGCGACCGCCCAGGCCGGCCCCAGGCCGACGCCGCCGGCGGTGACGCCGGACGCGGCGACCGTGCCGACGCCGGTGGTCACGCCCACCAACGCGACGGGCGGGCCCCTGGAGGAGACGGCGGTCCTGCGTCCGGTGCGTGAGGAGCGGCCCGACGACTCAGCGGCCCGCGAAGCCGCCGGTGACCGCGCCGGGAAGCCCGCTCAGGCCTCCGACGCCGAGGTGACGGCGGAGCTGCCGCAGCCGCCGCTGCCGCCGGGTGCGGCGGACGAGACGGCGGTGCTGCCGCAGTTCCCGCCGGGTGCGGCCGACGAGACGGCCGTCCTGCCGCCCGTGCGGGACGAGGGCCCTGCGCACCGGGTGCCGCCGGGATACTTCCGCGACGAGCCGGCTGCTCCACGCCCGGACGGCTTCGACGACCGCACGCGTGAGCTCCCGCAACTCGACGCGGACGGTACGCCCACGTCTCGTCCCCGCTCCGACTGGGCCGAGGAGACCCCGCTGGACGACCTGCCGACCCTGGCCGACGAACTGCTGGGCCCGCGCTACGACGACGAGGACCACGGCGAGGACCGCCGCCGGCGTGGCCGGGGCCGGGGGCGCTGAAACCAGCCGTGGGCCGCGCGGGCCCCGGACGGTATCGGTGAACCGGCGCCACGGGGTCCATCGGGGGCCGGTCCCGCCGGGGACGCCGCCCCCGGCGGGACCGGCGTCGGTTGTCAGTGGGGCCCCGCACAATGGATCCCGCAAGTGACGCAGGACGAAAGGGCGGGGTGACCCATGGCCGTGTGGGACGACCTGGTCGGGCAGGAGCGGGTGAGCGAGCAGCTCGCCGCCGCCGCCCGGGACGCCGATGCCCTGGTGACCGCGATCGCGACCGGCCGGCCGGCGCCCCAGGCGTCGAAGATGACGCACGCCTGGCTGTTCACGGGACCGCCCGGCGCCGGGCACATCCAGGCGGCGCGGTCCTTCGCCGCCGCGCTGCAGTGCGTCAGCCCCGACCGCGCGCTGGGCGGCGTCCCCGGCTGCGGCTTCTGCGACGGCTGCCACACCGCGCTCATCGGCACGCACGCCGACGTCACGACCGTCGCCGCCGTCGGCACGCAGATCCTCGCCGAGGACATGCGGGACACGGTCCGCAAGTCGTTCACCTCACCGGCGAACGGCCGCTGGCAGGTCATCCTCGTCGAGGACGCCGAGCGGCTGAACGAGAAGTCGGCCAACGCCGTCCTCAAGGCAGTGGAGGAGCCCGCCCCGCGCACGGTGTGGCTGCTGTGCGCCCCCTCGATCGAGGACGTCCTGCCCACGATCCGCTCCCGCTGCCGCCACCTGAACCTGAGCACGCCGTCGGTCGCCGCCGTCGCCGACATGCTGGTCCGGCGGGAGGGCGTCGAGCCGGACGTCGCGGCCGCCGCCGCCTCCGCCACGCAGGGGCACGTCGACCGGGCACGCCGTCTGGCCACCGACCCGGCCGCGCGGGAGCGCCGGGCCGCCGTGCTGAAGCTGCCGCTGCGCGTCGAGGACGTCGGCAGTGCCCTCAGGGCGGCCCAGGAGCTCGTCGACGCCGCCGCCGAGGACGCCAAGGCGCTCGCCGAGGAGCTCGACGCCAAGGAGACCGAGGAGCTGAAGGCGGCGCTCGGCGCGTCGCAGGGCGGTCGGATGCCGCGCGGCACGGCGGGCGTGATGAAGGACCTGGAGGACAAGCAGAAACGGCGCCGCACCCGGACCCAGCGCGACAGCCTGGACCTCGCCCTGACCGACCTCACCGGCTTCTACCGTGACGTCCTCGCCCTCCAGCTCGGCTCGCGCGTGGCCATCGCCAACGCCGACGCAGAGGACGCCCTTGAGCGCCTCGCCCGCGCGGGCACGCCCGAGTCCACCCTGCGCCGCCTGGAGGCCATCGCCGCGTGCCGAGAGGCCCTCGACCGCAATGTGGCGCCGCTGCTGGCGGTGGAGGCGATGACGATGGCCCTCAGAGCGGGCTGAGTCGATGCCGAGCGGCACGGCGCGGCGACCCGCGCCGGGCTCCGGAGCGCCGTAACTCGTACGGGGCACGTGGAGTACGCAGCGCGCTCGGCCGGTCGCGCAGCGTTACGCTCGCCGAATGCACACAAGGCGCGCCTTCCGCAGGTCCCGCGCCGCCGCCGGCCTTCTGGCCGCTGCGGCGGTGCTCGTCTCCGGCTGCTCCGACGGTGGTTCGACGGCCACCCGCAGTGCGACGGCGGCCCAGGCGGCCCAGGTGGCTCTGGCCCCGCTGCCGCATGCCACGCCGTCGGCTCTGGCCTCGTACTACGGCCAGAAACCCAGCTGGCGCTCCTGCGGTGTCCCCGGCTTCCAGTGCGCCACGCTGAAGGCCCCGCTCGACTACGCCCGGCCGGGCGCCGGGGACGTACGGCTCGCGGTGGCCCGCAAGAAGGCCACCGGGCCGGGCAAGCCGCTCGGGTCGCTGCTGGTCAACCCCGGTGGCCCCGGCGGCTCGGCGGTCGGCTACCTCCAGGAGTACGCCGGCGTCGGCTACCCGGCCGAGGTCCGCGCCCGCTACGACATGGTCGCCGTCGACCCGCGCGGCGTGGCCCGCAGCGAGCCCGTCACCTGCCTCGACGGGCGCCAGATGGACGCGTACACACAGACCGACGTCACCCCCGACGACCAGGAGGAGACCGACGACCTGGTCGATGCCTACAAGAAGTTCGCCGAGGGCTGCGGCGCGCGCTCGGCGAAGCTGCTGCGGCACGTCTCCACGGTGGAGGCGGCGCGGGACATGGACATCGTGCGGGCGGCGCTGGGCGACCGGAAGCTGAACTACGTGGGGGCGTCGTACGGGACGTTCCTGGGGGCGACGTACGCCGGGCTGTTCCCGGACCGGGTGGGGCGGCTGGTGCTGGACGGCGCGATGGACCCCTCCCTGCCCGCGCGCCGGATGAACCTGGACCAGACGGCGGGCTTCGAGACGGCGTTCCAGTCCTTCGCGAAGGACTGCGTGAAGCACGCCGACTGCCCGCTCGGCGGTCCGCGCACCACGCCGCAGCACGTCGGCGACAACCTGAAGGCCTTCTTCCGCAAGCTCGACGCGCATCCCATCCCGGCCGGTGACGCCGACGGCCGCAAGCTCGGCGAGGCGCTCGCCACGACCGGCGTGATCGCGGCGATGTACGACGAGGCGGCCTGGGAGCAACTGCGGGAGGCGCTCACCTCGGCGATGAAGCAGAACGACGGCGCCGGACTGCTGTCCCTCGCCGACAGCTACTACGAGCGCGACTCCGGTGGCCGCTACGCGAACCTGATGTTCGCCAACGCCGCCGTGAACTGCCTGGACCTGCCGCCCGCCTTCGACGGCCCGCAGGAGGTGGCCAAGGCCCTGCCCGCCTTCGAGAAGGCGTCTCCGGTCTTCGGCGCGGGCCTCGCCTGGTCGTCCCTGAACTGCGCGTACTGGCCTGTGAAGGCAACGGGCGAACCGCAGCGCATCGAGGCCAGGGGCGCCGCCCCGATCGTGGTCGTCGGCACCACCCGCGACCCGGCGACCCCCTACCGCTGGGCCCGGTCCCTGGCCGGCCAGCTGTCCTCGGCCCGCCTGCTCACCTACGTCGGCGACGGCCACACCGCCTACGGCCGCGGCAACTCCTGCATCGACTCCGCGATCGACGCCTACCTGCTGCGCGACACCCCGCCGGCCGCCGGAAAACGCTGCTCGTAGCCCGTGTCACCGGCCCCGGGGACCCTGCTCCGGGGCCGGTACGAAGCACCCTCGGAAACTGTGTAGACTTACCGTCGTTGCCGATCGCACCATGGTGCGGGCAGCGCGCCGCTTTAGCTCAGATGGCCAGAGCAACGCACTCGTAATGCGTAGGTCTCGGGTTCGAATCCCGAAAGCGGCTCCACTGAAACCCCGGGTCAGATCTTCGCTGACCTGGGGTTTCGTTGTTCTGTGTGCGGTGTCCCGCTGAGCGTCACCGTCGGGGCGCCCGGGGTGGCGGGGTGATCGCCGGGGGTCGGTGAGAGTGCGGTGAGCGTCCCGCGCGCGGTGGGCGGGGGCGTGATCGTCCTTGTTAGCGTGGACACTTCAGGCCGTGCGGTCGATTGACGGGGGATGGCATGTCACGATGAGGATCGCAAAACTCGGCGGAGGCCTGTGCCTCGCTCTGCTGCTGGCCGGGTGCGGCGGTGCGGCAAGCGGCGCGAAGGGGTCCGACACCGCCGGACCCTCGCCGTCGGCGTCTTCGTCTGCCCAGCCCCCGTCCGCGCCGGTCGCGGAGAAGGGGCCCGAGTGCGAGGGCGGCAAGGGCGTCCCGGGGCTGCATCTGCTGAAGGGCGGCGCGACCCTGCTGCCGGGAGGCGGCACGGTGATCTACTCGGAGGCAGGAGCCGACGGGAAGCACCGCAGCGCCGTGCTCGGCGTCGGCGGGACGAAGCAGACCGTGGCCGTGGGGCAGAAGGTCAGCTTGAAGGGGCGGTCCTTCGCGGTCGCTCAGATCTGTACCTACCGCGTGGTCCTCACGACGGCGGACCACAAGGGCGCGAACAAGGGGGCAGCCATGGACAAGTGGCCGACGACGCACGACGGGCACTGGCGGCTGCGCTGGCACGTGCCCGACAACGGACCGGGCATGGGCGCGGTGGTCACCGACATCGAGGCCGGTCCTGCCCGGGCGTCGATCAGCGTGACCGCGGTCGGCAAGGGGCAGCTCGCCTTCTACGACGATGTGCGCGAGGGCGGCACCGTCGAGATCGCGGGCAGGCTCTGGAAGGTGGAGACCGTCGACGCCGGCCGCATGGACGTCGAGATGAACTCGCCGGACTTCCGGGCGGGACACGTCGACCTGAGGGAACTCGGGGTCGCCTGACCGCCGTCCGGCGGCGGTGTCTTCCGGCCCTGTCCCCCCGGCCCTGTCCGGCGGGCGTTCGGCCGCCGTGAGGAAAACGGCGTAAAGAGGGCGCAAAGTGCATCGGTTGCCGGACAACCCCCGGCTCTGAGGCAACATCTTGGTGAACGACGGCCCGCGCGGCGAGGAGCGCGGTCGACGGCCGGATGGGGTGAGGGGCGTTGGTGGAGCCGAGGATCGCGGTCTCCGTGGTGACCATGGGGAACCGGCCCGCCGAGGTCGACGCCCTGCTGGAGTCCGTGGCCAAGCAGGATCTCGCGCCCGCTCGCGTCGTGATCGTCGGCAACGGCTGCCGGTTGCCGGAGTTCGCCCGCCGGCTGTCGCTGCCCGGCGAAGTCACCGTCGTCGAGACGGAGGAGAACCTCGGCTGCCCCGGCGGCCGCAACGTCGCCCTGGCCCGGCTGCGTGAGTTCGGTGACGTCGATGTCGTCGTCGAGCTCGACGACGACGGACTGCTCGTCGACGCGGACGTGCTGCGCCGCGTGGCGGAGCTGTTCGCCGATGACGCGCGGCTCGGCATCGTCGGGTTCCGAATCGCCGACGAGAACGGGGAGACCCAGCGCCGGCACGTGCCGCGGGCGGGCAACGCCGATCCGCTGCGGGGCGGGTACGTCACCGGGTTCCTGGGCGGCGGGCACGCCTTCCGGATGGCCATGCTGGACCGGATCGGCGACTGGCCCGCGGAGTTCTTCTTCGCGCACGAGGAGACCGACCTGGCCTGGCGGGCCGCCGACGCCGGCTGGAAGATCCTCTACGCGCCCGAGCTGCTGCTCCGGCACCCGAAGACCTCGCCCGCCCGGCACGCCATCTACCACCGCGTCACCGCCCGCAACCGCGTATGGCTCGTACGGCGCCGGCTGCCGCTGCCGCTCATCCCCGTCCACCTCGGGGTGTGGATCGCCGTCACCCTGCTGCGTACGCGGTCGCCAGCCGGACTGCGGGCCTGGTTCGGAGGGTTCGCCGAGGGCCTGCGCGAACCGGCCGGTGAGCGGCGCCCGATGCGCTGGCGCACGGTGTGGTGGCTGACCCGGCTGGGGCGGCCCCCCGTGATCTGAGCCGCCGGCCGAAGAGCCCCGGTGATCGGCGGCGAGGAGGGGCGGAGCGTGGGGACGGGGACCCAGGTCGTTCACCTCTGACGGCCAGGGTCCCCGTGTGTCCCCGGATCCGGCCGCGGCGGCGGCACTCCCCCGAGCAGCGCGTGCACGATGTGCACCACGCGCACCGTCGGGCCGGAATCGAATGTCATGATCACATAAAAACCGGCCGATCGACAGCCGGTGCTTTTCGGCCGGGTGAGCGGCGCCCGCTGCCGGCCGGACGGTCGGCGGTCACTTCGCGTCGGCGTAGCACTCCACCACCGCCGTCGTGAACGGGAACCGCACCGGCGTCTCACCGAACGTCAGCCGGCCCGCCAGATCGGCCGCCTCCCGGATCGCCGTGACGACCGCCGCGGCCTCCTGCTCGGGGCAGTGCACGATCACCTCGTCGTGCTGGAAGAAGACCAGCTCGGCCGCCATGTCCGCGCACCGCTGCCGCAGGCCGGCGAGCAACAGCAGGGCCCAGTCGGCGGCGCTGCCCTGGACCACGAAGTTGCGCGCGAAGCGGCCTCGGGCGCGGGCGTCGGTCGACGCGTACCCCGGCACCCAGGTCCGCTCCCCGGAGTCGTCCTCCGCGGCCGGGATGCCCTCGCCCGCGTCGTCGGCCGCGCCGGCCGCCGGCGGGCAGGTGCGGCCCAGCCAGGTGCGCACCAGGCGGCCCTCCTCGCCGGCCCGGGCGGCCTCGTCCACGTACGCCACCGCCTTCGGGAAGCGGCGGCGCAGGGCGGCCAGATTCTTCAGGCCGTCGCCGGAGGTCTGGCCGTACACCGCGCCGAGCACGGCGAGCTTGGCCTGGGCGCGGTCACCGGCGAAGGCGCGGTCGGACACCTCCTGGTACAGGTCGCTCTCCCGGCCGGCCACCTCCATCAGCCCGGGGTCGCGGGAGATCGCCGCCAGCACCCGCGGCTCCATCTGGTCGGCGTCCGCGACGACGAGCCGCCAGCCGGGGTCGGCGACCACCGCCCGCCGGATCACGCGGGGGATCTGCAGCGCGCCCCCGCCGTTGGTGACCCAGCGTCCGGTGACCGTGCCGCCCGCGAGGAACTCCGGCCGGAACCGGCCTTCGCGCACCCAGTCCTGCAGCCAGGACCAGCCGTGGGCGACCCAGATGCGGTACAGCTTCTTGTACTCCAGCAGGGGCTTCACCGCCGGGTGGTCCACGGACTCGATCTCCCAGCGGCGGGTCGATTTGACCTTGATCCCGGCCTGCGCGAACGCCTTGACCACATCGGCGGGCAGGTCGGGGCGGACCCGGCGCCCGAAGGCCGCGGAGACCTCGTCCGCGAGCTCGGCCAGGCGGCGCGGCTCGCCCCCGCCCGCGTACCGCTCGCCGAGCAGGTCCTGCAGCATCGCGCGGTGCACGTCCGCCCGCCAGGGCAGACCTGCGTGGTTCATCTCGGCGGCCACGAGCATCCCCGCCGACTCTGCGGCCGTCAGCAGCCGCATCCGGTCGGGGTGTTCGGCGCGCGCGTGCCGGCGCTGCTGCTCGGCGTAGACCTCGAGGAGGTCGCACAGCGGCAGGCGGGTGCCCTGTGGTTCGAAGAGCGGGGACTGGGCGCCCGGCTCCGCGGACCGCTGGGGTGGGTCCGGCGGTACGGGGCCGCCGCGCAGACGGGCCAGCGCGGCGGCCGCCGAACGGGGTTCGCCGGAGCGCCCCTCGTGGCCCAGCAGCAGGGTCTCGGCGTCCTCGACGTCGTAGCACCGCTCGACTCGCACCCCCGTGGCGAGCAGACGCGGATAGACCTCGGCGGTGGACCGCCACACCCAGCGCGTGACGTGCGGCCTGCTGTGCACGGCTCGCGCCGGGTCCTCCTCCCGCTGGACGGGACCGGCGGGCAGCCCGTCCGGGCCGAGGGGGGCGACGTCCACGCCACCGTCCTCGGCCGGAGCGAGTGCCCAGCGGTCGGCCATGTCGCGAGTCTTGCAGAGGGGTCTGACAAAGGGCTCTGAGCTGGGCGGACGCCCGGCGCGGAGGCTTCGCGGCGGGAGTGCGGTCAGTCCTGCCGGTCCGTCTGCGCGGAGGAGAGGAACTCCGCGACGTGCCGTTCGGTGGCGGCCTTGCCGAGGCCCAGTCCGCTGAGGACGCCCTCGCCGTTCTCGTGCTCCAGCAGGGCCAGCAGGATGTGTTCGGTGCCGACGTAGTTGTGGCCGAGGCGCAGCGCCTCACGGAACGTCAGCTCCAGGACCTTCTTCGCCGAGGAGCTGTACGGCACCAGGTCGGGCGCGTCCTCCACGGCCGGCGGAAGCGCCGCCCGCGCGGCCTCGCGGACCGCGTCGAGGGTGACGCCCTGGGCGGTGATCGCCTTCGCGGCGAGCCCTTCCGGTTCGGCGAGCAGGCCGAGGACCAGGTGCTCGGGGACGCTCTCGGCGCTGTGTGCCGCCTTGGCCTCGTTGTGGGAGGCCACGACGACGTTGCGGGCGCGCGGGGTGTAGCGGCTGAAGCCCTGGCTGGGGTCGATGTCGGCCGACTCCTTGGGCACGAACCGCTTCTGGGCCGCCTGCCGGGTGACGCCCATGCTCTTGCCGATGTCGGTCCAGGAGGCGCCCGAGCGGCGGGCCTGGTCGACGAAGTGGCCGATCAAGTGGTCGGCCACCTCGTCGAGGTGCTCCGCCGCGATCACCGCGTCCTGGAGTTGTTCGAGGGGTTCTTCGTGGACCTTCTTGATGGCCGCGATGAGGTCGTCGAGGCGTACGGCTGTCGTGAGCGCGGGATTCTTCGACATGTGTCAACCGTAGGTTGACGGATGATGGGCGTCAACCCTTGGTTGACGCATGGCGGTGGGGGGCGGGCGGGGCTCGGGCACGGATGGAAACCGGTCCTCGCGTTGTCAGCGCCCCGTGTCACGATCGTCGGGTGAGCACTGCCGACCGTGCCTTCGAGGCCGCCCTGTACGACACCGGTGTGACCGCCCTGGACACCGGTGCCTCCCTGCTGGCCGCCGACCCGACGGCCGACGCCGACGTCGAGCGGCGCGGGCGGGAGTTCGTCGCGGTGCTCTGGCGGCGTGGCTGGCAGCCCGCCGACCTGGTGCGGATCGTGCGGCGCGAACTGGACGACGTGCACGTGCGGCTGGCCGCCGATCTCGTACGGGCTCAGGCGCCCGACGACCGGCCCCGCAGCGCGCGCTGGCGGGCGCAGATCGAGGAGCTGCCGGGTACGGCGCAGGTGCGCGCGGACCGGTTCACCCACGCCACCGCCGTCCTCGAGCTGTACCAGCTGCTGGTCCGCCTGCCCGCGCTGGATCCCCTGGAGGAACCGCGCCGGCCGCGCGGCTCCGACTCCCGGATGCTGGGCCGGATCCGCGCGCTGCTCGCCAAGGCGGAGGCGACCGGCTACCCGGAGGAGGCCGAAGCGCTCACGGCCAAGGCGCAGGAGCTGATGGCCCGGCACAGCGTCGACGAGGCGCTGCTCGACGCGCAGGCGCCCGCCCCCGACGCGCCCGGTGCCTGCCGGATCGGTGTCGAGCCGCCGTACGAGCAGGCCAAGGCGGTCCTGCTCGACGCGGTCGCCACCGCCAACCACTGCCGCGCGGTGTGGAACGAGGCGCTGAGCTTCTCCACCGTCGTCGGTTTCGAGGCCGATCTGGAGGCCGTCGAGCTGCTCTACACCTCGCTGCTGGTGCAGGCGCAGTCCGCGCTGGCCACGGCGGAGGCCGCGCAGCGCAAGGGCGGGCGCAAGCGGACGAAGAGCTTCCGGCAGTCGTTCCTCGCCGCGTACGCGCATCGGATAGGCGGGCGGCTCGCGGCTGCCGCGGAGACGCAGGTGAGCGACGACCTGCTGCCGGTGCTCGCCTCCCGCGAGGTCGCCGTCGGCGCCGCGGCCGACCGGATGTTCCCCGAGACCGTTTCCACCCGGCTGCGCGGGGTGAGTGACGCGGCGGGCTGGACCGAGGGCTCCCGTGCGGCGGATCGGGCGCGGGTGGGGGAGCGGCCTCGGTTGCCGTGACGCTCCGCGGCGCGGTGTCGTCGCTCTGCGGTGCGGTGCGGTGCGGTGCGGTGTGGCCTTGCGGGCGGCGGGGTGGCGGCGTCGCGAGGCCAGTGGCCGATGGGTCGCCGGCGCCGTGACACCGCGGGGTGGCGCCGGCGTCAGTCGCCCGTCTGCTCGAAGCCGCTCACCGTGGCGTCCGGGGTCCTGCCCTTGAGGGCGACCTCGCCGTACGACCACGGGAAGTCGTGCGTGTCCTGCGTGCCGGGCAGGGCGAACGTCGCCGTCTTCACGGCCAGGCTCTGCGTGCCGGCCGCTGCCGCCGCGCGCGTGTAGGTGATCGTGAAGGACGTCGTCGCGTCCTTGGCCAGCGAGAGCTTCTGGCTCTGCGCCGCCTGGTCCGCGGGGACGTCCGCCTTCGTGTCCCCGGCCTGCAGGACGACCTTCGGGAAGCCCTCGAGGGTGCAGTCGGAACCCGTGTTGGTCAGCGTGACGGTGACGGTGCCGGTGTCTCCGGCGGCCGGCGCGGCACTGACGGGGCCGACCTCGGCGCCCACGCCGTCGAGGCGGCAGGCGGTGCTCTTCGCGGCCTTGGCGTCGCCGCTGCCCGCCTTGGCGTTGCTGTCGGTGCCGCTGTCGCAGGCGGTGAGGAGGAGGGCTGCCGCGAGGGCGGTGACGGTGATCGGCATGGCGCGCATGTGTGGAATCCCCTGAGAACGAGACAGTGCCTCAGGATCATCGCGCATGCGGGGGCTCGGTCCTACGAGCCGAGGCCCGCCGTCGGGAAGCGGGAGGGCATTCCGCCGTTCTCGGAGCGGGTGTACGTCTCCGTGCCGACGTCACCCACCCAGGTGACCTTCAATGTGGTCTTGTCCACGGAATCGATGTGGCCCGTGGTGTGGCCGGTGGCGGTGCCCTTGCAGTTGAGCCGGATCGTGCGGTCTTGGATCGGGCCGCTGCACACGCTGCCGCCGGTGGTGAAGAGGGCGGCCTGCTTGTCGGTGAGGACCAGGACGACTGCCTTGCCGTTGGTGGTGGTCAGCCAGTTGCCCTGCAAGGTGCCGGTGGGCTGCGAGGTGCCTGCACCCGTGCTCGCCGAGGGCTGTGGGGTGCTCGCGGGCGGTGTGTTCTTCCCGTTGTCGTCGCTGGCACCGCCGCCGCTGCACGCGGCGAGGGTCAGGGCGGCGGTGAGGGCTGCGGCCGCGATCGTGAGGCGTCGGCGGCCTGCGGGGGTCGGGGAAGTCACCGGGGCACGCTACCAACGGGTACGGAAGGCTTGCCAGACCTGGGGGCCGACGTTCGGGTGCGGATTGCGTGGTGGTCGCTCAGGCAGCGCCTGCGGTGCGACGCAAAGGGGAGGCCAGACGAGATGCGTAGGAAGAATCCTACGGTTGACGCGTAGGGGAATGCCTACGTATCGTCCTGGGTATGAGCATCACTCACGCCTCCTTCGTCACTCTCCCCGTCGCCGATCAGGACCGGGCCCTGCGGTTCTACCGGGATGTGCTCGGCTTCGAGGTCGTCGCCGATCTGGGGATGCCCGCGGGACGCTGGCTGCAGGTCGCGCCGGTGGGGGCGCAGACCGCTTTCACGTTGGCGGGGCCGGGGATGGGTGATTTCGAGGCCGGGTCGGCGCGGGGGATCATGTTCGTCACGACCGATGTCGACGCCGACTGCGCCCGGCTCGCCGGGGCGGGTGTCGCGGTGCGGGGGCCGGAGGAGCAGCCATGGGGCCGTATGGCCTCCTTCGCCGATCCCGACGGCAACGGTCTGATGCTGCTGACGGAGAAGGAAGGCTTCTGAAGCCGTTATGACCACCGGGACCCGCTCCACCGCGGCCGAGGACCGTGTCTTCGCCGCGCTCGCCAACGCAACGCGCCGTGAGGTGCTGCGGTTGCTGCGCGAGGGCGGGCCGCAGCCCGTGCAGGCCCTCGCCGATCACTTCGACATGCGCCGGCCGAGTCTGTCGGAGCATCTGAAGGTGCTGCGGGACGCCGGACTCGTCGCCGAGCAGCGATCCGGAAGGCAGCGCGTCTACCGGCTGCGGGCGGTGCCGCTCGCCGAGGTGCAGGAGTGGCTCCATCCGTACGAGCGGTTCTGGCGCGAACACCTGAAGGGCCTCGGGGATCTGCTCGACCGCATGCCCGACGATGACCCTTCATGAGCACCGATGACGATCTCACCACTGTCCGCGTCGACCAGTTCTTTCCGCATCCGCCCGCCAAGGTCTGGCGTGCGCTGACCGAGCCGGCGCTGGTCGCGCAGTGGCAGATGCCCGGCTCCGGGGACTTCCGGCTCGCGGTCGGTCACCGGTACCGGATGACCTCCGTACCGCGGCCGAACACCGGGTTCTCCGGTGCCGTCGACGTGGAGGTCCTGGCCTTCGAGGTCGAGCGGATGCTGGCCGTGCGGTGGCAGGACGCCGATCCCGCCAACCCCGCCGACTGGACGATCACCTGGCGGCTGGAACAGGAGGGCCGCGGAACGCGTCTCTTTCTGGTGCACGAGGGCTTCGATCCGGACGACCCGGCGCAGTTGATGGCCCGGCGCATCATGAGTGGGGGCTGGGCCGCGCATGTTCTGCCTGCTCTGGGGCAGGCGCTGGAACGGTTCTCGTAAAGCGCTCGTCAAAAGCTGTAACCGGGGGAACACCCGGCGTGCACGTGCATCTGCTCACGCATCTGCACGTGAACGGGGTTATGATCCGGATCAGTTGACCACTGCATCAATTGCCCTATCAGCCAGTGCACCACCGGGGAGCGACTGTGGACCACGACGTGTACGACGCTGAGAACGCGTCCGGCGTGTACAACGGCATCGCCGCCACGCGCCTGCACGGGGTGTCCTGGCAGAAGAGCCGGCACAGCAACTCCCAGGGGTCGTGCGTGGAGTTCGCGCGGCTGCCCGGCGGGGACGTGGCCGTGCGCAATTCTCGGTTCCCCGACGGGCCCGCGCTCGTCTACACGCGAGCGGAGATCGAGGCCATGCTGCTCGGCGTCAAGGACGGGGAGTTCGACCATCTCGTCGGCAGATGATCACGGATATGCGCATGCTCTGTATGACAGCGCTTGCTTGACGCGCGTAGAAACCCGGCGTCGAAGAACGCCGGGTGGTGTCACGAGGCGGGCAGCCGGAACAGGGCCCAGACGACCTTGCCGCCCAGGGCGCCCGTCAGCGGGTGCCAGCCCCAGCTGTCGCTGAACGACTCGACGAGGAACAGCCCGCGGCCGGACTCCGCGGCGAAGTCGTCGGCCTCGCGCGCCACCGGGCCGTCCTTGCTCGCGTCCCGCACCGCGCACACCAGCCGCTCACTCCAGCGCATCAGGTGCAGTCGCACGGACGGCGGCGGATCGCCGGCCGGCCCGCCGCCGTCCGGGGTGGCGTGCCGCAGCGCGTTGGTGACGAGTTCGGAGACGACCAGGCACACGTCGTCGAAGCGGTCGCCCAGCTCCCACTGGTCCAGCGTGTGGCGGGTGAACCGGCGCGCCTCGCGGACGGCTTCGTAACGGGCGGGCAGGGAACAGGAGGCGGCGTTGGAGACGGCTGCGGGATCCAGCGGCGGAAGGCCCTGCCGTAACGGCTGGAGCATGGTCGATCCATTCGTCCCCATGCGAGGCACTCCCGGGAGTTCGCGGTCGTTGCGATGCAGCGGTGGCGCGGGACCATGGTTTCGGATGCGCAGACCAGATGCAAGGGCAGATGCACGTGCACGTGACCGAAATGGATGCCCACGTGCCGCTTGTTGGCCATTTTTTCTGCCTTCTTCCCCCCAACTTCCGCATGTTCCTTACCCCTTGATGGCCAGAAGTCGCACGAGTGCGGCAGGAGCCATTTCCGTCTGTGTAATCGGACGAGTACTGCTCGAAGTGTTTTAGTGGCAGACTGCGGCCCCGGGAGAGGGTAGGGAGGCAGCGGACATGAGTGCGGGAGAGCCTGGATCAGTGGTGCGGCGCATGCTGCTCGGCTCACAACTCAGGCGGCTGCGCGAGGCACGCGGGATCACGCGCGAGCAGGCGGGGTACTCGATCCGTGCCTCCGAGTCGAAGATCAGCCGGATGGAACTGGGCCGGGTGAGCTTCAAGACGAGGGACGTGGAGGACTTGCTGACGCTCTACGGCATCACGGACGAAGCGGAGCGCACGGCCCTGGTCAACCTGGCCCGCGAGGCCAACGTGGCGGGCTGGTGGCACAGTTACTCCGACGTCCTGCCGAGCTGGTTCCCCACCTACGTCGGCCTCGAGGGCGCCGCGTCCCTGATCCGCACGTACGAGGTGCAGTTCGTGCACGGCCTGCTGCAGACCGAGGCGTACGCGCGTGCCGTGGTGCGGCGCGGGATGAAGGGTGCGAGCGAGGCCGACGTCGAAAAGCGGGTGGAACTGCGGCTGGAGCGGCAGAAGTACCTCGTCGCGGAGAACGCCCCCGAGTTCCACGTCATCCTCGACGAGGCCGCCCTGCGCCGGCCGTACGGCGACCGCGCGGTGATGCGCGAGCAGCTGCAGCACCTGATCGACATGTCCGAGCGGCCCAACATCCGGCTGCAGGTCATGCCGTTCAGCTTCGGCGGGCACTCCGGCGAGTCCGGCGCCTTCACCGTCCTCAGGTTCCCGGAGTCCGACCTGTCGGACGTGGTGTTCATCGAGCAGCTCACCAGCGCGCTGTACCTGGACAAGCCGGAGGACGTCGCCCAGTACGAGCAGGCGCTCAAGGAGTTGCAGCAGGACAGCCCCGGGCCGTCCGAGACCCGTGACCTTTTGCGGGGCCTCCTTCAACTCTCTTGACACACAAGTACGATGACGTGCCATCAGACCGCGAGGTGAGCGAGGCCGACTCGCCTGCCCCGGCAGGCAGGGATTCAGGGGGATCGCATGTCGCCGTACTTCTCCGACCTGGCGCAGCAGTACATCGACGGTGACTGGCGCCCGGGCACCGGCTCCTGGGACATCATCGACTTCAATCCGTACGACAACGACAAGCTGGCCTCGATCACGATCGCCACGGTCGATGAGGTCGACGCGGCCTACCGCGCCGCCGAGCGTGCCCAGAAGCAGTGGGCGGCCACCAACCCCTTCGTCCGGCGGACGGTGTTCGAGAAGGTGCTGCGTCTCGTCGAGGAGCGCGAGGCCGAGATCACCGAGGCGATGATCGCTGAGCTGGGCAGCACCCGGGGCAAGGCGGCCTTCGAGCTGCACCTGGCCAAGGAGTTCCTGCGCGAGGCGGCTCATGTGGCGCTCAGCCCCGAGGGGCGGATCGTTCCGTCACCGGTCGACGGCAAGGAGAACCGCGTCTACCGGGTGCCGGTCGGGGTGGTGGGCGTCATCAGCCCCTTCAACGTGCCCTTCCTGCTGTCGCTGAAGTCGGTCGCCCCGGCGCTGGCGCTGGGCAACGCCGTCGTGCTCAAGCCGCACCAGAACACACCCGTGGTCGGCGGCACCCTGATAGCCAAGCTGTTCGAGGACGCCGGGCTGCCCGCCGGGGTGCTCAACGTCGTCGTCACCGACATAGCGGAGATCGGTGACGCGTTCCTGGAGCACCCGGTGCCGAAGGTCATCTCCTTCACGGGCTCCGACCAGGTCGGCCGGCACGTGGCCACCGTCTGCGCCTCCCGCTTCAAGCGCGTGGTGCTCGAACTGGGCGGCAACAGCGCGCTGGTGGTCCTGGACGACGCCGACGTCGACTACGCCGTCGACGCGGCCGTCTTCAGCCGGTTCGTGCACCAGGGGCAGGTCTGCATGGCCGCCAACCGGCTGCTCGTCGACCGGTCCGTGGCGGAGGAGTTCTCCGCGAAGTTCGCCGAGCGGGTCGCCGGGCTCAAGGCCGGTGACCCGAGCGATCCGGCGACCGTCATCGGGCCGCTGATCGACTCCCGGCAGGCGGAGGACGTCTCCGGGGTGATCGAGCAGGCCCTCGCCGAGGGCGCGACCGCGCTGGTGCGCGGCGCCACGACGGACACGCTGGTCGAGCCTGCCGTGCTGACCGGGGTCCCCGCCGACTCGCCGCTGCTGCGGCAGGAGGTCTTCGGCCCGGTCGCCTTCGTCATCCCCTTCGACGGCGAGGAGGAGGCGGTACGGCTCGTCAACGACACCCCGTACGGGCTGAGCGGCGCCGTCTTCACCGCCGACGTCGAGCGGGGCGTGCGTTTCGCGCGGCAGATCGACACCGGGATGTTCCATGTGAACGACGGCACCGTGCACGACGAGCCGATCGTCCCCTTCGGCGGCGAGAAGCACTCCGGGGTCGGGCGGCTGAACGGCGAGTCGACGCTGGAGGCGTTCACGACGCTGAAGTGGATCTCGGTGCAGCACGGGCGCAGCCGGTTCCCCTTCTGACGCCGGCCCCGTGCGAGTCGTCGGACCCTTGCGGACAGAGGTTGACCGCAAGGGTCCGTAACGTCTTCGGTGTCGGGCAGGGAGCCCGGCGGACGACGGACGAAAGGCGGCCGGTCATGGTCACTCACGTGCGAGCCGAAGCGCTGGGCGACGAGCGGGGGGCGCTGCTGTCCTTCATCGAGGAGCAGCGGGGCGGCATCCGCCGCGCCGTGCTCGGTCTCACCGAGGAACAGGCCGCGAGCCGGCCGAGCGCGAGCGAGCTGTCACTGTCCGGCCTGGTCAAGCATGTCGTCGAGGTTGAGCAGACCTGGGTGGCCCGGGCCAAGGGCGAGCCGCCGGCGGTCAAGCGCGACGAGTCGAACTGGCACGAGTGCTTCCGGCTCACCGAGAACGAGACGCTCGCGCAGCAGCTGGCGCACTGGGAGAAGGTCGCCGCCGAGACGGAGGCATACATCCGCTCGGCGCCCAGCCTGGACGACACCTTCCCGCTGCCGAACGACCCGTGGTTCCCGCCGGACGAGCGCGTGTCGCTGCGCTGGCTGTGCCTGCACCTGATCCGCGAGACGGCCCGCCACGCCGGCCACGCGGACATCATCCGCGAGTCCCTGGACGGCAAGACCGCCTTCGAGCTGGTGGCGCTGGACCAGGCGGGTCAGGGCAGCGCCGGGTAGGGGAAGGGACCGGGTGAGCGGGGTCCGGGGCGGGCCGGGAGAGGTTCGGCCATAACCTGGACCCCATGTCAACCATCCGGCTGCTCGTGCTGGGCGCCGTCCGGCAGCACGGGCGGGCCCACGGGTACCAGGTGCGCGGCGACCTGGAGTACTGGGGCGCGCACGAGTGGTCCCACGCCAAGCCGGGGTCGATCTACCACGCGCTGAAGCAGATGGCGAAGCAGGGACTGCTGCACGCGCACGAGACGGCGCCGTCCACGGCCGGCGGTCCGCCGCGCACGGAGTACGAGATCACCGAGCGGGGCACGCGGGAGTACTTCACGCTGCTGAGGGAGGCGCTCGTCGCCCGGGACCGCGGCGTCGACCTGCTCTCCGCGGCGATCGGATTCATGGTCGACCTGGAGCGCGCGGAGGTGGTGGCGCTGCTGCGCGAGCGCCTGCGGCGGCTGGACGCGTGGCGGGACACCGTCACCGAGCACTACATCCCCGAGGACGGACCACAGCAGTTCGGCCACATCGGCGAGATCATGAACATGTGGGTGCACACGGCGGACGGCGAGGCGGCCTGGACGCGGGGTCTGATCGAACGCATCGAGGCCGGCGCCTACACCTTCGCCGGTGAGGGCGAACCCTTCGTCGGCGTCCTCGCCGAGGGCCAGGAGAACCCGTACGCGACGGGGGAGCGGCACCCGGGGGACGTGCACTAGGGGCAATTTTTCCGGGCGGGGGCTCAGTGGTGGAAGCCGGTCGCCGCGTCCCTGTCCCGGGTCATCGGATGCGACTGGCGGCGCAGTTCGGGCAGCAGACGGGTGAGGTCCTGGACGAACAGCTCGGCGAGGTCCGAGGAGAAGCCGTTGCGGCACACCACCCGCAGCACCGACAGGTCCTCCCGCTTCGGCGGGAAGGAGTACGCCGGCACCAGCCAGCCCCGCTCGCGCAGCCGCCGGGAGACGTCGAAGACGTCGTACGCCGTGACGTCCTCGGCCGTGGTGCACGCGAACACCGGCAGCTGGTCGCCCCGGGTCAGCATCCGGAAGTCGCCGAGCGCCTCCATCCGTTCCGCGAGCGTGCGCGCCACGTCCCGGGAGGCCTGCTGCACCGCCCGGTAGCCGTCCCGGCCCAGCCGCAGGAAGGTGTAGTACTGCGCCACGACCTGCGCGCCGGGCCGGGAGAAGTTCAGCGCGAAGGTCGGCATGTCGCCGCCGAGGTAGTTGACCCGGAACACCAGCTCCTCCGGCAGCGCCGTCGCGTCCCGCCACAGCGCCCAGCCGACCCCCGGGTACACCAGCCCGTACTTGTGCCCGGAGGTGTTGATCGACACCACCCGCGGCAGCCGGAAGTCCCACTCCAGATCCGGGTCGAGGAACGGCGCGACCATCGCGCCGGACGCCCCGTCGACGTGCACCGGGATGTCCAGGCCGGTGCGTTCCTGGAGCGCGTCCAGGGCGGCGCACAGGTCGGCGATCGGCTCGTAGGAGCCGTCGAAGGTGGAGCCGAGGACGCCGACGACGCCGATCGTGTTCTCGTCGCACAGTTCCGCCGCGGCCTGCGGGTCGAGATGGAAGCGCTCGCCCTCCATGGGCACCTGCCGCGCCTCCACCTCCCAGAAGGAGCAGAACTTGTCCCAGCAGACCTGCACGTTGACGCCCATGACGAGGTTGGGCCGCGCCCCGGGGTACCTGTCGCCGTTGCGCCGCATCCAGCGCCGCTTGAGCGCCATCCCGGCCAGCATGCACGCCTCGCTGGAACCGGTCGTGGAGCAGCCCACGGCCGCCGACGCGTCCGGCGCGTTCCACAGGTCGGCCAGCATCGCCACACAGCGCCGTTCCAGCTCGGCGGTGCGCGGATACTCGTCCTTGTCGATCATGTTCTTGTCGCGGCACTCCGCCATCAGCACGCCGGCCTCCGGCTCCATCCAGGTGGTCACGAAGGTGGCCAGGTTCAGCCGGGAGTTGCCGTCCAGCATCAGCTCGTCGTGCACGAGCTGGTACGCCGTGGTCGGCGGCATCGGGGTGTCGGGGAGGCGGTGTGTGGGCGGGGCCTGTGTCATATCGCCGACCGGATTGGCCTGGCCGTAGAACGGGTTGACGGCCAGTGGACGGTCGGCGGGCTGCTGGGCGCCTTGGTGCAGGGGCATGCATCCGACGCTAAGTCCGCTCCGCCGGGCTCGCACGCGGGCTTGCTCCTCACGCGACGTGAGGAGCCGGGGTTGAGTGCGCAAGGGAGAAGGGAGCGGAAGTGAGCTATTCCGTGGGACAGGTCGCCGGCTTCGCCGGGGTCACGGTGCGCACCCTGCACCACTACGACGACATCGGTCTGCTCGTCCCGAGCGAGCGCAGCCACGCGGGCCACCGGCGCTACAGCGACGCCGACCTCGACCGGCTGCAGCAGATCCTGTTCTACCGGGAGCTCGGCTTCCCGCTCGAGGAGGTCGCGGCCCTGCTCGACGACCCGGACGTGGAGCCGCGGAAGCATCTGCGGCGCCAGCACGAACTGCTGACCGCCCGGATCGAGAAGCTGCAGAAGATGGCCGAGGCCGTGGAGCACGCCATGGAGGCACGCACGATGGGAATCCAGCTCACGCCCGAGGAGAAGTTCGAGGTGTTCGGGGACCACGATCCAGACCAGTACGCCGACGAGGTCCAGCGGCGATGGGGCGACACCGAGCAGTACCGGGAGTCGCAGCGCCGGACCGCCTCCTACACCAAGGAGGACTGGAAGCGGATCACCGGGGAGATGGACGCCGTCCACGGCCGGATGGCCGACCTGCTCGGCCAGGGTGTCCCGGCCGACTCCGTGGCGGCGATGGACGTCGCCGAGGAGCACCGCCGCTTCATCTGCTCCAGCTACTACGACTGCTCGCACGAGCTGCACGCGTGTCTGGGCCAGATGTACGTCGACGACCCGCGGTTCACCGCGACGTACGAGAACATCCGCACCGGACTGGCCGTGTACATGCGTGACGCCATCAAGGCGAACACGGCCCGGCACAGCGCCTGACGGCCGTCGCCCGGGACCGGAGGGCCCGTGTCCCGGGCGGGCCTGCTCTCGCGGCCCGGGGTCTACTCCCGGGCCACGACCACCGCCGTGCCGTACGCGCACACCTCCGTGCCCACGTCCGCCGCCTCCGTCACGTCGAAGCGGAACGCCAGCACGGCGTTGGCGCCACGCGCGCGTGCCTGCTCCACCAGCCGTTCCATCGCCTGGTTGCGGGTCTCCACAAGGGTCTTGGTCAGCCCTCGCAGCTCGCCGCCGACCAGCGACTTCAGCCCGGCGCCGATCTGGCTGCCGATGTGCCGGGAGCGCACGGTCAGCCCGAACACCTCACCGATGACCTGCTGCACGCGGTGACCCGGTACGTCGTTCGTGGTGACGACCAGCACATCCGACTGGGGTGTCTGGCCGCCGCCGTAATCGTCGATGCCCATGGTCCACAGCTTCGTACGGGGTGGCGCCGTGTGCATCCTGAGAGAACCCGGGGAACCCGGACCGTTCACCGGGCGTTGATAGCTTTGGGCGCGCGGTACCTGCCGCCGTACTTTCCCCACCCTCTCAGGAGCCCGGAACCGTGACGACGCTTGCCCTCGGCCCGAGCTGGCTCGACCCGAACTATCTCCTCGACACGTTCGGCATCTGGGGCCTGCTCCTGATCGTCTTCGCGGAGTCGGGACTGCTGATCGGCTTCTTCCTGCCGGGTGACTCGCTGCTGTTCACCTGCGGCCTGCTGATCACCTCGCACCAGCTGAACTTCCCTCTGTGGGGAGCGATCGCCCTGATCTGCGCCGCCGCGATCCTCGGCGACCAGGCGGGTTACATGTTCGGCAAGAAGGTCGGGCCGTCCCTGTTCAACCGCCCCGACTCGCGCCTGTTCAAGCAGGAGAACGTCATCAAGGCGCACGAGTTCTTCGAGAAGTACGGCCCGAAGTCCCTGGTGCTGGCCCGTTTCGTGCCCATCGTGCGCACGTTCACGCCGATCATCGCCGGCGTCAGCGGCATGCGGTACCGCTCGTTCCTGCTGTTCAACGTCATCGGCGGCCTCCTGTGGGGCGCGGGCGTGACCCTGCTGGGCTCCTGGCTGGGCAACATCGACTTCGTCAAGAACAACATCGAGGCGATCCTGATCCTGATCGTCCTCGTCTCGGTGGTCCCCATCGCCATCGAGTTCCTGCGCGCCCGCAGCAAGAACAAGAAGGCCCAGCAGCGGCCCGCCCAGGCCCCGTCCCCGGTGCCCCCGGCGATGGACGACGCGACGACCCAGCTGCGCCGCATCGACCCGACGCCGGACTACGAGCACCAGCACCAGCACCAGCACCAGCCCCAGCAGCCGTACGGCGATCAGCACGGCGACCAGTACGGCGACCAGTACTACGGCGAGCAGTACCAGCAGCAGTACCCGGAGCAGTCGTACCCGCAGGAGCCGTACCCGCAGGACTACGGCCGGCAGCAGCCGTACAACGGCCAGTACCCGTACAACCAGGGCTGACGGAGCCGGCCCGAAGGGGCGCGGGGAACTGCGCGATCAAGCCGCACGGACCCGCACCCGCCGGCGTGGAGCACACCCGCCGAGCCGGCAGGAGCCGCGCGTCAAAAGCCGCGCGTGCGCTTGGCGGCGCGGCGCTTGTCGGCGGAGCCGACCCTGAGGAACAGCCGGGAGATCTCCGACCCCAGGTTCACCCCGATCGCGATGGCCATCGCCAGCGCTGCCGCCTTCGTCAGGGACACCAGCCCCTTGTCGACGTTGTTCTGCGCGATCGACAGCAGCCCGAAGTACGTCGCGGAACCCGGCAGCAGCGGCCCGATCGCCGCCGTCGTGTACGGCAGCGCCGACACGAACCGGTAGCGCGACAGCAGCTGCCCGAACAGCCCCACGAGCCCCGCCGCCACGGCCGTGGACGCCACCGGCGAGAAACCCCCGGTGTGCATCGCGCCGTACACGACCCACGCCACGCCCCCGTTGAGGGTCACCGCGAGGACCGTGGACCGCTCCTGCTGGAGCAGCACCGCGAAGGTCGCCGACAGCAGCATCGACGCGGCGATCTGGATCAGCGGCCGTTCCTGGAGCCGCAGCGCCGCGTCGGGGTTGAGGCGGGCGCCCAGCTGCACGCCGACGTAGAGCATCACCAGCACGCCGATGACGATGCCGACGAAGAAGTACAGCACCTCCAGCAGCCGCGCCGAGGCGGTGATGTAGAAGCCGGTCAGGCCGTCCTGTACGCCCGCCACCAGCGCCCGCCCCGGCAGCAGCGCGAACAGCCCACCGGTGATGACCGCGGAGGCGTTCACGTCCGCGTGCGCCAGGGTCAGCGTGATGCCGATCGCGGCCGGCGGCATCGCGGCCACCGTGAACTGGTAGAACTCCGGCAGCCCGCGTCCGGCGCACAGCCACGCCAGCCGGTCGCCGAGCATCGCGCCCACCATGGCCGCAGCGAACACCTGCACACCACCGCCGACCAGCAGGGAGGCCGCGCCCGCGAGCAACCCGCTCGCCAGGGTCAGCACCCAGGTCGGGAAGGGGTGCCGGTTGCGGCGGATCTCCGCCAGGCGCCGGTAGGCCTCCTCCAGGGAGATGTGGGTGTCCGGGTCGCTCAGGTCGTCCACGAGCCGGAACACGGCCGCGAGGCGCGTGTAGTCGGTGCCCCGGCGCCGTACGGTCCGGGACGCGGTGACCGGGTCCTCCACGAGGGAGGGCTGGTAGGAGACCGCCAGCAGGGTGAAGGTGACGTTCGGCTCGCAGCGGTCCAGACCGTAGGAGCGGCACACCGCGAACATCGCCGCCTCCACGTCCTCGGCTCCCTCACCGCCGGCCAGCAGCAGCTCGCCGATACGCAGGGTCAGGTCCAGCACGCGCGGGACGGCCGGGCCGCCCTCCTCCGGCTTGTGCGCCTTCTCCGGGGCCGGCCGCTCGGTCACCGACATGCGCAGCATCGTGCGCATCCGGTCCTGCCACGGCACGTCCTTGGTGAGGCTGACGGCCGGTGTGCCGCCGGGCGGCGTGAAGGCCGGCGGGGCGCTCTTGGCGCTGTAGGTGCGCGGCGGGCTGAACGCCGACCCCTCCGGCTCGGCCCCGGCCGGCTGCGGCGCCTCCAGGCCGTCCGGCAGCGCGAACTCGGAGGTCGTCTCCGACTCCCCGCCCACCTTGGGCACGGCGAGCCCGTCGGGAATGGCGAACTCGGACGTGATCTCGGGGTCGTAGGCGCTCCTCGCCTCGTCCGACTGCGGCTTGCGATCTTCCGCCTCGGTCACTTGCAGCAGCACTCCCTGTACGACACTCCCCAGCCCTCAGTATGCGCACAGACGCCGGACGGGCCGCACGCGTGCGCGTGCGGCCCGTCACCGGTCAGCGGGCTTACGGGGCCTCAGTGGCCGCCGTGCTCGCCGGCGCGCTTGATGGAGCGCTCGATCTCGGCCTCGGCGTCGGTGCGGCCGACCCAGTTGGCGCCTTCGACGCTCTTGCCCGGCTCCAGGTCCTTGTAGACCTCGAAGAAGTGCTGGATCTCCAGGCGGTCGAACTCCGAGACGTGGTGGATGTCGCGCAGGTGCTCCATCCGCGGGTCGGAGGCGGGCACGCACAGCACCTTGTCGTCGCCGCCGGCCTCGTCGCGCATGCGGAACATGCCGATGGCGCGGCACTTCACCAGCACGCCGGGGAAGGTGGGCTCGTCCAGGATGACCAGCGCGTCCAGCGGGTCGCCGTCCTCGCCGAGGGTGCCCTCGATGTAGCCGTAGTCGGCCGGGTAGACCGTCGAGGTGAAGAGGTGCCGGTCCAGGCGGATCCGACCCGTCTCGTGGTCCACTTCGTACTTGTTCCGCGAACCCTTCGGGATCTCGATCGTGACGTCGAACTCCACCGGTGGCTCCTCCATGATCAACACATACTTCGGGTGATTAAGTGTCCCTCACGCCAGTGTGTGATCGCGAAAGGGGCTGGTGGTCGTGCCGGAACTGAGGCCCTGGCGGGCCGCGAGAGGGCACATGGCGCGGATCGCGGACAGCGTACGGCCGCGGCTGCGAAGCGCCGCCACCGTCGCCGGCCGGCTGCGCGGCACGCGTGCCACCCGGCCGCAGCCCGTCAGAACCTGGCAGTACACAGCCGGTGCCGCCACTGTCGGTCTCGCACTGGCCGCCGGCGTCGTCACCGCCGCCGGCCCCTGGGACTCGGGTCAGCGTACGGCCGAACGGGAGTGGGCAGCCGCCCAGGAAGGCACGGGTGGCGCAGATCACGGCCGTACGTCCGATTCATCCGGATCCTCCGGGGTGGCGGGCGGGGTGCCCCGGCCCGCACCGAGCGCGGCAGCGGTCCTCACCGGCCTCGGCGGGGCCGCGACCTCGGTGCGGTCCGCGCCCGGCGGACCGGCCCTGGCCGGCCTCCTCGACCCGCTGATGACGGACCCCGCCCTCGGCGGCCGGCGCGCGGCCGTCGTCGTCGACCTGGCCACCGGCAGGCGTCTGTACGGCGTCGGCGCCGACGACCCGCTCACCCCCGCGTCCACGACGAAGATCGCCACGGCGGTCGCCGCGCTCTCGGCCCTGGGCGCCGACCACCGCCTCGCCACGCGCGCGGTGCTGGAGCCCGACACCCGCGAGCTGATCCTGGTCGGCGGCGGCGACCCGACCCTCACCGCCCGCGCGGACGCCGGGGGCTGGGCGAGCCTGCGCACCCTCGCAGCGTCCACGGCCACCGCCCTGAAGAAGCGCGGCGTGAACGAGGTGACGCTCTCGTACGACACGAGCCTGTACACCGGTCCCGAACTTCACCCCATCGGGGTCAACGAGAACCTCGCCCCCGTCACCGCCCTCATGGTGGACGAGGCCCGCACCGACGACTCTTCGTCCGGGCCGGCACCCCGCACCACCGAACCCGCGGCCGACGCCACCCGCCGCTTCGCCGACCTCCTGAACGCGCAGGGCATCCGCACCAAGTCCCCCGGCCCCTCCAAGGCCACCGCGCGCGCCCTGCCGCTCGCGACGGTCACGTCCCCGCCGCTGGCCGACCTGGTCGAGCGGATGCTCACCAACAGCGACAACGACATCGCCGAGCACCTGGCCCGCCAGACCGCCCTCGCCACGGGCGTCCGCCCCGACTTCACGGGCGGCGGCGAGGCGATCCAGCGGCAGCTCGCCAGGCTCGGTCTGCCGCCGGCGGGGGCCGCCTTCAGGGACGGCAGCGGCCTCGACCGCTCCGACCGCCTCACGGCGCACCTCCTGACGGCCCTCCTCGTCACCGCCGGCGACCCGGCCCGACCCGACCTGCGCCCCGTCCTCACCGGCCTCCCCGTCGCCGGCTTCACCGGCACCCTGACCACCCGCTACGCCGGCGGCGCGGCCGGCATCGTCCGCGCCAAGACCGGCACCCTGACGGGCGTCAACACCCTCGCCGGCACGGTCGTCGACCACCAGGGCCACGTCCTGGCCTTCGCCTTCCTGGCCTCCGGCACGACAGACCCGGAAGCAGCCCAACGCGCCCTGGACCGGGCGGCGACGGCACTGGCGGGCTGAACCACGCCACCGGCCGTGCGGTCGCAGTGCCGGGTGCCCGGCAAACGGCGGGTCCGCTCGCGACGCGACCACCTCGGCACCCCCGGTGACACCCCGGGTGTTGCCCCACCCCACGGCCTGCCCCGAGCGGTGACGCTCACGTACGGTTGACACATGACGAGCATCGGTGGTGCCGCATCTGCTGGGATGATCGACTGGAATCTCGCGGTCGCGACCGCGACCCGGCTCGTACGGCCGGGCCCCGAGGTCAGCCGCGAGGAGGCCCGTGACGTCGTCGCGGAACTGCGCCGTCACGCCAAGACCTCGGAGGAACACGTCCGGGGCTTCACCCGGATGGGGACCGGCGAGATGCACGACACCCCCGTCCTCGTCGTCGACCGCCCCGGCTGGGTGAAGGCCAACGTCGCCGGCTTCCGCGAGATCCTCAAGCCGCTGCTGCAGAAGATGCAGGAGCGCCGCGGCAGCACCCCCGGCGGTCAGGTGCTCGGAGCCGTCGGCGGCAAGGTCACCGGCGTCGAACTGGGCATGCTGCTGTCCTTCCTCGCCTCCCGCGTCCTCGGCCAGTACGAGACCTTCGCCCCCGCCACCCGTGAGCTCCCGGCCGGCGAGCACGGCGGCGGCCGCCTCCTGCTCGTCGCCCCCAACATCGTCCACGTCGAGCGCGAACTCGACGTCCAGCCGCACGACTTCCGCCTCTGGGTGTGCCTGCACGAGGAGACGCACCGCACCCAGTTCAGCGCCGTGCCGTGGCTGCGCGACCATCTGGAGGGCGAGATCCAGTCGTTCCTCGCCGAGACCGACGTCGACCCCATGACCATCCTGGAGCGCGTCCGGGAGGCCGCCCAGTCGCTGGCCGGCGGCCGTCCCGAGGGCGAGGAGGACGACGGCGGCCGCTCCCTCGTGGAGATCGTGCAGACCCCCGCCCAGCGGGAGATCCTCGGCCGCCTCACCGCCGTGATGAGCCTGCTCGAAGGCCACGCCGACTTCGTGATGGACGGCGTCGGCCCGTCCGTCGTCCCCTCCGTCGCCGAGATCCGCGAGAAGTTCCAGCAGCGCCGCGCCAAGGGCGCCTCCCGTCTGGACCTCGCCCTGCGCAAACTGCTCGGCCTGGACGCCAAGCTGCGGCAGTACCGGGACGGCGAGCGCTTCGTGCGCGCGGTCGTCGACGAGGTCGGCATGGACGGCTTCAACCGTGTGTGGACTTCCCCGAACACACTCCCTACCAAGGCGGAGATCTCCAAACCGGCGGACTGGGTCGCGCGGGTGCACCGCAGGCCGGAGGGGTGAACGGCGGACCACGGTGGTGGACACGATCCGGCCGACGGCAGGCGAACGCCCCTGCAATCACCCGTCCGAGGGACCGTGAGCCGTGGACAGGCGTGCAATGCTCGGGTCACCGCCCGTTTCTGTCACCATCTACACACTCTGAGTGACTGGCACGGGTTCACCCCCGACGAGCTTCCTGAAGGGAACCGGACATGGGTCCCCATCCTGCGGTCGCGGCGATACGCCTGGCGGTCCGCCGCGTCCTCCACGACATCCTCACCGAACAGCACGCCTCCCCGGCTGCCGCCTCCGCCGGGACCGCCCTGCTCGAGCGCCCTCCCGCGCCGCTCGTGCTCGTGGCCTGCTCCGGCGGCGCCGACTCCATGGCGCTCGCCTCCGCCCTCGCCTTCGAGGCCCCCCGCCTCGGGATCCGCGCCGGCGGTGTCACCGTCGACCACGGCCTGCAGCCCGGCTCCGACCTGCGCGCCGCCGAAGTCGTCCTGCGCCTGACCGACCTCGGCCTCGCGCCCGTGGAGTCCACCGCCGTCACCGTCGGCCGCGAGGGAGGCCCCGAGGCCGCCGCCCGCGACGCCCGCTACGCCGCCCTGGACGACGCGGCCGAACGCCACGGCGCCGCCGCGGTCCTGCTCGGCCACACCCGCGACGACCAGGCCGAGACCGTCCTGCTCGGTCTCGCCCGCGGTTCCGGCATCCGCTCCCTGTCCGGCATGGCCGCGGTCTCGGGGGCCGGCGGCCGTTACCGGCGCCCCTTCCTCCAGCTCGACCGGCAGACCGCGCGCAAGGCCTGCATGGTCCAGTCCCTGCCCGTCTGGGACGACCCGCACAACGCCGACCCCGCCTACACCCGCTCCCGGCTGCGCCACGAGGGCCTGCCCGCCCTGGAGAAGGCCCTCGGCAAGGGCGTCGTCGAGGCCCTCGCCCGTACGGCCCAGCTCTCCCGCGACGACGCCGACGCGCTCGACGCCTGGGCCAGCCAGGCCGAGGCCGGGGTGCGCGACGCGGCCGGCCGGCTGGAGTGCGCCAAGCTCTACGCCCTCCCGCCCGCCGTACGCCGCCGGATCCTGCGCCGCGCCGCCATCGAGGCCGGCGCCCCGGCCGGTTCCCTCTTCGCCCGGCACATCGAGGAGATGGACCGGCTGATCACCGGCTGGCGTGGTCAGGGGGCCATCAATCTGCCCGGCAAAGTCGTCGCCCGGCGCCAGGGTGGCAGACTGGTGATTCGGCAAGGCTGAGTCCCGACCCCTTTCGCACCTGCGGCGGGGGCGGACCGGCCGGTGGGACGACCGACCGAAAGTGATGCGGGTGGACGCGAAAGACATGGGTGCCGACCTTCAGCAGGTGCTCATCACCAAAGAAGAGATCGACGCGAAGCTGGCCGAGCTGGCCGCGAAGATCGACGCGGAGTACGCGGGCAAGGACCTGCTGATCGTCGGTGTCCTCAAGGGCGCCGTGATGGTCATGGCCGATCTGGCCCGGGCGCTGTCCACCCCCGTCACCATGGACTGGATGGCCGTCTCCTCCTACGGCGCGGGCACCCAGTCCTCCGGTGTGGTGCGGATCCTCAAGGACCTCGACACCGACATCAAGGGCAAGCACGTCCTGATCGTCGAGGACATCATCGACTCCGGCCTGACCCTGTCCTGGCTGATCAACAACCTCGGCTCGCGCGAGCCCGCCTCGCTGAAGGTGTGCACGCTGCTGCGCAAGCCGGACGCCGCGAAGGTCGCCATCGACGTGGAGTGGGTCGGCTTCGACATCCCCAACGAGTTCGTCGTCGGCTACGGCCTCGACTACGCCGAGAAGTACCGCAACCTGCCGTTCGTCGGTACGCTCGCGCCCCACGTCTACGGCGGCTAGCCCACCCGGGCACGGTCCCCGCGGCGATCGGGAACCCCGGAGGGGCTCCCGCCGTTGGAGCATGCAGACGGGTTCGTCAGCCGTCCTGTGCGGCTTCGGACGCCAAGGCTGGGGTACCGTCAGAAGAACTGTCTTATCAAACTCACTATGGCAGGAGGGACGGGGCGGCACCGCTCCGTGTGGATGGACGTGAAGCGATACTTCCGTGGGCCGGTCATGTGGATCGTGCTGGCCGTCCTTGCCGTGGTCGTGTTGATGCAGGTCGTCGGCTCGTCCGGCGGCTACAAGACGGTGGACACCTCCCAGGTCGTCCAGGCCATCAACGACAACAAGGTCGAGCAGGCCAAGCTGACCACCGGCGACGAGCAGACCATCAAGGTCGAGCTCAAGGACGGCGTCAAGGTTCAGGGCAGCTCGAAGATCCAGGCCAGTTACATCGGCGACCAGGGCGTGACCATCGCCGGCACGCTGCAGACCAAGTACCAGGACAAGCAGATCCCGAAGGGCTACACGGTCTCGCCCTCGAAGCAGAACCCGTTCCTCGGGATCCTGCTGTCCCTGCTGCCCTTCGTCCTCATCGTCGTCGTGTTCCTGTTCCTGATGAATCAGATGCAGGGCGGCGGCAGCCGTGTGATGAACTTCGGCAAGTCCAAGGCCAAGCTCATCACCAAGGACACCCCCAAGACGACGTTCACCGATGTCGCCGGCTGCGACGAGGCCGTCGAGGAGCTCCAGGAGATCAAGGAGTTCCTCCAGGAACCGGCCAAGTTCCAGGCCGTCGGCGCCAAGATCCCCAAGGGTGTGCTGCTGTACGGCCGCCCGGGTACCGGCAAGACCCTGCTCGCGCGCGCCGTGGCCGGCGAGGCGGGCGTCCCGTTCTACTCGATCTCCGGTTCCGACTTCGTCGAGATGTTCGTCGGTGTCGGTGCCTCCCGGGTCCGTGACCTGTTCGAACAGGCCAAGGCGAACGCCCCGGCGATCGTCTTCGTCGACGAGATCGACGCGGTCGGCCGCCACCGCGGCGCCGGCCTCGGCGGCGGTCACGACGAGCGCGAGCAGACCCTGAACCAGCTGCTCGTCGAGATGGACGGCTTCGACGTGAAGGGCGGCGTCATCCTGATCGCCGCCACCAACCGGCCCGACATCCTGGACCCGGCGCTGCTGCGCCCCGGACGCTTCGACCGGCAGATCGCCGTCGACCCGCCGGACCTGCAGGGCCGTCTGGAGATCCTCAAGGTCCACCAGAAGGGCAAGCCGGTCGCCCCGGACGTCGACCTGTCGGCCGTCGCCCGGCGCACCCCCGGCATGACCGGTGCCGACCTCGCCAACGTGCTGAACGAGGCCGCGCTGCTCACGGCCCGCTCGAACCAGAAGCTGGTCGACAACAAGATGCTCGACGAGGCGATCGACCGCGTCGTGGCCGGCCCGCAGAAGCGGACCCGCATCATGTCGGACAAGGAAAAGAAGATCACCGCGTACCACGAGGGCGGCCACGCCCTGGTCGCGGCGGCCTCACCGAACTCCGACCCGGTCCACAAGATCACCATCCTGTCCCGCGGCCGTGCCCTGGGCTACACGATGGTGCTGCCGGACGAGGACAAGTACTCCACCACCCGCAACGAGATGCTCGACCAGCTCGCCTACATGCTGGGCGGTCGCGCGGCCGAGGAACTGGTCTTCCACGACCCGACCACGGGCGCCGCGAACGACATCGAGAAGGCCACCAACCTGGCCCGCGCGATGGTCACCCAGTACGGCATGACCGAGCGTCTCGGCGCGATCAAGTTCGGCGGCGACAACAGCGAGCCGTTCCTGGGCCGTGAGATGGCCCACCAGCGCGACTACTCCGAGGAGGTCGCCGCGCTGGTGGACGAGGAAGTCAAGAAGCTCATCGAGACCGCGCACAACGAGGCCTGGGAAATCCTGGTCGAGAACCGCGACGTGCTCGACAACCTCGTCCTGCAGCTGCTGGAGAAGGAGACGCTGGGCAAGGAGGAGATCGCCGAGATCTTCGCCACCATCGTCAAGCGCCCGCCGCGGCCCGCCTGGACCGGTTCCTCCCGGCGTACGCCGTCCACCCGTCCGCCGGTGCTCTCCCCGAAGGAGCTCGCCCTGACGAACGGTGCCAACGGCGCCACGGCCGCGATCAGCACGGTGAAGTCGACGGCGGCGGACCCCGCCTCCACGACCGAGCCGTCGCGTGAGGACCGCCCCGAGAGCTGAGCCGTTCCGGCCACCGGGCCGGAATGGATGCCGCGCCCCCCGGGTTCTAGCCTGGGGGGCGCGGTTTTTCGTATACCGCGGTTCGAAACGCGTGGGCGCCCCACGTGTGACAGGTACAGGAACGAGGATCCAGATGACCGACCCCGTGACGCTGGACGGCGACGGCCCCATCGGCGAGTTCGACGAGAAGCGTGCCGAGAACGCCGTACGCGAACTCCTCATCGCGGTCGGCGAAGACCCGGACCGCGAGGGCCTCAGGGAGACGCCCGGCCGCGTGGCGCGGGCGTACAAGGAGATATTCGCGGGCCTGTGGCAGCAGCCCGAGGACGTCCTGACGACGACGTTCGACCTGGGGCACGACGAGATGGTGCTGGTGAAGGACATCGAGGTGTTCAGCACCTGTGAACACCATCTGGTGCCGTTCCGCGGCGTCGCCCATGTCGGTTACATCCCGTCCACCAGCGGGAAGATCACCGGGCTGTCCAAGCTGGCACGGCTCGTGGACGTCTACGCCCGCCGCCCGCAGGTGCAGGAACGTCTCACCACGCAGGTCGCGGACGCCCTGATGGAGATCCTGGAGCCGCGCGGGGTCATCGTGGTCATCCAGTGCGAGCACATGTGCATGTCGATGCGCGGCATCCGCAAGCCCGGCGCGAAGACCATCACCTCGGCGGTGCGCGGTCAGCTGCGGGACGCGGCGACCCGCAACGAGGCGATGAGCCTGATCATGTCCGGCTGAAGCCGGGAAGCCTGAGCCGGAAGGCTCCCGCGGGGCGGTGTCACGCCGGGTGCGCCGCCCCTTGGTTGTTGTCGTCCTCGTCCTCCGGGAGCTTGCAGACGCGCTCCAGGAAGATCGCCGCCGCTATCACGCCGATGCCCGCGACGACCGAGAAGCCGGCGTAGATGGCCTGGTCGCGGCGGGCCGGGATGTCGAGGAGTTCCAGCAGGAAGACGCCCGTGCCGCCGTACATGCCGGCGACGAGGGCGGCGACCAGCGCGCTGGCCTGGCCGAAGACGACTGCCCGGGCCGCCATCAGCGGGTCCACGCCCTTGGCGTCGGGGACGCGGTCGCGCTGGGCCTTGAGGCGGGCGCGCAGCGACAGCGCGGTGGCCAGCAGGACCACCGCGATCAGCGCGAGGACGATGGGGGCGGCCAGGGGGACGCCGGGCAGGGTCCCCACCGAGTTCCACAGGCGGGCGCCCGCCCAGGACAGGATGCCGGCGACGACGAACACACCGGCCAGCACCCTGATGCGCAGCTCTCTCACGGTGACCCTTCAGCTCCCCCGGACCGGGTGACGGGCGGCTCCCGTCCTGTGCGGCCGCACACGCGGCCCGCCTCGACCTTAACGACTACTCGGGCAGGTGGAGTTCCAGGTCCTTGCGGGGCGCGACACCCTCTCGGGTGACGCTGTCCAGGAGCTGCCCGATCATGCCGCGGCCGGGCAGCTCGGCGCCGGGCTCGACGTCGTACCAGGGAGCGAGGACGAAGGCGCGCTCGTGGGCGCGCGGGTGGGGGAGCGTGAGGTGCGGGTCGTCGGAGACCACACCGGCGTAGGCGACGATGTCGACGTCGAGGGTGCGCGCGCCCCAGCGCTCGGTGCGCACCCGGTGGAAGGCCTCCTCCACCGCGTGCGCCCGCTCCAGCAGGGAGGACGGGGGCAGGGTGGTCTTCACCAGAACGACGGCGTTGAAGTACGACGGCTGGCTGCCGGGGTCCACGCCCCACGGCTCGGTCTCGTAGACCGGGGAGACGGCTTTGACGCGCACGCCCGGCGTGTCCTCCAGGGCGTCGATGGCGCCCTGGAGGGTCTCCAGCCGGTTGCCGAGGTTGGAGCCGAGGGCGATCACGGCCCGTTTCGGGTTCTGCAGCGTGGTGTCGGCGGCGTCGACCTGTTCGACGACGGAGGCGGGTACCGGCTGGACGGTCGGGTCGCTGTGACCTTTGGTGAAGGGTGCGGTCATACTCGGCTCCGGGTGATCGTGACGGTCACGTCGTCGAAGGGGACGGTGATCGGCGCGTCCGGCTTGTGGACGGTCACCTCGACCTCCTTGGCCCCCTCGTGCTTCAGACACACCTGGGCGATGCGCTCGGCGAGGGTCTCGATGAGGTCCACGGGCTCGCCCTGGACGACGGCCACGACCTCCTCGGCCACGATGCCGTAGTGCACGGTCTTCGCCAGGTCGTCGTCCGCCGCGGCCGGCCGGGTGTCCAGGCCGATGACGAGGTCCACGATGAAGGTCTGGCCCTCTTCGCGTTCCTTGGGGAACACACCGTGGTGCCCGCGGGCCTTGAGGCCGCGCAGCGCGACACGATCCACGCGAATCACTCCTGCAATCGTCGGGTGCGGCCGGTCCGTACCGCGTGCGGGCGGTGCGTCGGCCTCGGTCGAATCTACCTGCGGGCACTGACAGCGCAGGGCCACGGGGCGGCGGGCCGGCGCGGTTCCGGAAGGTTCACCGCGTGTTTCCCCTGGGAAACCCGCTGGCTCACGGGCTGGTGGCCGTCCCCGGCCCGGGCGCCCGTGATTCCGACCACTTCCTCGTCCCTGCGGGCGGACCCATAGATCGCCTACCCACTCAGGAGGGTGACTCCTCGCCCTCCTCCTCGTCGTTTTCGGCCAGAACGGGCGAGGCGTGGTGCGACCAGAGCTTCCACCCCGCCGGCGTGCGCCGGAACACGTTCGTGGCGACCACGAGCTGGCCCACGAGCGGCCCCAGCTCCTCGCCCTCGGTGGGGGCGGGGCCGCCGCTGAGGATGTTCTCGGTGCAGGTGACCACGGCCGTGTCCCCGGTGACCGAGACATGCACGTCGGTGAGGAAGAACTGGATGTAGTCGGTGTTCGCCATGATCAGCGCGTAGGAGCGCAGGACCTCGCCACGGCCGGTGAGCACGGGCCAGCCGGGGTGCACACAGGAGACCACGCCGGCGTCGGCCGGATCGTGGTAGGTCTCGTCGACGCCCAGGTCGGCCGGGGTGAGCCAGGTCGAGGCGACCTCCTCGAAGTCGCCCCGTTCGAGTGCTTCGTAGAAGGCCGTGTTGGCGGCCTCCACCTGTTCGACGTCGGTGTGCGGGGCGCTCACCGGGCTCCTTCGGGCCCGTGGGCGCCGGGCGCGGGCGATGCGGGGGGCGCTTCGGGCGCCGTACGCGCCCCTTCCACGGCGCGTGCGACCCGTACCGCGTCCGCCGTGGCGCGGACCTCGTGGACGCGGACCGCCCAGGCGCCGGCGTGCGCGGCGAGCGCGGAGACGGCGGCCGTGGCGGCGTCGCGTTCGCGGGCGGGCGGGGGCGCGCCGTCGGGGCCGGCGAGGATGCGGCCGAGGAACCGCTTGCGGGAGGCGGCGATGAGCAGCGGGTGGCCGAGCGCGTGGAGCCGGTGGGCGTGGGCGAGGAGGGCGAGGTCGTGCTCGGCGTCCTTGGAGAAGCCGAGGCCGGGGTCGACGATGACGCGGTCGGGGGCGATGCCGCCGTCCAGGGCGGCCTGCACGCGTGCGTGGAGCTCGTCGACGACCTCGGTGACGACGTCGGCGTAGTGGCCCGGGACGTTGCCGCCCTGGAGGAAGCCGCGCCAGTGCATGACGACGAAGGGAGCGCCGGCGTCGGCGACGGCGGGGATCATCGCGGGGTCGGCCATGCCGCCGCTGACGTCGTTGACGAGGGCGGCGCCGGCCGCGAGGGACTGGGCGGCGACCCGGGCGCGCATGGTGTCCACGGAGACGACGACGCCCTCGGAGGCCAGGCCCCGCACGACGGGGATGACCCGGCGCAGTTCCTCCTCCTCGTCGACGCGGGTGGCGCCGGGGCGGGTGGACTCGCCGCCGACGTCGACCAGGTCGGCGCCCCGGGCGAAGAGGTCGAGGCCGTGCTTGACGGCGGCGGTCGTGTCGAACCAGCGGCCGCCGTCGGAGAAGGAGTCGGGGGTGACGTTCACGACACCCATGACCGCGCAGCGGCCCCAGTCCGGAAGGCCCGCGACGCGTCGGCGTCCGCTGTGGTTGCTCATATGTTCAGCGTAGGCCCCTCACCGGGGCCGTAACGCCGTTCGGCCCGGGCGCGGGCCCCGGTGCTTCGGGGACCCGCGCCCGGGCCGGTCGTGTCCGTCGCAGGGGTGGGTCAGGCCGCGCGCACGTCGCGTTCGGCCACGCCGTGGGCGCACGGGCGCCGGCTGGCGGCGCGGCGGCGCAGGAAGCGCGGCAACGGCGGGGCGAGGTTCACGAAGCCCTCGGCCTGCATGTAGGCGAAGCCGATGCGGGGCAGGTCGGCGGAGGCGCGGTAGACGATGAAGCGCGGCTCCCAGCGCGGCTGGAACTTGGCGTTGAACTTGTACAGCGACTCGATCTGGAACCAGCGCGAGAGGAAGATCAGCAGTCCGCGCCAGACGCGCAGCACCGGGCCGGCGCCGAGCTTCTCGCCACGCGCCAGCGCCGAGCGGAAGACGGCGAAGTTCAGCGAGACGCGCTCGATGCCGAGCTTCGGGGCTGCCTGGAGGGCGGCCACGATCAGCAGCTCGTTCATGCCGGGGTCGGCGCTGCGGTCACGCCGCATGAGGTCCAGCGAGACGCCGTCGGTGCCCCAGGGCACGAAGTGCAGGATCGCCTTGAGGTCGCCGTACGCGCCGGGCTCGTCGTCGGCCTTGTGGGCGGTGGCGAGGAGGCAGTCGGCGTCGGCGGGGTCGCCGAGGCGGCCCAGCGCCATGGAGAAGCCGCGCTCGGTGTCGGTGCCGCGCCAGTCGTCGGCGGCGCGCCGGATGCGCTCGAGTTCGGCCTCGCCGAGGTCACCGATACGCCGCACCCGCGTCTCGTAACCGGCCCGCTCGATGCGCTTGACCATCTGGCGCACGTTGCGCATCGCACGCCCGGAGAGGGAGAAATCCTTCACGTCCACCACCGCCTCGTCGCCCAGTTCGAGGGCGTCGAGGCCGGTCTCGCGGGTCCACACCTCGCCGCCGGTCTCGGAGCAGCCGACCACTGCGGGCGTCCAGGAGTGGGCCTTGGCCTCGTCCATGAACCGCTCGATGGCGCCCGGCCAGGCCTCGACGTCGCCGATGGGGTCGCCGCTGGCGAGCATCACGCCGGAGACGACGCGGTAGGTGACGGCGGCCTTGCCGCTGGGGGAGAAGACGACGGCCTTGTCGCGGCGCAGCGCGAAGTGGCCGAGGGAGTCGCGTCCGCCGTGCTTGGCGAGCAGGTCGCGCAGCCGCTCCTCGTCGTGCTCGGTGAGGCGGGCGGCCGGGTGCTCGGGGCGGAAGGCGAGGTAGATGGTGGTGACGGCGGTCAGCCAGCCGAGCGCGCCGAGGGAGAAGGCGACGGTCCAGGAGGTGTTGCCCTGGTAGTCGACCGGGCCCTCGAAGCCGAACAGGCCGTAGATCACGTGCGTGATCCGATCGGCCAGGCTCGGGTCGCCGACCATCCGGTTCGGATGGACGCTGACGATGATCAGGCCCAGCACGAGGGAACCGGCGCTCATGAGGACGAAGTTGGCCAGGGCCCGCCAGCGGCTGCGCGGGTCGGGCAGAGCCGTGAACTGCTCGCGGTGGATGATCAGCGGCGCGAGCAGCGCGACGGAGATCAGCACCCCGATGACCGAGTGCCGATACACGAACTGGGCCACCGCGCCGGCCGGCAGCAGGACGACGGCGGCGCGCCAGGCGCGGCGCTTGCCGCGCTTGAGGCCGTGGGCGAGCAGCAGCAGCAGAACGCCGGCGCTCAGTGAGAGCGCCGCCGCGAACGGCCCGAACGATCCGGGCAGCACCTCGGCGAGGGCGTGCATACGGCTGTGCCTGAACCGCGGGAAGACCCCTGCGGCGATGTCCAGGACACCCACGAGTGCGCACGCTCTGCCGACGAGGACCGGACTGGCCTCGGGGCGCGGGCCGCGCACGACGCGCCGTACCCGGCTTGATCGGCTCGGAACCCCGTCCGACATTTCCCCATCTTCCCTGACAGACATCGCATCCCGTAGTTCTGCGAGAGACCTTGAACCCGGTGCCGTATCGGGCATCCGGCGACATTGCGTCCTCTAGGACGGTGTCTCGGGGGGAGAGGTTCACTCGCCCCGTCAAAGCCGGTTCAAAGGCCGAGGAAAGTTCGGGGCAAGCCCTCGCGGAGAAAGCGGGGATGCGCCCGGTGCCCGGATGGAAAGCGCAGGCAGGAACACCCCATGGGTCTCACGAGCAAGAAAGTGCTGTTGCTGGCGATCGTGGTCGCCGCGGTCCTGTTCGTCGGCACGGTGTGGCTGTGGCCGCGTCTGTCGCGCCGCAACTGGCGTGCGGTCGCCGGACGGATCGGGCTGCTGTTCGTGACACAGGTGACGCTGTTCGCGGGCGTGGGGCTCGCGGCGAACCGTTCCTTCGGCTTCTACGCCAGCTGGGCCGACCTCTTCGGGCAGGAGAACGGCCAGGGCGTGGTCGTCGACCACAACGCGAACGGCCCCGACGGCGGCCCGCTCCAGGTGCTCGACACCCGCAAGGTGAGCAAGTCGGGCGGGGGCCGGCCGGAGATCGGCGGGCAGATCCAGAAGGTCGCCATCACCGGACCAGCGACTCACATAGCCACGCCCGCGTACGTCTATCTGCCGCCTGAGTACTTCCAGGCGCAGTACCGCACGCGCACGTTCCCCGCGGCCGTCGTGCTGACCGGGTACCCGGGCACGGCCGAGGCGCTGGTGGACAAGCTGCACTATCCGCGCACCGCGCGCGATCTTGCCAAGCAGGGCCGGATGCAGCCGATGATCCTGGTGATGATGCGCCCGACGGTCGCGCCCCCGCGCGACACCGAGTGCGTGGACGTGCCGGGCGGCCCGCAGACGGAGACGTTCTTCGCCAAGGACCTGCCGCAGGCGGTGTCGGCCCACTACCGGGTGGGGCGCGGTCCCGGCTCCTGGGGCGTCGTGGGCGACTCCACCGGCGGCTACTGCGCGCTGAAGTTCGCCATGCACCACCCGAGCGTGTACGCCGCGGCCGTGGGCCTGTCCCCCTACTACAAGGCGCCGGTCGACCCCACGACGGGCGACCTCTTCCACGGCGACAAGCAGCTGCGCAACCGCGCCGACCTGATGTGGTGCCTCAAGCACATGCCGGCACCCGACACCTCACTGCTCGTCACCAGCAGCAAGGTGGGGGAGAACAACTACAAGAGCACGACGAAGTTCATCGGCGCGGTGAAGGCGACCGGCACGACCCGCATCTCGTCCATCATCCTCGACAGCGGCGGGCACAACTTCAACACGTGGCGGCGTGAGATCCCCGAGTCGCTGGCGTGGCTCAGCGGGCGGCTGACGGCGGGCTGACACGGGCTGACCGCAGCCCCTGCGCCCCCTGGCTTTCGCTGATGCCCCGTGAACCCTTGCCGATGGCTTTGTTTTTACGGCCCGGGGCTTCACGAACCGCCTACGCGCGGTAAGTTTCTGGCCATGCCACGTGGACGTCACCGCCATTCCCCGCCCTTGCACAGGGTGCTGCCGCCGTCGGCGATCGCAGGCGTCTCGGTCGTCTGTGCCCTAGGCCCCTGGGTGTCCACGGACGCCCTGGTGCTGCGGGTCCTGGCCGGGGCGGGCGCGGTGACGGCCGTCCTCGGCGCGTTCGTCATGCGGCGCTGGGACATCCAGGCGGGCAAGCAGGTGGCCGACCTCACGCGCGCGCGTGCCAGCGACGAGTGGCGGTACGAGGAGCGGGTCGCCGAACTGGAGACCGACCTGGAGGAGTCGCGCGAACTGCGCGCCAAGCTCGAGCAGCGGCTGCGGGCCAAGCGCACGGAACTGGCGGGCCTGCGCAACGAGCACGCGGCCCTGCTGCGCCGCTACGCCACGGCGGAGACGGAGCGGGCCAGCGCCCTGGAGGGCCGCCGCCTGCTCGAACTCGAGGCCCCGGTACGCGCACTGCCGCCGGCGCCCCCGAAGAAGGACGCGACGACGGCCGGGGACCAGCCGGCCGGCCCGGCCCCGGCGGTCTTCTCCCGCGAGGGCGCGCGGCTGTACCAGGCGGCGAACGCGGCACTGATGCGCCTCGCCACCGGCGCCGAGCGGGAGGACGAGGCGGAGGGGAAGCCCCGGGCGGCCGACGCGCAGGAGCACGCGGCCGCCACCGGCGAGACGCCGGAGACCCAGCCCGGCGGCCACTTCGCCGTGCCGACCGCCGTGGCCGTCGTACCGCCCGCCCCGCCGGTACGGCGTCCCGTGGCCAACGGCGAGTTCGACTTCTTCGGCACGAAGGCGACCCCGACGCCGGCGGCCCTGGAGGCCGTCCAGAACGAGGACCTCGCCGACGTCGTCGGCCAGGAGGCCCTCGCGCTGCACAAGGCGGAGACGGAGGCCGACTTCAAGCCGGCCGACGACGCGGCACCCCGCGCGGGCCAGGTCATCGACCTGACGGCCCACGACGAAACAGAACAGATAGACGTCCAGAGCCTGCGCAGCGCAGCGTCCTGACTCCGTCGGCCGACCCGGCCGAGGTGGGCTGCGCGCCCGGCGTTTGGTGTTGCCCGGCGCCGGTGCAGGGCCGCGGGTGGGTGCGCTCGCCGGCGCCGGCGGGGTGCCTCCCCCAAGCTCTTCGAGCAGGGGGGACACTCAGCCCACCCGTGCCGCCCCAGGGGCACGACTGCCCGCAGCTCAGCCGGCTGAAGGCGCGCGCCACGGCGTTGGTGCAGTCGCCGACTCACCCGCCGGCACAGCGGGCGACACCAGCCACCCACGCACCGCAACGGGCCGCCGCAGGTACAAGAAGGGGCGCGGGGCTGTATTCGCCATGCGGCTCCGCCGCGTGGGCGCGACCAGCCACGACGAAACCCGCAGACGAAGAACCGTCAAAGCCTCACGCCATCCACCGATCAGCCCGCGCAGCCCTCCGCCCCGTCCGAGACCGCTCCGCCTGCCCCCGCAGCAACTCCGCCGCCTCCCCGGCCCCCCTCAACCGCGCCGTGACCGTCTTGTCGGCCCCCGAGTCCACATGCACATCGGCCAGCCCCCACAACCGCTCCCACGGCCCCTGAGTGACCCGCACGCTCTGCACCTTGGCGTGCGGCACGAGCGCGAGGTGCCGCCGCAGCAACCCGCGCCGCGCGGCGAACACGTCGCCGTCGACGGCCAGCCCGTACCCCCGCCACCACACCGGCACGCACCACCCGGCCCGCCGCCCCGGCCGCGACAAGGACGACATCGCCGGCACGACCACCCCCGGCAGCACGCGCGCGACGACCGCCTCGGCGACCTCCCGCGGAGCGACCGGCACGAGCACGGAGTTCGACGACCCGGCCACGTCCAGCTCCACCCGGACCCACCCCCGCCGACGCCACAGCAGCGGCTGCACGATCCGCACCGTCTGCACCCGCCCCGGCGGCACCGTCTCGTGGCTGCGGTCCAGCAGCCCCCGGTCGATGCGCAGCCCGTCCGGCGACTCGCCGACCGTCCAGTCGTACTCCGCGACGAACCGTCCCACGCTGCTCGCCCCCGCCGTGCCGAGCAGCGGTGCCGCGGCCGCGAGGACCGTCCACAGGCTGTGGGTGGCCAGCCACAGCACCGGCGGGACGACGAGCGCGGCGATCAGCGAACCCCAGGTGGCGCCCGTCAGCACCAGGGAGAGCGCGAGCGCCCGCGGCGGTACGCGCAGCACCTCGCGCGCCGGCGCCTCCCCGACCTCGTGCGCCGTCTCGGGCGCGAACCCGGCGGCACGCGCCAGCAGCTCCGCGCGCAGCGTACGTGCCTCGCGCTCGCCGAGGAACGCCAGCTCGTCCTTCTTCTCCGCGCCGACCACGTCGAGCCGCAGCTTCGCCACGCCCGCGATCCGCGCGAGCAGCGGCTGTGTGACGTCGACCGCCTGGATCCGCTCCAGCCGGATGTGCGCGGTACGCCGGAACAGCAGCCCGGTGCGGATGCGCAACTCCGTGCCGGTCACCGAGAAGTGCGTGAACCACCACGTCAGAAAGCCGTACAACGCGGCCGTCGGGACGATCACGGCGAACGCGAGCAGCAGCGTCGTGGTCGTCAGCCGGGTCAGCTGCCGCTGCGCCTGGTCCGGGTCGTGCACCGCCCAGCCGACGATCACCGCGATCGGCGCCCACGCCCGCCGCAGCGGCGTCACCGGGTGCAGCCGCCGCTCGCCCGGGGCCCGCTCCTCGGGTACGCCCTGGGCGGCGTCCGGCGCCGTCACAGCCCCGCCGATCGGGCCTCGCCCAGCTCGGTGAGCCGGTCGCGCAGTCGTTCCGCCTCGGCCGGGTCCAGTCCGGGGATGGTCGCGTCGGTCGCGGCGGCCGCCGTGTGCAACTGCACGCTGGCCAGCCCGAAATACCGCTCGACGGGACCGGAGGTGACCTCCACCAGCTGCATCCGCCCGTACGGCACGACGGTCTCCTCACGCCACAGCACACCCCGGCTGATCAGCAGGTCGTCGGCGCGCTCGGCGTACCGCCAGGACCGCCAGTTGCGGCCGAGCAGTACCCAGCCCCATGCGGCGAGCGCCAGGGGCAGCAGCGCGAACGCCGCCCAGGCCGGTCCGACGAGCAGCCCGGGCAGCAGCCCGGCGGCCAGGGCGATGAGCCCCAGCCACACCACCAGCAGCAGCCGCCGCATCCGCAGCAGTCCCGGCGGCAGCCCGGTCCACACCGGCTCCGCCACCCGTTCCGTCGTCCCTGTGTCCGCCGCATCCCGCCGGTCGTGCGGGCTCCCCGTCTCCATGCGGCCAGCGTACGTAGGAGAGACTGTGTCCATGACTCCTACGACGGAGACCATGGTCGGGATCGGCGGCGCCGCGGAAAGCACCGACATGGTGCTCAACATCGGCCCTCAGCATCCGTCGACGCACGGCGTGCTGCGGCTCAAGCTCGTGCTGGACGGCGAGCGCATCATGCGCGCGGAGCCGGTGATCGGCTATATGCACCGCGGCGCGGAGAAGCTCTTCGAAGCGCGCGACTACCGCCAGATCATCGTGCTCGCCAACCGCCACGACTGGCTGTCGGCGTTCTCCAACGAGCTGGGCGTGGTCCTCGCCGTCGAGCGGATGCTCGGCATGGAGGTGCCCGAGCGTGCGGTGTGGACGCGCACGCTGCTGGCGGAGCTGAACAGGGTGCTCAACCACCTGATGTTCCTCGGCTCCTACCCGCTGGAGCTGGGCGGCATCACGCCGGTCTTCTACGCGTTCCGCGAGCGCGAGGTGCTGCAGAACGTCATGGAGGAGGTCTCCGGCGGGCGTATGCACTACATGTTCAACCGCGTCGGCGGCCTCAAGGAGGACCTGCCGGCCGGCTGGAGCGCACGCGCGCGTGCCGCCGTGGCCGCCGTGCGTTCCCGTATGGACGTCTTCGACGACCTGGTCCTCGGCAACGAGATCTTCCGCGGGCGCACCCGGGACGTGGGCACGCTCGCGCCCGAGACGGTGCACGCCTACGGCGTGAGCGGCCCCATCGCGCGTGCCTCCGGTGTCGACTTCGACCTGCGCCGCGACGAGCCTTATCTCGCCTATCCGGAGCTGCAGGACACGCTGAAGGTGGTCACCCGGACCGAGGGCGACTGCCTGGCCCGCTTCGAGTGCCTGCTGGAGCAGACGCACAACGCGCTCGACCTGGCCGACGCCTGCCTCGACCGGCTGGCCGAGCTGCCGCCGGGACCGATCAACCAGCGGCTGCCGAAGGTCCTGAAGGCGCCCGAGGGGCACACGTACGCGTGGACCGAGAACCCGCTCGGGATCAACGGGTACTACCTGGTCAGCAAGGGTGAGAAGACCCCGTACCGGCTGAAGCTGCGCTCGGCGTCGTACAACAACATCCAGGCGCTGACCGAGCTGCTGCCGGGGACGCTGGTCGCGGACATGGTGGCGATCCTGGGGTCGATGTTCTTCGTGGTCGGGGACATCGACAAGTAGGGCACGCGGAGGTCGTCGGCCGGCCGTCCCCGCGGACACGGCCGGCAGGTCACCCGGCTGCGAGCGGGTCGGGTACGTTTATCGGCTGGAGCAGCCAGCCGAAGTCGCCGAGGCCGCCCGGCGCGGTCAGCTCGGCGGCCTCGCCGGCGCTCGCGAGGGCGCGCACATAGGCGGCGGGGTCCGTGGAGGCGAGCGTGAGCGGGGGGCGTGCGCCGGTGATGCCCAGGGCGCGCAGCGCGTCGCGCTGGGGGAGTGTCCGCCCGCCCGGCAGGGCGCACGCGTCCATGGCCACATGCGCCGTGATGTCGCACGACCCGTCCGGTAGGGGCGCCGTCTCGCGCCCTTTGCTGAAGCCCGTCAGCGTGCCGAACGGCGGGCGCGTCGCCACCGTGTGCGCGTAGTCCACGGCCACCGCGAGCCCCCGCGCGACGCCGCCCACCGCGGCCGCCCACGCCTCGTCCCGAGGCCGTCCGATCTCCGCGCGCAGCCCCGGCTCCCCGGTCAGCGGCCACCAGCGCGCCAGCCAGGCGGCGTCCGCGCCCGACACGGGCCCGCCGAGCCGCTCGGTGCCGTCACGCCGGACGAGCACCAGCCGGGCGGTGCCCGCCGCGTCCACCTCGGCGACCTCGACGGGTACGTTGTCCAGCCACTCGTTGGCGAAGAGCAGCCCGGTCATCCCTCGCGGCGGCTCGGGAAGCCACTCGATCCGGTGATCGAGCCCGGCGGGGCGGGCGGCGAGCTCGACGGCCCGCACGCGCGTGCGGGCGGCCACCTCGGCGGGCAGCGCGGCCAGCACCCCGGCGGCCAGCTCCCCGCGCCCGGCGGCCATGTCCACGAAGTCCAGCACGGCGGGCCTGCCCAGGGCCTCGTCCACCCGGCCCAGCAGCGCCGCCACGGCCCGTGCGAACAGCGGGGAGGCGTGCACGGACGTACGGAAGTGCCCGGCCGGCCCCTCCGGCCGCCGGTAGAAACCGTGCGCGCCGTACAGCGCGTTCTCGGCCGCGGCCCGCCAGCCCCGCCAGCCGTCCGCGCCGCCCGCGCGGTCCGCAGTCTCCTCGCCCACGCGCACAGACTAGGCGCACAGGTGATCGCGGCCTCCACCTTGGGGAGTACGCTCGCCGGGCGGGGATCGGCCCTCCGGTTGACCCCTGCACCTATCTCACTTGCCTACGCTGGGTTACGTGCAGCGCCTCTACGACTTCCTCCGCAGACACCCGATCGGCGTCGACGCCTTCTGGGCCGTCGTCCTGTTCGGGCTCTCGCTGATGTCCGCGGGGGCCGGTCGGACGAACCGGGGCACCGATGCCCTGGCGCTGATCGTCCCGGTGGCGCTGCTGCTGAGTCTGGTGGTCGCGCTGCGGCGGCGCATGCCGGAGCAGATGCTGCTGCTGGCCGTCGCGCTAGGCCTGGCGCAGCTGGCGCTGGACGTCGAGTCGATGGCCGCGGACTTCGCGATGCTGGTGATCGTTTACACGGTCGCCGCGACCGGGGCCCGCTGGGCGTCCCGGCTGGCGCTGGGCGTGGGCCTGAGCGCGGCCACCGTGGCGCAGATGCGCTGGCCCAACGAGGACACCGGCGTGGCGGGCAACGTCGCCGTGGTGGTGTTCCAGACCGTTCCGTTCGCCCTGGCCTGGGTGCTGGGCGACTCGATACGCACCCGCCGCGCCTACTACGCCCAGCTGGAGGAGCGCGCCGCCCGCCTGGAGAAGGAGCGCGAGGCGCAGGCGAAGGTCGCGGTGGCCGCCGAGCGCGCCCGGATCGCGCGCGAGTTGCACGACGTGGTCGCGCACAACGTGTCCGTGATGGTGGTGCAGGCCGACGGCGCCGCGTACGTGCTGGACGCTGCTCCCGACCAGGCGAAGAAGGCCCTGGAGACGATCTCCTCCACCGGCCGGCAGGCCCTCGCCGAGATGCGCCGCCTGCTCGGCGTGCTGCGCACCGGCGAGCACCAGGAGGGCGGCGAGTACGTCCCGCAGCCCGATGTGGAGCAGATCGAGGACCTGGTCGAGCAGTGCCGGGGCTCCGGCCTGCCCGTCGACTTCCGGGTCGAGGGCACGCCGCGCCCGCTGCCCAGCGGCGTCGAGCTGACGGCGTACCGGATCGTGCAGGAAGCGCTCACCAACACGCGCAAGCACGGCGGGCCCAACGCGGGCGCCAGCGTGCGCCTGGTGTACTTCGACGACGGGCTCGGCCTGCTGATCGAGGACGACGGCAAGGGCGCCCCGCACGAGCTGTACGAGGAGGGCGGCATCGACGGCCGGGGCCACGGACTGATCGGCATGCGCGAGCGGGTCGGCATGGTCGGCGGCACCCTGGACGCCGGGCCGCGCCCGGGCGGAGGATTCCGCATCAGCGCCCTCCTGCCGCTCAAGCCGGCGCACTGACCGACCCTGTGACCCAAGAACGGAAGAGGCCCGATGACGATCCGCGTGATGCTCGTCGACGACCAGGTGCTGCTGCGCACCGGGTTCCGGATGGTGCTTGCCGCGCAGCCGGACATGGAGGTCGTCGCGGAGGCGGGTGACGGTGTCGAGGCCCTTCAGGTGCTGCGTTCGACGGCTGTCGACGTCGTCCTGATGGATGTGCGCATGCCGAAGCTGGACGGCGTGGAGACCACCCGCCGTGTCTGCTCCGAGCCCGACCCGCCCAAGGTGCTCATCCTGACCACCTTCGACCTGGACGAGTACGCCTTCTCCGGGCTGAAGGCGGGCGCCTCCGGTTTCATGCTCAAGGACGTGCCGCCCGGCGACCTGCTTGCCGCGATCCGGGCCGTGCACAGCGGTGACGCGGTCGTCGCGCCGTCCACCACGCGCCGGCTGCTGGACCGGTTCGCGCCGATGCTGCCGTCCGCCGGCGGGGAGCCGCAGGTCAAGGAGGTGGAGCGGCTCACCGAGCGGGAGCGCGAGGTGATGGTGCTGGTCGCCCAGGGCCTGTCCAACGGGGAGATCGCCGCCCACCTGGTGCTGTCCGAGGCGACCGTGAAGACGCACGTGGGCCGCATCCTGACCAAACTGGGGCTGCGCGACCGCGTGCAGGTGGTGGTCCTGGCGTACGAGACGGGTCTGGTGCGGGCCGGCGGACACGGCTGACCGGCCGGTGCGGCGCCGGTAGGGTGTCGGGCCATGCTCCTGTGGATCAACGGCCCCTTCGGCGGCGGCAAGACACAGACGGCTCATGAGATACGGCGGCGGCTGCCCGGCAGTGTCATCTGCGACCCCGAGCACGCCGGCTTCGGTCTGCGCCGCATGCTGCCGCCCGAACTGCGCGGTGACTTCCAGGACTTGGTCTCCTGGCGGCAGGGCGTCGTCGAGGTACTCGACCTCGCGCTCACCCGGCACGACGGCGTGGTGATCGTCCCCATGACGGTCACGGACTCCGGGTACTTCGCGGAAACGGTCGGCCGGCTGCGCGCACTGGGCCATGACGTGCGGCACTTCGCGCTGCTCGCCGAGCGGGAGACCGTACTGAAGCGGCTGCGTGAGCGCGGCTTCGGTCACCTCGCGGCGTTCGTCGGCGGCAAGAAGGCCGGACTGCGCCGCGAGAGCTGGGCCGTGCAGCAGCTCGATCACTGCCTGGAGCGGCTGCAGGAACCGGAGTTCGCGGAGCACCTGTGGACCGACCACACCACGGTGCCGAAGACAGCCGACCGCATCGCGGTCCTGGCCGGTCTGCGGCTGACCCCGAACACCGAGGGCCGGCTGCGGACGCGGCTGCGCCAGACGGCGGTGGGCCTGCGCCACATCCGCTTCGACTGATACGGCCCGACGGGGGCGGCCCGTCGTCGGCGGCCGGCGCTCGGCTGACCCCGGGCCACCCGGGCGGGCTACCGGAGGATCCCCTCCAGGAAGTCGCTGCCCAGCCGGGCCACCACCGTCACGTCCAGCTGGTGCAGTACATACCGTCCGCGGCGGCGCGTGGTGATCAGGCCCGCCTTCTTCAGCACGCCGAGGTGCCGGGATATCTCGGGCGGCGTCATGTCGTGGACGCGGGCCAGCTCGCCCGTGGTGTACGCGCTGCGGGCCAGATGGCGGCAGATGCGCATGCGCACCGGGTGGGACAGGGCGGTCATCCGCAGGGTGAGTTCCTCGACCGACGTGGGCGCGGTCAGATCTGGGGAGCCGACGGGGTAGTGCAGCAGGGGCTGCCAGCCCGCTCGGTGCAGCACGTTCAGATGCGGCCAGCCGAGGCTGGTCGGGACGAGCAGGAGACCGCCGCCCGCGGTGATCGTGAGCGCCTGGGCCAGCTTGTCCACCACGATGTGCCCGCTCTCCTCGTCGAGGCTCGTCGCGGGGGAGACCGCGGTGAGGGCCTCCGCCAGGCCCTTGCGCCGCAGCAGGTCCGTCTTGTGCCGGGCGTCGGCGGCCAGTTGGTGGCGCAGCCGGGCCCAGACGTCGGCGAAGAAGGCCTCCTCGCAGTCCTCCAGAAAGCGACGCAGCCAGGCCCGGACGCTGGGCGGGTCGTCCAGCAGCCGCCGGGTGAAGCGCACCTGCCGCGGCCCCCGGGAGGCGGCCACCTCCAGCGCCCGGCAGCGCACCGCCGGATCGTCGAGGATTCCTTCCTGGGGCGCGGCGGACGCGGGCGTGCAGGTGAACTCAAGGGCCGCGTCGACGAACTGCGCGTCCGTCAGCTTGTCGACCAGGTCGAGGTCCTCGGCGAGCGTGGCCCCGGGCAGGGTGCTGCGGCCGGGGATGCCGGCGAAGGGCATGAACAGGTCGGAGAACGTCGTCCGCCACAGGAAGTCCGCCTCGCACATCCGGTCGGCCAGATGCGGATCGAGCCGGGCCGTCACCCCGGTCACCCAGCCCTGCAGGCCCGGGTGGTGTCCTGGTTCGCACAGGGCGTGCAGCGCCATGCCGAGTTCGGCCAGGGCGGAGGGCACGACGGCCACCTGCTCCGGCCGCAGCCCCGTGATGTCGATCCGCACGCTCATGACCCCATGGTGCACCCCACCACCGACAGCGCCCCCGCCGATTGACGGCAGCCGTCAATCGGCGGGACTTGTGCGGCGGGCCGGGCGCAGGCTCCAGGTCACCGGGGCAGCCGCGGAGCCTTCCGGTCCTTCCTGCACCGCACGTCCCTGCACGCCACATCCCTGGATGTCACGTCCCGAAGAGGCGATCCGCCATGAGCATCACCCAGCAGTACCTCCTCGACGCCCACCGCGCCCGGCAGCACGGCGAGGCGGCCCCGCCGGCGCCGGGCACCGGCGAGTGGCAGCTGGTGCGCGAGCTGTGGTGCCACGGCCGGTTCCGCGCGGTGCTCGCCGGGCGCCTGGTCCGCCGGTTCCCTAGCCGGCGAGGCCACGCACGCGCGTGACGAAGTCGGCCACCGCGGCGCGTACGTCGGCCTCGCTCCACTCCAGGCCGGCGGCGCGCACCGTGACCTCGGTGTGGGACAGACCAGGCCCGGCCTGGGCCCACGGGCTCTGGAAGAGCAGCGTCTTCGTCTCCTCGCCCTGGCGTACCGCCGCTTCGGACAGCAGCTGCGGGCCGTAAGGCAGCCAGACCTGGAACTGGTGGGTGTGCGGCACCTCGGGGTGTACGCGCGCCCAGGGCAGGCCTGCCTCGGCGAACCCCTCGCGCAGTGCGGCGGCCACCACGCGCGCGTGCGCCACGTACTCCGGCAGCCGGGGCAGCTCCCACTCGAGACCGGCGAGCGCCGACAGCACGGTCGGGAACTGCTGCAGGACCATGCCGCCGTAGCGGTGCCGCCACGTCTTCGCATCCTCCACCAGCGTCGCGGGGCCGGCGAGGGCCGCGCCGCCGAAGCCGTCGAGGGATTTGTAGAACGACACGTACACGCTGTCCGCCAGGCCGGCGATCTCATCGAGCGGGCGGCCGAAGTGAGGCGTGGTCTCCCACAGGCGCGCACCGTCGATGTGCACCACCGCGTCGCGCTCGCGTGCCGCCTCCACGACCTCGGTGAGCTCCTCCCACGACGGCAGCAGGAAACCGGCGTCGCGCAGGGGCAGCTCCAGCATCAGCGCCCCGAACGGCTCCGGGAAGGCGCGCACCTCTTCGGCCGTCGGCATCCGTGGCTCGCTCGTCAGGGGGACCGTGCGCAACCCGCTGACGGCGGTGAACGCCCCGCCCTCGTGCACCTGGGGGTGGGCCAGCGCGTGCAGGGCGACGGTGGTGTCGCCGGTGCGGGCCGCCCAGCAGCGCAGGGCGACCTGCTGCGTCATGGTGCCAGTCGGGAAGAACGCGGCCGCCTCGGTGCCGAGCAGCTCCGCGGTCCTGGCCTCGAGCGTCTCGACGATGCCGTCGCCGTACTGGTCGGGGCGGTCGTCGAGGTCGTGCAGCCGTGCCGCGCGCTCCAGGAACGCCAGGCGCTCCCGCAGCGTTGCCAGATAACCGGGGCGCGAGAGCACCCGTTGTGCGCCCCTGTGTGCGACAAGGCGCCGATCGCGCATCTGCTCGCGCCACCCGCCGGCCGCCGGCCCGTCCGACTGCCGCGCCGGATGACCCGTCTCGTCCGCCCGCTGTCCGTCCTGCTCCGCCGCATCGCTCATGCGCGCGATCATGCCGTGCGCCGGACACGACGGGCATCCGCATTTCTCCTCCGTGGCCCCTCCCCGGCGCGGCCGGGGCCCGGCTCCGCGCCGCCCCTGCGCGGCGTGGCGTAACCCACAGCCTGTGGACGAACGGACGCCTCGCGACCCGATAGCGTTAACATGACGAGAAATCGTCCGGTACCCCGAGCGGACTGGAACGGAAGGCCGCCGTCGCGTGAGTACAAGCCAACAGCCAGATCCCAGGGACCGCCCCGCGCGGCTCACCGTCGGCGTCGTCGGCGCCGGACGCGTGGGCCCCGCGCTCGCCGCCTCCCTCCAGCTCGCCGGGCACCGTCCGGTCGCCGTCTCCGCCGTCTCCGACGCCTCCCGGCGGCGCGCCGCGCAGCTCCTCCCCGACGTCCCCCTCGTGCCGCCCGCCGAGGTCCTGGCGCGCGCCGACCTGGTGCTGCTCACCGTCCCCGACGACACCCTGCCCGGCCTCGTCGCGGGCCTCGCCGAGACCGGCGCCGTCCGGCCCGGCCAGCTCCTCGTGCACACCTCCGGGCGGTACGGCGTGAAGGTGCTCGACCCGGCGCTGCGCGCGGGCGCGCTGCCGCTGGCCCTGCACCCGGCCATGACGTTCACCGGCGCTCCGGTGGACGTGCAGCGGTTGGCCGGCTGCTCGTTCGGTGTCACCGCGCCCGAGGAACTGCGGCTGGCCGCCGAGGCCCTGGTGATCGAGATGGGCGGCGAACCGGAGTGGATCGCCGAGGAGCGGCGCCCGCTGTATCACGCGGCGCTCGCCCTGGGGGCCAACCACCTGGTCACCCTGGTCGCCCAGTCGATGGAGCTGCTGCGCGAGGCCGGCGTCGAGGCCCCCGACCGCATGCTCGGCCCGCTGCTGGGCGCCGCCCTCGACAACGCCCTGCGCTCCGGTGACGCCGCCCTGACCGGCCCCGTCGCGCGCGGCGACGCCGGCACGGTCGCCGCGCACGTCGAAGAGCTGCGCAAGCACGCGCCGCAGACCGTCGCCGGATACCTGGCGATGGCCCGCGCCACCGCCGACCGGGCGCTCGCCCACGGACTGCTCAAGCCGGAACTCGCGGAGGACCTCCTCGGGGTACTCGCCACCGGGACCGACGGGATCGACGGCACCGAAGGGGACGCCCGATGACCACCACCCTGCTGCGCACCGCCGACGAACTCCACGCACGCACGCGTGCCGGCCGCCGCGCCGTCGTGATGACCATGGGCGCCCTGCACGAGGGCCACGCCACACTCATCCGCACCGCGCGCGGGATCGCCGGCGCCGACGGTGAGGTCGTCGTCACCGTCTTCGTCAACCCGCTGCAGTTCGGCAAGGGCGAGGACCTCGACCGCTACCCGCGCACCCTGGACGCCGACCTCAAGATCGCCGAGCAGGCCGGCGCGGACGCCGTCTTCGCGCCGTCCGTCGAGGAGGTCTACCCGGGCGGCGAGCCCCAGGTCCGCGTCAGCGCCGGCCCCATGGGGGAGCGGCTGGAGGGCTCCTCGCGCCCCGGCCACTTCGACGGCATGCTCACCGTCGTCGCCAAACTACTGCACCTCACCCGCCCCGACGTCGCCCTGTACGGCCAGAAGGACGCCCAGCAGCTCGCGCTGATCCGGCGCATGGTCCGTGACCTGAACTTCGGCGTGGAGATCGTCGGCGTGCCCACCGTCCGCGAGGACGACGGGCTGGCCCTGTCCAGCCGCAACCGCTATCTGTCCCCGCCGGAGCGGCGCACCGCGCTCGCGCTCTCCCGCGCGCTGTTCGCCGGCCGCGACCGGCACGCCGCCCAGGAGGCGCTGCGCGCACGCGCGCGTGAGGTGCCCGCCACGCACGCGCGTGCCGAGGCCCTCAGCGCCCTGGGCGAGTCCCGCGCCGCCGCCGACGCGCACGCCGTGGCCACCGTCGCCCCCGGCGGGCCGGCCGCCGTACGCGCCGCCGCGCGGGCCGTCCTCGACGAGGCCGCCCGTCTGGACCCGCCACTCGAACTGGACTACCTCGCACTCGTCGACCCGTCCGACTTCACCGAGATCGGGGACGACTTCACCGGCGAGGCCGTCCTCGCCGTCGCCGCCCGGGTCGGCTCGACCCGGTTGATCGACAACCTTCCTCTCACCTTCGGAGCCGCCTCGTGAACAGCACAGGCATACGACTGCACGCGCCCGCCCCCGGGTGGTCCATCGCCGCGGACGTGGTGGTCGTCGGCTCCGGCGTCGCCGGCCTGACCGCGGCCCTGCGCTGCGAGGCCGCCGGCCTGAACACGGTCGTCGTGACCAAGGCCCGCCTCGACGACGGCTCCACCCGCTGGGCGCAGGGCGGCATCGCCGCCGCCCTCGGCGAGGGCGACACTCCCGAGCAGCACCTCGAGGACACTCTCGTGGCCGGCGCCGGGCTGTGCGACGAGGAGGCCGTGCGCGTCCTGGTCACCGAGGGCCCCGACGCCGTACGGCGGCTCATCGCGACCGGCGCCCACTTCGACGAGTCCGCCGAGGGCGGCCTCCAGCTCACCCGCGAGGGCGGCCACCACCGGCGCCGTATCGCCCACGCCGGCGGCGACGCGACCGGCGCCGAGGTGTCCCGGGCGCTCGTCGAGGCGGTACGCGCGCGTGGCGTGCGCGCCATCGAGAACGCGCTCGTGCTCGACCTGCTCACCGACGCCGACGGCCGCACCGCGGGCGTCACCCTGCACGTGATGGGCGAGGGCCAGCACGACGGCGTCGGCGCCGTGCACGCGCCCGCGGTCGTCCTCGCCACCGGCGGCATGGGCCAGGTGTTCTCCGCGACCACCAACCCGTCCGTGTCCACGGGCGACGGTGTGGCGCTCGCCCTGCGCGCGGGCGCGGAGGTCTCCGACCTGGAGTTCATGCAGTTCCACCCGACCGTGCTCTTCCTCGGCCCCGAGGCGGAGGGCCAACAGCCGCTGGTCTCCGAGGCGGTGCGCGGCGAGGGCGCCCACCTGGTCGACGCCGACGGCGTGCGCTTCATGGTCGGCCAGCACGAACTGGCCGAGCTGGCACCGCGCGACATCGTCGCCAAGGGCATCATGCGCCGCATGCTGGAGCAGGACGCCGAGCACATGTTCCTCGACGCCCGGCACTTCGGCGCCGACATGTGGGAACAGCGCTTCCCGACCATCCTCGCCGCCTGCCGCGCCCACGGCATCGACCCGGTCCACGAGCCCATCCCGATCGCCCCGGCCGCCCACTACGCCTCCGGCGGCGTACGCACCGACCTGCACGGGCGTACCACCGTCCCGGGCCTGTACGCGTGCGGCGAGGTCGCCTGCACCGGCGTGCACGGCGCGAACCGGCTCGCCTCCAACTCCCTGCTGGAGGGCCTGGTCTACGCCGAGCGCATCGCCGCCGACATCGCCGACAGCCACGCCGGGAGCGACCTGCACGCGCGTGTGCCCGAGCCGGTGCCGTACCCGGACAAGCCCGCGCACCCGCTGCTCAGCCCCGAGACCCGGTTCGCCATCCAGCGGATCATGTCCGAGGGCGCGGGCGTGCTGCGCTCCGCCGAGTCCCTCGGCCGGGCCGCCGACCAGCTTCAGCGCCTGCACGCCGAGGCCCGTGACGCGCTGGAGGAGAACGGCAAGACCGCCGAGCCCGGCGTCGACACGTGGGAGGCCACCAACCTCCTGTGCGTGGCCCGCGTGCTGGTCGCGGCCGCCCAGCAGCGCGAGGAGACCCGCGGCTGCCACTGGCGGGAGGACCGCACCGAGCGCGACGACGCCACCTGGCGTCGCCACATCGTCGTACGGCTGAACCCGGGCAGGTCGCTCGCCGTGCACACCACCGACACCGCCGACTTCCCCCCGACCCGCCCCGAGGCCCACGCGCCCCGGCGTCCCCAGGAGCAGTGACCCAAGTGACCGATCAGGACCTTCCCCTCGCCTCGAACGGCGGCTGCGGCGACGGCTGCGCCTGCGGCGCGGAAACCGACGAGGAGTACGTGGAGTGCGGCCTCGACCCCGCGCTCGCCGGCCTCCTCGCCGACGCCGGACTCGACCCGGTCGAGGTCGAGGACATCGCCAACGTCGCCATCCAGGAGGACCTGGACGGTGGCGTGGACGTGACGACCGTCGCGACGATCCCCGAGGACGCCGTCGCCACGGCCGACTTCACCGCGCGCGAGGCGGGCGTCGTCGCCGGCCTGCGGGTCGCCGAGGCGGTGCTCTCGGTCGTGTGCACCGACGAGTTCGAGGTCGAGCGGCACGTCGAGGACGGTGACCGCGTCGAGGCCGGGCAGAAGCTGCTGTCGGTCACCACGCGCACGCGTGACCTGCTCACCGCCGAGCGCAGCGCCCTGAACATCCTGTGCCGTCTGTCCGGCATCGCCACCGTCACGCGCGCGTGGGCGGACGTGCTGCAGGGCACGAAGGCACGCGTGCGGGACACCCGCAAGACGACGCCGGGCCTGCGCTCGCTGGAGAAGTTCGCGGTGCGTTGCGGCGGCGGCGTCAACCACCGCATGTCGCTGTCCGACGCGGCCCTCGTCAAGGACAACCACGTCGTCGCCGCGGGCGGCGTCGCCCAGGCCTTCAAGGCCGTACGGGAGGCCTTCCCCGAGGTGCCGATCGAGGTCGAGGTCGACACGCTGCACCAGCTGCGCGAGGTCGTGGAGGCCGGCGCCGACCTGATCCTGCTGGACAACTTCACGCCGACCGAGTGCGCCGAGGCCGCCGGGATCGTCGGCGGACGGGCACTGCTGGAGGCGTCGGGCCGGCTGACGCTCGACACCGCGCGCGCGTACGCGGAGACCGGCGTGGACTTCCTCGCCGTGGGCGCGCTCACCCACTCCTCGCCGATCCTCGACATCGGCCTGGACCTGCGCGAGGCGGAGTAGGGACCGGCCATGCTGCTGACGATCGACGTAGGCAACACGCACACCGTCCTCGGGCTGTTCGACGGGGAGGAGATCGTCGAGCACTGGCGCATCTCCACCGACGCCCGCCGTACCGCCGACGAACTGGCGGTCCTCCTCCAGGGCCTGATGGGCATGCACCCGCTGCTCGGTGACGGCCTGGGCGCCGGCATCGACGGCATCGCCATCTGCGCGACCGTGCCCTCGGTGCTGCACGAGCTGCGCGAGGTGACGCGCCGCTACTACGGCGACGTGCCGGCCGTGCTGGTCGAGCCGGGCGTGAAGACGGGCGTGCCGATCCTCTTCGACAACCCCAAGGAGGTCGGCGCCGACCGCATCATCAACGCGGTCGCGGCGAACGAGCTGTACGGCGGCCCGGCGATCGTCGTCGACTTCGGTACGGCGACCACGTTCGACGCCGTCTCCGCGCGCGGGGAGTACGTCGGCGGGGTCATCGCGCCCGGCATCGAGATCTCCGTCGAGGCGCTCGGCGTGCGGGCCGCGATGTTGCGCAAGATCGAGGTCGCCCGCCCCCGCAGCGTCATCGGCAAGAACACCGTCGAGGCCATGCAGGCCGGCATCGTGTACGGCTTCGCCGGTCAGGTCGACGGCGTCGTCAGCCGCATGGCCCGCGAACTCGCCGACGACCCCGAGGAGGTCACGGTCATCGCGACGGGCGGCCTGGCACCGATGGTCCTCGGCGAGTCCTCGGTCATCGACGAACACGAACCGTGGCTGACGCTGATCGGCCTGCGGATGGTCTACGAGCGGAACGTGTCGCGCATGTGAGACGCGAGCCGGCGGCTCCGGTGCGGTGGCGGGGACGGGCGCCCCTTTCCCCCCGCCGCGCCGGACGGTGGATGCCGTGTCCGGGAAGCCGCCGGCCCGAAGCCCGCGGGCTCAGGGCCGGCGCCCGCATGGCGCCGGCCGTGTGGTTCTCGCCGCGCCCACCTGGGTGGCTCGTTGCGCCACGCGCTGGCGATGTGTCTGGTTTGTCTGATTAGCGCGTATGGTCGCCGCATGCCCACGCCATACGGATCCCGCGGCGGCATGGCGTTCGGTGTGGAGGAGCTGCGTGTGCTCCGCCGCGCTCTCGCCCTCGCCCTGAACCCCGCCCCCGCCTCGGCCGAGGACGTCCAGGACTGCCTCCGCCTCGCCGAGTCCCTAGACGAGGCGACGCGCGAGGGCGCCCGGCTGAGGGCCTTCCTCGTGGCCGACCTCGGCCGCTACCGCGCCGCGCTCCCGGGCACCGCCGCCGGCTACCTCGCCCTGCTCGACGAGGCACTGGGCGCCGGATACCGGCCGGACCCGGACGACCTGGCCGCCCTGCGCGCCCTGCGCGGCAACCCCGTCGCGGCCGCCCTGCTCGACCGCTGCCGGACCATGGCCGAGCAGGACGTTCGGGCCCGCCTGGCGCGGGGCACGGCGGTTCGCGGGGCCACCGGCACGGCCGTACCGACCGTGCCCGCCTCCCGCACCCGTCTGCTCGCGCTGCCGGGCGGCCGCACGGCAGCGGACGAAGGCCCCGCGGCCGGTGACGGCGACAAGCCGGAGAAGCAGCCCGCGCAGAAGCCGGCGCCCGCCACGCCGCCGTCCCCGTCGGATCCCGCACCGGACCGCCGCCCCGTCCCGACCCCCGGCGAGGTCTTCCCCCGCCGCAAGCCCGCACCCTCGCCCGCCAAGCCGCCCCAGCAGCTGGCGGTCGGCTGAGCCTCCCGCGTTCACCCACCCGGGCGGGGCCGGCCGAATCGTCCGACCCCGCCCGAAATCCGCACGCGCGCGTGGCTACTCTGGAGCCATGGACTACGTCTCCGCGCTCCTGCCCCCGGTCGTCATGGCCGTGTTCTTCGTCGGCGTGATCCGGGTGATCGTCAAGACCCAGGGCGGCGCCAACAAGGCCAAGGAGGACGCGGCCGTCGACGCCGCCCTCGCGCGCGCGGAGGGCGCCCGTCAGGTATCCGCAGGCGGCGACGCCTGACGGCACCGGTCCACCACCGCGTCAGCCGCCCACCCCCGCACCGGCCGTCCGCCACCGCGTCGCGGCGCCCTCCCCGGCGTACGACTCCCGTGCAGCCTCCGCTGCCGAGTCGTACGCCCTTTTTGTTCGCGTTCGCCGCCGAAGTGCACGTCCGGCACGCAAATGGCGGGATGTCCCACTATTGTGTCGAGTTGTGCCTCGCCCATTGGGAGAACTCGAAGACGCGGTCATGACGCGGGTGTGGAAGTGGAACCGCCCCGTCACGGTTCGAGAAGTCCTGGAAGATCTGCAACAGGAACGGTCGATCGCCTACACGACGGTCATGACCGTTTTGGACAATCTCCATCAGAAGGGCTGGGTGCGCCGTGAAGCGGAAGGCCGGGCCTATCGATATGAGGCGGTCTCCACCAGAGCCGCCTACGCCGCCGCCCTGATGAACGACGCCTGGACCCAGAGCGACAACCCCGCCGCCGCTCTCGTCGCCTTCTTCGGCATGATGAGCGACGAACAACGGCAGGCCTTGCGCGACGCCCTGCGCATCATCCGCGACGGCGGCGAGGAACCCGTCGCGGAAACAGCGACGGCTCCCGAAGACGCGGAAGGGGCCGGCCCGAACCCCGCCGATGCACAGGAGAACCCCGGCTCGGCGACGAGGGGCGGCGGGCGATAGCGTCCCGTCATGTCCGCACGAAGCCCGGAACCCACCGCTAAAGCCATCACCGTCCGGCGGGCGCGCACCAGCGATGTCCCCGCCGTGCGCCGACTCCTCGACGCCTACGCCCGTGACGGCATCCTGCTCGACAAAGCGATGGTGACGCTTTACGAGGACATCCAGGAGTTCTGGGTCGCGGAACGCGACGACAACGCCGAGGTGGTCGGCTGCGGCGCGCTGCACGTGATGTGGGAAGACCTCGCGGAAGTGCGCACTCTCGCCGTGAAACCCGGCCTGAAGGGCGCGGGTGTTGGCCACCGGGTCCTGGAGAAGTTGCTGCAGACCGCCCGCTGGCTGGGTGTTCGCCGCGTATTCTGCCTGACCTTCGAAGTCGACTTCTTCGGCAAGCACGGCTTCGTGGAGATCGGTGAGACACCGGTGGACCGCGATGTCTACGCGGAGCTCCTGCGTTCCTATGACGAGGGTGTGGCGGAGTTCCTCGGTCTCGAACGAGTGAAACCGAACACCCTGGGCAACAGCCGGATGCTTCTCCATCTGTGATCGCCGGGCAACGGGCAAGCCGGTCAACGCCTATTCGGCGCGACGACAGCCTGCCCTGGTTCCCTATGTCCGAAACGCGCATGTTTCCGTCCCGGGGCGGGTGGAGCGGTCTCTGCCAGGGGTTTGTGTTTTTCCGGCAAAAGCGGTTTGCTTTCCGACGTACTGCTGCACTGCATATAACAGGGGCGGTGGCGAAACGGGCGGACGCCACGCTCCCCGACCCTCAGCGTTTTCGATGAAAGGAAATCCGGTGGCACAGAAGGTTCAGGTCCTTCTTGTCGACGACCTCGACGGCGGCGAGGCAGACGAGACCGTGACGTTCGCGCTGGACGGGAAGACGTACGAGATCGATCTCACGACCGCCAATGCGGACAAGCTGCGCGGGCTTCTCGAGCCGTACGTGAAGAATGGGCGTCGTACCGGAGGCCGTGCGTCCGGCGGTCGCGGAAAGGCGCGTGCCGCTTCCGGCGGTACGCAGGACACCGCCGCGATCCGCGCCTGGGCCAAGGAGAACGGCTACGAGGTCAATGACCGCGGCCGGGTTCCCGCGTCCATTCGCGAGGCCTACGAGAAGGCCAACGGCTGAGCGCACGCGCGCCTCAGGCGGATCCGGTGGCACTGCGTGGCCACCGTGTCCACCACCCGTACGAGATCGGGGGTGCCCGCACGGCCCCCCAGCGCCGACATCGTCGGCAGTGAGGACTCGGCCTCGCTCCCCGGCACGGGGGGCCGCAGCCATACGGCGGCCCCCTGCGAAGCGGCGGAGCGGCCGATGCCGGCCGCCCACGCGCCGACCGCCCCGGCGCCGGCCGACGTCCTCACGACGGCCGGCCCCTCAGGCCGGCCTCCGGCCGGCGCCCGCCCTCCCGCGACGGCCGGTCCCCTCGGCCCGGTCACGGCCGGCTCTCCCGGCCTGTCCGCGGCCCCTTCCCCGGCCGGCCGGGCGGACCCCGCCGGCGGCGTCGGCGCATCCGCCCATGAGTCCCGCGGCTCCCCGGGGAGCGGCACCGGCAGGGGGGCCTCCAGCGCGCTGCCCGGGCCCAGCGCCCTCAGGTCCAGGAACGCGGCGAGCGGGCCCCACTCCAGCCACTCCAGCAGGCCCGGGAGCTCCTCCGCACTGCCCGGGGCCAGCAGGAACCACATTCGCCCGCCCTGCAGGGCCACAGGCGAGGCGGGGGCCAGATGGCGCAGCGCCGCCCGCCCCGCCTCGGCGGGGACGTCCAGCACGTCGAAGCGGGGGCCCACGGAAAGTCGTACCGGCTCCCCGGGCACCACCGGCCACCCCAGTTCGTTCTCGTACCAGTGCCGGAGCGGATCGACCCGCTCGGGCGACCGCCGGGGGAAGGGAACCGTGGGCCATGGGGGGACTGCGCCAGCCATGCCAAGTGCAACAGTCAAAAACCCGTGCGGGTTACGCTGGGTGCCCCGATGTGTGCGCACAGTTCCGGCCCCGGGGGTGCGCGGGGGCGCCAGGAGGCGCAAGGTTGTTCGCCCGTAGCGGAGGGAAGCCGTGCACGCGGCATGGACTGTCCGTCGCAGCGGGTAAGACATCCCTAGTGGGAGGGGGCGACACGCAGCCCGGGACGTCTCCCGTTCGCCATCGGCGTACTGGCGACTGGGGTAACTGCCTGGCCTGCGGGAACATCGTCTCGCACCATCGGGTTGGAGCAGATGTCGGCGTTCGGGGTCAGGAGGCCATCGACGGTGTCGGCAGTTGGAATGAGCGGTCCCCGCTTGCGGGACTAAGCTGCGGAAGGACAGGGAGGGGAAGTTCCCCCCACTGCCTGACCGCTCTGAGGAGCGATTAACGATGTTCGAGAGGTTCACCGACCGCGCGCGGCGGGTTGTCGTCCTGGCTCAGGAAGAAGCCCGGATGCTCAACCACAACTACATCGGCACCGAGCACATCCTCCTGGGCCTGATCCACGAGGGTGAGGGTGTCGCCGCCAAGGCCCTTGAGAGCCTCGGGATTTCGCTCGAGGCGGTCCGCCAGCAGGTGGAGGAGATCATCGGGCAGGGCCAGCAGGCGCCGTCCGGCCACATCCCCTTCACCCCCCGTGCCAAGAAGGTGCTGGAGCTCTCGCTGCGCGAAGCGCTGCAGCTGGGCCACAACTACATCGGCACGGAGCACATCCTGCTCGGCCTGATCCGTGAGGGCGAGGGCGTCGCCGCCCAGGTCCTGGTCAAGCTGGGCGCAGATCTCAACCGCGTGCGGCAGCAGGTGATCCAGCTGCTCTCCGGTTACCAGGGCAAGGAGACCGCCGCTGCGGGCGGCCCTGCCGAGGGCACCCCCTCGACGTCCCTGGTCCTCGACCAGTTCGGCCGGAACCTCACCCAGGCCGCTCGTGAGTCCAAGCTCGACCCGGTCATCGGGCGCGAGAAGGAGATCGAGCGGGTCATGCAGGTGCTGTCCCGCCGTACCAAGAACAACCCGGTCCTGATCGGTGAGCCCGGCGTCGGCAAGACCGCCGTCGTCGAGGGCCTCGCCCAGGCCATCGTCAAGGGCGAGGTGCCCGAGACCCTCAAGGACAAGCACCTCTACACCCTCGACCTCGGCGCGCTGGTCGCCGGCTCCCGCTACCGCGGTGACTTCGAGGAGCGCCTGAAGAAGGTGCTCAAGGAGATCCGCACCCGCGGCGACATCATCCTGTTCATCGACGAGCTGCACACGCTGGTCGGTGCGGGTGCCGCCGAGGGCGCCATCGACGCCGCTTCGATCCTGAAGCCGATGCTGGCCCGCGGTGAGCTGCAGACCATCGGTGCGACGACGCTGGACGAGTACCGCAAGCACCTGGAGAAGGACGCGGCCCTGGAGCGCCGCTTCCAGCCCATCCAGGTCGCCGAGCCGTCCCTGCCGCACACGATCGAGATCCTCAAGGGCCTGCGCGACCGGTACGAGGCGCACCACCGCGTCTCCATCACCGACGAGGCGCTGGTCCAGGCCGCCACCCTGGCCGACCGGTACATCTCCGACCGCTTCCTGCCGGACAAGGCGATCGACCTGATCGACGAGGCCGGTTCGCGGATGCGCATCCGCCGGATGACCGCTCCGCCGGACCTGCGTGAGTTCGACGAGAAGATCGCGGGTGTCCGCCGCGACAAGGAGTCCGCGATCGACTCCCAGGACTTCGAGAAGGCGGCGTCTCTCCGTGACAAGGAGAAGCAGCTGCTGGCGGCGAAGGCCAAGCGGGAGAAGGAGTGGAAGGCCGGCGACATGGACGTCGTCGCGGAGGTCGACGGCGAGCTGATCGCCGAGGTCCTCGCCACGGCCACCGGTATCCCGGTCTTCAAGCTGACCGAGGAGGAGTCCAGCCGCCTGCTCCGTATGGAGGAGGAGCTGCACAAGCGGGTCATCGGCCAGAACGACGCCGTCAAGGCGCTGTCGAAGGCGATCCGCCGTACGCGTGCCGGTCTGAAGGACCCCAAGCGTCCGGGTGGCTCGTTCATCTTCGCCGGCCCGTCCGGTGTCGGTAAGACCGAGCTGTCCAAGGCTCTCGCCGAGTTCCTCTTCGGTGACGAGGACGCGCTGATCTCCCTCGACATGTCGGAGTTCAGCGAGAAGCACACGGTGTCGCGTCTCTTCGGTTCGCCCCCCGGTTACGTGGGCTACGAGGAGGGCGGCCAGCTGACGGAGAAGGTGCGCCGCAAGCCGTTCTCGGTCGTCCTCTTCGACGAGGTCGAGAAGGCCCACCCGGACATCTTCAACTCGCTGCTGCAGATCCTGGAGGACGGTCGCCTGACCGACTCCCAGGGCCGGGTCGTGGACTTCAAGAACACGGTCATCATCATGACGACCAACCTCGGCACCCGGGACATCTCCAAGGGCTTCAACCTGGGCTTCGCCGCCGCGGGTGACACGAAGACCAACTACGAGCGCATGAAGAACAAGGTGTCGGACGAGCTCAAGCAGCACTTCCGCCCCGAGTTCCTCAACCGCGTCGACGACGTGGTCGTCTTCCCGCAGCTGACCCAGGACGACATCCTGCGGATCGTCGACCTGATGATCGGCAAGGTGGACGAGCGCCTGAAGGACCGGGACATGGGCATCGAGCTGTCCCAGGCCGCCAAGGAGCTGCTGTCCAAGAAGGGTTACGACCCGGTGATGGGCGCGCGGCCGCTGCGCCGCACGATCCAGCGCGAGATCGAGGACTCGCTGTCGGAGAAGATCCTCTTCGGCGAGGTGCGTCCCGGTCAGATCGTGGTCGTGGACACCGAGGGCGAGGGCGACGAGAAGACCTTCACCTTCCGCGGTGAGGAGAAGTCGGCGCTGCCCGACGTCCCGCCGATCGAGCAGGCGGCCGGCGGTGCCGGGCCGAACCTGAGCAAGGACGCGTAAGCGTCAGGGGCCAGTGAAGGGGGCCGGTGCTTTCGAGCACCGGCCCCCTTCGGCATGTCCGGACGCCTAGGGCCTCTCGGTTGGATCATGCCGGGCTCGCGGGGTCTGGCACCGCGCCTCGCCGCGTTGTCGTCGGTTGCCATGGCTCCGCCATGGCGCCCTCCTCCGCCTTGCGATCCACGGCACCAGACCCCGCTCCCTGATCCGGCCTGATCCAAACGAAAGACCCTAGTCCGCCTGCGGAGGTCCTACGACAGCTGTCCGTCGTAGTCCGGCAGCTTGAACGTCTTCTCGGCGTGGCCGCCGGAGAGGTCGGTGGCGCTGTTGCCGATGTTCGCGATGATCGTGTAGCCCTGCTCCTCGATCTGGGCGCGCTGCGCGGTCTTGTAGGCGGCGATGTCCTTGAACAGGTCGAACAGGCCGCGTACACGCAGGCCGGCGACGTCGTAGCCGTCGTGCTCCAGATTGAACTCGGTGGGGGCGTAGAGGATGCCGGGGCGGGCGGTGACGAAGAAGAGCGAGACGCCGTGCTGCTGGGCGTACCGGGCCACCTGAAGGACCGGCTTGTTGGCCGGCTGGGGGAAGTGGAAGCCGAAGTCGGTCTCCAGGGTCGTGTTGTCGATGTCGAGGACGATCGCCTGGCGCTCGTCCGGCCGGGCGGCGGCGATCCGCTGCTGCAGGTACGGCAGCGCCTGGTCCATCACGCTCTGGCAGTCCCGCTGCCAGGTGGTGTAGTCGACGGCCCCGGCCGTCGTCGTGCTCACCGCGGCGGGTGCCGCGGGGGCCGCCGTCTCCGCCGCGTGCGCGGGGGCGGCCAGGGCCGTCAGGGCGGCCGCTGAGACGGCGGCCGTCGAGGTCCGGCGCAGCCAGGCGCGTCTGATCGTCATGTGGGGGTTCCTCTCCCGTCCGTACACACGGTGGTGTCGTGTGCATGCTCTTTGGTGAGGGTGGCGCGGGAGGAACCGTAGGGTTACCGACTGGTAAGTGGCTAGAGGTCTGCGCCACATTCACACAGGCGTCCGGGCGCCCCTCCGGTGACGTGCCGCACGCGACCTGCGTCACGTACGAGGCGGAATAGTGGCCGGGGGAGATCCGCAAAAAGGACTTTCGCTCCGGAACCGCCCTGCTGATGGGGCGTTCACGAGCGCTTTGTCCGGAATGTTAGTTGCGCCGGAAGTCGAAGGTTTTGCGGTGGACTACTAGAACTCGTCGTAGATCACACATTTGAGCTGATCTGCCCCGGGGGGTTACCAAGGATGAGCCCATCCGGCGAGATGCCTTGCGTCGGGTGGCCTTTCTCTGTCCCCCGGCTTCACGAGGTTCACATGTCCCAGCGCGTCACGTCCCGTCCGTCCCGCACGTCCGCCATCCGCACCCGTGCCGCTGTGCTGGCCGCCGGTCTGGGGGTCTCGGTCGCGCTGGGAGCCGGGGTCGCGGCCGCCGCCGACGTCACGTCCGCCTCCACCACCGCCACCGCGGTCGAGGCGCAGGCCGCCGCTCAGGCCAAGGCCGCGCAGGCCGCGAAGACCGCCGCGGCCGCCAAGGCCAAGGCCGCTGCCGCCGCCAAGCAGGCCGCCGCGAAGAAGGCTGCCGCCCAGAAGGCCGCCGCGAAGAAGAAGGCCGCCTCCTGGGTGCCGCCGGTGGCGCACTACACGCTGTCCGCGAGCTTCAACCAGGCCGGCGGCATGTGGTCGCACCGTCACTCCGGCCAGGACTTCGCGGTGCCGCTCGGCACCAACGTGGTCGCCGCCCACGGCGGCACGGTCGTCAAGGCCGGCGGCAACGGCGCCGGTGACGGCCCCGCCTACGGCAACGCCATCGTCATCCGGCACGGCAACGGGACGTACTCCCAGTACGCACACCTCTCCCGCATCGACGTGAAGATCGGCCAGGTCGTGGCCACCGGCCAGCACATCGCCAAGTCCGGCAACACCGGCAACTCCAGCGGTCCGCACCTGCACTTCGAGATCCGCAAGACGCCGAACTACGGCTCCGCGATCAACCCGGTCGCCTTCCTGCGGGCCAAGGGTCTGTCCGTCTGACCCGCCGCCGCCCCACTGGGGCGGACGCTCAGGCGCCCTTGTGTGCCTGAGCCACCAGATCGAACGCGACCTCGAGGGTGGCCCTGCGCTTCTCCTCGGGGTCGCCTTCGACGTCCTGCAGGACGAACATCCCGGCGTGCAGCGTGAACATCGCGCTGACGCAGCGGACCTTGTCGACCAGGTCGGCGTCCGGGTCGACCAGGATGTCCCGCAGTCCGAGCATGCGCTCCTTGAACATCTCGCCGATGCGCAGCTCCCGCACCGTCGCCTGGTTCTCCTGCATGAAGCGGAAGAGCGGGGTCGCGCCGGCGAGGGCGTCGCTGTAGCGGCGGACGATCTCCTGCTTGGTCTCGAGGGTGTGCGGCTGCTGCCGGCCCCACTCGATCAGGTCCTCGATCGGCCGGGACAGATCCTCGAAGATGCTGACGAGGATCTCTTCCTTGGTCTTGAAGTGGTAGTACAGCGCCGCCTTGGTGACGTCCAGGCCTTCGGCGATCTCCCGCAGGGAGGTCTTCTCGTAGCCCTGCTCGGCGAAGAGCGCGAGCGCGACGTCCTGGATGCGCTGGCGAGTGTTCCCGCGACGCTGCTGCTTGGTGCCGTCCATGGTGACGTCCATCTTCGTCCTCCTAGGGCTTCCCCGGAAACTTACCTGCCGCCCGGCTGGTAAAACTTACTTGACGACCGGCTAGTTACGGGGCTACCTTCCCAGTGTAGGGATAACTAGCCGGTCGGCAAGTAAGTAGCAGTTGCTGGGGGAAGTGGGGACGATGGCCGCCACAGAAACACTCGAGACAGACACGGGCAAACGCCCCAGGAGCGTGCGGGTCGTCCTGCTCGCGCTCATGATCACGATGATGCTCGCCATGCTGGACAACATGATCGTCGGCACCGCGATGCCGACCATCGTGGGTGACCTGGGCGGTCTCGAGCATCTCTCCTGGGTCGTCACCGCCTACACCCTCGCCACCGCCGCCTCCACCCCGCTGTGGGGCAAGATCGGTGACATGTACGGGCGCAAGGGCTCGTTCATGGCCTCGATCGTCATCTTCCTGATCGGCTCGGCGCTCAGCGGCATGGCGCAGGACATGGGTCAGCTGATCGGCTTCCGGGCCGTACAGGGCCTGGGGGCCGGTGGTCTGATGGTCGGCGTCATGGCGATCATCGGCGACCTGATCCCGCCGCGGGAGCGCGGCAAGTACCAGGGCATGATGGCCGGCGTCATGGCGCTGGCGATGATCGGCGGCCCGCTCGTCGGCGGCACGATCACCGACCACTGGGGCTGGCGCTGGGCCTTCTACATCAACCTGCCGCTCGGTGTGGTCTCGCTCGGCCTGATCAGCGTGGTGCTGCACCTGCCGAAGAAGCGGGCCCAGGCGCGCATCGACTACCTGGGCGCCGCGCTGCTGACCGTCGGCATCACCGCGATCGTGCTGGTCACCACCTGGGGCGGCACCGAGTACGCCTGGACCTCCGCCCGGATCATGGAGCTGATCGGCATCGGCGTCGTCGCGCTGATCGGGTTCGTGTTCTGGCAGACCAAGGCCGCCGAGCCGGTCGTGCCGCTGCACATCTTCCGCAGCCGCAACTTCACGCTGATGTCGATCATCGGCTTCATCACCGGTTTCGCGATGTTCGGCGCCACGCTGTTCCTGCCGCTGTACCAGCAGGCCGTGCAGGGGGCGTCCGCCACGAACTCCGGGCTGCTCCTGCTGCCGATGCTCGGCGCGATGCTCGTCACCTCGATGGTGGCCGGGCGGGTCACGACCAACAGCGGGCGGTACAAGGTCTTCCCGATCGTCGGCGGTGTGCTGATGGTCGTCGGGCTGTACCTGCTGTCGACGATGGACACGGGGACGTCGCGGTTCACCTCCGGCCTCTATATGGCCGTGCTCGGTCTCGGCATGGGCTGCCTGATGCAGATCACCATGCTGGTCGCGCAGAACAGCGTGGAGATGAAGGACATGGGCGTCGCGTCCTCCTCCACCACCCTGTTCCGGACGCTCGGCTCCTCGTTCGGTGTCGCGATCATGGGCGCGCTGTTCAACCACCGGGTGCAGGACCTCATGGCCGAGAAGGCCGGGTCGCTGGGGTCGAAGATCACGGAGAAGTCCGCGCAGCTGGATGCGGCGAGCCTGGCGAAGCTGCCGGCCGCGGCGCGGGAGGCGTACCAGCATGCGGTGTCCTCCGGGACGCATGCGGCGTTCCTGCTCGGTGCGGTGGTTGCCGTGGTCGTGCTGGTGTCGGCGCTGTTCGTCAAGGAGGTGCCGCTGCGGGGGGCCGGGCCTCAGGCGGGCGGTGCGGACGCGGCTGCGCAGGCGGCGGTCGTCGAGGCCGTGTGACGTGTAGCTGGTGATGCGGGGCGCCCGTCGATTTCGGCGGGCGCCTTGTTGTTTCCGGCGTCGGCTGTGCTGCCCACCGGTTACGGGACGGAGGGCGGGAGGATGGGGTAGCTGCCTGTGCTGGTGGGGGCGTGTTCCGGTAGCCACAGGACTGCTACCGCGCCCTCGGCCGGTATGTGGGGTGGGGCGCCGGCCGGGCGGATGTTGCGGAAGGTCAGGCGGGCGCCCAGGACGCGGGCCTGGCCGGCGGCGATGGTCAGGCCCAGTCCGTGGCCGTGGCCGGCGCGGTCGGTGCTGCCGGTGCGGAAGCGGCTCGGTCCCTCGGCGAGGATGTCCTCGGGGAAGCCGGGGCCGTGGTCGCGCACCCGGATGACGCGGCCCTCCACGGTGACCTCGATGGGCGGCTTGCCGTGCCGGGCGGCGTTGGCCAGCAGGTTGAACAGCACGCGCTCCAGCCGGCGGGGGTCGGTGGTGACTTCCGATTCGTGGACGACCCGGACCTCGATCTCCGGGTCCTTGACCGCGACCCGGCGGGCGACGAACTCACCCAGCAGGATGTCCTGCAGCTCCGCCCGCTCCGAGGCGCCGTCCAGGCGGGCCACCTCCAGGACGTCCTCCACCAGGGTGCGCATCGCCTTCGCCCGGTCCAGCACCAGCTCGGTCGGACGGCCGGGCGGCAGCAGCTCGGCCGCCGTGAGCAGCCCGGTCACCGGGGTGCGCAGCTCGTGCGCGATGTCGGCGGTCACCCGGCGTTCGGCCTCCAGCCGCTGCTGGAGCGCGTCCGCCATGGCGTCCACCGCGCTCGCCAGGTCGTCGGTCTCGTCCCGGACGATCCCGCCGATGGCGTCCCGCACCCGCACCTCCGTCTCCCCGCGGGCGACCTGGTTGGCGGCGGCCGCCGCCTTGCGCAGCCGGCGCGACAGCTGCCCGCCGATGAGCACGCCGAGCGCGCTGCCGCCCAGTACGACGGCGATGGAACCGATGACCAGGGCCTGGTCGAGGTCGCGCAGGATGTCCGTGCTGCGGTCGGTGAAGTGGGTGTGCAGCGAGAGGATGCGCCCGTCCTTGGCCGGGGTGGCGGCCCAGATGTCCGGCGGGTGGCCCCGGTGGTCGGAGACATAGGTCGCCACTCGGTTGGCCAGGACCCGCTCACGCAGCGGTGTGGGCAGACCGGCGTCGTTGATAGCGACGCCGGGGAAGTTCGCCCGGTGGGTGAGGTCGTAGTTCCGCTGGGCGATCTCGATGCGCTCCACGGCCAGATCGCGGGCGTTGTCCAGCATCGACACCCGTGCCGCGTTGTGCACGACCAGGCTGAGCACGATCGCCACCAGCGCGCCGACCAGCGCGATGGCAGCGCTGAGCTTCCATCTCAGCCCCGTCCGGATACCCGCCCGCTCCAGACGCTCAGGAAGCAGACGTCGCACGATCCCCCGCATGCCGGGCCCCGCTCAGGCCTTCAACTTGTAGCCGAAGCCGCGGACCGTCTCGATGCGGTCCTGGCCGATCTTGGTTCGCAGCCGCTGCACATGGACGTCGACGACGCGGGTGTCCCCACCCCAGCCGTAGTCCCAGACGCGCTCGAGGAGCTTGTCCCGCGACAGGACCGTGCCCGGCGCGGAGGAGAACTCCAGCAGCAGGCGCATCTCGGTCGGGGTCAGCGCCACGGGGCGGCCGGCCCGGCGCACCTCCATGCCGTCCGTGTCGACCTCCAGGTCGCCGAAGGTCAGCACACCACCGTCGTCCGCCGAGGCCGCGCCGTCCGCCTGCCGGTCACCGCCGGCGTGCCCGAAGCGGCGCAGTACCGCGCGGATGCGGGCGACCAGCACGGCCCCGTCGAACGGCTTGGTCACGTAGTCGTCGGCGCCCGCCTCCAGGCCCAGGACCACGTCGATCGAGTCGGCGCGCGCCGACAGCATGATCACCGGGACGGTGGACTCGTCGCGGATGCGCCGGCACAGGCTGACGCCGTCCAGGCCCGGGACCATGACGTCCAGCAGGGCTATGTCGGGGCGGTTCGCCCGGAACGCCTCCAGACCCGACAGGCCGTCGGGCATGGCGGTGACCACGAAGCCGTCCCGCTCCAGGGCGAGCTGGGTGGCCTCGCGGATGACGTCGTCGTCCTCGACGAACAGGACGTGGGTCTGGTCTGCCATCCCGGTGCTCTCAGTCCTTGTGTGTTTCTCGGTCGTACGGCTCTCTGCATGGACGCGTGGATCTCGCGGTGCGTTCACTCCTCCATCGGAACGAGCGGTCCGATCGGTTCACGCTCGCCGCGATGTCCGCGTCAGTTGTCCGCCGGCGCCGGTGCGGGCGCCTTTGTCGGATCGGTGTCCACCGTGGTGCCGTAGTCGGTGTGGTGGAAGCTGTCCTGCACGAACCGGCCCGCTTTCCAGACGTACGTGATCACGTTCTCGCCGGACGGGTTCGCCACCGGGTCGCCATTCTTGTACACCTGCTTGGTCACCATCAGAGCGCCGCGGTCTATCTCGGCGTAGACCGGGGATTCCTCGGACTGGAACACATTCTGGTACCGGTCGCCGTCCGCGCGATACACGTACGAGCCGACCCCCACCGCGTCACCGCACGTCAGCACGTTGATGACGACGTCGTCGACCGAGCCGTCGGTCAGGTCGCCGTACGAGACGTCGACGGGGTAGTCGTCCCCCACGCACGGCCGCAGGCTCTTCTTGACCGCGTCCGAGACCAGCGGGTCCTCCTTGACGAGCCGGACCGGGTCCACCGTCTGCATGGTGCGCACGGGGCTGGGGGAGGGCGAGGCGGCCGCGCCCGCGACCGAGTCGGCGCGGGCGGGACCCTCGTCACGGGTTCCGGTGCCGCCGGTGGCGCACGCGGAAACCAAAAGGGCGAGGGCGGCGAGCACGGCCGCCGCCGTGATCACCGCCTGAAGACTCCCCCGGGACGGGGAGTCGTCCCCGTCCGTCAGGCCGCGCACCGCTCCCGCTCCTCACGCTCCAGCGCGCGTGCGTCCAGATCGCGGGCCTCCAGCTCCTCGCGGAGCCGGGCGAGCGCCCGGTGCAGCGTGCTCTTGACCGTTCCGGCCGACATGCCGAGGGCGGCGGCCGTCTCCTCCGTGGACATCTGCTCCCAGTGTCGCAGCACGACCACGCTGCGCTGCTTCGGGGCGAGCACCTTCATGATGTCCATCAGCAGGGCGCGGTCGGCGTGCTGCTCGGTGGAGTCGTCCACGGAGGCGTCCGGGAGCTGCTCGGTGGGAACTTCCTCCAGCTTGCGGGCACGCCACCACTCGGTACGCGTGTTGATCATGACGCGTCGCAGATAGGCGTCCGCCAGCCGCTTGTCGGCGATGCCGTCCCAGCGGCCGTAGGTACGGGCCAGAGCGGTCTGGAGCAGGTCCTGGGCGTCCACCGGGTCCGGAACCAGCCGGCGGGCGCTGCGCAGCAACGCGTCCTGCCGGGTGCGGACGTACTCCTCGAACTCGAGCACCTCGCCCTGCGCCATGATCAACCGCCTCCGAAACATCCCCGTGGTGCCGGCTGCCTGCTGCCGGTGTCCTGCCTGTGGTCGTCGTGTCCCTGACGGGCACGACAACGAAGGTACGGAGGCGTTGTCACGGCGCTGTGCGGAGCAGCCTGCGGCCAGCGCTCGGCTGTACGTCGGTTGTGTAACGGAAGCCGATTGTGGGTAAGGGGGCTGGGCGATTTGGCGAAGTATGACCCGATTAGGGGTCTGTGATGGACCGTAACACGCGGCCGGACGCTGTGAAGTGTCTGTACGTCAGCCCGGAGCGGCCCGTGTGCGAAGCGGCCACGTGTTCGGCTGGGCCAGTGCGTCAGCTCAGCGGCAGCCGGTACAGCCCGTCCGGCAGCGGCTCCACCAGACCGTCCGCGACGAGACCGTCCAGCGCCCGGGCGCGCTGCACCGGCTCGTGCCACACCCGGTCCAACGCGGCCTGCGGCACGGGCGCGTGCGCCTCCCTCAGGACGGCGAGCAGCTTGCCGCGCACCTGCCGGTCGGTGCCGGCGTACGTCTGGCCGCGCCGCGGCGGCCCGTCGTGCTCCGGCTTGCCCGCCAGCCGCCACGCGCACTGCGCGGCGAGCGGGCAGCGGTGACAGTCCTCGTTCTTCGCCGTGCACACCAGGGCGCCCAGCTCCATCGAGGCCGCGGCCCAGCGCGCGGCGGTCCGCTCGTCCTCCGGCAGCAGCATGCGGGCCAGCCGCCGCTCGGCGGCCGTGGTGGCGTTCGGCGGGTACTGGACACCGCTCACCGCGCGCGCGAAGACCCGGCGCACATTGGTGTCCAGCACCGCGTGCCGCTGCCCGTACGCGAACGACGCCACCGCCGCGGCCGTGTACTCGCCGATGCCGGGCAGCGCGAGCAGCTGGGCGTGGTCGGCGGGTACGTCGCCGCCGTGCCGCTCCGCTATCGCCACCGCCGCCCCGTGCAGACGCAGCGCGCGGCGCGGGTAGCCGAGCCGGCCCCAGGCGCGCACCGCCTCGCCGGGTGCCTCCTCGGCCAGGTCGGCGGGGCGGGGCCAGCGGGCCAGCCACTGCTCGTAGACGGGCAGCACCCGGCTGACCGGCGTCTGCTGGAGCATGAACTCGCTGACCATCACACCCCAGGCACCCGCCTCCGGGCGCCGCCAGGGCAGATCACGCGCGTGCGCTTCGAACCAGGCGATGACAGGGGTGTGCAGTTCCTCCCCGGCCGGCGCGGCCGGCGGGACGGGGCTGCTGTGCAAAAGCTTCGTGGGCGCAGTCATGGCGCTACCGATCCTGCCATGCGCCACCACGCGCGCGTGTGCACCGACGGGGGCGGGTCGGAGCGCGAAGGCGCTGAGGTGGCGGAGTGGGGAGTGGGGGAGTGGACGCGGAGTGGCGAGTGCCGGGCAGGGGAGACGGGACCCGTGTGATCGTTGATACGGGACGGACGGAGCCCGGAGCCCCGGGCCCGGCGGGCTCGTGCCCCGCCCCTTCGATCACGAGCGGCACGCGCCCGGCTCCCTCGAACACGCGGGCACGCGCGCGAGAGCAGCGAACGCCTCGTCCGCGTGGATCAATTGAAACGCCGCACACCACAGCCATGACCACAGGCGCAAGGGCCGCGATCGTGAACGCGCCCGTCGGCTGAGGGACGTTCGAAGGCTGGTCTCCGGAATGATGATCCGGAAAAGTTGCGTCGCGGGCGGCGGGTGGCGCAAGCGAACGCAGCGATCTCTCGTACAGTTTGCGCCGTGGGATCTCTGCGCAATCCGGTCGGGCCGCTTCCCTCCTCCATCTATTGGCGACGGAGGGCTGTACTGCTGTCTGTGGTCGCGCTGTTGGCGCTGTTGATCACATGGGTCGTCACCTCGGGTGACGGCGGCGGCAACAACGACGCCGGCGGGTCCAACGGCAAGAACCCCGCGTCCTCGATCACTCCTGGACCGTCCGGTTCCGGTCCGGCGATCAGCCAACACCCGGGCGGGCGCGACGAGTCGGGCGGTGGGGACTCCAGCGGCTCCGGTGCCGGGTCCGGTGCGGGCGCCGGCGCCGGCTCGGGCGGCAGCGACGGCTCCGGCGGTGCCGGGGGATCCGGCGGTGGTGCGGGCTCGGCCGGTGGGCCGGACGACGGAATCAATGGCAGCGCGGGCGGCGGCACCGGTGCGGGCGCGGCGTTGCCCGCCGGCTCCCCGCTTCCCAACTGCACGCCGAGCACGGTCACGTTGACACTGCGCAGCGTTCGCAACAGCTACACGCCGGACCAGACGCCGACGTTCCAGATCGTCGCGCGCAACACCTCCGCCCACGACTGCAAGGTCGATCTCGGGCCGAAGAGCGCAGTCGTGACGATCAGCCAGGAAGGCGAACACTTCTGGTCCTCCGCCGACTGCCCCAAGGGCGGCGGGAGTCTGCTGTACCGGGTGCCGGCGAGCAGCAGCATCACGTACGTCGTGACGTGGGACCGCCGGGCGAGCGCGCCGCAGTGCGCGACGCCTCCGGCCCGGACGGCCACGCCGGGAACGTATCTGGTGGAGGCGAAGGCGCCCGGGTTCGAGAAGGCGCAGACGTCGTTCGTACTCGCGGCGGACTGACCGCGACACTGCGACATGTCAGTGGTGCGCGAACCGCCGGAGGCCGGATCGCCGACGGCTAGACGTACCGCTCCAGGATCGACGACTCCGCCAGCCGGGACAGGCCCTCGCGGACGCTGCGGGCGCGGGCCTCGCCGACGCCGTCGACGGTCTGGAGGTCGTCGACGCTGGCGGCGAGCAGCTTCTGCAGGCTGCCGAAGTGCTCCACCAGGCGGTCGATGATGGCACCGGGCAGCCGCGGGACCTTCGCCAGCAGCCGGAAGCCGCGCGGCGAGACCGCGGAGTCGAGGGCCTCGGGGGAGCCGGTGTAGCCCAGGGCGCGGGCCACCGTGGACAGCTCCAGCAGCTCGGCGTGGCTGAGCTTGTCCAGCTCGGCCAGCGCCTCCTCGACCGTGCGGGAACGCTTCGCGGTCGGCTCGGGGACGTAGTCCCGTACGACCAGCTCGCGCTCGGGCTCGACCCCGGCGATCAACTCGTCGAGCTGGAGGGCGAGCAGCCGCCCGTCGGTGCCCAGTTCGACCACGTATTCGGCGATTTCGGTGGCGATGCGGCGCACCATCTCCAGCCGCTGGGCCACCGCGGAGACGTCCCGGACCGTCACCAGGTCCTCGATCTCCAGCGCCGACAGCGTGCCCGCGACCTCGTCCAGGCGCAGCTTGTAGCGCTCCAGGGTGGCCAGCGCCTGGTTGGCGCGGGACAGGATCGCCGCCGAGTCCTCCAGGACGCGGCGCTGCCCGTCGACGTACAGGGCGATCAGCCGCATGGACTGCGAGACGGAGACCACCGGGAAGCCGACCTGCTTGGAGACCCGGTCCGCCGTGCGGTGCCGGGTGCCGGTCTCCTCCGTCGGGATCGTCGCGTCGGGGACGAACTGGACACCCGCCCGAAGGATCTTCGACAGGTCCGAGGAGAGCACGATGCCGCCGTCCAGCTTGCACAGCTCGCGCAGCCGGGTCGCGGTGAACTCCACGTCCAGGACGAAGCCGCCCGTGCACATCGTCTCGACCGTCTTGTCGAAGCCGAGCACGATCAGTCCGCCGGTGTTGCCGCGCAGTACCCGTTCAAGACCGTCCCGCAGGGGCGTGCCCGGTGCCACAGCGCTCAGCGAGGCGCGCATCAGGCCATCGGAACCGGCACTCCCACCGGACTTTCCGGGAGCTGCTGCCCGGTCGTTGGCTGCCACTGCACTCCTCCGGTCGCAGGTTCTGTGGGCGCTCCCGTTGCGCACTCGGTTCGTACGGACGGGCGAGACCAGGGCAAAGTCTACCGGCGGTCCTCCGGCTCCCGTGGGGCCTCTCGGCGACGGGAGCGCGGCAGGACCCGCAGCGCGTCCCCTATGTCGGCGACTTCCAGGACCTTCATGCCGGGCGGGATCTTCCCCGGGTCGCCCGGCACGAGCGCGTGCGTGAAGCCCAGCCGGTGCGCCTCGGAGAGGCGTCGCTGCACGCCCGTGACCCGTCTGACCTCGCCCGCCAGACCCACCTCGCCGATCGCGACCAGGTTCTTCGGCAGGGGAGTGTCGCTGGCGGCGGAGGCCAGGGCGAGCGCGATCGCCAGGTCCGCGGCCGGCTCCGACAGCTTCACGCCGCCGACCGTAGCGGAGTAGATGTCCCTTTTGCCCAGGGCGCTGATCCGGCCGCGCTGCTCCAGCACCGCCAGCATCATCGACACCCGGGAGGTCTCCAGACCGGACGTCGTACGGCGCGGGGAGGGGATCTGCGAGTCCACGGTGAGCGCCTGGACCTCGGCCACCAGCGGGCGGCGGCCCTCCAGGGTGACCGTCAGACAGGTGCCCGGGACCGGTTCGTCACGACGGGTCAGGAAAAGTCCGCTCGGGTCGGCGAGGCCCGTGATGCCCTCGTCGTGCAGTTCGAAGCAGCCGACCTCGTCCGTGGTGCCGTAGCGGTTCTTCACGCCGCGCACCAGGCGCAGACGCGCGTGCCGGTCGCCCTCAAAGTGGAGCACCACGTCCACGAGGTGCTCCAGCAGGCGGGGGCCGGCGATCGCGCCGTCCTTGGTGACGTGGCCCACCAGCAGCGTGGACATGCCGCGCTCCTTGGAGGCGCGGATCAGGGCGCCGGCCACCTCGCGGACCTGGGCCATGCCGCCGGGCGCTCCGTCGATCTCGGGCGAGGCCACGGTCTGCACCGAGTCCATGACCAGCAGGGACGGCTTGACCGCGTCCAGATGGCCGAGCACGGCCGAGAGGTCGGTCTCGGCGGCGAGGTAGAGGTGGTCGTCGATGGCGTTGATCCGGTCGGCGCGCAGTCGGACCTGGCTCGCGGACTCCTCGCCGGTGACATAGAGAGTGGGGTGCTCCTCGCTGGCCGACTTGGCGGCGACGTCGAGGAGGAGGGTGGACTTGCCGACGCCGGGCTCGCCGGCGACGAGCACGACCGCGCCCGGGACCAGGCCGCCGCCGAGGACGCGGTCCAGCTCGGGCACGCCGGTGGGGCGGGCGGTGGCCTGCCGGCCGTCGACCTGGCCGATGGGCAGCGCGGACGTGGTGACACGGCCCGGCGCGGTGGTGCGGACCGCCGGCGCGCCGTACTCCTCGACCGTGCCCCAGGCCTGGCACTCGGCGCAGCGGCCGAGCCACTTCGCCGTCTGCCAGCCGCATTCCGTGCAGCGGTAGGAGGGACGGTCCTTGGTGGTCTTGGTACGGGCAGCCATGGACCACACCGTAGCCGCCGGGTCTGACAGCGGGCCCCCGCCGGCGGTACGGCGGTGCAGGCGGGGGAGCGGGGAAGCCTGTGCCCCTCGACGGGAACCGGCCACCGCAACCCGGAACCGGCCACGGGCCGAAGGGCTGCTGTCCCCTATTGAGGGATCGTTTCACCCGTACGGATTAAAAGTGCTCAAGGCGCCCGAGAAGGCCTGCTCATGCCGCCTACGGTCGCACGGGTGACGAGCAGCACTCCGGAGACCTCGACCCGCACCACCGGCGCACACCGGGCGCACCGGGAGGCGCGCGACCGCGCCGCGGCGCGCACGCTGGCGCAGCGCCCGCCCGCGCGCTACGAGCCGTATCTCGACGGGCTGTTCACCTACTGCCTGTCCGTCCTGTGCGACCACGACTCGGCCACCGCCGCCCTCGCCGACGCGCTCACCCTCGCCGAGCGGCGCGGCACGCGCGTGCCGGAGGCCGCCGGCGACCGCAGGGCCTGGCTGTACGCGTTGGCCCGCTGGGCGTGCCTGCGCAAGCTCGCCGAGGCCAAGCAGAAACGTCAGGCCACCCACGCCGCGGGCCGCGCGGGCACCGGCAAGGAGCCCGAGGCCGCCGTGCCGGTCGCCCCTCAGGTGCAGGAGCGGCGGCGCCGCGAACTGGGCCTGCTCGCCTGGCCGGAGGCCGCCGGCACCACACCTGAGCAGCGCGAGGCCCTGGAACTCGCCGTGCGCCACCACCTGGCCGCCCACGAGGTCGCCGCCGTGCTCGGCATGGATCTCGACGCCGCCCGCGACCTGCTCGCCGCCGCGGCCTGCGAGGTGGAGCGCACCCGCGCGGCGCTGGCCGTCGTGGAGACCGGCACCTGCTCGAGCGTCGCCCGCCTCACCGGCGACGGCCGGTTCGTGCTGAGCAGCACCCTGCGCCGCGAACTGGTCCGGCACGTCGACGACTGCCCCCGCTGCCGTCGCACCGCCGAACGCGCGGTCCCCGGCCGCTGGCCCGGCGCCAGCGTCACCCCCGCCGAGCTGCCCGTACTGGAGGCGCCCCGCGCGGCCCTGCACGTCGCCCTGGCCCACCACCCACGCGCACGTGGCCTCGCCGTGCCGCGCTTCGACCGGCGCGGTTTCCCCCTGGACCCCAAAGACCGCGCGGCCCGCCGTGACCGGCTGCGCGCGCGTGCCGTGACCACGACCGTCGTCGCCACCGTGGTCGCCGCCCCCGTGCTCGCCCTGTGGGCCGCCTACCGCGGCGCACCCGTCGGCGAGGACCCCGCCGGCGGCCCGGCCACCGCCCGCCAGGACCACAACGCGGGCATGCTCGACGGCGAGACGGCGAGCGGCGCCTACGAGAACGCGGGCAACGCCAGCACCCGGCCCGGCGCCCGGTTCGGCCGGGGCGACGACGGCGACGTCTCCGTCGAGGTCGTCAGCGTCGCCGGAACCGGCGCCCGGAGCGGGGACCTGGAGGTCACCGCCGGAAGCCGGGGCGACACCACGCTGATCACCCTCACCGCGACCGGCTCGGGCCCCGTGCGCTGGTCGGCCACCACCATGGCCCCCTGGCTCTACTTCAGCCAGTCCTCGGGAACCCTCCAGCCCGGCGAGTCGTTCACGATCCAGGTGCACGTCGACCCCCTGCGCGAGCCGTCCGGCCACTGGAGCGCGCGGGTGGCGATCGCGCCCGCCGGCACCGTCGTCTCCATCGACGGCTATGGCAGCGCGCCCAGCCCCTCCGACCCGGGCACGGGCAGCCCCACGGACCCGCCGCCGTCCGGCCCCGACCCGACGCCCACCACCTCGGCCCCCTCGGACCCCGGCGGCTCACCCACCCCGAGCAGCCCGCCGTCGTCGCCCGACCCCACGCCCACCGAGACCACCCCGTCCGACCCGGGCGGCTCCACCGGCCCCGGGAGCTCGACCCCGCCGCCCGGCGACAACGGCGACCCGACCCCGTCGACGTAGTGACACCGGACGCGATACGGCGCCGTACGCCTTGCGCATACGGCGCCGAAACCCACCCGTGGGCCGGGTCAGCCGGCCGGGTCCGCCGGGTGCGGGGCGAGCAGCGGCAGCCGGGATGCCAGCCGCTCCTCGCACAGCTCGACCAGCCGGTCGTAGCCGGCCTTGCCCATCAGCTCGGTCAGCTCCGCCCGGTAGGAGACGTACACCGGGTCGCCCGCGCCGTGCGCCGAGGTCGCCGACGTGCACCACCAGTGCAGGTCATGGCCGCCCGGACCCCAGCCCCGGCGGTCGTACTCCCCGATCGACACCTGCAGCACGCGCGTGTCGTCGGGCCGCTCGATCCAGTCGAAGGTCCGCCGGATCGGCAGCTGCCAGCACACGTCCGGCTTGGTCTCCAGCGGCTCGCGTCCCTCGCGCAGGGCCAGGATGTGCAGCGAGCAGCCCGCGCCTCCGGCGAAGCCGGGCCGGTTCTGGAAGATGCAGGAGCCCTGGAAGGGCCGGGTCTGCCGCTCGCCGTCCTCGTCCTCGGACACCCAGCCGTTCTTCGTGCCCTCGGCATGGTGCTGCCAGATCTCCGGCGTGAGACGCGCCACATGCCCGGCGACCCGTTGCTCGTCGTCCTCGTCGGAGAAGTGCGCGCCCAGCGAGCAGCACCCGTCGTCCGCGCGGCCCGCCTGGATGCCCTGGCAGCCGCTGCCGAAGATGCAGTTCCAGCGGGAGGTCAGCCATGTCAGATCGCACCGGAAGACCTGCTCGTCGTCCGCCGGATCCGGGAACTCCACCCACGCGCGCGGGAAGTCGAGTCCCTTCTCGTCGGCCACCGGCGCCTGAGGCCCCGGCAGGGCCTTCTTGGGCTTCTTCGCAGCCTTCACCACCTTCGCCTGCGAAGGAACCTTGGAGGCTTTGGTCGACTTTTCGGCCTTCGCCGTTTTGGTCGGTTTTTCGTCCTTCGCCTTTTTCGTCTTTGGCACCCGTCCAGGGTAAGTCGCCGGGCGCCCGTCCCGGCACCGCACGGGGGGCCGAACACGGTGCCGCTGGCAGTAGCGTTCCCTACATGAGACTCGGTGTCCTCGATGTGGGATCGAACACGGTGCATCTGCTGGTGGTGGACGCGCACCCCGGCGCACGCCCACTGCCCGCGCATTCGCACAAGGCGGAGCTGCGGCTCGCCCAACTCCTGGACGACGAGGGCTGCATAGACTCCCAGGGCATAGACAAACTGGTCACCGTCGTCAAGGACGCCCTCCAGGCCGCCGAGGACAAGGGTGTGGAGGACCTGGTGCCATTCGCCACGTCCGCCGTCCGCGAGGCCGGCAACGCCGACGACGTCCTCGCGCGCGTGCGGGAGGAGACCGGCGTCGAGCTGCAGGTGCTCAGCGGTGAGGAGGAGGCCCGCCTCACCTTCCTCGCCGTCCGTCGCTGGTTCGGCTGGTCCGCCGGGAAGCTGCTGGTCCTCGACATCGGCGGCGGCTCACTGGAGATCGCCTACGGCATGGACGAGGAACCGGACACGGCCGTGTCGCTGCCGCTGGGCGCCGGCCGCCTCACCGCCGGCTGGCTGCCCGGCGACCCGCCCGACCCGGAGGACGTCCGCGCCCTGCGCCGCCACGTCCGCGCGCAGATCGCCCGCACGGTCGGCGAATTCAGCCGCTTCGGCGCCCCGGACCACGTGGTCGCCACCTCCAAGACCTTCAAGCAGCTGGCCCGCATCGCCGGCGCCGCCCGCTCCGCGGAGGGCCTGTACGCCCAGCGGGAGCTGAAGCGGGAGAGCCTGGAGGCGTGGGTCCCCAAGCTCGCCGACATGACCACCGCCCAGCGCGCCGAGCTCCCCGGCGTCTCCGAGGGCCGCGCGGGCCAGCTCCTCGCCGGCGCGCTGGTCGCCGAGGGCGCGATGGACCTCTTCGAGGTGGAGGCCCTGGAAATCTGCCCGTGGGCCCTGCGGGAGGGAGTGATCCTGCGCCGCCTGGACCACATGGGATCGGCGTAACCCACACCCATGCACGGGCGCGAGGCCGTGCCGACATACGGCTCCGCCGCGGGCGCCGTCAACCACAACGCCGCCCGCACACGCGCGTGGTCCTCACCACAAACGGCGAGCAGGCGCCCCCCGGCGGCGCTGCCCGCGGCCGGCACCCGCGCGTGGTCCTCACCACAACGGCGAACATGCGCCCCGGCCGCGCAGCCCGCAGCTCGCATGGTCCTCACCACCACCGCAACGGCGAACAGCCCCCGGCCGCCCACGCCCCCAGCCCGCAGCCGCGTATGGCGCTCGCCACAACGGCGATTACGCACCCCGCGTCCACAACGCCGCACCCCGTAACCTGTCCCCCATGGCAGAGCCAGTCGTACGGATCCCGGATGCGAAGGTCGCGCTGTCGACGGCCTCGGTGTATCCGGAGTCGACGGCCACGGCCTTCGAGATCGCCGCGCGCCTCGGCTACGACGGTGTCGAGGTCATGGTGTGGACCGACCCGGTCAGCCAGGACATCGAGGCGCTGCGCAGACTCAGCGACTACCACCGGATCCCGATCCTCGCCGTACACGCCCCCTGTCTGCTGATCACGCAGCGGGTGTGGTCCACCGACCCGTGGACCAAGCTGCAGCGCGCCCGGGTGGCGGCCGAGAAGCTCGGCGCGAGCACGGTCGTCGTCCACCCGCCCTTCCGCTGGCAGCGCCAGTACGCCCGGGACTTCGTGGACGGAATCTGGCGCATGGCGAACGAGACGGACGTGCGGTTCGCCGTCGAGAACATGTACCCGTGGCGCTACCGCGACCGCGAGATGCTCGCGTACGCCCCCGACTGGGACGTCACGAAGGACGACTACCGCCACTTCACGATCGATCTCAGTCACACCGCGACCGCCCGCACCGACGCGATCCAGATGATCGACCGCATGGCCGACCGCCTCGGCCACGTGCACCTCGCCGACGGCCGCGGCTCCGCCAAGGACGAGCACCTGGTGCCCGGCCGCGGCACGCAGCCCTGCGCGGAGGTGCTCGAGCGGCTCGCCGTGAACGGCTTCGACGGTCATGTGGTCATCGAGGTCAACACCCGCCGCGCCATGTCCAGCGCGGAGCGCGAGGCCGACCTCGCCGAGGCCCTGGCCTTCACCCGCCTCCACCTGGCGTCCTCGGTGAAGGTGCCCCGGCGATGACGAGCCGTGGCGACACCCCGGCGACGACGGCCACCCCCGCCGGTGGCCGCCGCCGGGGGCGGCCACCGAGCACGGAGTCGGCCGGCACCCGTGACCGCATCCTGACCGCGGCGCGCGAGGAGTTCTCCGAGCGCGGCTACGAGAAGACGTCCGTGCGCGGCATCGCCAAGGCCGCCGGTGTCGACTCGGCGCTCGTCCACCACTACTTCGGCACCAAGGAACAGATCTTCGAAGCGGCCATCGAGGTCGCGTTCGCACCGGCCCTGACGATGCGCGACGCGGCCCTGGCCGGTCCCCTCGCCGATGTCGGCGAGCGCATGACCCGCCTGCTCTTCGGCCTCTGGGAGAACCCCGCCACTCGGACATCGCTGCTCGCGATCATCCGCTCGGCGGTGAACAACGAGACCGCCGCGGCCGCCCTGCGCCGGCTCGTCTCCACGCAGCTGCTGCGCCGGGTCGCGGGAGAGCTGCGGACCGCGGACGCCGAGCTGCGCGCCGAACTGGCGGCCGCCCAGCTGGTCGGCACGGTGATGCTGCGGTACGTGATCAAGGTGGAGCCGCTGGCGTCGGTGGACGTCGAACAGATCATCGCCCGCCTCGCCCCGGTCGTACAGACGCACCTGACGGGCGGCTGAGAGACGCGGAACGGCGAGACACCCGTCCCGCATTCCGGACACCCTGTCCCGGTCCCTGGATGACCGGCGTACGCTCGACTGCAGTCAGAATTCTCTGACCGAAGGTCTTAGAAGGAGCGAGCGACGATGCCCGAGCTGAGGTCCCGCACAGTCACCCACGGCCGCAACATGGCGGGCGCCCGCGCCCTGATGCGCGCCTCCGGTGTACCCGGTGCGGACATCGGCCGGAAGCCCGTCATCGCGGTCGCCAACAGTTTCACCGAGTTCGTCCCCGGCCACACCCACCTGGCCCCGGTCGGCCGGATCGTCAGCGAGGCGATCAAGGAGGCGGGAGGCATCCCGCGCGAGTTCAACACGATCGCCGTCGACGACGGCATCGCGATGGGCCACGGCGGCATGCTCTACTCCCTGCCCTCCCGCGACCTGATCGCGGACAGCGTGGAGTACATGGTCGAGGCGCACTGCGCCGACGCCCTGGTCTGCATCTCCAACTGCGACAAGATCACCCCGGGCATGCTGAACGCGGCCCTGCGGCTGAACATCCCGACGGTCTTCGTCTCCGGCGGCCCGATGGAGTCCGGCCGCGCCACCCTCGTCGACGGCACGGTCCGCACGCTCGACCTGGTCGACGCGATGTCCGACGCGGTGAACGACAAGATCTCCGACGAGGACATGCTCCGTATCGAGGAGAACGCCTGTCCGACCTGCGGCTCCTGTTCCGGCATGTTCACCGCCAACTCGATGAACTGCCTGACCGAGGCGATCGGCCTCTCCCTGCCCGGCAACGGCTCGGTCCTGGCCACCCACACCGCGCGCAAGCAGCTGTACGTCGACGCCGCGCACACCGTGATGGACCTGGTCCGCCGCTACTACGAGCAGGACGACGACTCGGTCCTGCCGCGCAGCATCGCCACCATCCAGGCGTTCGAGAACGCCATGGCCCTCGACATCGCGATGGGCGGCTCCACCAACACGATCCTGCACCTGCTGGCCGCCGCCCAGGAGGCGGAGGTGCCCTTCGGCCTGGAGCAGATCGACGCCGTCTCCCGCCGGGTGCCGTGCCTGGCGAAGGTGGCCCCCAACGTCGCCAAGGACCGCACGTACTACATGGAGGACGTGCACCGCGCCGGCGGCATCCCCGCCCTCCTCGGCGAGCTGCACCGCGCCGGTCTGCTCAACGAGGACGTGCACTCCGTGCACAGCCCGTCCCTGGCCGACTGGCTCAAGACCTGGGACGTGCGCGGCGGCTCCCCGTCCCCCGAGGCCGTCGAGCTGTGGCACGCGGCGCCGGGGTGCGTGAGGTCCGCCGAGGCCTTCTCCCAGTCCGAGCGCTGGGAGGCACTGGACACCGACGCCGAGGGCGGCTGCATCCGCTCGGCCGAGCACGCCTACTCCAAGGACGGCGGCCTCGCGGTCCTCAAGGGCAACCTCGCCGTCGACGGCTGCGTGGTGAAGACGGCCGGCGTCGACGAGTCGATCTGGACCTTCGAGGGTCCGGCGGTGGTCTGCGAGTCGCAGGAGGAGGCCGTCCAGAAGATCCTCACCCAGCAGGTCAAGGAGGGCGACGTCGTCGTCATCCGCTACGAGGGCCCCAAGGGCGGCCCCGGCATGCAGGAGATGCTCTACCCGACCTCGTACCTGAAGGGCCGGGGCCTGGGCAAGGCGTGCGCCCTGGTCACCGACGGCCGCTTCTCCGGCGGCACGTCCGGCCTGTCGATCGGCCACGCGTCCCCCGAGGCGGCCTCCGGCGGCACCATCGCCCTCGTCGAGGACGGCGACCGCATCCGCATCGACATCCCGAACCGCACGATCGAGCTGCTGGTCGACGACGCCGAGCTGGCCCGCCGCGAGCAGGCCCTGAACGGCGCCTACCGCCCGAAGAACCGCGAACGCAAGGTCTCGGCCGCCCTGCGCGCCTACGCCGCGATGGCCACCAGCGCCGACAAGGGCGCGGTGCGGGACGTGTCCAAGCTGGCCTGACCCTCTCCCGGCCGCCCCGGCCAGGTCGTACGACGATGAAGGGCCGCTCCCTCGCGGGGCGGCCCCTCGCCTGTCTCCCCCCGGGCGGCCCTCGCCTGTCTCTTTCTCTCTCCCCTCAAGCGGCCCGTCGCCTGTCTGCCCCCGCGGCCTACCACCCGCCCGGCGCCCCCGCGGGCACCGCGAACACCGTGCCGTCGGGCGCCGATGCGTACACGCGGCCGCCGGCGACCACCGGCGTGGGCAGGCTCGCGGCGATGCGGTCGCCGCCGGTGCCCAGCCGGGCGCGGGTCTGTCCGACGAGGCCGCCCGTGCGGGCGTCGACGCCGAGCAGCCGTCCGTCGGCCGCCGTGACGTACACATGGTCACCGTCTGCGGCCGGCGCCGAGGCGCGGCTCACGGACGTCTCCAGCGACCACAGCCGCTTGCGCGCGCCCATGTCGACAGCGTCCAGCGACCCTCCGACCCCCATGAGGTAGACGACGTCCCCCCGCACGGCGGCCTGCGCCCCCTGCCGGGCGACGGGCAGCGCGACCCGGCGCGTCGCCCCGGTCGCAGGGGAGTGGCGCACGACGGCGGTCGCCTCGCCGTACGTCCGGTCCAGGGCGAGCAGATACACCGATCCGCCCTGCGCACCGAAGAGGTCCAGCATCCCGTCCAGCCGGGTCTGCCAGCGCACGTCACCGGTGCGCGGGTCCACGGCGGTGACGCGGGTGTGCTTCCCGTCGCCGGACACGCTCGCCGCGAACGCCAGGGTGTCCCCGGCGAACGACTCGAAGGACGGCATGGCCTGCCCCGCGATCCGGTGGCTCCACACCGTGGCGCCCGTCGCCGCGTCGACGCCCGTCACCACGCCGTGCGCACCGGTGAGCAGCAGCATGTCGCCGACGGCCCGGAACCCGGCGTACGCGGGCACGTCCTGCCGCCTGCGCACCTGGCCGGAGGCCGGGTCGAGCGCCTCCAGCCGCCGCCCCTGGTCCGCCGGGGCGTACACGAACCCGCCCGCCACGGCCGGCGGGCCGGCGGAGCGCCCCTGCGCGGCAGGGTGCTGCCACAGCAGCCGCCCGTCCTCGGGGTCGAGCGCGAAGACCACACCGGGCCGGGCACACAGCAACCGGCCGGCGCCCGGGGCGCACTCGGCGGCACCATCTGCCGCCACAGGCTCGGCCTCCCACCCGGCGAAGCCGTCCCGCGCGGACCGCGCGGCCGTACCGCCCGCCGCGACGCCGCCGTCGATCAGCGGCACGACGGCGAACGCGCCGCCCGCGACCAGCGCCACCGCCCCCACGGCGACGGCGATCCGCGCGCGTCGACGCCTGCGCGCACGGTCACCCGCACCCGCTGCTCCCGCCTCGTCCTCCTGTGCCCCTGCGCCACCTCCCGCCTCTTCACTTTCGGGGCCGTCCTTCGGCGCGGACGGCGGTGGGCCGTCCCCCGTCAGCCGGGCCCCCGTCCGCTGAGCCGGTATGAACGCCTGCGTGTCGTACGAGGCCGCCACCGAGCGCAGCTCCCGCATCAGCTCGTCCGGTGTCGGCCGCTCTTCCGGCTCCTTGGCCAGACAACGCCCCACCAGCGGCGCCAGGTTCCCGGGCACGCCCGTCAGATCCGGTTCGTCGTGGACGACCGAGTAGGCGACGACATACGGACTGTCGGAGTCGAACGGACCCCGTCCGGTCGCCGCGTGCACCATCACGGAACCGAGCGCGAAGATGTCGGCCGCGGGCCCCACCTGCCGGGGCCGCCGGAACTGCTCGGGCGCCATGAACGGCGGTGTGCCGATCAACTTGCCGGTCTCGGTGCGCAGTTCGCTGTCCTTGGGCCGGGAGATGCCGAAGTCGATGACCTTCGGACCGTCTTCGGCGAGCAGCACGTTGCTCGGCTTCAGATCCCGGTGCACCACCCCGACCCGGTGGATGTCGCGCAGCGCCTCCGCGAGCCCCGCCATCAGCCGGCGCAACTCCGCCGTGGCCATCGGGCCGTTGTCCTTGACGTGCTCGGACAGCGTCGGACCGGGGATGAACAGCGTGGCCATCCAGGGCCGGTCGGCGTCCGGATCGGCGTCCACGACGGGCGCGGTGAAGGCGCCGCTCACCCGGCGCGCGGCCACGATCTCCTGCCGGAAACGGCCCCGGAACTCGGGGTCCCTGGCGAACTCGGCGTGCACGACCTTCACCGCGAGCCGCATGCCCGACGCACTGCGGGCCAGGTGCACGACGCCCATGCCGCCCGAGCCCAGACGGGACTCCAGCAGATAGTGACCGGCGTATTCCGGAAGTTCCGCTTCCGCGCCCGCCCCGGTGTTCCTCTGTGGCGCCATGGAACCCCCCGTGCTCTTCGTCCGCGCGCGCGACGCACGGAGCCTAGTCGATGACTCGAACAGGACAGAGGCGGCTTGCTAGCGTTGCGTGCGAGTCGCGCACAGGTGTTTCGCCGCGCGACGCAAGGGAATCAACGGGACCCCACGTCTGTCGTGGGGTGCAACGGGGGAGGTCATCATGTCGGTCGACCATGTCGACGAAACCGCAGGTGAGGCACTGCAGGCCCAGACCGCGACGGCGCTGCGCTCCTACGACGTGGCGCCCGGCGTCCGTCTGAACGTGCGCAGCGGCCCCGGCACCGGCTACCCGATCGTCAAGATCCTGCCGGAGGGCATCAAGGTGCCGGTCTACTGCCAGTCCCCGGGCACCTCGGTGTCCGGCTACTACGGCACGACCAACATCTGGGACAACATCGGCAACGGCGAGTTCGTCTCCGACGCGTACGTGCACACGGGCAGCGACGGTTACGTGGCCCCACGCTGCGCCTGAGCGAAGCCGCCCCGGCCCGTGGCGCCGGCGAGGAGCCGCGGCCCGGGGGCGGTGGGCGCACAGCGCCATAATCGAGGGCGTGAGCGACGACAACGGCACCCGGAACACCCCCACCGGCCCCCGGCCGGAACCCCTGCGATTCTTCGGCACCACCTGGGTCGACCACTCGCGCGGCTACACCGCCCGGCGCTTCGGTGTCGCCGTCGGCTCCCTCGTCGCCGCGGCGGCCGCCTGCCTGGTGCTGCGCTTCGCCTACGAGGGACTGGCGATCGCGGACACCGGCAGCTTCGTCACCGTCCTCGTCATCGCGATGTTCGCGATCTGCAGCGCGCTCGCCTTCCGGCACACCTGGGACTCCTTCGGCACGCGCCCCGACCCGGAACGGCAGGCCAACCTGCGCGGCCTGCTCGCCATCGGCTTCGTCGGCTCGCTCCTCGCCTACTTCTTCCGCTCCCTGACCGAGGCCCCGGGCGAGAAGCTCCACCGCGCCGACTACGAGGAAGCCCTCGACCAGCACCGACGCCGCACCGTGAAGCGCTCGGGCAACCCCACCAAGAAGAAGCGGCGTTCCTAGGAGCCGTCGTGGGGATGAGCGCGGTGAGCGAAAACCGTCTGCTCCCGGCGACCGTCCCGGCCACCATGGCCCCATGGCAGCCACGTCAGAACCCAGCCGCGTCCCGACCCCGGAGCACCGCGACCTCGCTCACCTTCACGCGGCCCGCGCCCACTCCTTCAACGCCGCCGCGGCCCGGTACGCCGCCCACCGCCCGTCGTACCCCGACGCCCTGTTCGACGCCGTCGAAGAGCTCGCCGGCCGTTCCCTCACCGGCGCGCGCGTCGCCGACGTGGGCGCGGGCACCGGTATCGCGACCGACCTCCTGACCCGCCGCGGCGCCGACGTCCTCGCCGTGGAACCGGGCGCCGGCATGGCCGCGGAGCTGCACCGCGGCCTGCCCGAGGTGCCGCTCGTCCGCGGCGACGGCAACGCCCTGCCGCTCGCCGCGGCCTCCATGGACCTCCTCACCTATGCCCAGTCCTGGCACTGGACCGACCCGGCCCGCGCGGTCCCGGAGGCCCGGCGTGTGCTGCGTCCGGGCGGCGCGCTCGCGCTGTGGTGGAACACCAGCGCCCCCGACGTGCCGTGGATCGCCGACCAGTCGGTCCGGATCGCCCGCCATTTCGGCATCGACGACGCCCACGTGAAGAAGGGCGCCTTCGACCCGGCCGCCGCCGACCCCACCGGCCGCCTGTGCTTCGCACATCGCCGAGTGCGCTGGAGCCGCCGCGTCCCCGTCGACACCCACCTCGCCAACATCGGCAGCCACTCCGTCTTCCTCGTCCACGGCGAGAACAGCGCCCGGACGTTCCTCACCGCCGAGCGCGCCCACCTGCTGACCGTCTTCCCCGACGGCGTCGTGGAAGAGACGTACGACGTGGAGCTGCTCGTGGCCCGCACCGCATGACCCGGCACCCTCCCCGGCACAAGCCCCGCGCCCTCGAGCCCCGCGCCCTCGAGCCCCGCGCCCGCAGGGCCGCGAGCCCCGCGGACGCTTGACGCCGCCCCGCGCCGGGCGCAGTATTCATCACATGATGAATTACTCGTCCGGCGTACCGCCCACCGACAGCCCGGCCATCCACGCCACCGCTCTCACCGCCGTCCGCGGCCCCCGCACCGTCCTGCACGGGCTGGACTTCTCCGTCCCGCGCGGCCGTATCACCGGCCTGCTCGGCCCCTCCGGCTGCGGCAAGTCCACCCTCCTGCGCGCGATCGTCGGCACCCAGGCCAAGGTCACCGGCACCCTCGACGTCCTCGGCCTCCCCGCCGGCCACCCCGCCCTGCGCACCCGCATCGGCTACGTCACCCAGGCCGCGTCCGTCTACGACGACCTGTCGATCCGCCAGAACCTCGACTACTTCGCCGCAGTCCTCAACCCCGCACAGCCCACCTCCGACCGCCGCGCCGACGTCGACCGCGTCCTCACCGACGTCGACCTCACCCGGCACGCCGACACCCTCGCCGGCAACCTCTCCGGCGGACAGCGCAGCCGCGTCTCCCTCGCCGTCGCCCTGCTCGGCACGCCCGAGCTGCTCGTCCTCGACGAACCCACCGTCGGCCTCGACCCCGTCCTGCGCCGCGACCTGTGGAACCTCTTCCACACACTCACCGACCGCGGCGCCACCCTCCTCGTCTCCTCCCACGTCATGGACGAGGCCGAACGCTGCCACCGCCTGCTGCTCATGCGCGACGGCCGCATCCTCGCCGAGGACACCCCCGACGCCCTGCGCGACCGCACCGGCGCCGACACCGTCGAGGCCGCCTTCCTCCACCTGGTGGACCAGGCCAACGCCGCAGCCCGCGCCCAGGAGACCACCCGATGAGCACCCACCCGACCGCACCGGCCCCCACCCGCGCCCTGCACCCCGCCCGCACCGCCGCCACCGCCGCCCGGGTCCTGCGCCAGCTCACCCACGACCCGCGCACCATCGCGCTGATGCTCCTCATCCCCTGCGTGATGCTCTTCCTGCTGCGCTACGTCTTCGACGGCAGCCCGCACACCTTCGACAGCATCGGCGCGTCCCTGCTCGGGATCTTCCCGCTGATCACGATGTTCCTGGTGACCTCCATCGCCACCCTGCGCGAACGCACCTCGGGCACCCTCGAACGCCTCTTCGCCATGCCCCTCGGCAAGGGCGACCTGATCGCCGGATACGCCCTCGCCTTCGGCGCCGTCGCGATCGTCCAGTCCGCCCTCGCCACCGCCCTCGCGCTGTGGGTCCTCGGCCTGGACGTCACCGGCAGCCCCTGGCTGCTCCTCCTGGTCGCCCTGCTCGACGCCCTCCTCGGCACGGCCCTCGGTCTCTTCGTCTCGGCCTTCGCGGCCTCGGAATTCCAGGCGGTCCAGTTCATGCCGGCAGTGATCTTCCCCCAGCTCCTCCTGTGCGGCCTGTTCACGCCCAGGTCCGACATGCACCCCGCCCTCGAGGCGATCTCCGACGTCCTGCCCATGTCGTACGCCGTCGACGGCATGAACGAGGTCCTCCACCACACCGACATGACCGCCACCTTCGTCCGCGACGTCCTCATCGTGGCCGGCTGCGCGCTGCTCGTCCTCGCCCTCGGCGCGGCCACCCTCCGACGCCGTACGGCCTGACCCGCGGCCGACCGCCGAGGCGTCCCGCACACCCGTTCCGCCCACCGGACAACACGGGCCCGCCCCCGCCCCGGGTGCGAGGATGCCTCCAGGACGACGCACCCTTCGGAGGCACCCCCCGCCATGACGCAGAAAGTCGCAGTTCTCGGCACCGGCAAGATCGGCGAAGCCCTGCTCAGCGGAATGATCCGCAGCGGCTGGAACCCGGCCGACCTCCTCGTCACGGCCCGCCGCCAGGAACGCGCCGACGAACTCCGCACCCGCTACGGCGTCACCCCGGTCACCAACGCCGAGGCCGCCAAGACCGCGGACACCCTGATCCTCACGGTCAAGCCGCAGGACATGGGCACCCTCCTCGACGAACTCGCCCCCCACGTCCCCGCCGACCGCCTGGTCATCAGCGGCGCCGCGGGCATCACCACCGCGTTCCTCGAGGAGCGCCTCGCCGCCGGCACCCCGGTCGTCCGCGTCATGACGAACACCCCCGCCCTCGTCGACGAGGCCATGTCCGTCATCTCCGCCGGCAGCCACGCCACCGCGGCGCACCTGGCCCACACCGAGGAGATCTTCGGCGCCGTCGGCAAGACGCTCCGCGTCCCCGAGTCCCAGCAGGACGCCTGCACCGCCCTGTCCGGCTCCGGCCCGGCGTACTTCTTCTACCTGGTCGAAGCGATGACGGACGCCGGCATCCTGCTCGGCCTGCCCCGCGACAAGGCGCACGACCTGATCGTGCAGTCCGCGATCGGCGCCGCGACCATGCTCCGCGACAGCGGGGAGCACCCGGTCAAGCTGCGCGAGAACGTCACCTCTCCGGCCGGCACCACCATCAACGCCATCCGCGAGCTGGAGAACCACGGCGTACGGGCCGCCCTGATCGCCGCCCTGGAAGCCGCCCGTGACCGCAGCCGCGCGCTGGCCGCCGGCGCGAAGGACTGAGCCCGCCGACAGGCAGGGCCGCAGGTCCAGCAGGCGCGCCGGGGTGTGGTCCCGCCAGGAGTTGACACACCCCGGTGGCATCCGTAGGGTTCTTCGAGTTGTCCGACGTGAGAGCCGACTCCGGTCGGTCCCCGGACAGCCATTCCGCAAGCACCACCCACTTCTCGACGGCCAGTCGTTTCACTGCGCTGCTGTCGTGTTGTAGGCGCGCGCATTTGCGAAATGAGGAATCCACGTTCGAAAGGACGCAGGGCCCCGATTAGCTCGGGAGCCGGGAATCCGCTAAAGTCTCACTCGTCGGAACGGCCCAAGGGCCGGGAAGGCAAACCCCGCTGACTGGGGGTCAGACGCCGAAAGGATCTGATAGAGTCGGAAACGCCGGAAAGGGAAACGCGAGAGCGAGAACCTGGAAAGCACC